>NZ_JBFAHJ010000001.1:0-819009 GCF_040654115.1 Nonomuraea sp. NPDC050786
CCGAGCAGCCAGTCGAAAGACTCGGTCTGCAGGGCCAGAAGGTCAGGAACTTCGAGGGGCTCCTGGATGCGCGCGAAAGAGACGCGACGGGGACCAGCGGGTACGGCGGAGGCGTTGCGCGAGGCTGCCAACAGATGTCCTTCCGAGGGCTCGCGGCGGACTGACTACACGCACGCCAGACAACCTCGCAACGTGAGCAAGCGGAGCGGGTCGTCAAAGGGCAGCGCAAAGGGGCAGTGTAGCCGAACGGCACACGCCTGTCCACTTCGCTCTCGCTGCATGCTCCACGTTGGTCGCAGCATCGCCCGTTCAGGCGGAAACGTCAAGCCCACAACCCCGACTTTTAGCCGACTAGGGGGCCGGACGCTGGGTTTTCTCCCCTGTGTGACAGGTCGCCTACCGCCAGGCCCAAGACGATACCCGCGAACGGGGGCGGTTAACGCTCCGTCACACCGGGGGTCGAACCGATGCCGACAACCGGTGTAGCAGTGACTGAGGTACCCGTTCCCAAGGCTTCGCTAAACCCTTTTTTTGGTAACAATTGAAGGAAGCGGCGCGCTGAGGGGTCAAGCGGTACCGAGGAGGGTCGACATGTCGGCCACCAGCCAGCGCGAATCTTGCCGGACCATGACGAACCTGGCGCGGTTCTGGGTGAACTGTTGCTCAAGCCCGGTCTTGCCCGCGTCCTCCTTGACCGTACCCGTGTTCACGAAGAGCAGAACCTCTACCCGGTCGGGCTCGGCCCGCTCGACCCCGGCACCCGCCACGGTCACGGTCTGCACGATCTTCTGCGCCTTGGCCCTGGACACCAGGGACGTGGTGAGCTCCTTGTAGTGCTTGGTCAGCTCGCCGGTCGTGTGCGTGCCGGCCCGCGCCAGGTCCGCCTCCACCGTCCGGTAGTCGTACGAGAGCAGATCGGGCGCCACCTCCTTGGCCGCCGCCATCGCCTCCGCCCCGGCCGCGTCGGCCGCGCGCAGGTCGCGCAGGTTGAACCACATCGTCGGCACCAGCACGCCCGCCGCGACCACGAGGACGCCCAGCAGCACGATCGCGAACATCCTCACTTCACCTGCACCGCCTTCGACACCAGCCAGACGCCGCCGACCTTGGTCACCTCCATCGACCACCGGTAGTACCGCTCCTGCGGCGGGCTCTTGGAGCCGTCCCAGCGGATCTCCACATCGGCCACCACCAGCACCTTCGCCGTGGCGCCCGCCATGGAGACCAGCCCCGTCGCGCGGAGCACGCCGTGCTGGACCACCTTGTTCTGGACCGTGGTGGACTTGAGCCTGGACTCGTTGGCCTCGTACTCCGCCCTGGCCGTCCCGGTCGAGGTGTCGAGGATGCGCTTCACGTCGGCGTCGACGGTCTTGTAGTCGAGCGAGACCAGGTTCTTCGCGTGGGTCCCCGCGGCCAGGAGCGCTGCCTGCCTGTCGCCTGCCCTGCCCTGCTCCTCGCGCGCCTGCGCGGCGATCCACACGCCCGAGCCGACCAGCACCGCGAGCACTCCGCTGAGCGCGGCGATCAGGATGCGGGCGGGGCGGGCGGCAAGTCCTGCCACGTCTGCTCACCCCTCCCTCGGCCGGTCCGCCGGATCATAACGCGCTGTCCGGCCCTGGAGTCCCCGAATCAACCGAGGCGGTAGAGAACTCTGGGTGAATCGGTCAAGGCGCCCAGATATCGGCAAATGCCTTCAGACGGCCCTCAGAGGCCCGCTGAGCGTCCGGCGCGGCCTCGGAGGGGCGAAAGGCCGGACAGGGCACTCAAAAGGCTCAGCGGGTGCCGTGGAGGTACGCGTTGACGAGCCGGGGGTACTCCTCCAGCCAGTTACGACCGCGTTCGTCCACGAACGACCCCGGCGGCGGGATCACCCCGTTCGCCGCCAGCCACGTGCCCGGTGGCTGCTGGGAGCGGCGGATCCGGTTGCCGGTCGGCATGAGCTGCGGCGGGATCGGCGGCAGCACGCCGGGGTCGAGCCCCAGCTGAGCCTCGGCCTCCAGCTCGGAGAGGTCCTTCTCCTCCGACATCCCGATCGGGCCGTGCCTCCTGGCGTTGAGGAACTGCCGCACCACGGGCTCCTCGCTCGACAGCAGCATCTCGCGCGGGCCGAACATGACCAGCTCGCGCCTGAACAGCATCCCGATGCTGTCGGGGACCGTACGGGCGGTGTTGATGTCGTGCGTCACGATCAGGAATGTCGCCTCGATCTCCGCGTTGAGGTCGACGATGGTCTGGTTGAGCAGCGCGGTGCGCACCGGGTCGAGGCCGGAGTCGGGCTCGTCGAACAGGATGATCTCCGGATCCAGCACGAGCGCCCTGGCCAGCCCCGCACGCTTGCGCATGCCACCGGAGATCTCCCCGGGCAGCTTGGACTCGGAGCCGAGCAGGCCGACCAGCTCGACCTTCTCCATCACGATCTGACGGATCTGCGACTCGGACTTCTTGGTGTGCTCCCGCAGGGGGAAGGCGATGTTGTCGTAGAGGTTGAGCGAGCCGAAGAGCGCGCCGTCCTGGAAGAGCACGCCGAACAGCCGGCGCAGCTCGTACAGCTTGTTCTCGTTGCAGTTGGCCAGGTCGTAGCCGTCGATCCAGATGTGACCGCGATCAGGCCGCAGCAGGCCGACCAGCGTCTTGAGAAAGACCGACTTCCCGGTGCCGGAAGGGCCGAGCAGGACGGAGATCTCGCCCGCGGGCAGCGTGAGGGAGACGTCCTCCCAGATGACCTGCCGGCCGAACGACTTGGTCAACCCGTCGACCACGACTTCGACTCCCACTGGACACCTTCCGATCGCAGTGAGTATCCGCCGGATAACGTGACGTCCTCACCGTAATGGGGTTCGGCGGCATTGGAACCCGTTCCAATAACTTGTTACTGCGCGGTTATGAAACCGCTCGCCCGCGGTCAGCCCTCCGGGCCGCCGGTCAGCGCCCGCAGGCTGGGGCGCAGGAGCCGCGCGATCTCGTCCTGCGACACTTCGCGCAGCTCTTCGAGCTCCAGCAGCTGGTGGCCGACGGCGATGCCGAGCATGATCGTCGTCATCAGCGCCGCGCGCAGCCGCGCATCGTCCGCGGGAATGGCCTCCGCCAGCCGGTCGATCTGGCTCCCCAGCACCTGCCGCGCCGACGCGGCCGCCTCGGGGTGGGTGAGCATGGACCGCATCATCGCCAGCGAGCTCTGCGGCAGCGCGCCCATCTTCACGTTGAGGGTGCCGAGCAGCTCTTCGACGAGCTCCTCGGCGGTCAGCTCGCCGTCCCCGGCCGGCGTCACCCGTACGGCCTGCTGGAAGAGCTGCTGCTTGCTGCCGAAGTACTGCATCACGAGGGCGGGGTCGACCTCGGCCGCCTTGGCGACGGCCCTGATGGTGGTCCGCTCGAAGCCCAGCTCGGCGAAGAGCGCACGGGCGGCGTCCAGGATCTTTCCTTCGGTACGGCGCCGCCTCTCGGCCCGCGGAAGCACTCTCTCGCCCACGCCGCCGACTCTACACGCGTTGACCGAAGCTCGACTTTCGCTCTACGCTCGTTGAGTCAACACTCGTTGAGCGAAAGGGGATACTCCCATGTCCATCGAAGAGATCGTCACCGCCTATCACGCGGCCATGCTGCACAAGTCCGCCGACGAGCTGGCCGACCTCTACGCGGAGGACGGGCTGCACGAGTTCCCGTTCGGGGGGCTGGCGCCGTACAAGGGGAGGGAGGAGATCCGCGCGGGCTACCGCGCGTCGTGGGGCGCGACCGCGGCCGAGGTCCAGGAGGTGCGTCGCCTGGCGCTCCACCGGACGACGGATCCGGAGGTCGTGGTGGTGGAGCAGAACACATTTGTCGTGGTCGGCGACCAGCGGATCACCGTCCCCGGCCTGCTGGTGCTGCGGATCAGGGACGGCCGGATCGTCCACGCCAGGGACTACATGGACAGCAGCGCCGTCGCCCAGGTCCGAGCCGCCGCCGCTTCCTGATCTCCGCCGCGCCACCTTGCCCGGCGCCGGCTGCGGCCGGGTCATGGCCTCCGCCGTGACTGAGGCCATGCGTCCGGGCGGCAGGCGGAGAGGGGATGGTCAGGGTTGGCTGAGGTCGAAGATGGTCGTACCGCCGACGGTGGTGCCGGTGAACGTCTCCTGGACCCAGGCCGCGATCCGGGCCGCGTCGTCGCTGCCACCCGTGCTGCGACGGCCCCCGTCCATACCGGTGCCGATGAAGTAGTGGATCTTCTTCTCGGCGACGTACCGCTTGAACTGATCGAGCGTGGGCGCGGGATCGGTGCCGTTGAACCCGCCCACCGCCATCACCGGCTGACCACTGGCCAGCTGGTATCCGGCCGCGTTGTTGGAGCCCACCGTCGCCGCCGCCCACGTGTAGGCGGAGGCCCCGGTCTTCAGCAGCGCGGTCAGCTCGGCGGCCGGGGTCCCCGCGTTGAGCAGCCCGCCCATGCCCGCTCCGCCGCGCCCCATGCCACCGCCGCCGAACCCGCCGCCGTCCTGCCCCTGGGCACCGCCCTGCCCCTGCGCGCCGCCCGGCGGTTGCCGCAGCGCCTGGCCGCCTCCAGGCAGCCGGCGGAACCGCTGGCCGCCTCCCCCGCCGGGCTGCGGGAACCCGCCGCCGAAGCCGCCGGTGGAGGGCCCGGCGGTCGGGATCGCCCCGGCGTGCGGGGATGCGGCCGTGTCGACGGCATAGGCCGCCGGACCCGCCAGAGCCGCCAGGCACGCCACCGAGGCGACGGCCACCACGGCCAGGGTCCGGCGCGTGAACGGCATCGCCAGCGCCGCCCCCAGCCCCGCCACCAGCACGACCACGCCCAGCCAGGGGTTCCAGTCCGCGCTGCGCGACAGCAGCACGTACGACCACACCGCCGTCCCCGCCGTCACCATGGCCGCGAGCCGGAGCGACCGCCGCTCCCAGAGCAGGGCCGCTCCCATGCCCACCAGCACCGCGATGGCCGGCGCCAGCGCCACGGTGTAGTACGCGTGGAAGATCCCCTGCATCAGGCTGAAGACCAGCCCGGTCACGACCAGCCAGCTCCCCCACACCCAGAAGGCCGCACGGACCGGATCGACCCGCGGCGCCCGCCGGGTGAGCCAGGTGGCCGCGGCCAGGAGCGCCAGCGCCGCCGGGAGCAGCCACGAGATCTGCCCGCCCGCCTCGGTGTCGAACAGCCGCAGCCATCCGGCCTGCTGGTTGAGATTGCCCAGCCCGCCGTAGTCGGCGCCGTTGAGCCGCCCGATCCCGTTGTAGCCGAGCGCCAGCTCCAGCACGCTGTTGGTCTGCGAGCCCCCGATGTACGGCCGCTCCGACGCGGGCACCAGCGCCACCGCCAGGAGCCACCACCCGGCCGAGACCACCATGGCGGCACCGGCCAGCAGCAACTGCCACGCCCGCCGCCGGAGCGCCACCGGCGCGGTGATCAGGTAGACCAGCGCGAAACCAGGCAGGACCAGGAACGCCTGCAGCATCTTCGCCAGGAACGCGAACCCGATCGCGCTCCCCGCCAGCACCAGCCACCGGGTGGCCCCGCGTTCCTGCGCCCGCACCACGCAGTACCCGGCGGCCGTCAGCAGCAGGACGAGCAGCGCGTCGGGGTTGTTGAACCTGAACATCAACACGGCCACCGGAGTGAGCGCCATCACGGCCCCGGCCAGCACCCCGGCCCAGACGGTGAACAACCTGCGCACCGACGCGTACACCAGCGCCACCGCACCGACGCCCATGAGCGCCTGGGGAATGAGCATGGCCCAGGAGTTGAGCCCGAACAGCCGCACGCTGAGCACCATCGGCCACAAGGAGGCCGGGGTCTTGTCGACGGTGATGGCGTTGGCGGCGTCGGAGGATCCGAAGAAGAACGCCTTCCAGCTCTGGCTGCCCGCCTGTACGGCCGCCGCGTAGAAGGAGTTGGCCCATCCGGAGGCGCCCAGGCCCCAGACGTAGAGCACCGCGGTGCCTATGAGGAGGGCGGCCGGCGCCCATCGAGACTTGGCTTCGCTAACCACACCTCGCACGCTAGGCAGGCTGGTTGGCAAGGCGATGAGACGAACATGAGAACCTCCTGAGCCCGCGCGCAGGCCCCGGAAACGCGAAAAGAGGCGGCACACCCGGCACCAGGGTGTATCCGCCTCTTCCCGAAGAGCTACGCGTGAAGGGGAAAGTTACTTCACGGTCACGGTGGCGCCGGCGCCCTCGAGGGCAGCCTTGGCCTTCTCCGCCTGCTCCTTGTTGACCTTGCCGTCGAAGACGGGCTTGGGAGCGCCGTCCACCAGGTCCTTGGCCTCCTTGAGGCCCAGGGACGTGAGGGCGCGGATCTCCTTGATGACCTGGATCTTCTTGTCGCCGGCGGCCTCGAGGATGACGTCGAACTCGTCCTGCTCCTCAACGGCGGCGGCCTCGCCACCACCAGCGGCGGCGGGGGCGGCGGCAACCGCGACGGGGGCGGCGGCCTTGACGTCGAAGACCTCTTCGAACTGCTTCACGAACTCGGACAGCTCGAGGAGGGTCATCTCCTTGAACGTGTCGAGCAGCTCTTCGGTGCTGAGCTTCGCCATGATCTTTTCCTTACGTTTAGGACTTGCAGAAAACTAGGAACGGGACCGCGGTGTGCTGCGGCAACCCCCGTGTTACTCGCCCGCCTCTTCGCGCTTCGCGCGGAGGGCGTCGGCCAGCTGAGCCATCTGCGTGGGCAGCGCGGCGAACATAGCGGCAGCTGCGCTCTGCTTCGCCTTGAGCGCGCCAGCAAGCTTCGCGAGGAGGACCTCGCGGGACTCGAGGTCGGCGAGCTTGGTGATCTCGGTGGCGTCGAGCGTCTTGCCCTCGAGGACACCGCCCTTGATCACCAGAAGGGGATTGGCCTTGGCGAAGTCACGCAGACCCTTGGCCGCCTCGACGACGTCGCCCTTGACGAAGGCGACGGCGGTCGGGCCGAGCAGCAGGTCGTCCAGACCCGTCACGCCTGCCTGGTTGGCGGCGATCTTGGTCAGGGTGTTCTTCGCCACGGCGAACTTCGCATTCTCACCGAGAGAGGTGCGCAGCTCCTTGAGCTGCGCAACGGTGAGACCGCGGTACTCGGTCAGAACGGCGGCGCTGCTGCCTTCGAACTCGCTCTTGAGCTCGGCAACCGCTGTCGCCTTATCCGCCCTCGCCATGGGCCTCCTTCCAGATGTGCCACCGGCGAAGGCCCAGAAATGAGAACAGCCCCGGCGCAGGGCGCACGGGGCTCACACATGGATCAGACCATATGGGAAACTCGCATCACACCTGCGCAGGCCGTCCACATGGCGTGGATCCTTCGGTCGCCAGGCATTTGAGGCACCTGACGACGACCGGCGGTCTTCGGCAACGACCAGAGTACGTGCTGGCCGCCGAGTTTCCAAATCGCTCTCAGTTGGTCGTGCCCTTGGGCAGCTCTCCCACCTGGTCGGCGGGCGGGGCCTGGATCGTGACCGGCTCGTTGAAGCCCTTGAAGAGCAGGGTGGCGTCGAGCGTGGCGCCTTCCTTGGAGCCGTTCAGGACGAGCTTGCGCGGCAGGCCGTCGGCGGCCACCCAGATGTCGAACTTGACGTCCTTGAGCTCGGCCAGGTTCGTACGAGCCTGCTCCTGCTTGTCGGCGGGCAGCAGCTGCACGGCCGCGTCGACCGGGAACGTGCCGCTGTAGTGCGTGGTGTCCTCGCCGTTGACGCTCTCGTTGCCGGCCGACTTGACGTCCTTGGAGGCCGTGACCAGCTTGGTCACGTTGCCGAGGTCGAACTGCTGGATCTGGCTCAGGTACTGGTTCACCTGGCCGGAGTCGCCCATCTCGCTGAGCGGCACCTTGATCCACGGCTTGGTGGCGCCGAGGAGGTCCTTGAGCGCCTCGACCTTGACGTAGACGGTGTCGCCCTGCAGCACGGCGCGTACGCCGCCCGGCAGGCTCTTCCCGCCCATGTCCACGGTGTCCAGGGTGAGGTCCACGGCGAGCTGGGGCTTGCTCTGGTAGAGCATGCGCCCCTGCACCTTGCCGGTGCCCTCCTGAGGCTGCGTGAGGTTGACGACGGCGTCGACGGTGTAGCTGGAGACCTCTGCGGTCTTCTGCGCCGCCTGCGCGAGCACCTCTGAGGCGGCCAGGTTGACCTGGATGGGCTGTGCGTTCGTTCCACAACCGGCAACCGCCGCCACGACGAGCGCGGCTCCGGCCGCGGTGAGACTTAGCGTGCGCTTCAGCATGTCTTGACCCTACTTTTAGGTTTCGCCGCTGTAGCGACTTCCCCGCACAATTAGGGGAAAACCCAGGGTTATCCCCCACACACTTCACACATTCCCTTAACAACCCGGCTCGACGCCGCGGAAGCCCAGGACACGACGGCACAGAAAAAAGCCCCGCCCGGGAACCGGGCGGGGCTTCTCGCAGATGCGCCGAGAGAGGTCAGGCCTCGAGCTCAGCGGTGAGGCCGCGGGTGACGTTGGGGTCGACCGGGACACCCGGGCCCATCGTCGTGGAGAACGTGACCTTCTTCAGGTAACGCCCCTTGGCCGCGGACGGCTTGAGACGCAGCACCTCGTCAAGGGCGGCGGCGTAGTTCTCGATGAGCTGGCGATCGTCGAACGACGTCTTGCCGATGATGAAGTGCAGGTTGGCCTGGCGGTCGGTGCGGAACTCGATCTTGCCGCCCTTGATCTCCGTCACGGCCTTGGCGACGTCGGGCGTCACCGTGCCTGTCTTGGGGTTGGGCATGAGACCGCGCGGACCGAGCACGCGGCCCAGGCGACCCACCTTGCCCATCAGGTCGGGCGTGGCCACCACGGCGTCGAACTCGTTGAGCCGGTTGCCCTTGGAGATGTCGTCGATCAGCTCGTCGGCGCCGACGATGTCGGCGCCCGCCTCGCGGGCTGCCTCGGCACGCTCACCGGTCGCGAAGACCAGGACCCGGGCGGTCTTGCCGGTGCCGTGCGGGAGGTTGACCGTGCCGCGCACGATCTGGTCGGCCTTGCGAGGGTCGACGCCCAGCCGCAGCGCGACCTCCACGGTGGCGTCGAACTTGGTGGTCGACGTCTCCTTGGCCAGCTTCGCGGCCTCGACGGGCGAGTAGAGCTTGTCGCGGTCGACCTTGGCGGCCGCGTCCTTGTGCGCCTTGCTGCGCTTCATTGCTTTTGACTCCTGAGTGGTACGGCGAGCCCGCGCGAACGGGCCCTCCCACGGATGCGAAGAACTTAGTCGGCGACGGTGATGCCCATCGACCGGGCGGTGCCGGCGATGATCTTCTCGGCCGCCTCGATGTCGTTGGCGTTGAGGTCGGGCATCTTCGTCTCGGCGATGCTGCGCAGCTGCTCGCGGCTGAGCTTGCCCACCTTGTCGCGGTGCGGGACCGCGCTGCCCTTGTCGAGACCGAGGGCCTTCTTGATCAGCTCCGGCGCCGGCGGCGTCTTCGTGATGAAGGTGAAGCTGCGGTCCTCGAAAATGGTGATCTCAACGGGGATGATGTTGCCCCGCTGGGCCTCCGTCGCAGCGTTGTACTGCTTGACGAAGTCCATGATGTTGACGCCGTGGGGACCGAGCGCGGTACCCACCGGCGGCGCCGGGGTGGCCTGGCCAGCGGGGAGCTGGACCTTCACCAACGCGGCGATCTTCTTCTTCGGAGGCATTTGTCCTTCTCCGGGTCCTGATTGCGATGCCTGTCATGGGCCGCGGATTGCGGCCCTGACATGTCGGAGGCCGCCCAGCCAAGAAGCGACAGGCGGCCGACCGAACGTCTAAGTGTATGTGATCGTCTTAGATCTTCGAGACCTGGTTGAACGAGAGCTCGACCGGAGTCTCGCGACCGAAGATCGAGACGAGCACCTTGAGCTTCTGCGACTCGGGGCTGATCTCACTCACCGAGGCGGGCAGCGTCGCGAACGGGCCGTCCATGACCGTGACGGACTCGCCGATCTCGAACTCGACCGCCGGGCCCGTGGCGGTCTTGGCCGCGGCCTTCTTGGTCTCCTCGGTCGGCTCGGGCGCCAGCAGCTTGGCGACCTCGTCGAGGCTGAGCGGGCTCGGCTTGTTGGACAGGCCGACGAAGCCGGTCACGCCGGGCGTGTTACGCACGGCGGCCCAGGACTCGTCGGTGAGCTCCATGCGCACCAGCACGTAGCCGGGCAGCACGCGCTCCTTGACCGGCACCTTCTTGCCGCTCTTGAACTCCTGGACGGTGTGCGTCGGCACCTCGACCTGGTAGATGTAGTCCTCCATGTTGAGCGAGACGTTGCGGCTCTCGATGTTGGACTTCACGCGGTTCTCGTAACCGGCGTAGGAGTGAATGACGTACCACTCGCCGGGAAGGCCGCGCAGCGAGCTCTTGAACTCCTCGACGGGGTCGACGTCGGGAAGAACCTCACCGTCTTCGACGGCGGAAGCCTCGGCGTCGGCTGCCTCGTCGCTCTCCGCGACCTCGGCCTCCTGGAGCGCCGACTCGGCGGCCTCCTCAGTGGCCTCTTCCAGCTCGTCGCCCCACTCCTCGCGGGACTCGTCCGCCGGAACTGAAGGATCGGACACGGTGACTCTTCCTCTTTCGTCTCTTCGCGATTCGGCTCGTATCGAATGGCGATCCCGTCAAGCGACAATGGCTGACGGCTGGATCAGCCGCCGCCGAAGACCTTGAGGATCACCCATCCCAGAGCGGTGTCAAACCCGTACACGATCCCGACCATGATCAGAACGAATACCAGGACGACCGTGGTATAGGTGATGAGGTCCTTGCGTGTCGGCCAGATGACCTTGCGAAGCTCGTTGACGACCTGCCGGTAGAAAAGGGCAGGTGAAGTGCGTGTCTTCTTCTCGCCACTCGGCTTGCCTGCGGTCTCGCCGCGCGTGTCGATCGCCACAGTCCTCACCCGAAATCTGTCGTATCCAACGCAGTTTTGCGGCGCGCTTACACGCCCATTATTGCGCGGACCGCACTCGCAGGGCACGAGGGACTCGAACCCCCAACCGCCGGTTTTGGAGACCGGTGCGCTACCAATTGCGCCAGTGCCCTATGTCGTTAGACCAGACTACCCTGATCGACCCACTGCCCGGACCGAACCGCTCGCCGACATGCTGTGCGGAAGGACCAGCCGAAAGCATACGGGTGATTGCGCGGCACGTCGAACCGAATACCGATCGCCCAGGTCACGACCGCGCAACGGTCGCGTGGGAGCATGGACACATGTCCACCCGACCTCGTATTTCCGCAAGAATCTCCGCGATTTCCGAGTCCGCCACGCTCGCCGTGGACGCCAAGGCCAAGGCGATGAAGGCGGCGGGCCGTCCCGTCATCGGCTTCGGCGCGGGCGAGCCCGACTTCCCGACGCCCGGCTACATCGTCGAGGCGGCGATCCAGGCGGCGCGCGAGCCCCGCTTCCACAAGTACACCCCGGCGGGCGGCCTGCCCGAGCTCAAGCAGGCCATCGCCGACAAGACGCGGCGCGACTCCGGGTACGCGGTCGAGGCGTCGCAGGTGCTGGTCACCAACGGCGGCAAGCAGGCGGTCTACGAGGTGTTCGCGACGTTGCTCGACCCGGGCGACGAGGTCCTGGTCGTGGCCCCGTACTGGACCACCTACCCCGAGGCGATCAAGCTGGCCGGCGGGGTGCAGGTCGACGTCGTGGCCGACGAGTCCACCGGCTACCTGGCGAGCGTCGAGCAGCTCGAGGCCGCGCGCACCGAGCGCACCAAGGTCCTGCTGTTCGTCTCGCCCTCCAACCCGACGGGCGCCGTCTACTCCCGCGAGGAGACGGAGGCCATCGGCCGCTGGGCCGCCGAGCACGGCCTCTGGGTGGTCACCGACGAGATCTACGAGCACCTCGTGTACGGCGGCGCCGAGTTCACCAGCATCGCCACGGCCGTCCCCGAACTGGCCGACCGGGTCGTGATCCTCAACGGCGTGGCCAAGACGTACGCGATGACCGGCTGGCGCGTGGGCTGGCTGATCGGCCCGTCCGACGTGGTCAAGGCCGCCACCAACCTGCAGTCCCACGCCACCTCCAACGTCTCGAACGTCTCCCAGATGGCCGCGCTGGCCGCCGTGTCCGGCGACCTGTCGGCGGTGGCGGAGATGCGTACGGCGTTCGACCGGCGCCGCCAGACGATCGTCAGGATGCTCAACGAGATCCCGGGCGTGTTCTGCCCGGAGCCGAAGGGGGCGTTCTACGCGTATCCCTCGGTCAAGGAGCTGATCGGCAAGGAGCTGCGTGGCAGGCGGCCGGGGTCGTCGGGCGAGCTGGCCGAGCTGATCCTCGAGGAGGCCGAGGTGGCGGTGGTGCCGGGCGAGGCGTTCGGCACGCCTGGTTACTTCCGGCTGTCGTACGCGCTGGGCGACGACGACCTGGTGGAGGGCGTCAGCCGCATGGGCAAGCTCCTGTCGGAGGCCCGCTGAGGCCCGCGGCCGTCAGGGGGCGGGGCTGAGGGCGTCAGGGGGCGGGGCTGAGGGCGTCAGGGGGCGGGGCTGAGGGCGTCAGGGCGCGGGGCTGAGGGCGACCCTGGCGGCGATCCGCCTGATCTCGCCTGTCAGGCCGGGCGTCGCGCCGATGTAGACCGCGGTGCCCGGCCGCTCCAGCCACATGAAGTTACGCAGGCCGGTACGCGTGGTCCAGCGCAGCGCCGGCCTGCCCTTGTAGACCGTCAGGGTCGACCTGGCGACCAGCGTGGCGAACTGCTCGGCCGTCCGCACCCCGCAGACGACGCCGACGTACAGCTCCTCGTCGTTCTCCCGCCAGATCAGGCCGTCGACGTCCAGCCGCCGGGTGAGCGACTCCAGGCGGGCGAACGATCCCCTCCTGGTCAGCCCCTCCCGCATGGCGGGCAGCCGCACGTCGGTCGGCCCGCAGGCCAGCGTGTGGCCCTCGTGCGTCACAGGCGTGGGCGGCGGTTTGGCGTGGGACCCGGGCTCGGAGACGGGCGGGTCGCCGCTGCCGCACCCCGCCAGCGCGAACACGAGGAGCACCGCTGCCAGACGCCGCATCGGACCCCCCAAGAAACGCACGGAAAGGCTCCTAGTCTCCTACAGGACCTCTGGCGGAAGCGGCAATCGCGACCAGTTCGCGGCCGAGCGACTCGCTGACCCGGACCCACGCGCCGGTGCCCGCGCGTTCCAGCCAGACGATCGCCAGGCCACCTCCCGGATGCCTGCCCGCCACGGCGGGCCTGCCGCGCACGATGGTGGCGCGGGCGTCCGCGACCTGGCCGCGGTAACTCGCCCAGTCGGGTACGGGCTCGATCCTGGCCTCCACGAACCGGTCGCCCGAGCCGAACCTGGCCCACGCCCCCGCCGCCCCGATCGCTCCCCCGCCGCTGCGCGTCAGCCCGGCGGGCAGGTAGGTGAGCCAGAAATCGTGGGACACCACGGCGAGACCGGCCTCCGGCGGGGTCCGCACGGGGACGGCGGCGGCCACGGCGGCGGGCCGCGGGCGCCCGAAGCCCGAGGAGAAGAGCAGGTAGATGATGCCGGCCGCCACCCCGAACGCCAGCGCCGCGAGCACCGCACGCCGCCCCTCCCCGATGCCGCCGGGAGCCACAGGGATCATGCATCGTTGATCCCCCGTTCGGCCCCGTCCGTACCACCGGGTTCAGCTGATCGCCCGGATGCCCCTCGCGATCTTCTTCAACTCGCCATGGACACGGTTGCCGATCGACATCTCGTACGCGGGGCTGACGCGCAGCTTGACGGCCAGGTCGTCGCGGAGCTTCCAGGCCATCGTGAGCGTGCTCTTGTCCGTGAAGAACGGTACGACCTCACCCGCTTCGCTGAGATTGGCCAGTCGCGCCTCATTGCCGTTGACGTCCACGATCTCGGCCCCCTTCCTGGGGAAATCGGCGTAGATCTTCTTGACGGCCTCGCCCTCGTACACGATCACCTCGACCGAGTAGTGCATCCGCTGGTCATCCGACGGCTTCTCGAAGCTCGTCGAGTAGCTGTGCACGCCGAACTGGTCCTTGCTCGACAACTTGCCCCATCGGAACCCGTCCGGCAGATAGCTCAGGCGGATGCCGCCGAACTCCCGCCCGTCGCCCAGGTCGCCCAGGTCCTGCGGCGACGTGGCGGGCGACTCGACGAAGAGGGTGGCACGTGTGCCCGGGGCCACTTCCCGGCCCGCGGCCGGCTCCTGCTTCCGAACCAGGTAGCCGTCGAATCCCTCGCGTCTCTTCAGCGGGGAATAGTCGATGTCCAGGCCGGCATCGCGCAATGTCCGCTCCGCCTCCGCCGCGGTCTTGCCCGTCACGTCGGGCACGGTCACGCTCGCCTGCACCACGACCCGGTCCGAGCCGCTCGCGGGGTTCGCGGTGACGGCGGGCTCCGAGGAGTTCAGCGTCACCGGCACGGTCACCGCGAGCGCCGCCGTGGCGAGCGCGGCGCCCGCCACGCGGAACCGGGCCACGCGGGAGCGGTGCCGGCGCCGTACGGACCTGCCCAGATCCGGCGGGGCCTGCACGTCGGCGACGTGCGCCTCCATGGCCTCCGCGAGGTCTTCTTCGATCATCATCCGATCACTTCCTTGGCGAGATTCAGGTTTTCGCGGATCCTGGCGAGCCCCCGTGCAGCCTGGCTCTTCACGGTTCCGACCGAGCAGCCGAGCAGGGCCGCGGTGCTCTCCTCGCTCTGGTCCTCCCAGTAGCGCAGGACGAGGACGGCCCTCATCCGTGGCGGCAGCCTGCGCAGCTCTTGCATGAGCGTGTCGCGCAGGTCGAGGTCGGGAGAGTCGGCGGCGGTCTCCGGCGGCCGGGCGAAGGTGATCTCCTGGACGATCCTGCGCCGCCGCGCCCGGCTGATCGCCGCGTTGATGACGACCTTCCTGGCGTACGCCTCGGGGTTGTCGCCCCTGATCCGCGGCCAGTGCCGGTAGACCTTCTCCAGCGCGTGCTGGACCAGGTCCTCGGCGTCATGCCTCGTCGCTCCGCACACCAGGATCGCGGTACGCAGCAGCGACGTGCTCCGAGCGGCGAGAAACTCGTCGAACGCCGCTTCCTCGTCATCTGTCATGAGTGAGGGTCCCCTTTCGCCCTCCCCAACGCGCGAGCCCCGCCCCGGGTTGAGTGGCAAGATATGCAAATGGCAAGGCCCCTGATCGCGCTACCCAAGGCCCACCTTCACCTGCACTTCACCGGATCGATGCGGCATTCCACGCTGATCGAGCTGGCCAGGGACCAGGGGCTGCACCTGCCCGACGCGCTGGAGGTGGACTGGCCGCCCAAGTTGCGGGCCACCGACGAGCGCGGGTGGTTCAGGTTCCAGCGGCTGTACGACATCGCCAGGTCCGTGCTGACCCGGCCCGAGCATGTCTACCGGCTGCTGCGCGAGACGGCCGAGGACGAGGCGGCGGCCGGGTCGCGGTGGCTGGAGATCCAGGTGGACCCGTCGGGGTACGCGCAGCGCTTCGGCGGGCTGACGGCCACGCTCGAGCTGACGCTGGACGCGGCGCGCCAGGCGGCCGAGCACGCGGGGATCGGGATCGCGGTGATCGTGGCGGCCAACAGGACCCGCCATCCGCTCGACGCCAACACCCTGGCCAGGCTCGCCACCCAGTACGTCGGCAAGGGCGTGGTGGGGTTCGGGCTCTCCAACGACGAGCGGCGGGGCGCGGCCAGGGACTTCGAGCGGGCGTTCCGGATCGCCAAGCGCGGCGGGCTGCTGGCCCTGCCGCACGGCGGCGAGCTGCTGGGGCCGCGGAGCGTGGCGCAGTGCGTGGACGACCTGGGAGCCGACCGCGTCGGGCACGGCGTGCGGGCGGCGGAGGACGAGTGGCTGATGGAGCGGCTGGCCGACCGGCAGATCTGCTGCGAGGTCTGCCCCACCTCCAACGTCGGCCTTGGGGTGGCCGAGGAACCCGCCGACGTGCCGGTGCGGCGGCTGTTCGACGCGGGGGTGCCGCTCGCTCTGGGGTCCGACGACCCGCTGCTCTTCGGCGCGCGGCTGTTGCGGCAGTACGAGCTGGCTCGGGAGGTCTACGGCTTCAGCGACGCGGAGCTGGCCGAGCTGGCCCGCCAGTCCATCCGGTCGTCCGCGGCCCCCGATCCGGTACGCAAGGAGCTGCTCAAGGGCGTGGACGACTGGCTGACGGGCTCACCGGAGTGACGTGGCGATGCGGATGGCCTCTTCCTTGGTTTTGAGGCCCTCCAGGCGGTAGTTCACCGCGTGCTGCTGCCAGATGAGGGTGGGCCCGGCCTGGCGCAGGGGGACCTCGGTGCCGTCCTGGCGCAGGATGTAGCCGAGGGGGTGCTTTCCCGGGACCCACCAGGCTTCGTACGGGCCCACCTTGGCGTAGTCGGGCCACGGTGGGCCGAGCTTCTTGAAGAACACCGGGTCCAGGCTGCCGTCGAACTGGTCGAGCCGGACGCCGTTCGGCCAGAACATCGACACGACCCTGCCGTTGTCGGCGACCGTGACGCTCTTGGGGTCGCCGAGCGCCTTCACCGTCTTGACCTGGAACTTCACCTGGCCCCTGGCCTGGTCCGGCGGCACGGTGTGCTCGCCCGGCATGGGCGCCGTGGTGGTGACCGGCGGCGGGATGGTCTCGCCGATCCGGAGCTCGATCCCGGCGAAACGCAGGATCCGCACCACGGCCGCCCTGCCCTGGGGGGTGGCCGCCGTGATGGCGACGACGACGAGGACGACGGCCGTGATGATCTTCCACCTCGCCCGCCGGCCACGTCGTGCCGGAGGCCGCCGCCCGTCGTCCCGCCGACCCGGCGCCGGGGGGTGCGGCCGGAGGGCGTCATGCGCGGGATCGGGACCTTCACCAGGCTCGCCGCCCTCACCGGCATCGCCGCCGGCGCGCCCGCCGCCGACAGGAGGCACGGCGCCAGTCGGAGGCGGGGCGCCGGTCGAAGGCACGGCGCCGCTGCGCAGCGCGCCATCAACGGTGGACGTGCCGTCAGCGGGTGAAGGCGCGGCGGCGTCCGTGGGCGCGGCGTCTGGCGGAGCAGCACCCGTCGACGGAGCGCGGCCCGTCGGCAGGGTGGCGTCTGTGGGGGCAGTGGCCCCCGTGGGTGGGGAGTCGGAGGCGTCGTGGGCCTCCGCCTCGAGGCGGGCGCGGACGGAGGCGGCCACGTCGGCAGGCGGTGGGCTGGGGACGTCCAGGAGGTCCCCGAGCGCCAGGAGCTCGGCCTCCAGGTCGTCGAAAGGCTCACGCGAGTTCATTGCCCACCTCCTCCCTGAGCCGGGCCAGCCCCCGATGCGTACTGGACTTGACGGTGCCGACGGGCCAGTCGAGCACCTGCGCCGTCTCCGCCTCGCTCAGCTGTAAGAAGTACCGGCACACGACGGCCTGGCGTTCCCGATCGGGCAGTCGCCGTACCGCCTCCAGCAGGCGGGAGCGCCGGTCGGTGGCCACCGCCGCGCCCTCCGGGTCGTCGGGCGCGGCCACGGACGCCGTGGCGCCCAGCCGCAGCGTCAGCTCGGAGCGGCGGCCCCGCGACCGGGTCAGGTTGTGGGTCTCGTTGGCCACGATCCGCAGCAGCCACGGGCGGAAGGGCGCGTCCCTGCGGAAACTCGCCAGGTGCCGGAACGCCTTGACGAACGCCTCCTGCACGACGTCCTCGGCTTCGTCCCCCGCCCCGAGCATGGAAGCGGTACGGTGGGCGAGCGCGCTGTAGCGGGCGACCAGCGCCTCATAGGCGGCTAGGTCACCGGCGAGCGAGCGCTCGATCGCCTCGTCGTCGTCCATGGCGAGTCAGATTCCACCCCATCCGGGGCCCCTTGCGGAAGGGTCTTTCGCGCATCAGGTGAACCTCACCGGTGATCGGGGCATTAGACTCGGGCAATCCATGAGCTCCCTCGAAGGAACTGGACAATGTCTTCTGGGTATGACCGTGTAGTGCAACCGGCCGCCGGTGACGAGGCCTTGGAGAACCACCTGGGTGGCGACGAGGCCAAGAACTATCGGCAGTACGAGTTCGACATGGTCGCCCCGCATGTCGGCCGTTCGATGCTGGAGATCGGCTCGGGCCTCGGCCACTTCGCGGAGCAGTTCCTGCCACGCCTCGACAGGCTCGTCGTGAGCGACTTCGACCCCTACTGCGTCGAGCAGCTGGAGAAGCGCTTCGCGGACCGCGACGACATCAGCGTCCTGCAGTTCGGCCTGCCCACCGAGATCCCGCTCGAGGACAAGGTCGACACCGTCGTCATGATGAACGTCCTGGAGCACATCGAGGACGACGCGGAGGCGCTGCGCTCCCTGGCCCGCGTCACGCTGCCGGGCGGGCGGATCATCATCTGGGTGCCCGGCTACATGCAGCTCTACGGAGACTTCGACCGCAAGGTCGGCCACGTCCAGCGCTACACGCCCAAGACCCTGGGTGCCACGGTCGCCAGGGCGGGCCTCGACATCGAGGTGCTCAAGCCGATCAACTTCCTGGGCGGCATCGCCTGGTGGGCGGCCGTGCGCCGGGGCGGCGTCGGCTACCCCGACCCGCGCCTGGTCAAGATCTACGACCGCACGGTGGTCCCGACGACCCGCTTCATCGAGCGGTTCATCAGGCCACCGTTCGGCCAGACCGTCTTCTGCGTGGCGCGGGTCCCCAAGCCGCTCACTTGATGGAGCCGGCCGTCAGGCCGCCGACCACCTTCCGCTCGATCAGCGCGAAGAGGATGATCACGGGGACGGTGGCGATCACCGAGCCGGCGAAGAGGTTCTGCCAGTCGACCTGATACTGGCCGATGAACGAGTTGAGAGCCACCGTGAGCGGCTGGTTCTCCGGCGTCGTGGTCAGCGTCAGCGCGACCACGAACTCGTTCCACGCGGCGATGAACGTGAAGATCAGCGCGGTGATGACGCCGGGCATGGCCAGCGGCAGCGTGATCCGGAAGAGCGCGCCGAACCGCCCGTTCCCGTCGATGAAGGCGGCCTCCTCCAGCTCGCGCGGGATCGAGGCGAAGTACGCGTTCAGGATCCACACCGCGAAGGCCAGGTTGAACCCGGCGTTGACCAGGATCAGCGACCAGACCGAGTCCACCAGCCCGAACTGGTAAAACTCGCGGTAGATGCCGACCAGCATGGCCGTGGGCTGGAACATCTGGGTGATCAGCACCAGGATCAGGAACGCCGTACGCCCTCTGAAGTGATGCCTGGCCGAGTAGTACGCGGCGGGCAGCGCCACCAGCAGCACCAGCAGCGTGGAGCCGCCCGCGACCTTGAGCGTCACCCACAGGTTCCCCGCCAGGCCGCTGGTCCAGAAGTTGGCGAGGTTGGACCAGACCCACTCCTTGGGCCAGAACGTCACCTCACGCAGGGAGTCCTGGGCGCGCAGCGAGGTGAGCAGCATCACCACGTACGGGAACAGGAAGATCAGTGCGATGACGTACGCGGTCGCCGCGACGAACACCGTTTTGAGACGCGGCATCCTGCGCGGCGCGACCGGCCTGACGTGCTGGTGCGATGTGGTGGCTGCCGGGTGCGCGGTGTCCACGGCCATCACGCCACCTCCTTGTTCCAGCGTGAGACCTTGAGGAAGATCGCGGTCAGGATGATCACCATGCCGAAGTTGACCACGGACATGGCCGCCGACTCGCCGATGTTCGACCCCTTGAGGATGAACATGAGGATCGTCGAGGTGGCGGTGGAGTAGCCCGGCTGGCCGTGGGTCATGGCCCAGATGATCGGGAAGCTGTTGAAGACGTTCATGACGTTGATGAGGGCCGCCACGGTGAGCGCGGGGCGCAGCAGCGGCAGCGTGATCGACCAGTACGTACGGAACCGTCCGGCTCCGTCCATCTTGGCCGCCTCATAGACGTCGGCGGGGATCGTCGCCAGCCCGGCCAGCAGCGCGTACGTGGTGAACGGCACCGACACGAAGACCGCCACGAACACCAGCCACGGCATCGCGGTGGAGGCGTCGCCGAGCTGGTCGGCCGAGGCCCCGCCCATCGCGTCGATCAGCCCCAGCTTCAGCCGGATCTGGTTGATCACGCCGACCTCGGGGTCGAGCATCCACTTGAAGATGATCGCCGTCATCAGCACGGACGCGGCCCACGGCGCGATCAGCGCCCACCGGGCCACCTTGCGCAGCGGGAAGCGCTGGTTGAACAGCTGGGCGAGGGCCAGCGAGACCAGCACGGTGAGCGCGACGACCGCGACCACCCAGATCACGCTGCGGACCATGATGTCGGCGAAGTCCTTCTCGCCGAAGAGCTTGTCGTAGTTGGCGAGCCCGTTGCTTCCCTGGACCACCCCGAACCGGCTGATCTTGAGGAATGACGACCGGATCATCTCGATCACAGGCCAGAGCACGACCAGCGCGATCAGCACCACGGCGGGCCCGACCCACGCGAGTGGCTCGAGGACGCGCAACCTTCTCATGAGCAACCTTCCAAGACGGTGCGGCCGGCACCGGGAGGGGCGCCGGCCGCACAGGCCCCCGATCGATCAGCCGGCCGATTCGGCGGTCTTCTGGAGCTCACCGAGGACCTTGGCCGGGTCGTCCTTGACGGCCCCGCCGATGGTCTGCTTGATCGCCGGGTTCACCTCGGCCCACTTGGGGTCCTGGAAGGGGTAGAAGCTGGCGTTCGGCAGCGCGTCGAGGAACGGCTTGAGCTTCTCGTCGCTCTCCAGCTTCTTGATGCCGCCGTTGGTGACGGGCAGCAGCTTGTAGGTGTCGGAGATCTTCGTCGCGGCATCGCCGGTGTAGAAGAAGTCGAAGAACTTCTTGATCTCGGCGGCGTGGCCGTTCTTGTTGAACGCCATGATCCAGTCCATGACGCCGAGCGTGGTGTCGAGCGGGCCCGCCTTGCCGGGGATGGGCGCGACGCCGTAGTTCTTCAGCCCGGCCGCGTCGAAGATCGGGATGGACATGGGGCCGCCGTTCACCATGCCGACCTTGCCCGCGCCGAAGTCCTCCCAGACCGTCTTACGGTCCTTGGTGCCCGGGTTGGGGGTGGTCAGGCCGGCGTCGACCAGGCCCTTCATGTACGTGAACGTCTCGACGTTCTGCGGCGAGTTGATCGCCCACTTGCCGGAGGCGTCCTTGTAGCCGCCGCCGTTGCCGAGCATCCACAGGAACGACTCGCCCTGGGCCTCCTCCTGGCCCAGCGGCAGGCCGAACGGCTGCGTGACGCCGGCCTTCTTCAGCTTCTCGGCGTCGGCCTTGAGCTCGTCCCACGTCTTCGGCGGCTCGGCGATGCCGGCCTTGGCGAACAGGTCCTTGTTGTAGAACAGGGCGCGGGCGGAGGAGACGAACGGGATGCCGTACGCGGTGCCGTCGACCTTGCCGAACTCGGCGAACTTCTGCAGCATGTCGCCGGAGACGTTCGGCGACAGCACCTCGTCCACCTTGTAGAGCAGCCCGTCCTTGACGAAGCCGGAGTAGTCGCCGGTCTGCAGGATGTCGGGCACCTGGCCGTTCTGGACCATGGTGGCGACCTGCTTGTCGATGTCGTTCCAGTTGATGACCTGGACGTCGACCTTGATGTTCGGGTTGGCCTTGGTGAACTCGTCGGTGACGCCCTTCCAGAACGTCTCGCCGGAGTTCGGCTTGCCGGGGCCGTCGCCGTAGTCGGCGGCGACCATCTTCAGCGTGACCTGCCCGCCGCCCGACGCCTTGTCGTCGACACCGGAACCGCCCGAGCCGCCGGAGCCGCCCGATCCGCAGCCGGCCAGGACCAGCGTCGTGGCAAGGCCGAGAGCGGCGCCGCCCACAAGCTTCATGTTCACTGGAGATACCGCCTTCTCGTCGGGCGGGTCGCTGGTCCGTACCAGCCGGCGACCCCGCCCTGGGGATTTGGCGCGCGAGCACGCGGCCCGACGCGTTTGCGCCAGCGTAAGCCTGGCTCGCGGAGCCGGTCTATACCGGCTCGTATCGGTTTGAAAACATCAGGGACCCAGAAACCTCACAACCGGTCTAGACCGGGCGTCAGAGGATCTTTCTCCGCACGCTCTCCCCGCCCTCCGGCGTGCCGATCCACGGGCCCTCGATGGACGGGTCCAGGATGCCCTCCTCGAGGAAGCTGTAACGGCCTTCGAGCACGTACTCGGCCAGCCGCACGTCGCCCGCGTCGGTGTTGTCCCAGAGCCGGTCGAACAGCGACTCCACGCGCTGTCTTGCCTGGTGGCAGAAGGTGTCGGCCAGCTCGTACGGCCGGCGGCCCAGGTCCGCGGAGTCCTCCTCCGCCTTGACGCAGGCGGCCGTCATGGCGAACAGCTCGGCCCCGATGTCCACGATCCGGCCGAGGAACGACTGCTTGTGCTCCAGCCTGCCCTGCCAGCGGGACATGCCGTAGAAGGTGGACCTGGCCAGCTTCCTGCTGGTCCGCTCCACGAAGCGCAGGTGCTGGGCCAGCGGGCCGAAGTCGCCGTACGACGTGGGCAGGTTGCCGGTGCCGGCCACCAGCGTGGGCAGCCACCTGGCGTAGAAGCGGCTGGCCCTGCGCAGGGCCTGGGCGCGCTCCTGGCGCGACGCCTCCGGGTTGACCAGCTCCCCCGCGGCCGAGAGGTGCGCGTCCACCGCCTCGCGCGTGATCATCAGGCGCATGATCTCCGAGGAGCCCTCGAAGATGCGGTTGATGCGGGAGTCGCGCAGCATCTGCTCGGCGGGCACGCCGCGCTCGCCGCGCGCCACGAGCGACTCGGCGGTCTCGTAGCCGCGCCCGCCCCTCATCTGGACCACCTCGTCGAGCGCCCGGTACGACATCTCCGACGCATAGAGCTTGGCCAGCGCCGCCTCGATCCTGATGTCATTGCGCTGGTCGTCGGCCAGGCGGCTGGTGAGCTCGCTGACGGCTTCGAGCGCGTAGGCGGTGGCCGCGATGAAGGAGATCTTCGTGGCCACGGCCTCGTGCCGGCCGACCTTGCGCCCCCACTGCACGCGCTCGTTGCCCCACTCACGGGCGATCTTGACGGCCCACTTGGCGTTGCCCGCGCAGGTGGCCGGGAGCGACAGGCGGCCGGTGTTGAGCGTGGTGAGGGCGATCTTCAGCCCCTGGCCCTCGCGCCCGATCAGGTTCTTGGCGGGCACCCTGACCTGGTTGAACTCGGTGACCCCGTTCTCGATCCCGCGCAACCCCATGAAGGCGTTGCGCCGCTTGACCGTGATGCCGGGAGAGTCGGCCTCGACCACGAACGCACTGATCCTCGTGCCGGTCCTGGCCATGACCACGAGCAGCTCGGCGACGACGCCGTTCGTCGTCCACAGCTTGACGCCGTCGATCACGTAGTCGTCGCCGTCGCGGACCGCGGTGGTGGACAGGCGGGCCGGGTCGGAGCCGACGTCGGGCTCGGTCAGCAGGAAGGCGGAGATCTCGCCCCGCGCGCACCTCGGCAGGAACTCCCGCTTCTGCTCCTCGGTGCCGAACAGCTTGAGCGGCTGCGGCACCCCGATCGACTGGTGCGCCGACAGCAGCGTGGCGAGCGCCGGGCAGTACGAGCCGACCAGCATGAGCGCGCGGCAGTAGTACAGGTAGGGAAGGCCGAGCCCGCCGTACTCCTCGCCGATCGTGATCCCGAACGCGCCGAGCGCTGCCAGGCCCTTCACCACCTCGTCGGACACCTGGGCGGTCCGCTCGATGAGCGCCGGATCGACGTCCGCGTCGAGGTAGCGCCGTACCGCCCTGACGAACTCCTCGCCTCGCTTGGCCGCCTCGTCGGACAGGGACGGCACGGGGTACACCAGGTCCAGCCGGAAGTCGCCGAGGAAGAGCTGCTTGGCGAAGCTGGGCCGCGTCCACTCCTTCTCGCGGGCCTGCTCGCCGACCTCTCTGGACTCCGCGTACTTGGCGTGCTCGGTCATGGCACCTCCCGACGATGCGCCGTCTGTGCTATGAGTACTGCCCCGCCTGACAGCGTCCTGCGCTGTTCATAGCCGGAATTTGTACGAACGGCGAGCATTCGCTTTCAGCGCCCCGAGCGCCACCACGGCCAGCGCGGCGGGCAGCACGAGATAGACCCCGCAGAACGCGAGCGCCACGAGCGACAGCCCGGCGCCCACGACGGCGGTGCTCCTGTGCCGCCCGGCGGGCAGCATCCGCACGGCCGCCGCCACGCCCGCGAGCGTGACGGCGGCCAGGCACGCCGAGGTGGCCCGCATGAGCAGGTCGAGATCCACCGCCCACACCAGCACGGGCACGCTCAGCACGGCGAGCAGCCCCAGGCTCCGGTACGGCGTCATGCCCGGCGACCCGCCCCTGGCGAACCAGCCCGGCAGCGCCCCGTCCCTGGCCAGGGCGGCGCCCAGCCGAGCGGCCCCGGCGATGTAGGTGTTGACGGCCCCGAAGGTCAGCAGCACCGCCACCACCCCGGTGACCGGCCGCGCCGCCGGGCCGATGCCGATCTCCAGCATGGCGGTGAGCGGCACGCCGGGCATGCGGGCGCCGAGCACGCCCACGGAGACGACGGAGACGCCCATGTACAGCAGGGCGATCACGACGAGGGTCACCACGGTGGCCCTGACCAGGCCGTTCTTGCCTCCGGCGAACTCCGCGGACAGATGCGCTGGCCGCCTCCCAGCCGACGAAGGCGAACATGAGCACGCCGACCGCACTGACCACGCCCGCGGCGCCGTACGGGGCGAAAGGGGTGAAGGCGGCCGGGTCGGCGTGCGGCGCGGCGGTGATCACGGCCGTCGCCAGCAGCGCGACGAGCAGGGCGACGAAGCCGATCTGCAGCCGCCCCGAGGTCCGCAGCCCGGCGGCGTTGGCGGCGAAGGCCGCGGCCAGGACCAGGCAGGCGACCAGGGTGGCGTTCAGGCCCAGGGTGGCCTCGACGTACCGGCCGCCGATCAGCGCGCCCGCGACGGTGCCGATGGGGACGGCCCCGTAGAACCACCAGCCGACCACGGCGGCGGCGTGCCGGCCGAACGCCAGCCCGGCGAAGCTCGCCACTCCGCCGCCGTCGGGGTACCTGGCGCCGAGCGTGGCGAAGGTGAGCGCGACGGGCACGCTGAGCGCCAGCAGCCCCGCCCAGGCCAGCACGGACGCCGGCCCCGCGGCGGAGGCGGCGAGGTGCGGCAGCACCAGCATCCCCGGCCCCAGCACCGCCCCCACCAGCAGCGCCGTGCCCTGCCCCGCTCCAATGCGATGTTCCGTCATAAGGGCGAAATTAGCCCATCCATTCGGTCTTCATAGGTGTCAGCCGAACGCATGGCCGGAGGATCATGCGAGGATCCACCCATGGACGAACTTGATTCGGAGATCGTACGGCTCCTCCAAACGGATGCGCGGCAGTCCAACAGGGAGCTCGCGCGTCAGCTCGGCATCGCGCCCTCGACCTGTCTGGAGCGGGTCAGGGCGCTCACCCGGCGCGGCGTCATCCGCGGCTACCACGCCGACATCGACCCGGCCGCGCTCAACCGGAGCGTCCAGGCCATGATCATGGTCCAGGTACGGCCGCTGAGCCGGGCGGTGATCAACGCCTTCAAGTCGTCGGCCGCGGCGATGCCGGAGGTGCTCAGCGTGTTCGTGCTGGCGGGCGGTGACGACTTCCTGCTGCACGTGGCGGTGCAGGACCTGGACCACCTGCACGCGTTCCTGCTCGACCGGCTGAGCAAGCGCAAGGAGATCGTCGGCTTCCGCACGTCGGTGATCTTCCAGCAGGTGCACAACACCGTCCCGGAGCGGCTGACCTGACTTTCGTCAGGGTCGGTACTGGACGGTCGGCGGATCCGCCAGGGGGTGGCCTCTTTCTAGGTTTCTCCCGTGAACACCTTCCTGATCAGCCTTTTCGCGGCGGCGACCCTCAGCGCCCCGACGCCCTCCATGACCCCTGCCACCATCGACGCCTACGTGCGCGGCGCCGTCGAATCCACTGGATTGCCCGGCGTGTCCGTGGTCGTCACCCACAACGGCAAGGTGGTGCACGCCGCCGGGTACGGCCACGACTCCGAGGGCCACGCGGTCACCCCGAACACCCCGATGCGGGTGGCCTCGGTGAGCAAGTCGTTCACCGCGATGGCCGTGATGACGCTCGTGGAGCGCGGCAAGATCGACCTTGACGGGCCGGTGGCCGCGCAGCTGCCCGGTTTCCGGATGGCGGACCCGCGCGCGGCGAAGATCACCGTACGGCAGCTGCTGAACCAGACCTCCGGCCTTTCGGACACCACGGTCGACATCGCCGCGGTGGAGGAGGCCACCTCGCTCGCCGACTACACCTCCCGGCTGTCCGGCTCCCAGCTCCGTGCCGACCCGGGCACCCGCTGGGAGTACTGCAACGTCAACTACGACCTCGCCGCCAGGCTGGTGGAGGTGGCCTCCGGGCAGCGGTTCGGCGACTACCTGCGGGACCGGGTGTTCGGCCCGCTGGGCATGAAGACCAGCGCCGTCAGCGACCAGGTCGTCAAGCCGGCCGACGGCTACAACTCGATCTTCGGCGCCTGGCTGCCCCGCCCCGAACTGGACCAGTTCCTCAACGGCAGCGGCTCAGGCGGGGTCATCACCACCGCCGCCGACATGGGCAAGTGGCTGATCGCCCAGACGGGCGACGGCCGCCCGCTGGTCAAGCGGCAGAGCCTCGACGCCATGCACACGCCCATCAAGAACAGGGACTACGGCATGGGCTGGGGCGTGGAGCGGGAGACCGGGCTGCTCACGCATTCGGGGAACCTGTTCACGTACAACGCCGTCGAGGCCATCTCCCCCAAGACCGGGTACGGCTTCGCCGTCATGGCCAACGGCGCCGCCCTGACCGACGACACGTACGCGATCATGGAGGGTCTGGCCGCGCTGAGCGAGGGCCGGACCCCCGAGACGCCCGGCGGCGACCGGCAGCTCTACGAGCTGGTGCTGGCCGCGATCGCGGTGGTCGCGGCGGGGCTGGGCACCATGGGCGTGCTGCGCGCCCGGCGCTGGGCGGCGCGGCGACCGCGCCTGCCGTGGCTGCGGCTGGTGCCGCTGCTGCTGCCCGCGGCGGTGCTGGCGACCTACCCGGATCTGGTCTCGTTCCTCATGAACGGGCGGGCGGTGACGTGGGCCCAGCTCACCTACTTCGCCGCGCCTCTGTCGATCATGCTGCTCGTGGCGGCGCTCGCTGGGCTGGTTGCGGCGGTGGCCCGCATTTGCGTACTGTGTAAGCTTACGAAGTACACAAACTAGAGGAGCAGCCGTGCACACGATCGCGCTCGTCGTCCCCTTCTTATGGCTGGCCTGGCTCGTCGTCACCGAATGGGTGCCGATGTTCCCGCTCAACGACCTCACCGGCGACAACGTCCGCCACCGGGTCCTGGCGGCCGCGATCAACTATCCGTTCCCGCTGCTGATCGCGGCCGGCATCGCGCTGGGCCGGACCTGGTCGCTCGTCACCGCCACCGCGCTCTGCGCGCTGATCCTGATCGGGCACGTCACCAGCTGGTGGCTGCCGTACTTCGGCGTCAGCACCGCCGAGCAGCGAGCGACCTACCGGCGGGACTACGCCCGCACGCTGAAGCTCCTGCCCACCGAGGGCCACGACGTCGTGATCGACGTCCAGCACATGGTGGTGGGCCTCCTGTCCCTGATCATGATGGCGACCACGCTCGTCGTTACGCTGGCCGGGTGAACGAAGGCAGGAGACGCGCGGGACGGCCCGCGGTGCTCACCACCGGCCGCGTCGTGACCGCGGCCGTCGAGGTCCTGGACGCCGAGGGCCTGGACGCGCTGACCATGCGCCGCCTCGGCGCGCGGCTCGGGGTCGCCGCCATGTCGCTCTACCGCCACGTTCCCAACCGTGATGCGCTGCTCGCGGAGATCGTCAACCGGCTGTTCGCGGAGGCCGTGGCCGGCTACGCGCCCGCGGCGGCCTGGCCCGAGGCGCTGGCGGGGTTCGCGGTGGCGTACCGGCGGGTCCTGCTCGCGCACCCGCACGCCGTGCCGCTGCTCGCCACCCACCCCGTGGACGTCGATCTCGGGAAGCGGCTGCTCACCGGGCTGCTGGCCCGCTTCGAGGCCGGCGGGATCCCCCAGGAACACGCGATCACGGCCGTGCAGTCGGTCGCCGTGTACGTGCTGGGCCACGCGCTGGCCCAGGTGGGCACGCCGCCCGGCGGCACGCCCGCGCCCGCCGACGAGACGGCCGCGGCCTTCTACGACCAGTGGTTCGACGCGGGACTGGCCGCCATGGTGACCGGCTTCGAGCGCCGGCTCGCCGGTGCCGCAGGATGACCGGCCGCACGGCGCCGGGGTGAACTCCGGCTGAACGATCACGCCCGCTCTGGTATCCATGGGATCTCCGAAGACCACCGACAAGGAGATCGCACGTGTCCTGGCCGGCCCCCGACCAAGATCAAGAATATCTCGAGCAGGTTCTCCAGCAGACGACGAACGCGATGCGCCACCTCCGCGAGGCCAAGCGCCTGATCGGCGAGATCGAAGGCAGGGGCGAGGCCGCGGACGGGATGATCCTCGCGACAGCCGACGCGGGCGGCTCCATGCGGCGCATCGACATCAACCCCCGCGCGCTCCGCCTCGACACGGCCACCCTCAGCCGTGAGGTGACCCGGGCGATCCAGGCCGCGCAGGAGGCGTCCGCCCGGCAGGCCAAGGAGATCGTGGACGGTGTCGCGGGCCAGGTCGGACTGCTGCCCGAACCGCTGGACGAGACGTTCGTGCAGCATCGCGTCGAGGCCGCGGCCCGCGACCTGTACTCGGCAGGACTGTGATGTCCGGCTACGGGATCGACCCGAGGAACATCCGCTCGCAGGACATCGACCGGACCACGCGGCAGGTGCAGCAGGCCGAGGCCGTGCTGGGGGACGTGGACGAACTGCTGGCGGAGATCAGCGGGGCGGGCGAGGCCGACGGCGGCCACGTCAAGGCGAGCGCGACCGCCGAGGGCCGGATCCTGCGGGTCCTCATCGGACAGCAGGCGGTACGCCAGGGCAGCAAGGAGCTCTCGGAGCAGATTCTCGCGGCCGTGAGCCGGGCCCAGGACGACGCCCGGCGTCAGGTGGAGGCCCTGCTGCGGGAGCAGTTCCAGCAGGCCGTCCCGGATGCCGGCATCGACCCCGTCGCGCTCCAGCAGCACGTGGACCGCCTCCTCGGCTGAGATCATCTCCTCATCAGGGCGCTAAGGTCTCCGTATGAATTCGGGGTTCGAGATCGCGAAGGAGACGCTGAGGCTCGAGGCGTCTCGCATGCGGGGTCACGGGGACGACTACGAGGCGGCTGCGCAGCGGCTGCGGGAGCGGAACGGGCGGTGGGGCGATGACGGCCTCTTCGCGGAGATCGAGATGGCCTGGATCGAGTGCCGCCAGACCGTGCTCGCCGCCGTTCCGAGCCTGGGCGGCATGATCGGCGGCATGGGCCACGGCATGCACGCCGCACCCGCGAACATCGACGCGGCCGACGCCGCCAGCACGCTGCCGGAGAGCGCCGCATGGCAATAATGCTGCCGCCGATGCTGGACACGACGCTGGAGCTGGCCGGCCTCTGGTTCCCCAACATCAACGAGGACGAGATCCACGCCGACGCCCAAGCCGCGCGCGTCGTGCAGGCCGGCACCACGCTGGCGGGCGCCGAGGCCGACGCCACGGTCCGCGGCACCTCTGCCGTGTACCGGGGCGAATCCGCCACCGAGATGCAGCGCGCCTGGCAGTCCAACGACAACGACTCCGGCCACCTGGCGCAGGCCTCGGCCGCGATGAAGGTCGCCCCCGTGGCGCTGGACGGCCTGGGCACCGTGGTGACGGCCACCAAGGTCGCGGTGGGCACGATCGCGGCCGTCGGCACCGTCCGCCTGGCCTACAGCGCCCTGGCGGCCGGACCGACGGCGGGGCTCGCGCAGAGTCTCGTCCTGCTGGCCGTCCGGCGCGCCGGCACGAAGGTCTTCCGGCAGGCGTCCGAGGGCAGCGGCCGTACGCTGGCCACCGGGTTGCGGACACTGGCCACGCGCCGCCTGCACGAGATCATGGAGCGGCTCCGGCCGCCCGGCGGCCCCGGCGGCACGGCTCTCGCGGGCGTCGGCCATGGTCCTGGGCGGATGCCCCTCTCCACCGGCAAGAACGCCTTCGACCGGTCCCCCGGGATCCTGCAGCGCGGCGGCAGAGGCGGGCGCGGCGGCGGCCGCGGCGGGAGCACCGAGGGCGACGCCAACCTCAACCAGGCGGAGCAGGCGGCGCTGGAGGCCAAGAAGAACGGGCAGCCTTACGACCGGAAGGCCGCCAACGCCGCCGAGTCCAAACAGAAGAAGGCGGAGAAGTTCTCCGGGATCAGGAACGCCCAGAAGCGGGCGAACAACAAGAGGAAGTAGATGTCCGACCAGCTTGGATTCCAGACCCGGCACTTCTCGCTGAACAACCCCCAGGGCGAGGGCCAGGACGACGTGCCCAACCTGCTGCGCAGGCTCGCCAGCACGCTGGAGGAGATGGGCAGGATCGAGATCCGCGATCTGGTCCTGCACGACGACACCGACGACGAGGGCAATCCCTGGCCGTACGTGACGGTCTACTACGACTACGTGCAGGACGAAGAGCCGCCGCAGCCGACCGCCTACGGCCAGTTCTGACCGCCGTGGCGCCCCGGCGGCCGGGGCGCCATGGCCGTCGGCTCAGAGGCGCTCGATGATGGTGACGTTGGCCTGGCCGCCGCCCTCGCACATCGTCTGCAGCCCGTACCGGCCGCCCGTGCGCTCCAGCTCGTGCAGCAGCTTGGTCATGAGGATGGCGCCCGTGCCGCCGAGCGGGTGTCCGAGCGCGATGGCTCCGCCGTTCGGGTTGACCTTGGCGGGGTCGGCGCCGAGCTCCTGCGTCCAGGCCAGCGGGACCGGGGCGAACGCCTCGTTGATCTCCACGACGTCGATGTCGTCGATCGACATACCGGCCTTCTCCAGCGCCCGCCTCGTGGCGGGGATCGGCGCGGTCAGCATGTAGACCGGGTCGTCGCCCTTGAGGGCGAGCTGGTGGATGCGCGCTCGCGGCGTCAGGCCGTGCTCCCTGACCGCCTGCTCGGAGGCGATCAGCAGCGCGCCGGAGCCGTCGGAGATCTGCGATGAGGTGGCGGCGGTGATCCGGCCGCCCTCCTTCAGCGTCTTCAGCGAGGCCATCTTCTCCAGCGTGGTGTCGGCCCTCGGGCCCTCGTCGTCCTCGACGCCGTTGACGGGCGCGATCTGCTCCTTGAAGTGGCCGTTCGCGATGGCCTTGGCGGCCCGCTGGTGGGACTCGAGCGCGTACTGCTCCAGCACCTCCCTGGTGTAGCCCCACTTCTCGCACATCAGCTCCGCGCCGCGGAACTGGGAGATCTCCTGCTTGCCGTACCGCTCGACCCACTTCTCCCCGAACGGGAACGGCATGCCCTTCTCCAGCGCGGCCGTGATCGAGGAGCCCATGGGGACGATGCTCATCGACTCGACGCCGCCCGCCACCACCAGGTCCTGGGTGCCGGACATGACGCCCTGGGCGGCGAAGTGGATCGCCTGCTGCGAGGAGCCGCACTGCCGGTCGATCGTGACACCGGCGGTGGTCTCGGGCAGCCCGGCCGACAGCCAGGCATTTCGCGCGATGTCCATGCTCTGGGGGCCGAACTGCATCACGCACCCCAGGATGACGTCCTCCACCGCCGCGGGGTCGACGCCGGTACGGTCGATCAGCGCCTTCAGGGTGTGAGCTGCCAGGTCAGTGGGGTGGACGGTGGACAGGCCGCCCTTCTTCTTGCCGACCGGGGTACGGACCGCCCCGACGATGTACGCCTCTGCCACAGTGCCTCCTGAAACCGAGCATTATTCGGTTACTAAGGGCAGACTACAACAGAACGACGTTCTACTCATCTGGGCGGGGGCTCAGGCGGACGGGCCTCAGGGCGAGGGCCAAAGGGCGAGGGCCTCAGGGCGAGGGCCTCAGGGCGAGGGCCTCAGGCGGGCGGAACCAGGTCCTCCGCGGCGTCCACCCGGAACCGCCACCGGTCCACGACGAGCCCGTTCAGCGCCTCGGCCAGCTCGAGGGCCAGCGCGCCGAGCTTGGCGGGCTCGTCGCCGCGCAGCTCGATCGCGGTCAGCTCGGTGGCGAACGGCAGCAGCTCCTGCACGGCCGGCGGCTGCCCCTTCTGCGGTACGAGCACGGCCCGGATGTCGCCCGCCGTGAAGGTGAACTCGCCGTCCTCGTCCGGCTCCAGCAGGGGTGCCAGCTCCTCGGCGGTGGGACGTACCGGGAGGATGACGGCGGGACCGCTCTCCTGCCCGTCGGCCGGATCGGTCACCTCGCCCCGGCACACCGCGAGCCCCTTGAGCCGGAAGGCCAGGCCCTCGGCGAGGAAGCGGTCGAAGTAGTCCAGCGGCAGCGGGCCCTCGGCGGCCACCCGGACCGCCCACACCGTCTCCAGCTCGCCGCCGGTCAGCTCGGTGTCGGCCTCCACGGGCGCGCACACCCGCACGTCGGTGGCCACGATGTCGTCACCGTCCTGCCGCGCGCCCGGGTCCGCGAGTCGCACGACGCGCAGCAGCTCGGCCAGGTCCGGTTTCGCCGGCAGGGCCGCCGTCGGGCCAGTACGCAGTCTCCGCTTCGCCATCCAGCCCATAGCCCGCCTCCGCGCTTCAGCTTTCTCAGCTATCTCAGCTATCTCAGCTTCGATAGGAGCTCGTCATCGTCGCGTAGACGATGATGTTGTCCACATAGTGCCCGATGGACCGATCGTAGGTGCCACCGCAGGTGATCAGGTGCAGTTGGGCGTTCTCCTGCGGCCCGTAGACGCGCTGGGTCGGGAACGTCTTCTTGCTCGCCTGCTCGACCCCACCGACGGTGAACACCGCGGTGGTCTTGTCCTGGCGCTTGACCTCGATGGTGTCGCCGTTCTTGATCTCGTACAACCGGCTGAACACGGCGCTGCGCGTCCTGGTGTCCTTGTGCCCCAGCATCACCGCCGGGCCCGCCTCGCCCGGCGTGGACATGTTCCGGTACCAGCCGACCAGGTTGGGATCGTTCGCCGGGGGCACCTCGATCGTCCCGTCCTTGGCCAGCCCGACCGACTTGACCGGCGCATTGATCCCCAGCCGCTTGATCACGATCCGCACGGGCGTGGAGGGCATCATGGGGGGCGCCGGATTGATCTGCGGCAGCGGCGGCGGCACGTCGGGAGCGGCCTGAAAGAGCGCCTGCTCCGGCTGCCCACTGGCCTTCCCGCTCGGCTGCGTCTGCAGGTTGAGGGCGTCACGGTTGGCGGCCAGGCCGTATTCGTCGGGGGACTTGAGCACGATGAGCAGCCCGGCCACGACGGTGACGACACCGGCGATGGCGGCCACGATCAGCACGGTCCTGAGCGCCGTGCTCCCCTTGTCATGAGGCGGCGGGCCGCCGCCATAGGGATAGTGCCCCGACATATCCGTCAACTCCGGATAGAACGACGACGCATGATGAGCCCACCTACGGCGGCGGCCGCGATCAGCGCGGTGCCGGTCAGGATGAACAACCGCCCATCAGGCCCCATCTCCCCGCCACCACCCGTGTCGGCACCGGCCTTGGGGGTCTTGGACTTGGTGGTCTTCTTGCTGGAAGGGGTGATGGTCACCGTGTGGGTGCTGGTCTTGGTGGGCTTGGGCGAGGTGGTGGTGGGGGTGGGGGTGGGGGTGGGGGTCGGGCTGGCAGTGGAGCTGCTCACCGTGAGCGTGTAGGTCTTGAGCGCGCTCTCGTTCTCCACGGTGCACTCGATGGCCGGCTGGTTGCCGGTAGAGGCGTTCGAGCCGAAGTTGATCTTCCCGGGCTTCACCGTCGCGGTGCCGGCGGTGTTGGCAGTCGTTTTGAGGTCGATCTGCGTCGTAGGCAGCGTGATGATCCCGCCGGCGGTGATCGTGCCGGTGCTGCCCTCACCTGTGGCGGAAGTCAGGCCGCTAATGCCCGTCAGCGACGCGTAGGGGAAGATCTTCGGGCTGATCGTCTGGCCCGTGGTGGGAGCCTTCAGCTCCTTGCCCTGGGTGTAGGTGCCCTTCCACTTGATAATGAACTGCTCGCCCACCTTGGCGGAGGTCGGCATCGTCAACTCCACCTTGATCTCGACGTCCTGCCCGGTGAAGGAATCGACACCGCAGTCATACTTGACGATCTCTTCGCCGCTCCCATTGCCGCCCCCTGTGCCGATCGGGACTGACAGGCTCTCGGTGGAGGTCGTGGTGCAAGTCGCCGACGTGTTCACACTCGAAGCAAGGCTGAGCATCAGCTGTCCGGGCTTCACGGTGACGTTGCTGGTCGTGCCAGTAGGCACAGTGACCTTGTAGGTCACCTCTTTCGCCGGCACAGAGGTACTGGTGGTGACGCTGGCACCGGTCTTCTGGCCGGTGTCCACCGTGCCCGTCGAGGGCGTAAGGGTGGCGCTCACCTGCAATGTCGTTGCCGCAGTGGGAGCGGCCGCGAGGGTCAACGCCGGGATATTCACCGTCAGGTCGAAGCTGGCCCCGGCCGTCACCGTGTCTGGAGCGCTCAGCCCGACGCTGATCGTTTGCGAGGTGGCGCTGAGCAGCGTTCCTTGACAGGTGTAACTGAACTGCTTGGTCACAGCGGCCGAAGCAGCCGTTGGGGTCGAGACTAAGAAGATCGAGCCGACGAAGACGACGAGCGTACCCATCAATCCCAACGCGGACGTCTTACGGGCGAGGCGGCGCCACGCCTGGGACATAAGCACGGGTCCAACTCCGTTTCAAGCCAGTATCAACAGTCGTGCCAGAATTCCAGCCGTTGGTCACGGTTAGGTTGAGATCCTACGAACTGATCCTGTCAAGTTCACGTAAACCGTCAAATCCGTCGCAACCGAAACCCTCACACCTTCTTCTTCGACAACGTCGCGTACACAACAATGTTGTCCGTGTAACTGTGCGCCGCCTGGTTGAAGACCCCACCACATGTGATCAGCCTCAGCTGAGAGTCCTTGGTGTTCCCGTACACGCGGGATGTCGGGAACGCCGTCTTGCTCGCCTGCTCGATCCCGCTGACCGTGAACCGGGTGACCTTGCCGTCCGACCGATACACGTAGATCTGGTCGCCCTTGGCCAGTTCGCGTAGGCGGTCGAAGACGGCGGGGCCCCTGCGGGTGCTCACGTGGCCGTTGATGATCGCGGGGCCGACCTCGCCGGGCACCGGCGAGTCGCGGTACCAGCCGGTCTGGTTGGGCTTGGTCAAGGGCGGGGTGCCGAGCTTGCCGGCCTTGTCCAGGGTGACGGCGCCGATGGGTGCGTTGACCTTGATTTTGGGGATCTTGATGCGGGTCGGCCTGGCGCGGGCGGTCTTGGCCTTGGCCGTGGGGATCGGGGCCACGACCGGGACGGCCGCGAGGGGTGGCGGGGCGTCCGGACGGGCCGGGGTGAGGGGGACGTTCTTGCCGCCGGGGCCCACGGTGGGCGGGAGCACGAACGCGCCCGCGTTCGCCATCTCCTGCACCGGCGTCGGCGTGTCCTGCGCCGCTGCGGGCAGCGCGCCCGAGCCGTCGTCCATGCTGGGCACCAGCGAGAGCAGGGTCACCATGACCATGCCGACGCCGCCCAGCGACCCCGCGATCAGCAGCCCGGGCTGCGCCCGCTGCATCGGTGTCTTCTGCTGTTCGGTCATCAGTGAACTCCTCCCGCGTGCGCGGCCCTGCGCCGGCGCAGCAGCAGCCCGCCGCCCGCGCCTCCCATCACGAGTGCCGCCATCAGCCCGTACGGCCGGGTCTCAGGATCCGGCGCCTCGCCGCTGTCCACGCCGCCCTTGGGGGTCTTGGCCACCTGCGCCTTGTAGTACTTGGTCGCGGTCGGCCCGGTGGTCTTGGGCGTGGCCGAGGCGGAGTTGGTGCCGGTGGCGCTGGGCATCACGATCACGTGCCCGAGGCCGCCGTCGGAGCGGCCGTTCGGTGTGGTGTTGGTCGCGGTGGGCGTCGATGTCGGGGTGCTGGTCGGGGTGTTCGTCGGGGTGTTGTCGGTGGTGGGGGTGGCCGTGGGGCTGACCGTCGGACTCGGCGATCCCGTGTTGGTGGGGCTCGTCTTGTCTCGTACGGTCACCACGACCGACGCCGGAGAACCGACCAGCTTGCAGACCGCGTGGTGGTAGCCGGTAGGGGTCTTGGCCGTGCTGGTCGTCACCCGGAAGGCGTCCAGCCAGGCCGAGTTGGAGGAGGCGTTCACGATCCTGACGGTGTGCTCGCCGTACTTCAGCGGCGCCGATGTCCACAAGGTTTGGCCGCCGTTGAGGTCGTCGTTGCGGGGCACGTCGTTGCCGGCCCGTGAAGGGTTCACCGTGGCCCGCTTGGTGTCGTCGATGTAGATGTCGACGGGGCCCGCGTCCTTGTCGTACGGCCCGATGTACTCCACGCCGGTCCCGATGAACTTCAGCTCGGCGTAGGCGCCGCTCTGGGTCGTCTCGTGCAGGTCTTCGTGCACGTGGTGCTCGGAGGTGGGACGGTCGTCCACCGACGCCCAGCCCGGCCCGTAGACGATGCCCATGTCACTGGGGTTGTCGGCGTCGTTCCCGTCGTTGACGATGACGCTGCCGTCCGGCGGGGTGAAGTCCAGCTCGATGTCCTTGGGCGTGACGGTGATGGTGCCGGGCTTGTTGGTCAAGCCGGGGTCGTTCATGGTCTCGGGAAGCTTGAGGTAGTCGTCCGGCCGGAGCGGGCCCTCCGGGTCGGCGCTGCCCTTGGGCTGCAGGATGCCCTGCCAGCTGCTGACGAGCTGCACGTTGCCGGTGGCGTGCACCTGGCCGCCGGCGGGGAAGTAGCCGGGCGACTGCAGGCGGGAGTCGTCGGCGTAGTGCAGCTTCCAGGTGAAGTTCAACGGGTCGCCGACCACCAGGTCGGTGGCGAAGGTGAGGTTGGTGGTCAGCCGTACAGGACCGTTCCTGACGACGCTGTTGGGAGTCGACGGCCTGCAGTCGTAATCCACGACAAGGTCGGCGGGCGCCGCGGCCGCGGGTACGCCGGAAACCACCGCCAGTCCTAAAGCCGCCACCGATCCGACCGATGCGGCGATCAACGCCATGCGCCAGCGACTCACGGGAGACTCCGATCACGCCACAAAATAGACCGAGGGTAGATCTTAGAGTCGAAAACACCCGCAACACATACCGAACACGGCAACCACCGGCACTTGTGATGAACCCGTGTCCACAGACTCCCGCCGTACCGGGAAAACGGGTATACCTCCCAGTAACAGAACTCTATTCGGGAGGCGAGGCGACCGATGCGGCGAGACCTCTACGACGAGGAGCACCTGCTCTTCCGCGAGACCGTGCGCGAGTTCATGGCCCGCGAGGTCGTGCCGCACCACGCTGAGTGGGAGAAGGACGGCATCGTCCCGCGCGAGGTCTGGAAGAAGGCCGGGGAGCTGGGGATGTTCGGGTTCTCGGTGCCGGAGGAGTACGGCGGTGCGGGGGTCAAGGACTTCCGGTACAACGCGGTCATCCTCGAGGAGATCATCCGGCATGGCGCATCCGGGCTCGGGTTCTCGCTGCACAACGACGTCATGGCGCCGTACCTGGTGGATCTGACGAACGACGAGCAGAAGCAGCGGTGGCTGCCCGGCTTCGTCAGCGGCGAGCTGATCACGGCGATCGCCATGAGCGAGCCGGGGGCCGGGAGCGACCTGCAGGGGATCAGGACCACGGCCGTCCGCGAGGGCGACCACTATCTGGTGAACGGCCAGAAGACGTTCATCACGAACGGCGTCAACGCCGACCTCGTCGTCGTCGTGGCCAAGACCGACCCCGAGGCGGGCGCCAGGGGGACGACCCTGGTCGTGGTCGAGCGCGGCATGGAGGGCTTCGAGCGCGGGCGGAACCTCGAGAAGATCGGGATGAAGGCGCAGGACACGGCCGAGCTCTTCTTCGAGAACGTACGGGTGCCCGTCGCCAACCGCCTCGGCCCGCGCGACGGCGAGGGCTTCTTCCAGCTCATGAACAACCTGCCGCAGGAGCGCCTGTCGATCGCCGTGGGGGCGGTGGCCGCGGCGGAGGCCGTCCTGGAGGAGACCATCGAGTACTGCAGGACGCGCAAGGCGTTCGGGCGGAGCATCGGTTCGTTCCAGAACACCCGGTTCGTGCTGGCGGAGCTGACCACCGAGACCGAGATCGCCCGCCACTACGTGGACAAGTGCGTCCTGGCGCTCAACGCCGGCGAGCTCACCGCGGTGGACGCGGCCAAGGCCAAGTGGTGGACCACCGAGCTGCAGAACAAGGTCATCGACCGCTGCCTCCAGCTCCACGGCGGGTACGGCTACATGATGGAGTACCCGGTCGCCAAGGCGTGGCTCGACAGCCGGGTCCAAACGATCTACGGCGGCACCACCGAGATCATGAAGGAGATCATCGGCCGGTCGTTCGGGTTCTGACCGCGCGGGAAGGCGGCCCGCACCTCATACTGGACACCATGGACAGCGGCCTGATCCTCCTGGTTTTCCTGGCGTTGCTGTTCGCCTGGGGCCTCAACCGCGTGCGCCGGGCGTTCCGTTTGGGGCCGGTCGGCTATGCCGGCGTGATGATCGTTTTCGTCATCGCCATGCTGCTCGTCTGGGGCCAGACCAAGATCTAGCCGGGCATGCCCTCGACGAAGCGCGTGAGCAGCCTGGCGAACTCCGCCCGCTCCTCCGCCGTCCATCCCTCCGTGGCCGCCGCGAACGCCGCCTGCCTGCCACGGTGGGCCTGCTCCATCGCCGCCCGGCCCGCCTCGGTCAGCACGAGCCACGCCCTGCGCCCGTCAGCCTGATCGGCCTCCCGCCTGACCAGGCCCGCCGTCACGGCCGCCGCCACGAGCCGGCTGGCCCTCGGCTGATCGACGTTGAGCGCCTGCGCGACCGTGGAGACGGTGACGGCCTCGTCGGCGCCCTCGATCACGTCGAGCACCTCGAACTCCGGCCCCGTGGCGCCCTGCTGCCGCGCCAGCACCCGCCTGCTCTGCCGCCGCCGGATCGCGACCATCGCCCGCTCGATCGCGGCAATTTCCTTGTCTTTATACATATAGTTGCTATCCTACATTCATGGACAAACCGATCGGCCACTGGCTGAAGCATCTCGACAACCTGTTGGAAGACGCCATGGAGCAGGCGCTCCAGACCACCACCCGCCGGGAGTGGCAGGTGCTCAACCGGGCGGCCCAGGAAAGCACTTACACCATGCCGTTCAGCGGCGTTGACGAAGCCGTGGAGCGGCTCACCGCCAAGGGCTGGCTGGCGGACGGCAAGCTCACCGACGCGGGCCGAGCCGCACATGAGCAAATTTCCGAGAAAGTCGGGCATTTCAGGCAGCAGGTGCTCGTCGGCGTGAGCTCGCAGGAGTATCTGGCCACCGTCGACGTGCTCCGCCGCATGTCCGCCAATCTCACGAAATAGCGCTGGATTCCAGGATGACCCGGGCCACGAGCTCGGGCTCATCGCTCATCGGCACGTGACCGCAGCCCTTCAGCAGCTTGACCCGCTGCCCCGACCACCGGGCCGCGCGTACGGCCTGGCGGCGCAGCAGGAGCCGGTCGTGCTCGCCCCACGCGATCGTGATGGGCGACTTGGGCGGCGCGGGCGGCATCAGTCCGGCGAACGACTCGAGCGTCTCGTCGAAGCCGCTCGCCCCGCTCAGCGCCTGCGCGGCCGCCGACAGCGCCTGCGGCGCCAGCCTGGACGGGTGGGCGACGAGGAGCCCGGCGGACGCGCCGCTCAGGAGCGGAGTGGCGCCGAACCTGCTCCCCGCCTTCAGGGTGCGCAGCACGGCCTGGGCGTAGAGCAGCTCGGCGCGGGACCAGAAGCCGGCGGGCGACAGCGCCGTCGCCGAACGCAGGACGCCACGCGAGGCCAGCTCGAGCGCGATGTAGCCGCCGAGCGAGTTGCCCGCCACGTGCGGCTCGCGGACGCCGAGCCGCTCGCAGAACGACTCGACCGCGTCGGCCAGCGACTCCGCGGTGTAGGGGATGCCCTCAGGCAGCCCCGGCGAGACGCCAAAACCGGGCAGGTCGATCGCGATCACCGTGTGCGAGGCGGCGAGCCGGTCCATCACCGGCAGCCAGGCCTGCCAGTGGTGACCGATCCCGTGAATGAGGATCAGCGGCGCACCGGTGCCTCGTCGCTCGAACGCCAGCTCCATAGGGCCAGCTAATCATTCACCTGCCGCGCGTGGGAATCTCGAACCAGACGGCTTTGCCTTCCCTGGTAGGACGCGATCCCCAGCGTCTGGCCAGCTGGTCGACGAGGTAGAGGCCGCGCCCGCCCTCGTCGTTCTCCCCCGCGCTGCGGATGCGCGGCAGGCGCAGGTCCTGGTCGAACACCTCGACCCAGACCGACTCCTCGCCCCTGCGCAGCCTCAGCGTGAACTCCTTGTCGCCGACCACCTCGTCCTCGAAGCCCGGCACGTCCCAGGACTCCTCGAACGGCAGCGGCGGCCCCTCCACGACCAGCTCCCTGCGCGGGATGCTGGCGGTGGCGGCGTGGAGCACGACGTTGGTCACGACCTCGGAGACGAGCAGGCAGGCCAGCTCAGCCCGTTCCTCGGGGACGTTCCAGCTCGAGAACGCCTCCGACGCCATGCGGCGCGCCTCGCCCACCATGATCGGCTGGGCGGGGAACGTGCGCTCCTCGACGGCGAGGTCGACGTCGCTGGAGCGGACGACCAGGATCGCCATGTCGTCGTCGATCTCGCCCGGCACGGCCACCGTGGCGGCGTCGGCGATGCGCTCGACCTCGGCGCCGGACATCTTGGCGAGCTCTTCGCAGAGCACGCCGAGCGTCTCCTCCTCGCTCGGGGGCCGGCCGTCGCGGCCGGGGCGGCGGTCGACCAGCCCGTCGGTGTAGAGCAGCAGCGCGGCCCCCGGCGGGAGGGTGCGCGTCTCCTCCTTGTAGACCAGGTCGGCGTGCAGGCCCTTGGCGCGGACGCCGAGCGGCTGGCCGACCTCCTCGATGTCGAGCTCGACGCACTGGCCGTCGACCAGCAGCAGCGGCGGGGCGTGGCCCGCGTTGGCGAACGACAGCTGGCGCGACCAGGCGTCATAGACCAGGTATTGGCAGGTCACGATGGGCGGGATGCTGACCTCGGCGCCGTTGTCGTCGTGCTCGGGGGTGGCGATGATGCGGGTCCACTCGTCGAGCCTGGCCAGGATGTCGGCCGGCGACTTGTCGTCCTGGGCGAAGGCCCGCAGCGCCGCCCTGAGCTGGCCCATGATGGCCGCCGCCTTGGCACCCCTGCCCTCGACGTCGCCGATCACGATGCCGACCCGGCCGGCCGAGAGCGGGATCACGTCGTACCAGTCGCCGCCGACCTGGGTCTGGATGCCCTGCCCGTGGGAGGCGAGCGGGGCCGCCGGGTAGTAGCGCACCGCGATGTCCAGGCCGTCGAGCTGAGGCAGCGCCCGGGGCAGCAGGTATTTCTGGAACGACTCCGCCGTGTGGCGCTCCTCCTCGAACAGCAGCGCGTTGTCGATGGCGAGCGCGACCCTGGTGGCGATGGCGCCCACGAAGTCACGGTCGAAGGCGTCGTAGTGGGGGCTGCGCCGGTCGGTGAGGTTGGACAGGCCGAGGTACATCAGCCCGAGCGTCTCGCCGCGCACCAGCAGCGGGGCGACGATGGCGGAGGTCATGCCGATCTCGCCGCACAGCCGCGCGCTGCCCTCGCTGGGTGCGGGGTAGCTGTTGGAGGCGAAGCTCTCGACCAGGATCGTCTCCTGGCGGCGCAGCGCCGTGTCCGCGTAGTGGCCGGCGGGGTAGCGGATCTCCGCACCCACCGGCTTCCATGTGCCCGACGGCGGCGTCCACCCCTGCACGTGCTGCGAGACCCGGCGGACGAGCCGGTCGCCCTCCATCAGCTCGATGAAGCAGTGGTCGGCGAACTGCGGGACCAGCATCTCGGCGACCCGCTTGAGCGTCTCCTCGACGTAGAGGGAGCCCGCCAGCCGCTCGCCGATGCGCTCGAGCAGGCCGAACCGGTCTTTCTCCCGCTCGTTGCTGCGCAGCGCCTCGCGGGCCATGATCACGATGCCGGTCACCGAGCCCGAGGGGTGGCGCAGCGGCACGGCCTGGGCGCGTACGTAGACGATGGTGCCGTCGCCGCGCCGGACGTCGAACGTGCCCTCCCACACGCCGCCCTTGAGCACGTGCTTGGCCAGGTCGACGGCGAGCGGGTGGTCCTTCTCCAGAATCCCGAGGGACAGCAGGGAGGTGTCACGCGAGGGCGACTTACGGCCGAAGAGCTTCTCGGCGAACGGGTTCCAGTAGAGGAGATTGCTGAAACGGTCGGTGACGACCACGGCCATCTCGGTGTGGTCAAGCACAGATCCGGCATCAAGGTGGTCAGCCGTTTCCTGTGACAGATCCCCCCAACGGTTCATCCGGCGACCACTCCTCGGGGTGGCATGCACGCAAAGCGGACCACGGGCGCTCCTGCAACAGTCTTGGCCAGGGGAGAGTGGAGGGCCTCCCAGGAGGGATTCAACCAAGCAGCCGCGCGCGCGTCAGCGCTTGGAGACAAATACGTGCGCGGCGACATCGCGCGGAAGCTCCGCGGGAGTGTCGTTCGCGTCACCGTCACCTGTCACCCGCACACCGTCGTCGCTCGCCGCGAGCGTCACCTCGCGTCCGGGTTGTATCCCAACTTGCTTGAGTTTAAGCATCACAGCAGGATCGCTTTGCACTTGTTCGCTAATTCGCCGCACGACGACGGGCGTGTCTCTCGGGCCTGCCAGCTCCGACATCGAGGTCAGCACGTTGGCGCCGCCCTCGGCGACCTCCTTGGCGCCCAGCTCGGCCAGCCCCGGGATGGGGTTGCCGTGGGGGCAGACCGTGGGGTTGTCGAGCAGCGTCACCAGGCGCGACTCGACCGACTCCGACATGACGTGCTCCCAGCGGCACGCCTCGATGTGCACTTCTTCCCACGGAAGGCCGATCACCTGGGTCAACAGGCACTCGGCGAGCCGGTGCTTGCGCATCACGCGCGTGGCCAGCGTGCGGCCCAGGTCGGTCATCGACAGGTGCCGGTCGCCCTCGACGCGGACGAGGCCGTCGCGCTCCATGCGGGCGACGGTCTGGCTGACGGTGGGCCCGCTCTGCTGCAGGCGCTCCGCGATGCGGGCGCGCAGGGGGACGATGCCCTCCTCTTCGAGCTCGTAAATCGTGCGGAGGTACATCTCCGTGGTGTCGATCAGGCCGTGTGCGGTCAAGGCAGTCCTCCCAAGTAAATGGTACGCCGGTCGGCATGGGACTGAGCCCGTCCGCAGCGGGCACAGGAGTCACAGGAACCCTATTGGGAGAACGACCGACGATGGATAAGGACGGCAACAAAGGGGCGGCCGAGTTCCTTCCCGACCGGCTCGATCTCGACTCTCTGCGCCACGCGGCGGCCGGCTGCGAGGGCTGCGGCCTTTACCGGAACGCCACGCAGACCGTGTTCGGCGAGGGCCCGAAGGAGGCCAGGTTCATGCTGGTGGGCGAGGTGCCCGGGGACCAGGAGGACCGGCAGGGACACCCGTTCGTGGGCCCGGCGGGACGCCTGCTGGACAAGGGGCTGGAGGAGGCGGGCATCGAGCGCGACGACGTGTACGTCACCAACGCGGTCAAGCATTTCTCCTTCACGCTGCGCGGCAAGCGGCGCATCCACCAGAAGCCGACGGCCGCCGAGATCACCGCCTGCCACCCGTGGCTCGACGCCGAGCTGTCCGTGGTGCGGCCCGAGGTGATCGTGGTGCTCGGGGCGACGGCGGCCAGGGCGCTGCTGGGGCGGGAGTTCCGGGTGACCCAGCAGCGGGGCGAGCCGGTGCCGCTCGGGGACGCGCTCGCCGTGGCCACCGTGCACCCGTCGGCCGTGCTGCGCGCGCCCGACAGGGAGCTGGCGTACAAGGGCTTCCTGACCGACCTGAGGGTCGCGGCCGCACTCGCCTGACGCCGACGAGGGTGGCGGCCGCACTCGCGTGACGCCGACGAGGGTGGCGGCCGCACTCGCGTGACGCCGGCGAGCCGGTGGCGCGTACCGCTAACGGGCCCGGTAGTTGCGGAAGCCGGCCACCGAGAGGCCGACGGCCAGCACCACGACGGCGCAGGCGATGCCGCCTCCCGCCCAGGCCCCGGTCAGCCCCAGCGCGGTCGCCGTGGCCCCCGCCCGCAGGTCGCCGAGGCGCGGCCCGCCCGCCACGACCACCATGAACGCCCCCTGCAGCCGCCCCCGCATCTCGTCGGGCGCATACAGCTGCAGGATCGACTGCCGCCACACCGACGAGATCACGTCCGCCACGCCGCCCACGGCCATGAACGCCACCACCAGCCAGAGCTCGCGCGCGAGCCCCGCGGCGGCCACGGCCAGGCCCCAGACGGCGATGACCACGACGAGCGCCACGCCCTGCCGCGAGACCCGGCCCACCCAGCCGGAGAACAGCGCCCCGACGACCGAGCCGATGGCCATGGCGGAGGTCATCAGGCCGAGCGCCAGGCTGGAGCCGCCGAACCGCTCGGCGGTCAGCTCGGGGTAGAGCGCGCGAGGCATGGCGAAGACCATCGCGATGATGTCCACCACGAACGACATCAGCAGCACCGGGCTGCTGACGATGAAGCTGAGGCCCTCGAGCACCGCCCGGGCACCCGGACGTGTCACCTCGCCCAGCGGGGGCAGTGAGGGCAATCTGAGCGCCGCGTAGAGGCTGCCGGTGAAGAGCAGGGCGTCCAGCGCGTACGCCGCCGCGTACCCGCCGGTGGTCAGCGCGACCGCGCCGATCATCGGACCCACCACCGCGCCCATGCTGAAGACCAGCGAGTTGAGCGCGTTGGCCGCGGGCACCAGCTCCTTCTCCAGGATCCTGGGGATGATGGCGCCCCTGGTCGGGCTGGTGATCGCGAAGCCGGTGGCGTTCACGGCGACCGCGGCGAAGATCAGGTAGAGGTTCTCCAGGTCGAGCAGCGCCTGGGCGAAGATGAGCAGCGTCGCCGCCCAGGCGATGAACGAGCCGATGATGAGCAGCTTGCGCCGGTCCACCGCGTCGGCGACCGCCCCGCCCCACAGGCCGAAGACGATCAGCGGGATCAGGTTGGCCATGCCCAGCAGCCCGACGTAGAACGACGAGTGGGTGAGCTGCCAGACCTGCTGCCCGACCGCGACGACGGTCGCCGCGACGCCCACGTGCGAAACGGACTGGCCAAGCCAGAGCCGCCGATAATCCGGCACACGCAGCGGCCGGGTGTCTACCAGATGACGCTTGACCAGCTCCGCAATTGCCACTCGAGGAACATTAAGGCGCAAGCCTTTCCAGGGCCCAGCCGGGTCTCGTACGCCGATAACGGAGCCGGTCGTGCATCCGGTCGAGCTGTCCCTGCCAGAACTCCACCTCGATCGGATGGACCCGGAAACCGCCCCAGAAGTCGGGCACGGGCGGATTCTCCGGCCAGCGCGCCGCCAGCTCCGCATAGCGGGCGTCCAGCTCCTCCCTGGAGCGCACGACCGCCGACTGGCGCGACGCCCAGGCCCCGATGCGCGACCCGTACGGGCGGGAGTTGTAGTACGCGGCCGACTCCTCCTGGGAGATCCGCGTCACAGTTCCCTCGATGCGTATCTGGCGGCGGATCGGGTGCCAGGGGAAGAGCAGCGACGCGCGGGCGTTCTCCCCCAGATCGCGGCCCTTGCGCGACTCGTAGTTGGTGTAGAAGACGAAGCCGCGTTCGTCATAGCCCTTCAGCAGGACCGTCCTGGCGCTGGGCCGGCCGCCGGCGGAGGCGGTGGCCAGGACCATGGCGTTGGGTTCGGGCAGGCCGGCGTCGAGCGCGTCCTGGAACCACATGGTGAATTGCTCTATCGGGTCGGACGCGAGGTCGGATTCGAGCAGCGGCTCGCCCTCGTACGTACGGCGAAGCCCCGCCAGCACGGGCGGGCGCGGGGTGGCATCCACGAGACGGTATTCTTGCGCGCTTGTGTGGTAGATCCCATGCACCCCCCTCACCAGCGGGTTTGGCCTTACACCGGGTCCGGAGACCGAGCACCACCTGGGAAGGGGTTAAATTGACCCGCCGGTATCTCGACATCAAGGCATCGCATTGCCGAAACATGGCAAGGGAAAGGGAGGCGGCCGAGTATGTCCGACTTCAAACCCGGACTCGAAGGCGTCGTAGCTTTCGAGACCGAGATCGCGGAACCGGACAAAGAAGGGGGCGCCCTTCGATACCGGGGCGTCGACATTGAGGAACTGGTCGGCCGTGTCCCGTTCGGGGCTGTCTGGGGCCTGCTGGTCGACAACACGTTCCAGCCGGGCCTGCCCCCGGCGGAGCCGTACCCCATCCCTGTCCACTCCGGTGACATCCGCGTAGACGTGCAGAGCGCGCTGGCCATGCTCGCTCCCGCCTACGGCTTCAAGCCCCTGCTCGACATCAGCGACGAGGAGGCCCGCGACCAGCTCGCCCGCGCCTCCGTCATGGCTCTCTCGTTCGTCGCGCAGTCCGCGCGCGGCCTCGGCCTGCCCATGGTGCCGCAGAGCCGGGTCGACGAGGCCAAGACCATCGTCGAGCGCTTCATGATCCGCTGGCGCGGTGAGCCCGACCCGAGGCATGTCAAGGCCATCGACGCCTACTGGACCTCCGCGGCCGAGCACGGCATGAACGCCTCGACGTTCACCGCCCGCGTCATCGCCTCCACCGGCGCCGACGTGGCCGCCGCGCTCTCCGGCGCCGTCGGCGCCATGTCGGGCCCGCTGCACGGCGGCGCCCCGGCCCGCGTCCTGCACATGATCGAGGGCGTCGAGCAGCTCGGCGACGCCAAGAAGTACGTCCAGAGCGAGCTCGACAAGGGCAACCGGCTCATGGGCTTCGGGCACCGCGTCTACCGCGCCGAGGACCCGCGCGCCCGCGTGCTCCGCCGCACCGCCAAGGAGCTCGACGCGCCCCGCTACGAGGTCGCCGCGGCGCTGGAGCAGGCCGCGCTGGAGGAGCTGCACGCGCGCAAGCCCGACCGGGTGCTGGCCACCAACGTGGAGTACTGGGCGGCCGTGGTGCTCGACTTCGCCGAGGTGCCGTCGCACATGTTCACCTCGATGTTCACCTGCGCCCGCACGGCCGGTTGGGCCGCGCACATCCTGGAGCAGAAGCGCACGGGCAGGCTCGTCCGCCCCAGCGCCAACTACGTCGGCCCCGCCTCGCGTCCCCTGAGCGACGTGCCCGGCGCCGCCGAGGTCGCCGGGAAGTTCTGACGGGATCGGCCCCGGCGCGTCAGCCGAACGAGCACTTCACCTCGAGTTCGGCGGTGCCCGGGGCCTTTTCGTCGACCGTGCAGCCGCCCTGCGGCACCACGCCGTTCGCGGACGGGCCCGCGGCGGGGTCCGTGGAGAACAGCCAGAGCGCGCGAGGCAGCGCGGCGTGCGACTCCGCGTCCTCCGAGAAGTAGAACTTCCCGCTCGCGCCCTGGATGAGGCCGTCCACACCGAGCCCGCGCAGGTTGTACGCGACGCTCTCCGCGATGTTGACCGACTCGTCGACGTCCGATGCCTTGATCTTGTTGAGCGCCGAGGTGACGGCCAGCAGCGCGTCGTAGCCCAGCCAGGCGTGCACGCGCGAGACGCCCTTCGCCTTGGCGCTCTCGATCCAGCTCTCGATCTCCGTCTGGGTGCGGTTGGCGCCCTGCCCCTGCCGCATGTCGCTGAGCGCGACGAACGAGATCGCCGGCTTGTTGGTGAAGTCCTCCCTGCCCAGCAGCTGCACCAGTTTCTCGGTGACGTCGTCGCCCGCGAGGATCTGCACGTTGTCCGGGCACTGGTGCTCGCGGGTGTCGGCGACGGTGTTCAGGAAGGTGGCCCTGCCGGTGTAGAGCAGCACCTCGGCGTGCTCCTGGCAGGCCAGCTGGACCCTGTCGGCCAGTTCGTCCTGGTTGGCGAACCGGTACGACCTGGCGGACCCGTACGGGCCCTTGGCCAGCCCTTCCGCGAGGTCCTCGCTGTAGAGCTCGTGGTCTTCCGCGTCGCTCTCGACCAGGACCGCGACCCGTCGCGGATCGACCGGCTTCCTGCCGGGCAGCCCGTGCGCGAGCCACTTCTCGAACGCCCGCGCCTGCGCGGAGTTGGGAGCCGCCATGCGGAAGAAGTACGGCGAGGGACGGTCGTTGTAGACCAGCGGCGTCTTGTCGGCCGAATTCGTGGTGCTGAGCATCGGGATGTGCGCGTCGCCGAGCACCCGAATGGCGTCCTGCGTCTCGGTCCTGCTCCACGCGAGCCCGATCACTCCGGCCACGTCCGGGTCGCCCGCCGCGCGCTGCCTGATCATGTCGGCGGCGAACTTGGCATACCGGAAGGACTGCCCCGTGTTGGCCAGCTCCACCTTGATCTGCCAGCTGCCGAGCCGGTTGTAGGCTCCCTGGCGGGCCGCGATGCCGGACAGCTCGCCGGCCGAGCCGCCCACCTGGTCGTCGCCCGGATGCGACGTGGTGAGCGGGCCGAGATAGAAGATCGTGATGACCCGCTGCCTCGTGTCGATCTCCTCGTTCTGCTGCTTGATGCGTTCGAGGATGGGGAGCAGGACCGGGTGCGGGGCGATCTCGGCGAGATCGTCGCTCAGGCCGACGCACTGCTGCTCGGCCCGCATCATGCCGGGGCCGCAGCCGAACCAGTTGCTGCCGTAGACGGCCAGCGGCGGGGCGAGCAGCAGCGCCAGCATCGCGAGCCAGTAGCCGACCGCGCGGACCCTGACCTTGCCCAGTCGCGGCGTGTAGGGCTCGCTCAGCCTCAGCTTGTCGGCGGCGAGCGGCAGCCGCGGCTCCGGGCCGCGCAGCGCCACGCGTGAGCGCCAGATCGCGACGGCATCGGCGACGGACGGGGGCTGCCCACCGGCCCGCGCCCGGCCTGGCTGCCCGACCAGCGTCGGCTGCCCGGGATCCTCCGCGATCACCAGCAGCGGGGGCACGATGCCGGTGTCGTGCAGGACCTCCTCGTAGACCTCCAGGAAGCGCGCGTGCCACCGGTCGGCCGCGTTGAGCACCAGCAGCGCGTACAGCCCGCGCCCCCAGCTCGGCCACGGGATGCGCGGCCACTTGCGGTACGCCTGACGCAGGTCCTCCAGCATCGCGTAGACGAGCAGCCGCTCGATCTCCGGCTTCGACGCGTTCATCAGCTGCAGCGCGTACTTCTGCCGGCTGTCGCCGACCTTGCGCCGTAAGTTCTCGTACCGGTGGCGGCGGAACCACCGGGAGAAGGCCGAGCCGCGGATGTAGCGCATGGCCTGCAGCCCGATCGCACCGGCGCCCAGCAGCAGGGCGAGCAGGCCGGGCGCCAGCGGGATCAGGTCGGTGATCCCGGCGTCCAGCCACCAGGCGAGCACGGTGGCGACCGGTACGAAGAAGACCGCGGCCCGCACCAGGAAGTCGCCGGCCGCCCACCGCTTGCGGCTGTCGGCCTTCAGGCTGGGACGCACCCCGAACCTGGCGCTGTACCGCTCTTTGAGCACCTCCTGCGCGTGGCGGGAGTTGAGGTCCTCCGGCGGCCACCTCTCCCCCGGCCACGGATCCGGCTTCTCGTCCCGCTGCGCCCAGGCCCACAGCACGAACTCCGTCAGCGGGAAGCGCGGCGCGGGCAGGAGGGTCTTCGCGACACTGTTACTGCCAAGGGCGCCCTTGGGGCCGGCCAGGAGGTTCACGAGGCCGGCCAGCGAGTGCGCGTCTTCGAGCGGCATCGCGTACGGCAGGTGCCCGTTGAACCGCCCGGCCAGCTCCCCGGCCCTGCCGGCCGGCGCCCCGGTGATGACCAGCACGGGCAGGGGGAGGTCCCGCCAGAAGGGCCGGAGCAGCAGGCCCTCCACCACCTCGCGCGAATCCCGTTCAGTGGGCATGGACCACCGCCGCTCTCACATCACGAACATGGCAGATCCCCCGGCCCTTTCCATTCTGCGGCATGGGGATCTTTGTTGGGGGGTTCTCGGATGCCAGCCCCGGTCCCTGACCATCCGCGCGGGCTCAGTACCCTGGGTCACGTGGCTGACATCGTGATTCCCGCTGACATCAAGCCCGCCGACGGCCGCTTCGGCTGCGGGCCCTCGAAGGTGCGCACCGAGCAACTGGCCGCGCTCGCCGCCTCCGGCGCGAGCCTCATGGGCACCTCCCACCGCCAGAAGCCGGTCAAGAACCTGGTCGGCCGCGTACGGTCCGGGCTCGCCGACCTGTTCTCGCTCCCCGAGGGCTACCAGGTCGTGCTGGGCAACGGCGGCACCACCGCGTTCTGGGACATCGCCGCCTTCGGGCTGATCCGCGACAGGTCCCAGCACCTGTCGTTCGGCGAGTTCTCCTCGAAGTTCGCCGCGGTCACCAAGAAGGCCCCGTGGCTGGGCGAGCCCAGCGTCATCAAGTCCGAGGTCGGCACCCACCCCGAGGCCGTGGCCGAGGAGGGCGTGGACGCGTACGCGCTCACCCACAACGAGACCTCCACCGGTGTCGCGATGTCTATTAAGAGGCCCATCGAAGCGAGGGGTTCTGACGACTCGCTCGTCCTGGTCGACGCCACCTCCGGCGCCGGCGGCCTGCCCGTCGACATCACCGAGACCGACGTCTACTACTTCGCCCCGCAGAAGAGCTTCGCCTCCGACGGCGGCCTGTGGATCGCGATCATGTCCCCGCGCGCCCTGGCCAGGGTCGAGGAGATCGCCGCGACCGGCCGCTACGTGCCGGAGTTCTTCAGCCTGCCGGTCGCGATCGACAACTCCGCCAAGGACCAGACCTACAACACGCCGGCCGTGGCCACGCTGTTCCTGCTGGCCGACCAGCTCGACTGGATGAACTCGCAGGGCGGCCTGGCCTGGACCACCGCCCGCACGGCCGAGTCCAGCCAGCGCCTCTACACGTGGGCCGAGAAGTCGTCGTACGCCACGCCGTTCGCCGCTCCGGAGTTCCGCTCCCAGGTGGTCGGCACGATCGACTTCTCCGACTCCGTCGACGCCGCGGCCGTGGCCAAGGTGCTGCGCGCCAACGGCATCGTCGACACCGAGCCCTACCGCAAGCTGGGCCGCAACCAGCTGCGCATCGCGATGTTCCCGGCCATCGACCCGGCCGACATCGAGGCGCTCACGGGCTGCGTCGACTACGTGGTCGAGCGCCTCGGCTGACCCGTCCGGCGCTCCTCCACAAGGGTGAGCGCCTCCTCCTCGACGCTCTGCGCGGACCTGGCCGGCACCGGCATCCTGCCGCTGCCGGCCTTCCGCCATGCCCGGCTCGAATAGCTAGGAACCTTCTTGCCCGACATGCTCAGATCCGGCCAGGGCCTCACCCGGCCGAAGAGCCTCGGCTATCTGATGTTCGCCAGCCGATGGCTCCAGGTCCCGCTCTACCTGGGCCTCATCGTGGCCCAGGCGGTGTACGTGTGGCAGTTCGCCCTGGAGCTCTGGCACCTGATCGAGACGGTGCTCCTCCACCCCGAGGCGGCCACCGGGGCGGCGCCCTCCTCCGAGGTCGTGGTGATGCTCACCGTCCTCGCGCTCATCGACGTGGTGATGATCTCCAACCTGCTGATCATGGTGATCATCGGCGGCTACGAGACCTTCGTCTCCCGCATCCAGCTAGACGACCACCCCGACGAGCCGGAGTGGCTCTCCCACGTCAACGCGAACGTGCTGAAGGTCAAGCTGGCCACGGCCATCATCGGCATCTCGTCGGTGCACCTGCTGCAGACGTTCATCAGGGCCCAGTCAACGCCCAACGACAAGATCATGTGGCAGACGCTCATGCACCTGGCGTTCGTGGCCTCGGCCATCGGCCTTGCCTACATCGACCGGCTGCTGTCCTCCTCGCCCGCGGAGCACACGCGGGCGCGTTCCCTGGCCGGCACCCCCGACTAGTACGCGGGGATCTCGCGCTTGCGTCGCAGCACCCAGCCGGCCACCACGCCGCCGATGAGGCCGAACAGGTGGCCCTGCCAGGAGATGCCCTGCTGGTTGGGGAGCAGGCCCGCCAGGATCCCCCAGTACGCGAACCCCACGCCGACGGCTATCACGATGTCGAGCAGCCTGCGGTCGAACAGGCCGCGGGCCAGGATGAAGCCGAAGTAGCCGAAGACCAGGCCGCTCGCGCCGACCGTGTAGACGCCGGGACTGGTCAGCCAGGTGCCGAAGCCGCCGATGAGGATGATCAGCACGCTGGCCCACAGGAACTTGCGCAGGTCGCGCAGCCCGGCCAGGAAGCCCAGGATCAGCAGGGGCAGCGAGTTGGCCATGAGGTGGCCGAATCCGCCGTGCAGGAACGGGGCGAACAGGATGCCGATCAGGCCGTCCGGCTCCCACCCGATGATGCCGAACTCGCGGTCGAGCGCGCCGTTGAGGAAGTAGTCGACGCCCTCGACGACCCACATGACGGCGAGCATGGCGATCACGACGGCGAGGGCGCTCAACGCACCGGAAAGGAGAGCACCGGCGCCGCGCTTGGCCGACTCGAACCTGGAACTCGAATAGTCCCTCATGCGCCTCTCCTGGTACGTGGCTTTCCCTTTCTTTACCGTAGCCAGGAAGGCTTATGCGCGCGCTAAAGGCGCTCCTGTCGCGCCGCACGTCGTTCGGGCCGCGGCGGGCTCCGATGGTGAGGTGGGAGGGCACCGGCGGGGCGCCCTCCCCGGTTCATTCGCCCTTCCACCGGGGCGGGCGCTTCTCGGCGAAGGCGGCCGCCCCCTCCATGGCGTCCTTGGAGCCGAAGACCGGCCCGACGATCGCGCTCTGCTTGGCGAACATCTCCTCCAGCGACCAGTCCGCGGAGTCGATGATCACCTTCTTGGTGGCGGCGAGGGCCAGGGGAGCGTTGCCGGCGATCTTGCGGGCCAGCTCCAGCGCCCCCTCAAGCGCCTCTCCCGGCGGCGTGACCCGGTTCACCAGCCCCAGCTCGTACAGGCGGGAGGCCGGGTAGTGGTCGCCGGTCAGGGCGATCTCCATGGCCACGTGGTACGGGATCCGGCGCGGCAGCCGCATGATGCCGCCGGCGCCCGCCACGAGCCCGCGCTTGGGCTCCGGCAGGCCGAACGTGGCCTCCGACGACGCCACGATGACGTCGCACGACAGCGCCAGCTCGAACCCGCCCGCGAGCGCGTACCCTTCCACGGCGGCCACCAGCGGCTTCTTCGGCGGCGACTCGGTCAGCCCGCCGAAGCCGCGCCCCTCGACCACCGGGAAATCGCCGGCCAGGAAGCCCTTGAGGTCCATGCCCGCGGAGAAGGTGCCACCGGCACCGGTCAGGACATAAGCGGAAATGTCAGGACGCGCGTCCAGCGTGTCCAGCGCCTCGGCGATCCCCCGCGCCACCGCCCCATTCACAGCATTACGCGCTTTGGGGCGATTTATCGTGATGATGGCGACGTTCTCGGACTCCTCGACGAGCACTTCGTCAGACAACGAGACCTCACTTGGGCTGGAAGCGGATGCCGCCGTCGAAGCGGACGACCTCGGCGTTCATGTAGTCGTTCTCGATCAGCGACCGCACCAGGTGCGCGAACTCGTCGGCCCGCCCCATGCGCTTGGGGAACACCACCGGCGCCACCAGCTTCGCCTTGAACTCCTCCGAGTTGGGCGAGAAGCCGTAGATCGGGGTGTCGATGATGCCCGGGCAGATCGTGTTCACCCGAACGCCGATCGCGGACAGGTCGCGCGCCGCGGGCACCGTCATGCCCACGATGCCGCCCTTGGACGCCGAGTACGCGAGCTGCCCCGTCTGGCCCTCGAGCGCGGCCACGGACGCCGTGTTGATCACCACGCCCCGCTGCCCGTCGGCGTCGGCCGGCTCGGTCTTGGCGATCGCGGCGGCGGCGATGCGCATGAGGTTGAACGTGCCGATCAGGTTGACCTCGATGACCTTGCGGTAGGTCGCCGGGTTGTGCGGGCTGCCGTCGCGGTTGACCGTACGCTCGGCCCAGCCGATGCCGGCGCTGTTGACCACCACGCGCAGCGGCTTGCCGGTGGCCACGGCGGCGTCCACGGCCGCCTGCACCTGGTCGTCGTCCGACACGTCGGTCCTGACGAACACCCCGCCGATCTCGTCGGCGACGGTCTTGCCGCGCTCCTCGTTGAGGTCAGCGACGACCACGGTGGCGCCCACGCGGGCCAGCTCGCGGGCTGTGGCCTCGCCGAGGCCGCTGGCGCCGCCGGAGATGATTGCTGCAGATCCGTTCACGTCCATATCCCGGACCCTAGCCGCAGACCGAATGAAGTTCTACTCGGGGTGCGGTCAAATCTCGCCCACGGCACTGTCCACGTCGGAGTAGACCTTGATGCGCCGGTCGAGCCCGGTCGTGCGCAGAATGCGCGCCACGGGCGCCTGGGGCGCCGCCAGCGACACGCCCCCACCCTCTCCGGTCGCCAGCCGCCAGGCCTCGATCAGCACCGACAGGCCGCTGGAATCCATGAACGACAACTGCTGCAGGTCGAGCACGAGCTTGGCGCCGTCCTGCTTGATGGCGTCACGCACCTCGTCCCGCAGGAACGGTGCGGTGAACAGGTCGAGCTCTCCCTCAACGGCCACCACCACGGCATCGCCGAGAGCGTGTCGCGCAAGCCGCAGCTTCATTTGGCCCCTCCTCGATGAGCCACTGTACTTCGACATCCCCGGATACCGGGCACGCACAAACTACGAAGATGCGGACAACCTGTCTTGAATCAGCCTCATGCCGTGGGGATGGCGAAGCCGTACGGAAGCTCCAAGCGGTGCTCTGCCAGCAGTTCCGCGTCGGAAAGCAGCTCTCGTGTGGGGCCGTCGGCGGCGATCACGCCGCCGGAGAGGATCAGCGAGCGTTCGCACAATTCCAGCGCGTACGGCAGGTCGTGCGTGACCATGAGCACCGTCACGTCGAGCGAGCGCAGGATCTCGGCCAGCTCCCTGCGGGCGGCCGGGTCGAGGTTGGACGAGGGCTCGTCGAGCACCAGGATCTCCGGCGACATGGCCAGCACCGTCGCCACCGCCACCCGGCGCCGCTGGCCGAACGACAGGTGGTGCGGCGGCCGGTCAGCGGCCTCCAGCATGCCGACCCGCTCCAGCGCGTCCTTGACGACGCGGTCGAGGTCCTCGCCGCGCAGGCCCGCGTTGGCCGGGCCGAAGGCGACGTCGTCCCTGACCGTGGGCATGAAGAGCTGGTCGTCCGGATCCTGGAAGACCAGGCCGACGCGCTGCCTGACCTCCTTGAGCGTGTCCTTGCGCACCGGGGTGCCGGCCACGGTGACGCTCCCGTGACCGGCGGTGAGAATGCCGTTGAGGTGCATGACGAGGGTGGTCTTGCCGGCGCCGTTCGGGCCGAGCAGGGCCACGCGCTCGCCGCGGGCGATCGACAGGTCCACGCCGAACAGCGCCTGGGTGCCGTCGGGATAGGCGTAGGCGAGCTGCCGTACTTCGAGAGAGTTCACCACGAGAGTCCCCATACTGCGAGGGCCATGGCCGGGAGGGCGAGAGCGACACCCCATTGACGGGCGGATGCCGAAAAATCTTGAATAATCGGCATCTGTCCTGAGTATCCCCGACTGAGCATCGCGAGATGGACGCGCTCCCCCCGTTCGTACGATCGGATGAAGAGCGCCCCGGCGGACCGGGCGATCACCGGGATGTGCCGGAAATTTCGTGCTTCGAAGCCCCGGGACTCCCGGGCCACCCGCATCCGCCGCATCTCCTCCACGATCACGTCCATGTACCTCAGCATGAACATGGCGATCTGCACCAGCAGGCTCGGCAGCCGGAGCCGCTGGGCCCCGATGAGGATCACCCGCGGCTCGGTGGTGGCCGCGAGCAGGATGGAGGCGATCACGCCGAGCGTGGCCTTGACCAGGATGTTCCACCCCGCCCAGAGCCCCGGGACGCTCAGCGAGATCCCCAGGACGCTGGTCCGCTCCCCCATCCCGACGATCGGGATGAGGAACGCGAACAGCACGAAGGGCACCTCGATCACCATCCGCCGCAGGACGTACGTCACCGGCACCCTCGCCGCCACCGCCACGGCCCCCAGCAGCGCGGCGTAGACCGCGAAGGCCCAGAACCGCTCCCGCGGCGTGGCCACCACGACGATCGCGAAGGCGAAGACCGCCAGCAGCTTGCACTGCGGCGGCAGCCGGTGGACCACCGAGGTGCCCGGCAGGTAGAGCTGGTGATGGTGCCCCGCGCCCACGGCTCAGGCCTCGACCTTGGTACGGCTCCGCGCGGCGTAGGCCACGGCTCCGCCGATGATCAGCACGAGCCCGACGCCGATGACGCCGGCCACGCCGACCGGGATGCCGCCCACCTCGCCGTAGTCGGCCAGCCCCCACGTCACCAGGTGGTCGCTCGCCTGCGAGAGGAAGCCCTTGTTCTCCGCGACCGCCTCCAGCCCGTCGGGCGAGGAGGAGGCGAAGAACGACACGACCCCGGCCAGCACCAGCGTCAGGCCGACCCCGCCGAGCAGGAACGGCTTGAGCCTGCCGGGCGCGGCGGCGGCGGGCTGCCCCTCCTCGACGACGGTGCTCGTGCCCTCCGCGCCGCGCAGGACCAGGGGCTTGGCCAGGCCGCGGGCGCCGTACACGAGGTCGGGCCGGACCGCGAGCACCGCGCCGACCGTCACCGCGGTGATCAGCGCCTCACCGATCCCGATCAGCACGTGGACGCCCCCCATGGCCGCCGCCACCGCGCCCACCTCGATCGGCGCCGTCCCGCCGATCCAGAACAGCAGCGAGAACACCAGCGCGGAGGAGGGCACCGAGACCAGCGCGCCCACGAACGCCGCCACCACGACCTTGCCCCTGGTCAGCCGCGTGACCAGCCGGAAGATCCCCCAACCGACCAGCACGGTCACGATGCCCATGATCGTGATGTTGATCCCGAGCGCGGTGAGCCCGCCGTCCGCGAAGAACACGCCCTGCACGAGCAGGACCACCGCCATGCAGAGCACGCCCGTATAGGGCCCGACGAGTATCGCGGCCAGCGCCCCGCCCAGCAGGTGGCCGCTGGTGCCGGCGGCGACGGGGAAGTTGAGCATCTGGACGGCGAAGATGAAGGCCGCGACGAGCCCGGCCATGGGAGCGGTCCTGTCGTCGAGCTCGCGCCGGGCCCCCCGCAGGCAGACCGCGACACCGGCCGCGGCCACGACGCCGGCCGACACGGACGTCGCCGCGTTGAAGAAGCCATCGGGTACGTGCACGGCAAAACCTCCTACAGAGCGCCAAACGTCACTACTTTAGGACATCGTCTTGCACCTGCACATAGATGGCAATTAGCGCGTGATCCTGCTGATGATCGTCCGCGCCGTCAGCCGTCGCACCACCGTGCTGAGCCGCCCCTTCCCCGAGGTCGCGTAGGGCCGCACGGTCCTGAGCACGGCCGCGCCCCACCACCTGCGCGGCGCCGCGACCGTCCCGGCGTCGGCCTCGATCCTGAACCGCGCGGGCGGCCCGCCCAGATCGAGCTCCAGGTACGCGTCCCAGGTCCCCGGCGGCAGCCGGCCGATCGCGACCCTGGCCGCGAAGCCGCCGCCCGGCAGCGCCAGCACGCCCTCGGTCCGCTCGCGTCCGCTGCGCCGCTCGCGCCAGACGATCTGCTTGACCGCCGGGAACGCCGGGGCGGTGCCGACGACGCTGACCTCGCCGTCGACGATCAGCCGGTGCCCCAGCCCCCATCTCGTCCTGATGAGGCGCGCCGTGCCGGGCACCGCGACCACGTGACCGCCGACGTCGATGCTGAGGTTGCCGTTGTCCCTGGTGAAGTAGGGCAGGGCCACCACGCCGTCGATGAGCCTGGGCGGCGGGAGAGCGATCCCGCTGTCGCGCTCGGCCCCGAGCCTGCCGAACCGCACCACGCCCTCGAGCTCGACCGCCACCCGCAGATCCCAGATCCCCGAGGCGAGCGCGGAGACGTCCACCCGCACGGTGAACTCGCCTCCCTTCCGCTCGGCCGGGATGACGATCTCAGCGGCCGGGTCGTTCCGCGCGCGCAGCACCACGGCCAGGCCGTCGTCACTGCTGATGCCGTCCAGCCGGGCGGAGCCCGTCACCGCCAGGCGGTCGCCCTCCCAGCGCAGCCCGATCAGCCTGCGCCGCACGGTGGCGTTCTCGATGCGGGCCAGGCGCACCAGGCGGTCGATGTCCCCGAGCGCGGTCGCCCGCTGCCGGTCGATGCTGTTGAGCAGCTCGTGCACCCCGGGCGTGTACCACTCGTCGCAGAGGGCGGCCACCTCCCTGGCGATGTCCTTGCGCCGCACGTCGTCGCTCTCCAGGAACACCGTCCCGAGCTGCGCGAACGCGTCGAGCCTGAAGTGCCTGCGGAGCAGGTGGTCGCGGAGCGGGCCGGGCTCGACGTGCTCGGCCATGAGCCGGATCGGCTGCCTGATCATGGCCAGCCAGGCCAGCGGGTCCCTGCTGCCCTTCTGCTGCATGATGCTGCTGCCGTCGGGCCGGGACACGAGGTGGTAGCAGTCGTAGTCGGCCACCACGGAGATGACCCCGGCGTGGCAGTAGGCGTGGACGGTGAAGACGATGTCCTCGCCGACGAGCATGCCCTCGCCGAACCTGATGCGGTGGCGTTCGAGCATCTCCCGCCTGAACAGCTTGAAGCAGCACAGGCTGTTGTAGACGTTGCTGTCGCCGAGGCTCACGCGGTCGGCGCTCTGCTGGAACATCGAGACCGGCGCGCGCCGGCCGTGCCCCACGATCTTGCCGAGGACGATGTCGGAGCCGTTCCTGTCGGCCATGGCGACCATGCGCTCCAGCGCCTCGGGGCCGAGGTAGTCGTCTGCGTCGCAGAAGAACACGTACCGGCCGGTGGCGTGCTCGATGCCGACGTTGCGCGGCCGGCCGGCGCCGCCGCTGCACTCGATGTGGACGACCTTGACGCTGTCCTTGTGGTACGTGGCGTAGAGGTCGAGCAGCTCGCCGCTGCCGTCCGTGGAGCCGTCGTCGACGACGACGATCTCCTTCTTCACGCGCTGGACGAGCGCGGAGGTGAGGCATCTGTCGAGGTATGCCCGGCAGTTGTGCGCGGGGATGACGACGCTCACGTCAACCGCGTCGTCTTCGTTCCCCGTTGCCGACATCGCCACCACCGCCGCCTGAGTCACGTTGTGCTGCTGTCCGGTCTCAGTATGTGACCGTCACCGGTCTTCATGGGGGCGGATCGGACGTCTTCATCCCCGGCTTTTGCTGAGAGTGGAGATTTACGGCATTCCACTAATAGCCGCTGAAGTACCGCATTTGGCCGCGACCGAACGAGTTTCAGGGACGAGGTTTTCCTACCGAGGAATAGAAACCTTTCCACCAGGATCATTGAGATACCCCCGCACGTCGGCGAGTGATCCGGCCCCGAGAGTTGCGCGTCTACAGTTAGGCATCCTTGACCGGGAGGTGGCGGTAAATGGGATCGGATCTCCGCAGGCGGGCGGCGCACGAGTCGCCCGAGCACTCTGCCGAGTTCATCGCCTCGGCGGCTCGACTGGAAGAGCTGCACGAGTGCTCCGCACTGCTTCGCCGCACGAGGATGCGGGCCGAAGAGATCGTGGACGAGGCGCGTGCCCTGTTGGCGGAGGCCGAGCAGCGCGGCGAGACGGACCGCGTCCTGGAGCTGCGCGTCCAGCTGGAACAGGCACGCGGGCTGTACCGCAAGGTGCTGAACGCGTACGTGACGATCTGCCACAAGATCACCGAGGAGCGCCAGGAGATCCTGCGGGAGCACATGGGGTTGTCAGGGGCGGCCTGACGAGATAGTGTCAGGCCATGCCTGACTGGGAGGACAAGATCCGCTGCTCTTTCTGTCACAAGAAGAGCAGCGAGGTGAGCAAGATGATTGCCGGTCCTGGTGTGCACATTTGCGACCAATGCATAGGACTGTGCACTGAAATCCTCGAAGGGGAAAGACGTGCCTCTACCACTGAGCCCCGGCTCCCGATGTGGGAGTCGATGACCGAAGAGCAAATACTCGGCCACCTCCCGAAAATCGCCGCCGTGCAAGCACAGGTGGACGACAATCTGCGCGACTGGGTGGCGCACCTGCGCACCAGGGACGTCAGCTGGGAACGCATCGGCGCCTCCCTCGGCATGACGCGGCAGTCCGCGTGGGAACGTTTCAGGACCGAGACCTGATCAGTGAACCGTTGTGGCGCGTGGGACGTCCTATAGCCAGGGAGGCCCAACATGCGCGCGCTCGACGGTCTCGCGGCGCCCGATCTCCAGGAGCTCCATCTGGAGCTGCTGCTGATCCTGGCGCTGCATGAAGAGGCGGAGAAACGGGCTCCAGCTCCCCGGGACGCACCCGGGGAGCTGGAGCAGGGGGACGGGTAGGAGCGCTTTCCTACGCCTCGTAAGATGCCGGTCATGCTGCGTTGCGCCGTGCTTGACGACTACCAGGGAGTGGCTCTCGGCCTGGCCGACTGGTCCAGAGTGCGGGCGACGAGCTTCCGCGGCCACTTCACCGACCGGGACGAGCTCGTGGCCGCCCTCCACGACTACGAGATCGTGGTCGCCATGCGGGAGCGCACGCCGTTCCCGGCGGAGGTGCTCGACCGGCTGCCCAACCTCCGGCTGCTCATCACCACGGGCATGCGCAACGCCGCCATCGACCTGGAGGCGGCGCTGGCGCGCGGTGTCACGGTCTGCGGCACGGGCAGCAGCTCGACCCCGCCGGTCGAGCTGACCTGGGCGCTGATCCTCGGCCTCACCCGGCATCTGGTGCCGGAGGCGACGGCGCTGCGCGCGGGCGGCCCCTGGCAGAGCACGCTCGGCACGGACCTGCACGGCCGCACGCTCGGGCTGCTGGGGCTCGGCAAGATCGGGTCCAGGGTGGCCGAGATCGGCCGGGCGTTCGGCATGGACGTCGTGGCATGGAGCCAGAACCTGACCCGGGAGCGTACGGACGCCCTCGGGGTGCGGCTCGCCCCGGGCAAGGACGCGCTGCTGACCGAGGCCGACATCGTCTCCGTCCACCTCGTGCTGAGCGCACGGACGCGGGGGCTGATCGGGGAGCGGGAGCTGTCGCTGATGCGGCCGGACGCGTACCTGGTGAACACCTCGCGGGCGGCGATCGTCGACCAGGAGGCGCTGGCGGCGGCGTTGCAGGCGGGGCAGATCGCGGGGGCCGGGCTGGACGTGTTCGAGACCGAGCCGCTGCCCGCCGGCCACGAGCTGCGCACGCTGCCCAACGTGCTGGCCACGCCGCACCTGGGTTACGTGACGGAGCTGAACTACCGCACGTACTTCCGCGAGGCGGTCGAGGACATCGACGCCTTCCTCGCCGGTGCCCCCGTCCGCCGCCTGGCGTGACCTCAGGCCCTGCCCCTGGCCCGGAAGGCGGCCGTCTTGACGCGGTTCTGGCAGGCCGTGGAGCAGAACCGGCGGGTGCCGTTGCGTGACACGTCCACGTAGACGCGGTCGCAGTGGGGCGCCGTACAGACTCCCAGGCGGTCGCTGAACTCGCTGCCCAGCACGATCGCGAGCCCGGTGGCGCAGCTCGCCCCCCACTCGCCCGCCAGGGTGCCGCCGCGGCCGTGGAAGTGCAGGTGCCACGGCTCGCCGTCGTGCCGCTGGAGCATCGGCCTGGCGTGGGTCTCGTCCAGCAGCGCGTTCACCTGCCCTGCCGCGGTGTCGATGTCGCCCGCGGCCACGGCGGCGAAGACCGTCCGCAGGCGGGCGGCCACCTCGGCCAGCTCGGCGCCCTCCGGCTCGGCGACCTCCCGGTGGTCCGGATAGACGGTACGCAGGCCCTCGGTGGCGGCGGCGCCGGGGCTCTCGGGCGCCGGATGGTCGCGCCCCCGCCTCTCACCTGGGGTGAGCGCGTTGACGAGCGCCACCGCTGCTCTGACCACTCCATCGGCGTGACTGTTGAAATCCACTTGACCGGTTACACCTTCGTGTCTTAGTTTGTGACTGCCCAAAGCTTAGACGACAGTTACAAGGGGACGTACATGCTCACTCACGATGCCGCATCGCAGTGGATGGCGCGCTGGGACCGCCAGCAGGAGGGCTACCTGCCGGATCGCGAGGAGCGGTTCACCGCCCTGATCGACGCCGTGGAGGCGCTGGGACGGCCGGATCCGGTGGTGATCGACCTGGGCTGCGGCCCCGGCTCGCTCTCCGCCCGGCTGCTCGACCGCCTTCCGGAGGCGAGGGTGATCGCGGTGGACGCCGACCCGCTGCTGCTCGGGCTCGGGCGCGCCGCGTACCCGCAGCTCACGTTCGTCTCCGCGGACCTCCGTACCGGCGGGTGGACGGACCTGCTCGGGCTGGACGGCCCCGCCGACGCCGCGATCAGCACGACGGCGCTGCACTGGATCTCCGCCTCCGACCTCAAGGGCATGTACGCGGAGGTCGCGTCCGTGCTGCGGCCAGGCGGGCTGCTGCTCAACGGCGACCACCTGGACACCGACGACGCCACCCCGGCCCTCGCCCGCCTGGAGCACGCCGTTCACGACAGGGAGACGCGGCGGAGGTTCGGCGCGAACCCGCCGGAGGACTGGCGGGCCTGGTGGGACGCGGTCGAGGCGGACCCCGCCTTCGCCGAACTCAACGAGGAGAGGCGCACCACGGCCGGGGCCTCCCACAGCGGCTCGGAGTCCCGGCTCCTGTCGGAGCACGTCCAGGCGCTCCGGGAGGCCGGCTTCTCGGAGGTCGGCACGCTCTGGCAGCGGGGCAACAACCGCCTGCTGTGCGCCGTACGGGGCTGACCCCTATACAGTCAACCAAGCGCTTGCTACGCTCCGGCCATGATGTCCACGGTCGTCTGGGGCACCGGCAACGTCGGCCGCGCGGCCATCCGCGCCGTCGCGGCCCACCCACAGCTCAAGCTCTCGGCCGTACTCGTCCACGACCCCGGCAAAGTCGGCCGGGACGCCGGGGAGCTCGGCGGGCTCGGCCACCCGCTCGGGGTCGCGGCGACCGACGACGTCGAGGCGGTGCTGGCCACGAGCCCCCGGGCCGTGGTGTACGCGGCCTCCGGCGACCTCCGCCCCGACGAGGCGCTCGCCGACGTCACCCGGGCGATCCGGGCGGGGGCCGTCGTCGTCACCCCCTCCCTGTACGCGCTCTACGACCAGCGCAGCGCCCCGCCGGAGCTGCGCGAGCAGGTGCTGGCCGCCATCGGCGACGGCGGCGGCTCGCTGTTCGTCTCAGGCATCGACCCCGGCTGGGGCAACGACGTGCTGCCGCTGCTGGTCAGCGGGCTCGGCACCGCCATTGACGCGATCCGCTGCCAGGAGATCTTCGACTACTCCACGTACGACCAGCCGGACTCCGTCCGGTACCTGGTCGGCATGGGCCAGCCGATGGAGTACGAGCCGCCCATGATCGCGCCGACCGTCCCGACGATGGTGTGGGGCGGGCAGATCCGCCTGATGGCCAGGGCGCTCGGCGTCGAGCTCGACGAGATCCGCGAGAGCCGGGAGCGCCGCCCGCTCGACGCCACGGTGGGCGAGTACGAGGCGGGGACCCAGGGCGCGGTGCGGTTCGAGGTGCAGGGCATCGTCGGGGGCGAGCCCCGCATCGTCGTCGAGCACGTCACCCGCATCCACCCGTCCTGCGCGCCGGACTGGCCCACGCCCCCGAACGGCGTGGGCGCGCACCGCGTGATCATCGAGGGGCGCCCGCGCATCGAGGTCACGGTCGAGGCCACGGACGAGGGCGGCAACAGCTCCGCCGGCGGGAACGCCACCGCGGTCGCCCGGCTCGTGGGCGCCATCGGCTGGCTCGCGGACGCGGAGCCAGGACTGTACGACGCGCTCGACGTCCCGCTGCGCCCCGGCAGACTCGGAGGCAACCGATGAACATCGACATCCCCCAGGGCAGGGAGCCGATCGAGTACGTGTGGGGCGAGATGGTGCCCGGCATCGGGATCGCCGCCTCGAAGTTCTCGATGGCGGTCTACGCCCACAGCACGCTCGGACTGCGCGAGTTCGAGGCGGCCCGGCTGCGTATCGCCCAGATCAACGGGTGCGCCTTCTGCCTCGACTGGCGCACCGAACGGGACGGGGAGAAGGTCGAGGAGGAGTTCGCCGAGTCGGTGACGCGGTGGCGCACCACCGACGCCTTCGACGAGCGCACCCGGCTGGCCGCCGAGTACGCCGAGCGGTACGCCCTCGACCACCACGGGCTCGACGACGAGTTCTGGGCGCGGATGACCGCGCACTACAGCCAGCTCGAGATCGTGGAGCTGAGCATGTGTCTCGGCTCGTGGCTGGCGTTCGGCCGCCTCAACCACGTGCTGGGCCTCGACACCGCCTGCACGCTGACCGGCGGCTCCTCACCCACACCCGCTTCGGGGGACCAGGCGCCCAGACCCGCTTCGAGGGACTAGGCACGCACACCCACTTCGGGGACGAGACACCTACACCCACTTCGGGGGACCAAGCACCCACACCCACTTCGGGGGACTAGGCACGCACACCCACTTCGGGGGACCAGGCACAGCCCAGGAAGTGAGGACACATGAGCAGCAGCGACAGACCCTCGGGCAGCGGCATCTCGCGACGCGGCTTCCTCGCCGGAGCCGGCTCCGTCCTGGGGGTCGCGGCCCTCGGCGAGCCCGCCGCCGTGGCGGCGGCCGGCCCGATCGCGAACGGGGCCCACGTGCCGGTCCTGGTGATCGGCACCGGGTACGGCGGCTCCGTCGCCGCCCTGCGCCTGGCCCAGGCGGGCGTGGACGTGCACATGGTCGAGATGGGCATGGCCTGGGACACCCCGGGCTCCGACGGCAAGATCTTCTGCAACACGCGCGAGCCGGACTACCGCTCCTACTGGCTCCGTACCAGGACCAAGGCCCCGCTCAACTACTTCCTCGGCTTCCCCATCGACCGGGACATCCCCCGCTACACCGGCGTACTGGACGCGGAGGACTTCAGCGGCATCACCGTCTACCAGGGCCGCGGCGTCGGCGGCGGCTCGCTGGTGAACGGCGGCATGGCGGTCACCCCCAAGCGCGCCTCCTTCCCGTCCATCCTTCCGTCCGTGAACCCGGCGGAGATGTACGACACCTACTACCCGCGCGCGAACGCCGGCCTCGGGACCGCCACCGTGGACCCGGCCTGGTTCGACTCCACCGACTGCTACCAGTACGCCCGCGTCGGCCGCAAGCACGCCCAGCGCTCCGGCTTCCCCTTCGTTTTCGTGCCGGACGTGTACGACTGGAACTACATGCAGCAGGAAGCGGCGGGAACGGTCACCAGGTCCGCCCTGGCCGGCGAGATCCTCTACGGCAACAACCACGGCAAGAAATCGCTGCAGAAGACGTACCTCGCCCAGGCCAGAGCCACCGGCAGGGTCGCCATCTCACCGCTGCACAAGGTCACCTCGGTCACCCCGGCGGGCGGCGGCTACACGGTCGTCATCGACCAGCTGAACACCAACGGCGACACCACGACCACCAAGACCGTGACCGCCGACCGGGTGCTCTTCGCCGCGGGCAGCGTGGGCACCAGCAAGCTGCTGGTCAGGCTGAAGGCCACCGGCGCGCTCCCCAACCTGAACGACGAGGTCGGCAAGGGCTGGGGCGACAACGGCAACGTCATGTGCGGCCGCGCCAACCACCTGTGGGACCCGACGGGCGCGCTCCAGTCGGCCATCCCGTGCGCCGGCATCGACAACTGGAGCGCGGGCGGCGCATTCGCCGAAGTGGCCCCGCTGCCCACCGGGATCGAGACCTACGCCTCGTTCTACCTGTCGATCACCAACAACCCGAACCGCGCCCGGTTCTCCTGGAACGCCGCGACCGGCACGGTGGACCTGAGCTGGCAGACGGCCTGGAAACAGCCGGCCATCGACATGGCCAAGACCATATTCGACAAGATCAACGCGAAGGAAGGGACGATCTACCGCAGCGACCTGTTCGGCGTCTACAAGATCTGGGGCGACCATCTCACGTACCACCCGCTCGGCGGCGCGGTGCTGAACAAGGCCACCGACAATTACGGCCGCCTGACCGCCTACCCCGGCCTCTACGTCATCGACGGCGCGCTGATCCCCGGCAACACCTCGGTCAATCCGTTCGTCACCATCACCGCACTCGCCGAACGGAACATCGAACGGATCATAGCCGCCGACCTCTGAACCGGACGGCAGCCCCGCGACGCGGGGCTGCCGTTCTCCCCCGCGTGACCCGGAGGCGGTCAGAATCCGGCGGCCAGCTTGAGGGTGATGGCGCCGAGGATGATGGCGGCGAACGACAGCACCTTGGGCAGAGTGATCTTCTCCTTGTAGATCACAGCGCCCAGGATGACGGTGCCGATGGAGCCCAGACCGGTCCAGACGGTGTAACCGACGCCCACGTCCAGGGTCCTGAGCGCCAGGCTGAGGGTGAAGATGCCGCCGGCGGCGGCCAGCAGGGTGAAGACCGAGGGCCAGAGCTTGGTGAAGCCCTGGGTGGCGTTGGTGCCGAGCGCGAAGGCGATTTCGAAGACGATGGCGATTGCCAGGTAGATCCAGGCCATGACGGTGTGCTCCTTGAACGAGGTGAGTGGTCAGCCTGCGGTGGCCTGCTTCTTGGTGAACTTGTCGGCGAGCTTGAGCCCCAGCACGCCGCCGATGATGAGGACGAAGGCGAGCGCCTTCCAGATGGTCATCGACTCATGGAAGATGACGGTCCCGAACACCACCGTGCCGACCGAGCCGATGCCCGTCCACACGGTGTAGCCGACGCCCACGTCCAGCGTTCTCAGTGCCTGGCTGAGGAAGAAGATGCCGCCGGCGGCCGCCGCGGCGGTGAGGAGGGACGGACCGAGTTCCGTGAAGCCGTTGGTGGCGTTGGTGGCCAGGGCGAACACCACCTCGAAGACCGAGGCGATCAAGAGATAGATCCAGGCCATGGGAGTTGCTCCAAAGTAGTTGCATGTATGTACAAGTAGTATGACTCGAAAGAGTATGCATGTACAAGTAAACTCGTGTCAATCGCCGCCGAAGGAGAGCACGTGACGTCGTCAACCGTTCAGAGCGACACCGGGGATGGGCTCATGTGGAACCACATGCTCACCTTGTACGCGCATGTCGAGCACAGCCTCGGCACCGCCCTCCAGCGCCGGCACGGTCTCGGGCTGTCCGAGTATCGCGCGCTCGACCTCCTGGCCGACGCCGACGACGGCGAACTCCGCATGCAGGACCTGGCGAGCCGCCTGGGGCTGAACCAGAGCTCGGTCACCCGCCTGGTCAGCCGGCTGAACGCCGCCGGATACACGTACCGCGACCTGTGCCCCGACGACAAGCGGGGGGTCTACACCGTCATCACGGATGCCGGCCGCGCCCGCCACCGCGAGGCGCGGAGCACCTATGCGCAGGTCCTGTCGACCGCCCTGGACGAAGCCGCCCGGCAGAACCCGCTGCTCAACACCCTCCTGACCACCGCCCGACCGCTGTTCACCACCAGCCCTCAGGACGGGCATTGACCATCCAGAGCGTCCTGTACGGCGGCCGCGGGCGGGCGCTCGGCGGGGTCGTCGCCGAGCAGGGCCGCCACCAGCCCGTTCACCTCGGCGGGCACCGAGATCCCGTCCAGAAGCTGCCGGAGGACCGCGCCCAGCGCGTACAGGTCCTGTTCGACCACCAAGGTGGTGAACGGCCACTCCGGCGGCACGTGGCCGGGGCTGCCCCACGGCCACGGGTCGGGGTCGCTGATCGGGCACGCGCCCTCGAGGTCGATGGCCCGCACCCCGTCCGGCGCCGCGATCAGGTTGGTCGCCTTGCAGTCGCGCCACGCCCAGCCCGCGGCATGGATGCCGGCCACCACCCCGGCCACGCCCGCGGCGGCCCGTACCCGCTCCCGTTCGCTCGGCAGCTCCAGCAGCCCCGGACCGTCGAGGTGCTCCATGACGATGTAGTGGTTCTCCTCCCACGCGAAGGAGTCCAGCAGCGCCGGCACAGGGACGCCGGCGGCTGACAGCTCCGCCAGCACCCGGGCCTCGTGCGCGACGCGGTCGCGGCCGTCGCGCCCGTCGAAATCGGTCTCGCCGTGCCTCCTGCCCTCCTTGAGCACCACCCGTCCGGCCGGTGACGATCTCAGGTCGAGCGCGAGGTACGTGCCGCCCTTGCCGCGCTGCGCGATGGACTCGTAGGCCAGGTAGGTACCGGCGAGCGGGCCTCGCGGCGGCTCCGGCGGCGCCGCGGGGAACAGGTCCTCCACCCAGCCCGGTACGGCCTCGGCGCGCCGGTCGGGCCGCAGCTGACCATCGGGGGTGATCAACGCGTCCACCTGCGCGCCGTCCACCTCGACCTGCCCGGCCGGATGGAACGCTCCATAGCGGTAGTGCACCACGCTGCCCGGCCGGAGCCGGCGGTCGAAGGGCACCCGGGGGCCGGGCACGCCGCGCAGCTCGGCGTCCAGCCTGCGGGCCAGCGACCTGGCCCGGTCGGCGTCGCCGGCGTACGCGGTGATCACCTTGCCGATCTGCGGGTAGCCGTAGAACAGGCCCGAGTTCAGGCGGCGGATGTCGACCATGGACCCCGGCGCCTTCCACAGCACCGACATCTCAGCCAGCACCGGAGCCGCCCTGCGAAGCACGTCGGCCGCCGAGCGCGAGGTCGCCGACACGTGGAGCTTCCAGCCCTGCGTGCCGTCGGCCCGGGAGCTGGACGGCCGGCTGAATCGCCAGATCGACTCCGGCGCGGCATGCGGCAGATGCTCTGCCACCAGCCCGCGCCACTCCTGCTCGGCGGCGGCGATGACATCCTTCGGGGCGATCACTCGGTGACCACCTGAACGGCCGTGGTCGTGGTCGTGGTGGTGGTCGTCGTGGTGATCGTGCAGGCCGCCGTGGTGGTCGTGGTGGTCGTCGTCACCGTCAGCGTGGTCGTTCCCGCATCCTCGTCGCCGGCCGTCGGAGCCAGCTTCGCCAGCTCGGCGGGCGACTGCGCGAAGTACCCGATGAGCTCCTGCCACGCCGCGCCGGCGAACCCCTCCCTGGCCACGGCCATGCTCTTGTCACGCAGCTCCTCCGCGAAGGCGGTGTCGTGGAGGGCGCGGTCGATGACTTCGTCGATCTTGGACATGGTGTCTGTCTCCTCTCTGCCCTCAGGGTCGTCCGCCTGCCGCGACATCGCATGAGTAACCCGTACCTAATCGGCGAGCCGGGCCAGGAACGGCGTCAGCGTGTTCAGCATGGTGTTCTTCGCGGGGGCCGCCAGCAGCGGGTCCAGATGGGTCATGGCGACGTCCTCGGCGTACGTCACGTCGGTGATCCGCGACTGTCCCGCCACCCACGCTGCGGCCTTGTTGGCGGTGCCGTGCGTCAGACCGCTCTGGAAGGAGTACAGCGGTACGTCGATCTCGCGGGTGTGCGAGAGCCGCAGGCCCAGCCTCCGGGCGACCGGGGTGTCGTCGAACGGGTCGGCGGCCTCCAGGTCGAGGCTGAGCCGGTTCGGCCAGTACCACTCGAACATCGAGGGCACGGGGCCGGCCAGCGCGCCGGCCAGGGTGGCGGTCGAGGTGTAGGCCGGGTTCACGCTGATGTCCGGCACCAGCGGATGGGTGGCGTACAGCCACTCGATCAGCCCTTCGTTGGTCACCCCGGCCGGCGGGCGCAGCCGGGCCGGCAGCCGGCCGGCCACCGCCGAGGGCTCGTCCGGGCGGGCCGCCGCGTACGCGCCCGCGAGCTGCTGCAGGACCGCGAACGTCTCCGTCCGGCCCATGGTGAGCGACTCGTCGAAGACCTCGCCGCCCGCGATCTTGGCGAGCCGGGCATCCGCCTGGTCGGCGGTGAGCCGGTAGGTGTAGCCCTCCCCGGCGAAGGCGTCGTGCACGCCGCCGTCGATCAGCGCCAGCCCCGACAGGTCGCGGTACCCGGGGTGGCCGTCGAAGTCCCAGCCGGCGTACGCGAGCGCGGTGGTCGCGCCCCACGAGTGCCCGCCCAGGATCACCCGGCGGCGTCCGCCGTCGGCCGCCGCGAGCACCACTTTCCGCAGGTCGGCGAGTTCGACGCCGAGACCCCACTTCCCGACGTACGGCACGCTCTGTGGCGTACGCGCCCGGTAGCGGCCGCCGAGGTAGTAGCCGGCGGCCCGGTCCGGCGAGCGGCGGAACCCGCGCAGATCGGCCAGGTTCTGCTCCCGGCGATCGACGGCCCAGACCTGGGTGCCGGGCAGCCGGGCGGCCAGCTCCCTGGCGAGCGGCCCGAAGCCGCCCGCGGCCCCGAACTGCCCCGCCACCAGCACCACGACCTGCCGGGCGTCGGCGGACCCGACTTTCAGCACATGGACCCGGTCATCGGCGGCGGGGCCAGGCGCGTCCGCCCCGGGCATCGACACGTAGGTCTCCTGGACCTTCCCTGTGGCGGCCCCCGTGGTGAGGGCCAGGGCCATCGTGATCGCACAGATCAACGGAACTCTCATCGCTTCCTCCTTGTGGGTGTCTCGACCCGGAAGAGCGCTCGGACCGTACGGACGTTCCACGTGTTCTGTGTCACAGGGCCCGCTGAAGATGGCATGGAACCTCAGCGGCGGAGAGCGCCTCTTCCTGGTTGACGTCGCCCGGCAGAGGCGACCCGGCGAGCTGCTGACAGGATGCGTCAGGTGAACGATCTGGTGAGGGCCGCGCAAGGTGGCGACACCATGGCGATGAACGAGCTGCTCGACCTGCTCACGCCGTACGTCACGCGGATCTGCGGCCCGATCGCGCTGGCCGATGGGCCGGATGCGGCGCAGGAGGCGCTGATCGCGATCTTCAAGGGCCTGCGCGGCCTGCGCGAGCCCGCCGCGCTGTACGGCTGGGCCAGGGCGATCGCGGTGCGCGAGGCGGTGCGGGTGGCCAGGCGGAGCCGGCACACGGTCGAGTTCGAGGACGACCTGCCCTCATCCGCCGACCTGGAGCAGGCGGCGGACATCAGGGACCTGCTCGCCCGGCTCTCGCCGGAGCACCGTGCGGTGCTGATGCTCCGCGACGTGGAGGGGCTCGACGAGCGGGCGGCCGCCGAGCTGCTCGAGGTGCCTGTGGGGACGGTCAAGTCGAGGCTGTTCAGAGCCAGAGAGAACTTCAGGAAGGCGTGGTCGTCATGAGTGGTTCGTGGCCGGTGGCCGAGCTTGACCCCGTCCGCAGGCTGCACGTGCTCGCCTCGGCGATCTCGGGGGCGGCGGTGGCGTCCCGGGTCATTCCCGCGCCGTTCGAGCAGGTGTGGGAGGTGGCGGGCGACCTGGAGCGGGGGCTCGGCACGTTCGAACCCGACATGCGCTCCGTGCGCGTCGAGCAGACCGCATCCGGACTTGTCGCCCACGCCCGCAGCCGGTACGGCTTCCGCGCCCGCTTCGAGGTGGACCTGCGGCCGGGCTGGGTCTGGATGCAGAGCCGCTTCCTGCTGATCGGGCTCGCGGCCGTGCCCGTCGCCGGGGGCACGCTGTTCGCGGCGACGGGCGGCGTACGCGTGCCCGGTCGCGCCGGCCTCGTCCCCCTCCTCGTACGGCGGGCCAACGAGCGCGCGCTCGAGCGCCTGGCCGCCCGGTTCAGCTGAACGAGCCGTCCCTTCGGTCGATCGGTGCCGCCGCAGATCAGCCGTACGGCCGATTCCCGCCCACTCGGGCGTTCGGAACACTCCTGTGATCGCCGGCTTGCGACAACGGAGGTGTGCTCCAGATGAAAGTGCTGAGATGGGCCGCGGTGTTGAGCGTGGCGGTGGCTGCGATGGCAGCGACCGTGCCCGCCGCGACGGCGGACAGCGGCCCGCCGCAGTGGACGGCGGCATGGGGTGCGGCGATGCAGCGGCCCACACCGGGCACCGCGGACAACGGGCCGAACTGGTCGGTCAACGGCTTCAAAGATCACACGCTGCGGCAGGTGGTCAGGGTCACCGCAGGAGGATCAGAAGTACGTATCCGGCTGTCGAACCTCTATGGCGCAAAGCCCTTGGCCATAGGTGGCGCCCGGGTCGCCCGGTCGGCCGGGGGCGCCATGGTGTGGCCCGGCAGCGCACGCCGAGTGACCTTCGCGGGAAAGCCCGTGGCGACCATCCCGCCCGGGAAAGAGCTGGTCAGCGACCCTGTGGCACTGACCGTCTCGGTCCTGGAACGGTTGGCCGTCACGATCCGCGTGCCCGACGCCACGGGGCCCGCCACCTTTCACCGGTTCACCACCGCCACGTCATACCGAGCCGGCGGCGATCACCTCGATGACGTGGCCGGCGACGCGTTCGGCCAGACCACATCCGCTTGGTACTACCTGACCGGGGTCGAGGTCGACAGCGCAGCGGGCACCGTGGTGGCGTTCGGCGACTCGCTGATCGACGGCGTGGGCTCCAGCGCAGGCGCTGACGTCCGGCTCGTCGACCAACTGGCCGAACGGCTCATTACCGCCGGGCGGCCGCTCGCCACGGTCAACGCGGGAATCGCGGGCGGACGCCTGCTCAAGGGATCCCCTTGCTATGGCGAGAGCGCCACCGACCGCTTCCAGCGGGATGTGCTGGACCGGCCGGGCGCACGGGCGGTGATCGTTCATCTCGGCGCCAACGACCTGGGACTTCCGCAGGTCGGTGGCGCGTGCGTCGGATCGACCGCCAAGGTCACGGTCCAGCAGCTCATCGACGGACACCGGACGTTGATCGAGAAGGCCCACGCACGCGGCCTCAAGGTGATCGGTGTCACCATTCTGCCGCTGCGCGGCGCCTTGTTCCCGTTCTGGAACAAGGACGTGGAAGAGGCGAGGAACGCGCTCAACCGATGGATCAGGACGAGCGGCGCGTACGACGCGGTGCTCGACGCAGACCACGCCATGGCCGACCCGGCCGCTCCCGACCGGCCCAGGCCGGGCTACCTCTTCATGGACGGCCTGCATCCCGACGACGCGGGGCACCACGCCATCGCCGCCGCCCTCGACCTACGCCCGATAACCGGCTGACAACGCCGCAGGAGGGGGTCAGCAGCTATCGCGCCGCCACCGCTCGACCTCGTCCTCCAGCGCCTGCTCGTCCAGCTCCGGCACGAACACATTGGTCGCCCACGCCACGAGGAGCCGCGCGAACTCGGCGTCCTCGTGGCCGGTCCGGCCGTTGACGTGGAACCAGGTGATCAGCGCGGCCGCGTGCGGCGTTCGCGCGTCGCAGCCAGGGCACAGTACGACTCCGCTGAGGCCGTCCACCCGCTCGCCGGCGGCGTTCTCCCAGCTGTGCGGTACCCGCGCCCACAGCAGCCCCTCGCCGCCACAGCGGGGACAGGCCGGCGCGTCGTCGGTGGTGACGACGTCGACCCGCCTCACAGGGAGAGCGCTTCGGGCCCGAGCAGCGCCTTGATGTCGGCGGCGAAGCTCGGCGCGCCGTTGACCGGCCACTCCGGCAGCGCCATCACCATGACCTTGCCCGCCGGCCGCCGTACGTTGATGTGCAGCGGAACCTGCCCCTGGTGCGTCTTCAGCACCTGCCGCAACTCCTCCAGCAGGGTCGGGGTGATGCGCTCCTCCCGCAGCAGCAGGGTGATCGGGGCGCCGGATTCGCTGTTGACGCCGGACACGTCGATGAGGGACATCTCCTGGGCGAAGACGCTGATGGCGCCGTCCCGGTTGTTGATCTGGCCGCTCACCGACACCACGATGTCCGGCCGCAGCTCCGGCCCGTACAGCTCGTAGTTGCGGGGGAAGAACAGGCACTCGATCGCGGCGTCCATGTCCTCCACGGTGAGGATGGCCCACGTGTTGCCTGCCTTGTTCACCCGCCTGTCCACCTTGGTGACCAGGCCCGACACCCGGACGTCGCCGCGGTCGTCACGGCCGCTGTCCAGCAGGTCGGCGATCGTGGTGTCCCGGTTTCGCGCCAGCAGCCGCTCGGTGCCGGCCAGCGGGTGGTCGGAGACGTACAGGCCGAGCATCTCCCGCTCGAAGTCGAGCTTGGTCTTCTTGTCCCACTCCCCGTCCGGGACGGCGATGGAGAACACCTGGTCGTCGCCGTCGTCGGCGAGGCCGCCGAAGAGCGAGTCCTGGCCGTGCGCCTCGTTCTTCTTGATGTCGATGACGGACTCGACGGCCTGCTCATGGATCATGAGCAGGCCCTTGCGCGGGTGCTCGAGGGAGTCGTACGCGCCCGCCTTGATCAGCGATTCGATGACCCGCTTGTTGCAGGCGGTCAGCGGCACCTTGCCGAGGAAGTCGTTGAAGTCGGTGAAGCGGCCCTTCTCCGTGCGGGCCTTGACGATCCCGTCGACGACGTTCTCCCCGACGTTGCGGACCGCGCCCATGCCGAAGCGCACCTGGGTGTCGCCGACCGCGACGAAGTCGAGCTGGGAGTCGTTGACGTCCGGCGGGAGCACCTGGATGCCCATCTTGCGGCACTCGGCCAGGTAGACGGCCGCCTTGTCCTTGTCGTCGCCCACCGACGTGAGCAGGGCCGCCATGTACTCGGCGGGGTAGTTGGCCTTGAGGTAGGCGGTCCAGTAGGCGACCAGTCCGTAGCCGGCGGTGTGCGACTTGTTGAACGCGTACCCGGAGAACGGCAGCATGACGTCCCACAGCGCCTGAATCGCCTCGTCGCTGTAGCCGTTGCCGCGCATACCGGCCTGGAAGTTGGCGAACTCCTTGGCCAAGATCTCGGGCTTCTTCTTGCCCATGGCGCGGCGCAGCAGGTCGGCGCCGCCGAGGGAGTAGCCGGCGAGCTCCCGGGCGACGGCCATGATCTGCTCCTGGTAGACGAGCAGATGGAAGGTGGGGCCGAGGATCGGCTCGAGCGCCTCCTTGAGCTCCGGATGGATCGGCTCGATGTCCTGGCGGGCGTTCTTGCGGTGGGCGTAGTTGGTGTGCGCGTTGGCCGCCATCGGGCCCGGCCGGTAGAGAGCGAGCACGGCGGCGATGTCCTCGAACCGGGTCGGCTCCATCAGCTTCAGCAGCGACCGCATGGGGCCGCCGTCGAGCTGGAACACGCCCAGCGTGTCGCCGCGCGCCAGGAGCTGGTAGGTCTTGGTGTCATCGAGCGGCATCGTCAGGGTGTCGAGCTCGATGCCCCGGTTCTGCTTGATGATCTTTATGGCGTGGTCGATGATGCCCAGGTTCCTTAGCCCCAGGAAGTCCATCTTGACCAGACCCATGTCCTCACAGGACGGGTAGTCGAACCCGGTGATCACCACGCCGTCCTTGTCCCGCATGTGCATGGGGATCAGGTCCAGCAGCGGCGTCGACGACAGGATGACGGCGGCGGCGTGCACGCCGGTGCCGCGGATCAGCCCTTCGATGCCCCGGCCGGTGTCGATGACCTTCTTGACGTCGGGGTCGTTCTCGTACAGGGCGCGGAGTTCGGTGCCCTCGTTGTAGCGGGGGTGGCTCTCGTTGAACATGTCCGCGAGGGGGACGCCCTTGCCCATGACGTCCGGCGGCATCGCCTTGGTGATCTTGTCGCCCATCGCGAACGGGTAGCCGAGGATCCGGCTCGCGTCCTTCACGGCGGCCTTGGCCTTGATCGTGCCGAACGTGTTGACCTGGGCGGTGTACTCGCTGCCGTACTTCTGGGTGACGTAGGCAACCATGCGGTCGCGCTGGCGGTCGTCGAAGTCGAGGTCGACGTCCGGCGGGTTGATCCGCTCGGGGTTGAGGAAGCGCTCGAACAGCAGGCCGTGCTCCAGCGGGTCGAGCTCGGTGATGCGGGTGGCGTAGGCCACGATCGAGCCGGTGGCGCTGCCACGGCCGGGGCCGACCGGGATGCCGTTGTCGCGGGCGTACTTGCAGATGTCGGCCACGACGAGGAAGTAGGAGGAGAACCCCATCGGGCCGATGACCTTCATCTCGGTCTCGTACCGCTCCATCACCTCGGCGGGGACCGGGGTGCCGTACCGCATCGCCAGCCCGGCCTCGCACTCCTTGCGCAGCCAGGACTCCTGCGTCTCCCCCTCGGGCACGTCCGGGTAGTCGGGCATCCGGTCCACCTGGGCGAACACGTCGCCGTAGTCGCCGACCATCTCGGCCACGAGCAGCGTGTTGTCGCACCCCTCGGGCAGTTCGGGGAAGAGCGCGTACATCTCGTCGGCCGGCTTGAGGAAGTAGCCGGAGCCGTTGAACCGGAAGCGGTTGGGGTCGTCCTTGTTCTTGCCCACGCCGACGCACAGGAGGCTGTCGTGGGCGTCGGCCTGGTCCTCGGTCACGTAGTGGGAGTCGTTGGTGACCAGCAGCGGGATGTTGAGCTGCTTGGCCAGCCGCAGCAGGTCCTCCCGCACCTCGCGCTCGATGCTGATGCCGTGGTCCATCAGCTCCAGGAAGTAGTTCTCCTTCCCGAAGATCTCCTGGTACTCGCCGGCGACCTTGACCGCCTCGTCGTACTGGCCGAGCCGGATCCTGGTCTGCACCGCACCCGACGGACAGCCGGTCGTGGCGATGATGCCGGCGGCGTGCTGGGAGATGAGCTCCTGGTCCATGCGCGGCTTGGAGTAGTAGCCCTCGAAGCTCGCCATGGACGACAGCCGGAACAGGTTGCGCAGCCCGTCGGCGTCCTTGGCCCACATGGTCATGTGGGTGAACCGGCCGCCGCCTGAGACGTCCTTGCCGCCCTCACCGTCCGCCACGCCGGTCTCTGCCCGCTGCCCCCAGAACACCGGCTTCTTCACGAACCGGCTGTGCGGCGCCACGTACGCCTCGATGCCGATGATCGGTTTGACCGGGGAGCCCGACGCCACCTTCTGGAACTCGTACGCACCGAACATGTTGCCGTGGTCGCTCATGGCGATCGCCGGCATCTCCAGCCGCTCAGCCTCCTTGAACAGCGGCTTCAGCTTCGCCGCGCCGTCCAGCATGCTGTATTCGGTGTGCACGTGCAGATGTACGAAGGACTTGCTCACCCGGTCCCCTAACGCTCGCCCCAACCCAGACTTACCGCTCGAACCTATGCCGTCTCATGGGGCTGTTGGGACGACGCGCGCAAGGGGCAGACACCCTGTCGCGAGCTGTTGCCAGACTGCACTGAAGATCGCACTGACCGGTGACCGACATGCGGACATCCAAATTTCCCCGGAAATCGGGGTGAAACTATCTGGTGGGTCCGGACAGGTACGGGGTGTAGGACCGATCGGATGAGAGAAGGCAGCGTGACCCACCATGACCGCAAGCAGCGCTTCGAGGTGATTTACGTTGCCAACTATGCCGACATCCTTGCCTATGTCCGACGACGTACCGACAACCACGAGGACGCCGCCGATGCCCTCGCTGAGACGTTCGCCACGGCCTGGCGCCGGCTGGACGACATCCCCGAAGGGCGGGACGCGCGCCTGTGGCTGTTCGGCGTGGCCCGCCGGGTGCTGGCCAACGGCCGCCGCGCCGAGTCGCGCCGCAGCGAGCTGGTGGAGCGGCTGGGCCGGCAGCTCGCCGAGTGGGCGGAGCACGCCGAGGCCGGCCAGGGCCTGGCTGGCGTGCAGGAGGCGTTCGCGCGGCTGAGCGCTGACGACCGGGAGATCCTCGCGCTGGCCGGCTGGGAGGGGCTGAACTCCGACGAGATCGCCACCGTCCTGGGCTGCTCGCGCGCCAACGCCCGGCTGCGGCTGCACCGGGCCCGCAAACGGCTGGCCAGGCACCTGGACACGGCCGGCGTCGACATGGCCCGCATCGGCTTGCGCGCCGTCGCGATGACGAAGGGGGTTGTGTGATGCACGAGATCGACCGCCTGGTGGCCGGGATCGCGCCCGATGCCGGTCCCGGCACGACGCCGATCGCCAGGGAGCTGCTGGATGAGATCACCTCCGTCCCCGTCCCCCAGCCTCGCCCCCGCCGCAGCTGGCTCGCCGTTCCCCGGCCGCGCAGCTGGGCGGCCATGCCGGTGCTGGCCACGCTGGCGGCCCTGCTGTCCTTCGGCGTCGCGCAGGCGCCCGCCTCCGCCGCGCTCGACATCGAACTGGTCGGCGACCACTACGTGATCACGGTGAAGGACCTGCTGGCCGAGCCCGAGGTGTACCAGCGGGAGCTGCGGGCCAGGGGCCTGGACATCACGCTCGACGTGGTGCCGACCTCCGCGAGCCTGACAGGCCAGATCATCGTGATCAACGACATGGACCGGTTGCTGTCCGGCAAATTGGTGCCCGCCGCCGGCCCGATCACCACGATCGACGCCCCAGGAGCCTGTGAGCGCTTCGCCGGCTGCCCCATCGGCGTGAAAGTGCCGGTCGACTTCGGCAAGAAGGCCGAGATCACTCTCGGCAGGCGGGCCCTGCCCGGCGAGAGGTACAAGATGCCGCCCGGCATCGCCCTGCCCGGCGAGCCTCTGCACTGCGTGGACTACGTCAACAAGAGCGTCACCGAGATCTCTGCCCTGCTGCGCGAGCGGGGCGTCACCCCGTCGTACATCGCCAACGGCAAGCCCTCGGCCCCCTCGGCCCCGGGCGACTGGTACGTGCACAACGGCGTCATGAGCGCCGACGGCCAGGCCCTGTTGGTGGTCGGCTCCGAGCCCAGCACCCGGCCGGCACCGCCGTCCCGCTGCTGATCCCGTCCCGGCACTGAGAGCCACCCCTCGGGGCGCGCGCGGCTGAGCGCGCGCCCCCATCACCGCCATGCGCCGTCCTCGGCATGCGCGGCCCCCTGTCATGCCCCACGATCGGATTCCGCGTGCCCACCGACATCCGCGTAGCGCTGCCCGCGCAGCGCCCCCTCACCGACCACCGCCTCCTCGCCGGTCACCGCCTGTTCGCCGTGCTGCTGCTCCTGGCCGCCGCGCTAAGAGTGGTGACAATGCTCGGCTATCGCCCGGCCACGCTCTACTGGTACGACTCCTTCACCTACCTCGACACCGCCGTGCACCCGGCCCCGTCGGCGACCTTCCACCCGATCGGCTACCCGCTGCTGCTGCGGGCGCTGCTGCCCTTCCACAGCGTGGAGCTGGTCGCGGCCGTCCAGCACATCATCGGCCTGAGCACCGGCATGCTGCTCTACGCGGTGCTGCGCCGCAGGTCGGCGCCCGGCTGGGTGGCGGCGTCGGCGGCGGCGCCGCTGCTGTTCGACGCCTCCTTCCTGCGCCTGGAGCAGGCCGTCCTGTCCGACACGCAGTTCATCTTCCTGATCGTGGCCGGGCTGGCCGTGCTGATGTGGTCGCCACGGTTGTCCGTGCGCGCTGCCGCCGGAGCGGGCCTGCTGTTCGCCGCAGCCGCGCTGACCAGGACGATCGCGCTGCCACTGCTCCTGCTCGTCGTACTCGTGCTGGCCGTGCGGCGAGTGGGCCGGCGGCCACTGGCCGCGCTGGTCCTGGCCGGCGCGCTGCCCCTGGCCGGCTACGCCGCCTGGTACGCCCAGCACCACGGCCGTTTCGCCATCAGCGGCGCCGACGGCGTCGCCCTGTGGGCCCGCACCATGACGTTCGCCGACTGCGCCCGCATCCAACCGCCGCCCGATCTGGCACCCCTGTGCCCCAACGGGACGAAAGTGGACGCGGCCTCGGAGTACGTCTGGGCACCCGGAGCCTCGCTCAACCGGCTGCCCGGCGACCGCTTCACGTACAACGACCAGGCCCGCTCGTTCGCGATCAAGGCGATCCTCGCCCAGCCGCTGGACTACCTGGGCCACGTCGTACGCGACACCTCCATCGCCTTCTCCTGGACGCCGATCCCGCACCCTGACCGCACCACCCCGGCGTTCGGCTTCAGAAGCGGGCACTGGGAGCTGCCCGACCAGCCGCTGATCGACAAGGTCAAACGGGAGTACGACCCGGACATCCGCGGCCTGTCATCGGTCTCGCCGTACGCGGACTTCCTCATCGCCTACCAGTACGTCGCTTACCTGCGCGGCCCGTTCCTGGGCCTGATCCTCCTGCTGGGCGCGGTCGCCGCGGTCCGGCGCCCCCGCCTGGCGCTGCTGCCATGGGCGGTGGCGATGGGCCTGCTGATCGGCCCGGCCGCGGTCCTGGACTTCGACCACCGGTACGTGCTGCCCGTCATACCCGTCGCCTGCCTGGCCGCCGGCCTCGCTTTCCGAACCGGAGATCGTAAGAAGTTCAGAGGGAGTGGCCGCCCTGCAGACAGCACCACGACGGAACTCCGCAAGACGACCGCCCAACCCACCCACTCGAAGCCGAGTCAGGTCACCGCAGAGAGGGCGGAATTGGCCAATTGCCGCTGATCGGCTCCCCTCAGACTGCTCCCCACCACCTGCGGAAACGGCATGTCGATCACGCCCTCCAAGAGTGGTCGCAGACGCCCAGCGCCTTTATGGCCGAGGCGGTTCAAGAAGACCAGCGCGAGGCATTCTGGACCGCCCTCGGCGGCTCGGCCACGATGAGGGCATGACGAAGAGCGGATCAGCGCAGCCGCCGGCGGCGGGCGGAGGAGGAGGCTTGCGCCTGAACTGGCCGGCAGTGAGCGCTCTGGCGGGTGCGGTTGCCGCCGTGGTCGCGCTGGTCGCCTACCTGGTGCCGCCGGCCCCGCCTCCGCTGCCCCAGTCCGACTCGGTAGCCCCCACCCCGACCGCGCAGTCATCGTCACCAGATCCCGTCACCACCCGGCCCGCACCGCCCACCCCCAGTCCATCACCTGAATCCAGCACGCCCCAGCCACCCATGCCAGACTCCACGCGAGCGGCTCCGGCTTCCTCCACACCGCTGTCAGCCGTCCGTCCCGGCGGCTGTGATGAGGCGGCGGTCGCCCTGACCGCATACGGTCGGAACGCCGGGACCGTCCGCAGCAGTCAGGCGGCCGCGGCTCAGCAGACGTACCGCGACCTGATGGGCGCGGTCCTCGACGCGCAAGGAGTGGTGGGGGCGAAGATCAGCCGGCTGGCCGCCGAATTCCAGGAACTCAACTTCCGCTTGACCGGCATGACCGGCGGCGATCCCAACCAGGTGATCGCGGATATCAAGACAGACGTCGCGGAGCTCAACAGGCTGTGCGGATCCAGCTGACCTGACTACACGCCACAACCGGACTGGCGGCGACGGCTGCGGAGCAGCGGGGCCACCGGGGCCAGCGAGATCGACGTTCGCCGATCGGGGCCGCATCGACCACCCGGCCGTTCTTGGTCACGATCGCGAACGTCGCCTGAGGTAAGGACACCCAGGTCCAGCGCCCGTCCATGCCGGCCGCCCCTTACCTCAACCCACGTCGCCGTTTTCCTCCTGTTCGATTTCGGTGATACTGAGAACGTCAAAATGGTTGGGATATTCGGCAACGTTGACGGGCCACATACGGACGAGCACGCACAGACCGTCTCGCGGTTGAACGACCGTGATGTTTTTATCGACCTTGTCGATGGTGTAGTGGTACGTGCAGGCACCTAATCCGTCGCCGACCTGCTCGAGTACCTGGGCGACAAGTTCGCGGTCCTCAGGCTTGGCGCGTGACATCCACGCGAAGACGATATGTGCACCGTGGGGCGTGAGCGACAACCTCGCCATTGCTACTCCCGCAGCGTCTTGACCACGTCGTCGACGTCCACCCCCTCTCCGCGCCCGATCGGAGTTGTCGGCGCATCCCGAAGGGCTTGTTGAATCTCGGGCGTGGAGCGGAGGCGGACTGTCACCTCAACACTCTCAGCCAGTTTTTTCAGGTGGTCAATGTCACCCGTCCGAGAGTATTTCGCGATGTCCTCGTAGATATTGAGAAACAGCGATCGCTGCTCGCCTGCGGTCAACATGTCGAACATTTGTCCAGCACGCTGGACAGCATCTGCAACGAGAGCATCATTCGCTTTTTGCCGGCTCTCCATTACTTTGATCTCCTTCCGCTGCCTTGAGCCGCCGCTACACCGTAGGACGCATGAAGGCGTGGGCGAGAGTACGTTGCCAGGAGCGGGGACCAATCGGATACCCGAAAACAGTCCCGGGAAGGGCCGCTGCGCCGCGCATGGCCGGCGGTCTTCAGCAGCCGCCGGCCAAGCGATGGACGAGGGGTTCAGTCGAGGGAGAGCCCTGCGGCCGGAGTCACCCGGGCGGCCCGGCGTGCCGGGAGCACAGCGGCGAGGAGTCCGGCCAGGGCGGCAGTGAGGACGACGACGCCGAGTGATGGCCAGGGGATGAGCATGATGGCCCGGGTGAGGGCCCGCTTGACAACCGTCTCGAAGGCGACCCACGCGAAACCGACGCCGATCGTGGTGCCGAGCAGGGTGGCCACCCCCGACATCAGCACCGCCTCGGCCGCCAGCATCCGCCGCAACTGCCCGCGGGTGAGCCCGAGCGCGCGGAGCAGCGCGTGTTCGCGGGCGCGTTCGAGGACTGAGAGCCCCAGGGTGTTCGCGATCCCGATCAGAGCGATCGCCACGGAGATGCCGAGCAGGCCGAGCACCGACCAGGTGAGGATGTCCAGCTCCCGATTCGCCACCGCCTGGGCCTGCAGCTGGTCCTCGATCTTCGCGCCGGCCGCATCCGCCAGCCCGTCCAGCTCGTCGACGAGCACGAGCGGGTCGGCGGATGCGGCGGCGCGGACCCAGATGACGTGCGGTTCGGGGGCGTCGGTGAGCTGTGCCAGGGTCTCGGGCGCGACCAGGCCGGCCTCGCCCCAGCCGGAGAGGGCGACGACCCGCAGCTGGGCTTGGCGATCGCCGACACGAACCGTGACCTGGTCACCGGGCCGGATGCTCGGATCCACGAAGGCGTCCAGGTCGAGCCTGATCGTCCCGGGCTGCTCCACCCGGGCGAACGCCCCGCCGTCGCGGGCCACCCGCGCCGCGTCCGGCGCGGTGAGGACGGGTAGCGGTTTGTCGAACCCGGTGACCTGGGCCACGGCGCCATCGACGGCGATGGCCCGCTCCACACCGGGAGTGCGACGTACCCGGTCGAGGAGGTCGATGGCGATCGGCTCGTCGAGCGAGGTGAGCGCGGCGTCGATGGGGTGATGCCTGGCGTTCACCTCGTCCAGCCCCGCACGCCACGTGGCCATCCCGGTGAGCACGGCGGTCGTCAGGGTGACCCCGACCAGCAGGGCGGCGGTGGTGGCCGCGGTCCGGCGCGGGTTGCGCACGGCGTTCTCGGTGGCCAGCCGCCCGGCCGGGCCGAGCAGCGCCCCGGTGACCCGGACCAGGCGGGGCACGAGCACCGGCCCGACCAGCAGGATGCCGGTGAACACCGATGCTCCGCCGGCCACCATGAAGAGCGTGCTGTCCCGGATCATCGCCATCCCGAGCAGGGCCGGCCCGGTGACCAACAGCAACGCGGCGAACGCCAGCCGCGCCCGGCCGGTGGCGGTGTGCATGACCGCGGCCTCCGGGCGCAGCGCCGCCAGCGGGCTCACCGCGACCGCATGCCGGGTCGGCAGCCAGGACGCGATCATGGTGACGAGCAGGCCGACGCCGAACCCGCCCAGCAGCCAGGGCACAGGCGGTGCGGGGGCGGCCAGCGGGGTGGTGGGCGCGAGGGTGTTGATCACGGGGAGCAGGCCGTAGCCGAGTCCGACGCCGATCAGTGTCCCGGTCAGCGACGCGAGCACGCCGACGGCGGCGGCCTCCCGGCGTACCGAACCCAGCACCTGCCGCCGGGTCGCGCCGACGCAGCGCAACAGCGCGAAGTCGCGCAGGCGTTGCGCGAACAGGATGGAGAACGTGTTCGCGACGACCAGGACCGAGACCACGAGCGCGACGCCGGCGAACAGCAGCAGCATCAACGCGATCATGTCCGTGTCGTTGTTGAGCCCGGCGAGGCCGTCCCTGACGTACTCGTCCGCCGACCACACCTTCATGCCTTCCGGGAGCGGGCCCACTTCGCCGCGCACCGCCACACTGCCCACGTGGAAGGTGGGTTGGTCGCGCCACTGCCGGTACTGCGGCCACGTGACGTACATCGAGGCCTGGGTCCAGGTGGTGGGGGACTCCACGATGCCGACCACTTCCAGGTCGGTCGCGGTGGCGCCCTTGCCGACCCTGATCCGGTCGCCGACCGCGACCTCTTGGGCCTGCGCGTCCCACACGTGCATCACCGCCTCGCCCGTGCGTGCCGGGAAGCGGCCCGAGACGAGCTTCTGCCAGCGCAGGTCCTCCGCGGCGGCGATCGGCCCCACGGTCGTCTGGCCCCGGAACTCGCCCGAGCCGAGCGGGGCGCCGCCTTCACGGTGCGCCGGCAGGGCGACCCGGCCCAGCCCGGATGCGTTGTCGCCGAGGCGGTCGATGAGCTCGATCGCGGCCGACGTGTCCAGGGTTCCGGGGCAACACGATGGGCCCCGCTCGCGTCCGTCCTTGGCGGCGTCGACAACGTAGTCGGCGCCACGGTACGGCGACCCGGTGGTCTCCATGAATCCGGCGCGCGCCCCGGACGTGACCACGCCGATCACGACGACGAAGGCGACCGAGGCGGTCACCGCGATCACCGCTGCGACATACCTGCGGGTGTGGGTCCGCAGCGACGCCAGGAAGACGGTGCCCATCAGACGATCCGCCCGTCCTGCATGGAGACCACGTCGTCGGCGTAGGCCGCCGCGTCCCGCTCGTGGGTGACCATCACGATGGTCTGGCCGAGCTCGCGCGCCGACCGGCGCAGGTGGTCCAGCACCTCCGCCGACGTGGTGCTGTCCAGGTTCCCGGTGGGCTCGTCGGCGAACAGCAGGTCCGGCTGGGTGATCAGGGCCCGGGCGATCGCGACCCGCTGCTGCTGGCCGCCGGACAGCTCCGCGGGCCGGTGACCGAGCCGTTCGGCCACGCCGAGGGTATCGGCGAGCATGTGCGCGCGCTGCCGTGCCGCGTGGTCGATCCGGCGACCGCCCAGCTCGAGCGGGAGCACGATGTTCTGGAGTGCGGTGAGCATCGGCAGCAGGTTGAACGACTGGAACACGAAGCCTACGTGTTCGCGGCGGAAGATCGTGAGCGCGTCGTCGTCGAGTGATCCGAGGTCGGTGCCGGCCACGGTGACGGTGCCGCCGCTGGCCTGGTCAAGTCCGGCCAGGCAGTGCATCAGCGTGGACTTGCCCGATCCGCTCGGCCCCATGATCGCGGTGAACCTCCCGCATGGGAGGTCGAGGTCGATGCCGCGCAGGGCATGCACCTGGGCATCGCCTTTGCCGTAGGTCTTGGTCAGGTTCCGCGCGCTGGCGGCCAGGGATTCCCGACTGGCCTGCTGGGTGGTGGTCGTCATGGCAGAGAGGCTTTCGGTTGACCGGCCTGGGAGATGCCGAACGTGCTGGTCACTTCGTTGTCGTAGATCGGGTAGAGGTCGTGGTGGGCGCCGTGGTCCTGGTGCCAGGGCGCGCTTTCGTGGGGGCGTACGTCCAGCCGCTGCCCTTGACCTGGCTGGAGTCCGCCGGAGGGAGCACGAGCATGCGCGCCGACCCCGGAGAGCCGGGATGGCGAACGAACGCCGCAGGCAGCAGGAGCACGGCGAGTACCAGCGTGACCGCCGCGTACAGCCGGTCCCGGGGCCGGGGTAGGAGGGTGCGTGGTCCGTTCATGACGAACAACGATTGGCGCTGTATGTGCGCGTCTTGTCCGCCGCATGTCACCGTTCGTCGACGGCGGCCACTGCCGGTGCGACCGTGACACGGCGATGACCCGGCCGTGCGGGAGGGCCTTGAGCCGGCCCTGACCCGGCATGGGCACCACGTGCCGCGCGGCGGACTCCGGCGAGCAGGGGCTGGACCGGCCCCAGTCCTGCGCCGGTCGTCGGAGTCTCATCCGCCCTTCACGACGGCGCTCCCAAGGTCTGCCGGACGCTCTGCGAGGTGGACCTCTCCGGTGAGCAGGTAGGCCAAGCGCATCAACGGGCGTTGGTGAGCATCCACGAACGCCCGGAAACTGGCATCGCGATCCAACGTCTCTCCTCATGTCGGTACCCTCCAGACGCCGTGGCCGCGCCAAGAGGTTGGCACTGCTGAGAGGCCGGCGTGCGGAAGTGACAGGTGCTCCCCGCACCCTGCGGCCACTGGCGTACGTGAACGCGGTGGCGGCGAGCATGAGCCCGCTGCGTGCTTCATACGAGCGGCGCTGCCGGGACATCGGGCGTCGCGGCCAGCAGGAGCGCCGACAGAGCCATGAAAGCGGCCGCACCGACGAAGACCGCACCCGGTGATGCGTACGCCAGCGACCACCCGAACACCGTGCCGGCCGCAACCGGCACCACGGTCTCCGCAACGGCGCCGATCCCCGTCAGCGCGCCCTGCACGGTCCCTTGCTCGTCGGCCCGGACGTTGCGAGAGATCCACGATTGCGCGGCCGCTCCGCCGACCGAGCCCAGCACGGCGACCGCCTGCAGGACGTAGAGCATCCACGGCACGGACACGAACGCCGTGCCTGTCAGGGCCGCGACGCCGAGCAGGCTGCCTGCCACCGCGGCACGCTTGTCACCGAGCCGTCGGACGACCGGCTCGACGGCCCGCGCCTGAAAGACCGCGCCGACGAGCGCGACCGCCGCCATCACGATGCCGACGTGCGCGGTGCTCCAGGAGAACCGGTACGTGAGGAAGAACGTCCAGATCGACTGGTGGGTCATGCGGGCGACGTCGGCGCAGAAACGGGCGTACGCGAGCCGCCCGAGCACCGGCCGGCGCAGGACGACGGCGACGGCGGCGACCGGGTTCGCCATCCGCAGGGTCAGCGGAGTCGTCCGGTCGCCGGGACGCGACTCGGGCAGGACGAACCAGCCGTACGCGACGTTGGCGAAGGACAGCGCGGCCGCGGCGAAGAAGGGCAGCCGTACGTCGACGGCGCCGAGCAGGCCGCCGATCGTCGGCCCTGCGACGAAACCGAGCCCGAACGCGGAGCCGATCAACCCGTACGCGCGAGCCCGCGACTCGGGTTTCGTGACGTCCGCGATGTACGCGTTGACCACGGTGTTCGTTCCCGCGCACGCGCCGGCGAGGGCGTGGAACACCAGGAGCGTCCAAGGGCTGGGCGAAACCGCATGAGCCAGCCAGTCAACGCCGAGGCAGGTCAGCGACGCGAGCAGGACAGGCCGTCGGCCGTACCGGTCGGAGAGCCGCCCGAGCAGCGGCGAGACGACGAACTGCAGCAGGCCGTAGATCGAGCCGAGCAGGCCGGACCAGAAGGCGGCGGCGGTGGCGTCCTCGGTGACGGCCGCCATCAGGGCCGGCACGATCGGCACGATCAGGCCGAGCCCGAGCATGTCGAGGAAGACGGTGACGAGGAGGAAGGAGAGGGCGGGCGCCCGGCGCATTGCGGCTCCTGAGTCTTGAGAGGGCAGGGCCCCCCTCGCGACTCACGGTCCGCCGAAAGTACGGAGGGTCAGAATATCTGTGCTGTCAAATCGTTTTTCGCCATCACACAGCGCCACCCAGGGGAATCGAACCGCTGACCTTCTGTTAAAGGTGCCCAAGCGATCTTCATGGGCGCTCGTAGGCGTCCGCCGCAGTTCGTGATCGTCCCGTACGGGTGGCTCCCAAGGTAGCTCCCAAGAGTTACCCCGACCCTGGCGAGCGCTTAGCGCCCGAGACGGACGAATCATCTATCAATCGTCGATCCAGATGTACCACGGTCCGTCGAAGTGGCGATAGTAGCCCGGCGCGTCGATGTCCGGCTCGCCGTTCGGACTCCAGGCGAAGCCGTAGTTTCCGAAGAAGCCCGTGTCCTCGATCATGAAGCCGAAGGCCCGGCGGGAGCCTTCAAGGTACTCGACGGGATACAGACCGATCCAGTTCCGCTTCCCCGGCGGCGTGCCCTCTGACACCGTCTTCGCAAAGTGGTCGAGGCTGCCGCGCGACAAGTCGAAACGCATCCTGACTGGCGCACCGACGTGTACCAGTGAGCCGACCAGCACCACGACCACGGGCGGCACAGCCCAGAACATCCAGTTACGACGCAATGCGGCCCGCCTCCGCCGCCTGACAAGGACGACACCGAGCACGATCAGCCAGCCGACGCCGAACAACAGCCAGCCGACACCGACGAGCATGAGCCACGTGAAATTCCACCCGGGAACACTCGTCGCATACATCGTTCCGAGCCCCAGCAATACGGCGATCGCCCCCCAGTCTCTGCCGCTGACGTTCATGGGAGCGCGCCGGCGAGACGCATCAGGAAGATCGCTGGTGTCCACCGCGCGATCCTAACTTTCGCTGGTGGCGATTCCGCCGAGCGGATGTGTATGTATTGTGCAGAAATGTCAGCGCAGCTTCGTTTAGCTGGAGCCCGGCGCACAGCCTTTGATCGACGGCCCGACGGAACTCATCCGAAATCCGCTGGGCCGAATCATAGGATCCATTCCATGCCGATCCCCCGAGCAGTTGCCGTGGTCATCGACGGCAACCGAGTCCTGGTCATCAAGCGGTTCCTCCGGCGCAGCCCCGGCGCCACCTGCGCCATGTGCGATGCCGCAGGATGGCAGGGGGCGCAGTGTCCCGGGCACCACTACGCGGTTCTTCCCGGAGGCCATGTGGAGGATGGCGAATCGTCAGAGAGTGCGGCAGTTCGTGAACTCCACGAGGAGACGACTCTCACCGGGAAGATCGACCGGTTGCTCTTCGCCGGCTCGCACAATGGCCGGCCCGCCTTCTACTTTCTCATGCGTGACGTCAATGGCGTCCCGTCGCTCTCCGGCGAGGAGGCGGTGGAGCATGGGCCGGATAACAGCTTTGAGCTCAGATGGGCGACGACCGTCGAGTTCGAGCAGCTGAACCTGTATCCCGCCGACGTGCGCGGGCCGCTCGCGGAGCTACTTCGCAGTTGACCTGCATCTCCGAGCTTGCCACGCTCGGAGCCCCCGCTTTCCCAGCGGAAGCAACTATCTTCGAGCCCGTCTGGCAGATCCCCGTCATGGACACCGACCCGTCACTCAAGGCGCTCAGAAGGTCGTGGCGGTCAAGATCTTCAGTCCCACGCAGCCGGTTGCCCCGGCTCAGACAGCTATACGAAGATCGAAAAAGCACCTCCGCCGTCTTCGGCCAGAACTACATGCCCGCAACACAGTGCCACAAAGCGCCGAGGCTGTGCGACATCGACCACGGGCCCCATCGCGGCCCAAGACCACACGAGCCGGGCCTGACGTCAGCTGCGAGGAGCAGCCGGCGTCGGACCCTGAGCGATCCAGGCGCTCGTAGCGATCGAAGAGGATCATGAGGCCCCAGAGCGCGGCGGCGAGTGGTCCCACCCTGCTGAACGCGTGCACCGCGACGATCGGGGGCCGTGCATGCCAGGAGGGCGGAGTCCTTCCGGTTTCTGGACGCTAGTAAAGCTCCCGCTTGAGCGTGTAGACGATCTTCTGATCACCGACCCCGTGTGTGGCCAGTTCCCAGCCATCCGTACCCACCCGGTTCAAAATGTCGATCTCAGATGCGTTCCGGTCAAGATCTTCTCGCCCTTCTGGAGAGAGCCACAGCTTGATGTCATCCGTGATGAAGATCTGGGCATACTCCCAGCGGCTCGCCATCGTCAACCAGGGCGGTTCGGTGCAGGTCAACCGGCATCTACCCAACGGGGTCGGGACGGTGCTGCGGCCGACCGGCGACCACGTCCATGCGGTCCACGTGCCGTGTCAGGCCGGTGGCGCCAGGCGTTTGACGCCCGCCCTGGGGCACGTCATCGCCCGCGGCGCCCTCGGCCTCCCAGCGCAGCAGGTCGCCCGGCTGGCACTCGAGTATCTCGCAGAGCGCGGCGAGCGTCGTGAAGCGCACCGCCTTGGCCCGGCCGTTCTTGAGTACCGCCAGGTTGGCGGGCGTGATCCCTACGCGGTCCGCGAGTTCGCCCACGGACATCTTCCGCTTGGCCAGCATCACGTCGATGTCGACGACGATCGGCATCAGATCACCTCGTCCAGCTCGGCCTGCATCTGCGCCGCTTCGACGTCGCGCGCGACGGCCTGGGCGAGCAGCATCCGCAGCACGAGCACGATGAGCGCGACCCCCAGGATGGCCAGGCCAATTCCGCCCATGATGACGGTGACGCCTGGATCATCCCGCTGGCCCGGCGCATTGAAGGCCGTGACCGCGAACCACAGGAGGGCAGCCGCCACGATCGCGCCGATGATGGCGTCCACGTACCGGAAGGCGGCGTGGGAGAACACGGTTCCGCGTCGCACCATCGTCACCAGCCGCCATACGCTGACCAGCGCGACCTGGCCCGACACCATGCCCAGGATCGTGATCACACGGAACGCGGTCAGCGGGAGCGACCCGTCCTCCGGGTCGCTCCCGCTGACCAACACCCACACCATCGCTGCCTGTACGAACACGGTGCCAGTAAGCAGCACCATGAGTACGGCGCGAAGCCCACGCACTGCCAGCTTTCCCATGGCCCCTCCCTCCATCGACTTACGATGAAAATCTATCGATTTTCGATAGGCTAGGCAAGAGCTGGGCGGAGGATGGCGGCGGTTTCGCACCGTGGCGGGACGCCGTCGCCCCTCCCATGGCACGGAGTTCGCGCGGAGTGTCTTGATCTGCTGGTAGTCGGCCTCCGGAGACGACTCAAGGAGCCGGCAACCGCCGGCAGAGGCTCGACCGCTTCATTCCTGAGCGGAGGCCTGCGACTTCAGGCGCCCGCCGATCCGCTGTAGTCGGTGGCGGCATAAACCTGCAGGAGCCTCTCGACTCCATGCAGGAAGGTCTCGCAGATCAGCACCGGGTCGAACAGGCAGCCGGCGGCCATGGCGCCGTCGCGCATCATCACGAAGTGGCGGGCGGCCGGCTCGGCGCCGGTCTCCAGGATCTTGGCCAGTAGTTCCGTGACGGTTTCCAGGAACCATTGGCGGTGGGCGAGCACGGCCTTGCGCACCGGGGACTCGGGGTCGGGATACTCGGCGGCCGCGTTGAGGAAGGCGCATCCCCGGAAGCCTGGGGACTGGATGCTGCGGGCGATGGACGCGCTCAGGGCGTAGATGGTGTCGGCGGCCGGCAGTCCGGCGGCGACGGCCTCCTCCGCCTGATCCCGCATGGCCCGGTCGACCTCGTTCAGGTAGGCGAGGACGAGGTCTTCCTTGCCGGGGAAGTGCCGGTAGAGGGTGGCCCGCGTCACCTGCGCCTCGGCGACGATGCGATCGATGCCGACGACGTGGATGCCCTCCGCGTAGAAGAGCCGGGTGGCCGTGTCGAGCAGCCGGGACCGCGCTTCGGACGGCCGGCCTTCGGGTGCGCTGCGCATAGGACCACCATAGTAGGTAGAACGTTCGGTCTTGACACTCTGCACTGGAGACTGCAGGCTTTGCGAGATAGAACGTTCTGTCTCTCAGGAGAGTTGTGCCGGTGGCTCATGTGGCTCGTCCTCTTTACGTACGCCTCGCTCCGCCGTCCCTCGAGACGGCCGTGATCGCCACGGTCGGCCTGTCGGCGGCGGGTCCGGCGTTCGCGGGCACGGAGGATCTCGAACGTTCCGTCCTTCGTGAAGTCGGCCGGCCCGGATTCTCGTCGAGTATCTGCCGCGACCACAGCCGACAGCAGCGCCCGTGCGCCGGGAGTGCCTTCCCGGAACGAGCGAGGCGATCTCCTAGTCACTCGAGCTCTGAAAGGATCATCATGAACTCCATTGCTGCTTCGCCCGGCATTTCCGGGACCGCGTCCGCGCTGCGGCGGCTGTACTTCGTCCGGTTCGCGTTCGCCATCGTCTGGGCCCTCGCGATGTTCACGACCGCCGCGAACCTGGGTCCGCTCGCGGTCATTCTGCTCGTGCTCTACCCGCTGTTCGACGTGGCCGCCGCCATCATCGACGCCCGCGCGTCGCGCACCACCGGATCACCTGCCCTGCTGTACGTGAACATCGCGGTCAGCCTGATCACCGCCATCGGCGTGGCCATCGCCTGCGCGTCCGGCATCCCGGCGGTGCTGCGCGTGTGGGGCGCTTGGGCGGTCGTGGCCGGGTTGGTCCAGCTGATCGTGGGGGTCACCCGCCGCAAGATGGGCGGCCAGTGGCCGATGATCATCAGCGGCGGCATCTCCGTCCTCGCCGGTGCGTCGTTCATCCTCGGCGCCTCCGCGGCCAACCCGACGCTGATCAACGCGGCCGGCTACGCCATCCCCGGCGGCATCTTCTTCCTCATCTCGGCCTTCCGCCTCGGCCGCGCCGCGAAGGGAAACTGACATGGACCGCAACACTTACGACGTCGTCGTCATCGGGGCCGGCCCGGTCGGGGAGAACGTCGCCGACCGGGTGATGCGGGGCGGGCCCAGTGCCGCCATCGTCGAGCGCGAGCTCGTCGGTGGGGAATGCTCCTACTGGGCCTGCATGCCGACCAAGGCATTGCTGCGCAGCGCGGCGGCGTTGCGGGCCGCGCGTCAGACGCCGGGAGCGCGCGAGGCGGTGACCGGCAGTCTCGACGCGGCCGCGGTGCTGGACCGCCGGGATTCCTTCGCCTCGCATTGGAAGGATGACGGTCAGGTTGAAGGTCGGAAAGCAGAAGGCCCCTGACGGCGTAATGCCTGCTCAGGGGCCTTTCGCTTGCAGAGCCGACGAGGGGAATCGAACCCCTGACCTTCTGTTTACAAGTCGCGGGCAGGGGGTTTACCCAGGTTCGACCGGGTTCGTCCAGCCTGCTCACGACCCTTATGGGTCTCTGCCGAACTGGAGTGAATTTCCGCCCGCTGCTACAGCCGTTGCTACAGCGGGACCACGTCCGACCAGCGCCGTTGCACGTTCGAGAGGACCTCCGGACTTGAGCAACGACGACCCCGCGGGCTCACTTCTGAAACCCCTTAGTGCCTTGTCGGCCTGATAGGCGCAATGCCTCGTACGGCCCGATCCCGTCCACGAAGACGGCGGTCTTGGGCCGGTGTGTCACCACCGGCCCAAGACCTGAATCCACTCCCCTGCCCTACACAGGAGAAGGACCTTGCAGAACCTTATGCGCGCTGACGCGCGCCCTTCTACGCCCCGCACTGCCTCGGCCGACGAGCCGCCGGCTCGCCTGCGGCCTGGCCGCCTGGCCCGTTTTCTCGCTGCCCTGTTCTTGCGTCGGCGCAAGTCCGTCGTGCCGGTCGTCGAGGTGGCCGGGGAGAACGGCACGGCGCGGCTCGGTGACCGCGTCATCCTCGGCATCGCCGTGGCCGTGCTCCTGGGCGTCGCCGCCGCCGCGGCGTACGTCAGTTACCACCACTTCTACGCGCTCGCGATCGACCTCGGAGAGCGGCACGACATGGCCGTGCTCTACCCGGCGATGAGCGACGGTGTGATCGTGATGGCCTCGCTCGTCATGGTCTACTGCTCGCGCCGGAAGCTGCACGTGCCGGTCCTGGCCTGGGTGGCGCTGGCTGGCGGCGGTGTGGTGACGCTGATCGCCAACGTGGCCAACGGGTGGGGCGGCGGCACGGGATCGCGCCTGCTCAGCGCCCTTGCGCCGGTGGCGTTCGTGGGCGCGTACGAGCTGCTGATGTGGCTCGTACGCACCAGCCGCAAGGCCGCCGACAAGGTCATGGTTGCCCCTGCCGATGACCACGTGTGCCACCCCGTGGAGCCGGTTACTGTATCCGTGCCGGTACTGCCGGTGGACCGGTTCGAGGCGGCACGGCTCACCTACGAAGAGAGCCTTCAGCCGGGCAACAAGCGGGTCGGTCGCCGGGCGCTGGCGAACCGGTGGGGCATCGAGATCCGCGAGGCGGAGGAGATCATCGCCGACGTGGATCGGGAGCGGTCGCCGTCCGCCATGCCCACCGTCTCGGGGACGGCGGACCTCGAGACCGCCGTTGCGGCGGTGAACGGGTCGCGCCCGACCGACACGGAGGCGCGGGCGTGACCGCTGAGAACACGGGAGACGGTGTGGTGGTCCCCTTCCGGGCGGCCACCGCGCCCAACACGTCCGCTCCGCAGGAGCAGCCCGCGCCCGTCCAGGATGACGAGGTCCTGGAGGGTGAGGTCGTCCTGGTCGACCAGCCGCACGTACCGGAGCCGGTGGATTACCTCGCCGAGTTGGCTGCGCGCCGCCAGGAGCGGGCGCCGCTCGTGCCGGTGTGGCTGAAGTCGCGGGCGGATGCCTTGCAGGTGCTCAAGTGGCAGGTCGAGCACACCGGCTATGTGTTCGCCTACCACGCGCTGCGCGCCCCGAAGTACGCGGGCAACCTCGCCGTCCGGTCCCCGGCCGGAGCATGGAAGCTGCTCGTCGGCCTGGTCCGCTGGTGGTTCGACCTAGAGGGCCGCCCGGTGCGTCGAGCTGCGGTCACCAAGGAGCGGGCCGCGGAGTACCTGGCGCTGTCGCGGCAGCGGGACGCCCGGGTCCGTGCCCGTTCGTGGACTGTCCTGGTCGCCGCGTTCACGCTCGTGCTCACCTCCATCCTGGTCGCGGTGGCTGCGCCGAGCTGGGCGCAGTGGGTAATCCTCAGCGTGCTCGTCGCCCTCGCGGGTGTGGTCGGGGCGCCGGCCGACCGGCCGTTGCTCGATCGGGCGGTCATCCCGGCCAGGGTGCAGAAGCTCACCAGCGACGTCGTGGTGCGCGGGCTCGGCGCCGTGGGCATCTCGGAACTGACGAAGGCCGCGGCGAGGAAGGATGGGATCGCGTTTGTAGCCCCGATCCAGCGGGACTGTCCGGGCTGGCGCGCGGAGGTTGACCTGCCGTACGGCGTCACCGTGGCGGACGTGATGGAGCGGCGCGACAAGCTCGCCTCCGGCCTGCGGCGTGCCCTGGGCTGCGTATGGCCGGAGCCGGTGTCGGAGGAGCACCCCGGCCGCCTGGTGCTGTGGGTCGGCGACGTCGAGATGCGCAAGGCCAAGCAGCCCGCCTGGCCACTGGCCAAGTCGGGGCGGGCGAACCTGTTCGAGCCGATCCCGTACGGCAACGACCAGCGCGGGCGGCCGGTGTCGATCCTGCTCATGTTCGCCAACGTGCTCATCGGCTCCATGCCGCGCTACGGCAAGACGTTCGCGCTGCGGGTGCTGCTGCTGGCCTGCGCGCTCGATCCGCTGGCCGAGCTGCGGCTGTTCGAGCTGAAGGGCACCGGCGACCTGTCGGCGCTGGAGAAGGTGGCTCACCACTATGCCAAGGGCGCCACCGACACAGCCAAGGCCGCCTGCGTCGCCTCGCTGGCCGAGGTGTACGCCGAGCTGGACCGGCGCGCGGAGGTCATCGATGGCCTGCCGCGCCACCAGGCGCCGGAGTTCAAGGTCACGCCCGAGCTGGCCGCGCGGCGCGACCTCGGGCTGCACCCGATGGTGGTCGCGATCGACGAGTGCCAGGAACTGTTCGCCGACGACGAGTACGGTGAGGAGGCCGCCAAGTACGCCACCGCGATTATCAAGCGCGGCCCCGCCCTTGGGATCATCCTCATCCTGGCCACCCAGCGGCCGGACAAGGACAGCCTGCCCAAGGCCATCAGTGCGAACGCGGGCATCCGGATCTGCCTGCGAGTGATGGGCTGGCAGGAGAACGACATGATCCTCGGCACCGGCACGCACCAGGCCGGGATCAAGGCCACCATGTTCACCTTGCACGACAAGGGCATCTCCTGGGCAGTCGGCATCGCCGAGGACCCGATCATCGTCCGATCCGCCTATCTCGACGGACCAACCTCCGAGCGGATCGCCGATCGCGCCTACAAGCTCCGTGTACAGGAGGGGACGCTGTCCGGTCAGGCCGCCGGCCAGGCCGGGCCCGCGGTCGTCAGTCACGATCTGCTCGCCGACATCCTGGCCGTCACCAGCGCCAAGGAGGAGAAGCTATGGAACAGCGTGGTCGTAGACCGGCTGGTCGAGTTGCGGCCGGACGCCTACGGCCAGTGGGCGGATCTGGAGGACGACGTCAAGACGGCGACCTTGACCGCCCGTTTGAAGGAGTACGGCGTCAAGACGGACGACACCTGGGGGCGCACGTCAGCCGGTAAGGGAGCCAACCGGAAGGGCTTCACCCGCGCCCACGTGGCCGACGCCTGGTCGAAGAGGAGGGCGATGAAGGGCTCGCACTAGCGGCTCGCCGTACTGACGGCTGTCCCGAGGCAACGTTTCTCGGAGCAGCCAGGAGGGGTCGCTAGAGCGCTAGAACCCAGGTCAGAGCCTGCCTAGCTCGCTAGCGGCCCCGCTAGACCTCGCGGGATCACCCGCTAGAACGCGCGCCCTCAGCGCTGCCAGTTTCCGCCGCAGGACCAGCGGCCCGGCGAGCATCAGGGCGTGTACGGCGCTCACCTCACGCGCGGACGCCCAAATCTCCGACGTGGGGGTCTGGAAGGGGAGGACCTTGATCGAATGGACCCGGAACGCGGCCGGGTCCAGGTACCGCATGCCTCCGGTCCCGCACAGGTAGGTAGTTGCGCCGGTCAGCCACGCGAGGTCGGCGAGCCTCTGTGACCGTTCCCCTCGTGCGAGCAGATCACTGCTATGGAGGATGCGTCCCGGCCACCCAACCTCCTCCAGTAGCAGGCGCGTGGACAGCTCCGTCACGTCCGCCAGCCGATCCGTTCTCTCGAACCCGGCAAGCACGGGTTCAAGCCGCCGCTTGAACGCCGGCCAGTAAGCGCTGTGCCGGTAGTGGTCGGCGAGGAGCTGCGCGACGCGGCGTCGGCAACGGGCAGGGTCGGCCAGGCGTGCCCCCCGGATGGCGGTGGCGCGGCCGTGCGGCAGATGGGTGGCGATGGAGAGCCACCGCGGCTGCCCCGAGCCGTCGAGCGAGGCCAGGCGCGTGCGGTGCTGATAGTCGCGCCGGGCGAACTGCACGTCGTCCAGGACGATCCAGTAGTCGGCGGTGAACAGCTTGGCCAAGGTCGCGAGCCGGGGGAAGAGGTTGGGCTGGTGGATCGCGCACACCTCGCCGTACGGCAGGTCAGGACGTAAGAAGCCTGCTGTCGAATCCGGCGCGGAGAAGAGCCTGATAGGCGTCATGGACCTCTCCTGGGACGGGCTGCTCGATGGCGTAGCCGAGCTTGGGATACTCGATCACGCGCTGGAGATCGCCGACGAGCATGTCAATGACCAACTTCGGATCGCCGATCGAGCTGACGTAGTCGTCCAGCTCCAGCGGCTCGGAGGCGCACACCACGTCGACCTCTGGCCACACCTTCCGGGCCGTGGCGTAGGCCCGGCGCTCCATGTACGGCTTGGAGATCAACAGCACCGAACCGGGCTGGACCCCGGCCTCTACCAGCACTTCCCGCGACCGGCTGATGTTCTGCCCGGTGTTGGTGGCGTTCGGCTCCAGCAGGATCGCCTCATCAGGCACGCCAAGTTCCAGCGCGTGTTCCCGGTAATGAACGGCCTCGCCGCGAGGGAAGCGCGCCGCCGTGGTGGTGCTGGTGGCACCGGAGAAAACGATCAGCGGGAACCAACCGGCGCGGTACAGCTCGACAGCCACACGCGCGACCCCCAGATCGTGGCTGCCCAGGCCGATGGCCACATCACATCGGCGCAGGTCGTGATGCATCTGGTGGTAGTCCCAGATGGTACGGGCGTGCCGCCACTGCTCGTCGGTGATGACCCGCTGCTGCTTGACGCTCACTCGGCTACTCCCTGATCGCCGTGGCAGAGGAAGACGGATCTCCCCCTGATAGGTCCGCTGGATGCCCTCGATGCTGCGCAGTTGGTGCGCAAGCCCATGCTGTGCGGCCTCTCGCGCGGCACGGTCGAGGATCACCAGCCCATCATCCACGGTGTCCCGGTCAGAAAGCAGGATGTGCCCGTAAGCCGTCTCCAGCCGTACCCGTTGCATGGGCACGTCGGTGACGGCGGTGGCGCGGGCGAGGTCGATCAGGCGTAGCGCCTCGGTCAGGTTCCCGGCGCCACGGTGGGCCAGGGCGAGTTTCTGGTGTGCGACGGACCAGTCCTCGGGCTCGCCGATGTTCTCGAACTCGCGGATGGCTGTCCTCATCAGGCGGGCGGCGTAGTCGTTCTTGCCGTTCTTGCTCAGTGCGGTCCCGACCCACAGCCGGGCTCGCGCCCGGTCGCGTGGTGAGAGCCGGCCGTCGACGGCCAGCGTCTCGTACTCCTCTGCGGCGGCGTCCAACTGGCCCGACATCTCGGCGACCACAGCCAGTGATAGGTCGAGCTGCGCGATGCGGCGAGGGATGTCGAGCTGGGCGTACATGGAGCGGGCGTTGAGATAGGAGCGGCGCGCGGACAGTGGGCCAGCGACCGCGCCCTGGTCGCGCTGGAGGTCTCCGAGCAACGTCGTCGACCGTGCGAACAGGTACAGGCCCTTTTCGTCCAGCGCGTGCGGATCGTAGAGGGTGAGCCACCGGTTCAGCAGGTCTGCGGCGTAGCTGAAGCTCTGGCGACTGAGCGCGACCACGGCCCGGTCGAGATCATCGGTCCAGGTCTCATAGTCCCAGGCTCGTGGTCCCACCCGTGTGACTCGAAGCCCCTGGTCCGCATCCTGGCCAAGCTCCAGAAGCAGGGTCTCGAACCGCAGGTGGGTAGCTGAGTCGGCGCGAGCGAGCGCGGTGTCGAGGATTGCCTGAGTATCCGGGCGTGGCCGCGTGGCGACGCCAAGGTGGTCCCACTTCGCCACGGTGCGGGGAGCCACGCCGAGGTGCTGGGCGAACACGCGCACGCTCATCCGCAGGGCAAGACGCAGCGCGTGGGCTTCAAGGCCAGTCCACTCATGCACGGTCGTCACGGCGCTGCTCCCTTCCACGGCCATGGAAGCACGGAGAAGTGCCGAGAGCCCACGGAAGTGCAACGGAAGTGCGACAGCAGTTCGTATGCAGCCATGCCACGGCTGGCCATGCTCGAAGAGCGGGTCACCAGCCCCAGCCACGGTAAGGACGGCTACCTTGTGGACACTCACGGAACAACATCAAGTGGATGGTCCAATCGTCTACGGCTACCTACGGCTGCACCGCTCGACACCCGAGCGGCAAGCCGCTCTCACGGTGACGCTGGCCCAGTACTGCGACCAGCACGAATTGCAGCTCTGCGGCATCTTCACCGACCGAGGGGGCAAGTCGGCGGACGATCCAGCGTTCGCCGGGCTGCTGGACGTGCTTCTCTTGTCCGGCGCGTACGGAGTGGTCCTGCCGACTGCTCACCATCTGGGCGGGAAGCACATCGCCACCCGGCGGCGCGAACAGATAGACGCGGTTGGGGCGCGCCTGCTGTTCGTCCGGGGCACCTTTCGCACGACCGCCTCATCCGCCGGCCGTTCGGTCATGGCGCTGACCGGTGCCGTTCCTCGTGGACGGTCCGAGTCGGCACGTCGGAGTCCATGAGGACTGACACCTCTATCGCACCGAACTGATGAGCGTGGCGTGGCAGCCGTTGGTCACGGAGCAGCGTATCCACGCGCGCTGCAACTGCCACGCCCAGTGCGGACGGCCCGGTGTCGCCTTCCCCGCCGTACCGCACTCCGGGCGCAGGTCGGGCACCCCGCTGCCCAGCCCGGCCTGCGCCCCTAAACCACTGTTCCGCTGTGGAGAACCCAATGATCTTGGTCAACGAGAACGACACCACCGCCGACGCGATGGGAAAGAACTACGCCGAGAGCCTGCAACAGCGTCTGCCCGACTGGTGGGTGATGTACTCCCTCCGCGATCGTGGCCTCGTTGCGTTCTACGCGGGCCACTGTGCGCCCGGCGGCATCTGGGTCGCGGCGGAGTATCCGGATGAACTGCTGCGCCGCATGTCCGATGCCGTCCAAGCGCAATGGCGGTCGCAGGCCGCCTACGGCTTACTCGGCCGCCCGCCCGTTCCCAGGGGATCGGACAGCTCTGCTGATCAGACGGCGGCATGTCGAGACGAGGCATAACGCCGCCATCAGCGCCAGACAGTAACGCCCCGGGCCGGGAGGCCAACCCTCTCACCCGGGCCCAACCAAACGCGGCGGTCCTTTTCGGCCCTACCCGCAGGTCCAGCCGTCGCACCGCTGGAAGTGATCCATGTCGTACATCTGGGAACCGCACACGCCGCGAGGGCTCCGGTGCGTCGCTGAAGCCTCCTGCTGCGAGGCGTTCATTCTCTGTTTCGAGAGTGCCGAGTTCTATGTGCTACGCCGCACCGAGGACGGGAAAGAAGAGGAAACCGTCCGCGGCACCTACGAACAGGCGCTGGCGGCGTGGCAGAACCTTGACAGCCACCACCAGCGCGAGACACACCAGGTGGCGTCGTGAATCCACTGCTGGCCGCCTTCCTCGCGGTCTCGATCGTCCACGCACTGGGGCTCATCGCGACCATGGAAGCCTTGGAACGGCTCACCCAGCGCGACCCCGAGCAGATGTGCCAGGCGTGCCGCGACCGGCTCACCATTCACCAGGAGCGCGAGGAGGCGTGGCGCGACGAGTGCGGCCCCGTAGGGCCGGACCTGATGCTCCAGCACGACGCCGCGTTCTGGTGCTTCACGCCCCTGATCGTCGTGCTACGGCGGGCCAGGCAGTTACCGAACCTTCCCCGGTGCGCCGGCCCGTCCTGCGCCGCCCATAACCGGTACAGCCCCACCGTCACCTGACCACCACGATCGGAGCACCCCCATGCACAACCTCATCGTGAGCCCGTATCTCGACGGCGAACACCTGGTGCTCGCCCCAGGCCGCGGCGGTGGACTGAGACTCTCCGCGAGCAAGTACATCGAACTCGCCCAGGCCGACATGCCGCCCGCATGGTTCGCCGACGCGGTCACCACCCTGTGGGGGCCGGCCATGTCCCTGGAGCCGTTCCGGGAGCGCGTGCTGGTGCGGCCCGTCACCGGCTACGACTACGTGCGGGCGACGTACGAGCTCAACCTCGGTTGCAACTACGACTGCGAGCACTGCTACCTCGGCGTCAAGGAGTTCAAGGGCATGCCCTGGGACCAGCGGGAGAAGATGCTGTACATCCTGCGAGACGTCGGCGTGCTGTGGCTGCAGCTCACCGGCGGCGAACCCACGATCGACAAGCTGTTCCTCGAAACGTACGGCCTGGCCTACGAGATGGGCATGATGCTGTCCATCCTGTCCAACGGGTCCAAGCTGCACGAGCCGAAGGTGCTGGACCTGCTCACCTCGCGCCGCCCGCACGAAATCACCGTCAGCGTGTACGGCGCGACCGAGGCCAGCTACGACGGGCTGACGCGCCGGCCAGGCAGCTTCCGGAAGTTCCGCAAGGGCATCACTGCCGCCGTCGAGGCCAGGCTATCGCTCAAGTTCTCGCTGATCGTCACCAACCACAGCGCGGCCGAGGTGGCGCAGATGGAGCGCCTCGCGGACGGATGGGGCGTCCCGTACGTGACGTTCGTCAACATGTCGCCGACCATCTACGGCGGCGCCGAAACGCTGCCGTCGCAGTCGGTCGAGCACCTGCGCAAGCGCAGCGTCTTCACCGGCTGCAACGCTGGTCACACCTTCTTCCACGTCGATCCGCACGGCGTCGCGTCCATCTGCAAGATCGGGCGCGAGCCGAACGTCCGCCTGGTCGAGGAGGGCGCCGAAGGGCTGGCCCGCCTCGGGCAGATCGCTGACTCCCTCCTCTTGCGGCAGGGCGGCTGTACAGGCTGCACCCTGCAGGGCACGTGCGGCACGTGCATGCCGCTCGTGCAGCTCTACCGCAAGGCGAAATCGCCGCTGGCGAACTACTGCCAGCACCGAGAGCGAGAGGAGGTGAACGCCCCATGACAGCCCTTGCTATCGACCTCATTCCGCGGCCTGCGCCTCAGCCCGAGGTCGAGGTTATCGCGGACCTGGAGACGCTCCTGGCTCCGCAGAAGTGCTCGTGCTCATCCAGCGACGATCAGCCCTACTAGGAAGAAGACGCGCAGGTGAGGGCCGCCCTACGAGTATCGTGGGGCGGCTCCCCCTCGTGCGAGACGGAGGAACGCATGCCGGTTGCACGCACAGACTGGAACGATCTGCCCGCCGAGACGAGAGCCAGGGTGGAGGAGCACACCGGCCCCATCCGGCAAGCAGCGACCATGACGGAAGGGCTCAACTCCGCCGTGGCGGCGCTCCTCACGACGGACACCGGCGAAGTGTTCGTCAAGGGCCTGCGCCGCGCCTTCCCGCGGCGGTGGACGCAGGACATGGAATGGGTGATCGGCCCGTACGTGGCCGAGGTCTCCCCCCGGACGCTGTGGCGGGTCGAGGATGACGAGTGGGACCTGATCGGGTTCGAGGCCGTGGACGGCCGGCACGCCCGCTTCGATCCCGGCTCGCCTGACGTGGCCCTGGTGACCGACGTCATGTACCTGCTCGGGCGTACCCCCTGCCCGAACCTGCCGCTGAAGACGGCCGAGAGCCGCTGGAAGCCATACATGGATGACCCGGACGACCTCCGATGGCTGGCCGGGGATCGGCTCCTGCACACCGACTACAACCCCCTCAACGTCCTCATCGCAGACGGGCGGGCCCTGCTGATCGACTGGGCATGGCCCACCAGGGGCGCCGGATGGATCGACCCGGCGTGCCTGATCCTGCGGCTGATGCTGGGCGGCCACACCGCCGAGGAGGCCGACAAGGTATGCACGGACCTGCCCGCGTGGCGCGAGGCCCCGGCCGAAGGGGTGAACGCCTTCGCTCAGGCGAGCTTGACCATGTGGCGGGAGATCTCCCAAGCGGACAGCGCCCCGTGGAAGTCGGCTATGGGCGAGGCAGCTGAGGAATGGCTACAGCATCGGATCCGCACCAGCGCGTAAAGGAGCCAGCCCATCACAGATAGGGCTACGGGCGGTGACAACCAGCTGCCGAAAGCGCTCGGTGAACTTATAGACACGCAGGTCAGACGACGCCAAACATCTCCAAGTACGTCGGGGTCCTTTACTCGATGGTGAAGCCGGTTACGCGATGTGAACACCAGTGCGGCAACCCCAGCTCGACCTTCACCGCACTGTGATCATTTGGGGTTTCCCCACAAAGCCAATCATGTGACACTAACGGCCTAGGAATACCTATATGAGCAGCGCAGCCCGCGTACGCACTGACATGTAAATGGGTGGAAATGACCTCGACTTACCCCCCGCCGTCGTTGCTCGACAAAATGGCTAAGGCGGTCTCTCGTTTCGGCAGCACCGTTACCGCGAAACTCCGTGGTGACGGCCAGCCCGAGGACCAGCTTCGTGCGCCGCTTGAGCGGCTCTTCAAGGAAGACGTCGCTGCAGCCATGGGCGTCTCTGTTGAGATGTTCGGCGAGACGTCGCTGGCCACGCTCGGGGTACGACCGGACTACGGCGTGGACGTCGCTGGTGCTCGCGTGGGGTATATCGAGCTCAAGGCACCAGGGCGGGGAGTACCCACTACATGGACACCCAATAAGCACGAGAAGAACCAGTGGGAGAAGCTCCGCCTACTGCCCAATGTGCTCTACACAGACGGTTGCCAGTGGGCGCTGTACCGTGACGGTGAGCTGATCGGACAGGTTGCCCGGCTGGACGGCGACATCCGCAAGGCGGGTGCCAAGCTCGCCCCTGCTGACGGCGAATTCTCCCGGATCGTGACCGACTTCCTTCTGTGGAAGCCCACGCCTCCCCGTAACGTCCGCCAGCTTGTCCGTGCCGTGGCCGGCCTGTGCAAGCTGCTGCGCACGGAGGTCCTCGAGTCCATTGACCGCGAGCACCGCGGGGAGGAGAAGACTAAGTTCTTCACCGAGTTAGCCACCGACTGGCGCAAGCTGCTGTTCCCGGGCCTGACTCATGAAGAGTTCGCCGACTCCTACGCCCAGACGGTCACCTTCGCCCTACTGCTGGCCCGCGTCGACGGCATCGCTTTCGAGACCCGCTCACTCAGCCAGATCGCCTCCCAGCTAGGCAAGAACCACTCCCTGATGGGCAAAGCGCTGGCCGTCCTCACCCACGACACCGTGGACGGGCGCAGCATCGTGGTGGAGACTCTCAAACGAGTCATCGGGGCCGTCGACTGGGACAAGATCAGCGACGGGTCCACCGACTCCTACCTCCACCTGTACGAGCATTTCCTTGAGGTGTACGACTCCGAGCTTCGCAAGCAGAGCGGCTCGTACTACACCCCCAACGAGGTCGTCTCGTTCATGGTCCGCTTCACCGACGACATCCTCCGCGCACGGCTCGGGCGCGAGGGCGGCTTCGCCTCCGACGACGTGGTGGTGGTCGACCCTGCGATGGGCACCGGAACTTACCTGCTGAACATCATCAGAAGCGTCGCCAAGACGGTGGAGGAGGAAGAAGGGCCGGGCGCGGTTCCCGCTCAACTCAAAAAGCTGTTCGGTCGCCTCATTGGACTAGAACGGCAGGCAGGGCCATTCGCCGTGGCCGAGCTGCGGCTCAACCAGGCGCTCAAGGCCGAGCATAGTGCCGAGATTGCTGAGAAGGATCAGAAGCTCTACGTCGCCGACACCCTCGATAACCCCTTCGAGAACACCCAGCTCGACATCGGGTCGATGTACGAACCCATCGTGCGTTCGCGTCGGGAGGCCAACAAGGTCAAGCGGGAAACCCCTGTCCAGGTCGTGATCGGTAACCCACCGTACCGTGAACGTGCCAAGGGCATGGGCGGGTGGATTGAGCAGGGCGCAGGCAAGAACTCGGTTCATGGCACGCCCCTTCGGGACTTCAAGGCCGAGGGCCTCGGCCGCTACGAGTACGTGCTGTCCAACCTGTACGTGTACTTCTGGCGCTGGGCCACGTGGAAGGTCTTCGACGCTCACCCCGAACACCCCGCAGGCATCGTTGCCTTCATTACGATCTCGAACTACACCCACGGCGCCGGTTTCGCGGGAATGCGCGAATATCTTCGCCGCACCGCTGACGAAGGCTGGATCATCGACGTGTCCCCCGAGGGCCACCAGCCCGACGTGCCCACCCGTGTGTTCTCTGGGGTGCAGCAGCCCTTGTGCATCGGGATCTTCGCCCGCTACGGCGAGAGCGACCGGGAGACGCCGGCACGAATCCATCACCTGAGCGTGTCGGGGCACCGTACCCAGAAGTTCGCTCAGCTCGCTGAGCTCACCATCGACGGTCTGGCGTGGGCTGAGTGCGCGACCGGCTGGCAGGACCGCTTCCAGCCTCCAGGAGGAGCTGACTGGCTTAGCCATCCAACGCTAGGCGACCTGATGCCCTGGCAAGCACCCGGTCTCATGCCCAATCGAACCTGGGTCTATGACCCTGATCCTGCTGTGCTTCGGTCCCGATGGGAGAGGCTAGTGAAGGCACCTGCCGACAACAAAGTGTCTCTGTTCAAGGAGAGCGCTTCTCGCAAGGTGGACAGCGTAGTCCAACCCGTCCCCGGTCTCGCCGTACACCATGGAATCATCCGCAACGAGAGCGGCCCGTGCCCTGAGCCAGTACGAGTTGCCTATCGGTCCTTCGACCGGCAATGGGTGATTCCTGATGCCCGCGTTCATCATCGTCCGAGCCCAAGCCTTTGGCAGGTCGCAAGCGCGTCCCAAGTATTTACTATCGAACAGCACGCCCAGCCGCTCGGCGTAGGCCCAGGCTTGGTTTTCGCATCCTTTGTACCCGACATGAACCACTTTCAGGGCAGCGCGGGTGGACGGGTGCTCCCGCTCTACCGGGATGGCGCCGCCGGGTCGGCCAACCTCGCCCCCGGCCTGCTCCGCCTGCTCACCGACCGGCTCGGCCAAACTGTCACCGCCGCCGACATGCTCGCTTACATCGCTGCCGCGACCGCCCACAGCGGCTACACGAGCCGCTTCCGCGAGGACCTGCGCACCCCCGGCGTTCGGATACCGCTCACCGCCGACCCCGAACTGTGGGAGAAGGCCATAAGACTCGGCAGGCGCGTGCTTTGGCTGCACACCTACGGCGAGCGTTTCGCCGACCCAGCCGAGGACCGTCCAGCGGGTCCGCCCAGGCCCCCTGCTGCCCAGCGAGCCAAGGTTCTGGTGGCCATCCCGGGTACTGCCGACGACATGCCAGACGACATCTCGTATGACCCGGAGACGGCCACCCTCCACGTAGGCGTCGGGCAGATCGCTCCGGTCCGGCCCGAGGTGTGGGCCTACGAGGTGTCTGGGCTGAAGGTCATCAAGAAGTGGTTCGGCTACCGCAAGAAGAATCCGACCGGGCGGAAGTCGTCGCCCCTCGACGACATCAACACCGAGGAGTGGACGGCGGAGTTCACCACCGAGCTCCTCCAGCTGCTTCACGTCCTGACCTTGTGCGTCGAGTTGGAGCCGGATCAGGCCGACCTACTTGAGCGGATCTGTAACAGCCCTCTCGTCACCGTGGCCGACCTGGAGCAGGCGAATGTGTTCCCGGTCCCCGCCAGCGCACGCAAGCCGCCTGCCGCTGAATCCCCCGAGGCGCCTACCCTGCTGTGATCCTGTCCACGCTCTCGGCCGCCGCTTCGTCCTCCGGGCGGCAGCGGAACACTGGCACGAGCCCTCATCCGTCTACGGCCGGGCTCACTCGGACACGCGGCGGTACTTCGAACGGAGATTCCCCGCACGAAGGCGAGGGGATACCGACGAGCGCTAGAAACTGCACGATATGAGGAAGATGCCCCGCCTCTAGATGAAGCGGGGCATCCCTCGCTCTCTACAGCTCTCGCCCGGCATGCACGCCCGGGTGGGAGCTCTCCTTGTACGTGGGGGCCGTGGTAGAGCCGAGGAGCACGCCGAGCAGCGGCCAGCGCTGTTCAAGCGCTCGCACCAGGCCGTAGTAGATGCCCGTGCCGAACATGACCGCGCCCATGCTTATCTGCTCGGCGGTCAGACCCTCGATGATGATGCCATGCAGGGTGAGCCAGCCGAGCACGCCGCCGACGACAGACGGCACGACGGTACGCCAGAGCGACAAGATCCACTGATGGAACATGGGTCTCCTTGAATAGGGGTGGCTAGGACGTGGGTTGGGCCAGGGCCTCGGCGAGGCGTTGCCGGGCGACCGCGGCGTAGTGCTTGGTCAGCTCCACGCCGATGAAGGAACGGCCTTCGGCGAGGGCAGCCACTCCAGTCGAGCCGGAGCCGGTGAACGGGTCCAGGACGGTCCCACCGGGTGGGCAGATGCGGACCAGCTCGCGCAGCACGTCGACCGGCTTCTGGGTGATGTGGACGCGGCCGGTGCCCCGTGGCTGAGAGCCCTTCACGAGTCCGGGCAGGTAGACGGGCTCGGCGTGCCGGTGCGGCTGGCCGTTGCTGCCCCACAGGATGTACTCGCACTCCCGGCGAAAACCGTCGCGCTGTGGCCGGCTGATGGGCTTGTGCCACGGGACGATGCCGCGCCAGGTCCACCCCGCAGCCTGGAGGGCGTCGGAGGTGGCGGGCAGTTGCCGGAAGTCGGTGAAGATCAGGGCTGACGCACCGAGCTTGGCGGCTCGCAGGCACTCCAGGAGCACGAGCGTGAGCCAGTACGTGTAGGAGCGCTGGTCGCGGTTGTCTCCCGGAAAGTCGGCGAGCTGGTGGCCGACGTCGCCGGAGACGTACTTGCCGCGGGCTGTCTGCTGGCCCCGTTCGGCGTTGGTTCGGCCGCCGCTGTTGTACGGCGGGTCTGCCAGCACCATGTCGACGGAGGCGGTCTGGATGGTGGGTAGGACGGCGAGCGCGTCGCCGTCGTGGATGGTCCAGGTGGACAAGATGGGTTCTCCCCTGGCCGCATGCACCCGATGGTGAGCGGGTCGATAGGGCGGGGGATGGATATGGGAGATGCCGGGCCTCGGCTATCCCCCGATGAGTCGAGGCCCGGACGATCAGGACGTCGGAGTGACGCAGGCAAGGGTGCCCGTGGTCGCCTGCCAGGAGCAGGTCCACGGGCCGTTGCCGGTGAAGGTGATGTTGAACGGGGCGCCGTCGAAGCCGCGGCCCTGGAGTGAGGCCAGGTAGTCGTTGACGGTCTTGGTCTTGTTTGGCTGCTTGCCGTCCTTGTCGGTGTAGTCCCGCCACACCTCGTAGGCTGACGCGCCCCGGGCGCCCTTGGCCGCGGTTGTGGCCAGCGGGATCTTGACCTCGTTCTTCCGGCACTTGCCGTACTGGGACTTCGCGCTGTTCTTGGCCTCCAGGAGGCGCAGGTAGCCGCCGTTGGTCTTGTTCGCGCACACGCCGACGATCGTGGGCGTGGCCGAAGCGACCGCATAAGCGACACCGCCGCCACCGATCAGCAGGATCGTGGCGGCGGCTGTATAGAGCACCTTCATACCTTCTCCCTCGGGTTGCTCGGCTCCCACATCCACGTGAGGAGCCACGTTTCGGCGTTGACCACGCCTGTGGCGGGGACGCCGACCGTGCGCTGGACCTTCTCGCAAGCCCGCCGCGAGGCCGGGCCGTACCAGCCGTCGACCGTCAGCTCGGGGACAAACCGGCGGGCGCCGGCCTGCCAGGTGCGCACGTCTTCGCCAGTCATCAAAGGCATGGCGAGGCGCAGCGCCCGGCCGGGGAAGTCGGGCACGCCCTGGCGGCTGGGAAGCGGCTTCGGCTCGGCGGGCTGCTTGCCGTTCATCAGGGCGGACACGTCGCGGCGGAACGCGGCCATGTCGAGCGAGTGCGGGTCAGGCTTGCCGCGCTGGACCTCCTTGTGCCCCTTGACCCTGCTCGCGGGCAGGCCGAACGCCTCGCACAGCGCGGCGCACAGCCGCTTGTAGGCGTCGAGCTGCGCCTTGGGCCACGGGGTGCGGCCGTCGTTTTCGGCCTCGATCCCGATGGCGCTGGAGTTGTCGTGCTGGACGCTGGTTGACGGCGAGTTGTGCCAGCATCGCCCGGCCGCCACGACGAACACGCGGCCGTCCTTGCGGAGCCAGAAATGCGAGAGCGGCCCGTCCAAGCCGGGCCGCCCGTCTCTGACCACGTGCAGGTCATCCCACCCTGCGGTGTGGTGGGCCACGATCCCTTGCACCTCGGGCTGGGGACCGTGGCCCCGGGTTTTCCACCCGGGAACCTCCGTCACTTGGAGGTCTGCGCGTCGCGCCACGTCGGCGAGTTCTCCGAGAAATCGCATTTATTCCAATTAGCCCTTCTGCTTTTAAGAAAAGAGGCGCATTTATTCCGCTTTGTCTTTCTGCGTGTGCTCCAGCAGATGGGCCTCAAAGTGCACTTCGACCCGCTTCACGGTGGCGGCCACGCCGTCGACGGCGTCGCGCAGGCTGGACCCGTGGTTGGGGTGGAGCTCCGCCTCGATCGCGTGCAGGCGCTCCATGACGCCCGGCCTGGCGTCGACGCCAGGCCAGGCGGGCTCGCCGAATAGGTCGTCGGTGAAGTTGCCCCAGCGCTTGAGCGCGGCCAGCGCCTTCCAGACGACCGCGCCGCCCCCGGCGAGGATGCCGAGTGCGACGCAGATGTCGAGCGCGAGAATGCCGGTCATCGTTCGTCCCATGTGGTGATGGCCAGATCAGGCGGAAGTCTCGTAGAACCCGCTGGCGGTGATAGTCCGGCCGACCGTCGACCCGCCCCAGGTGTACGGAACGGTCCTGCTGATCCCGGCGTCGCTCGGGGTGGTGAACCACATGTCGGTCCCGGACTGGGACACGCCAAGCGGGAGCTGGTTGCCGTTGGGGCTCGTGCATCGCGCGGGAGCGGCCTGGTCACCGACGATGGGCATCCCTGGCGGGAAACCGAAGAACCAGATCCCCGCGTCCGTTGGGACAGGGGTTGTCGACCCCCACACGAACCGGAAAGCCCAGAACAGCAGCTTGCCGATCTTCTTGTACTTGCCGGCCAGGGTGCCGTTCCCGATGGTGGCGGCCACAGCGCCCGCCCTCCACGCCGGCGTGTACGCCGTCCACGGGGCGTAGAGGTCGGCGAACTGGCCGTAGACCTGGCTGTCCCAGAACGGCTTGTCGACGAAGAAGCCCGCGGCCGGGCTCACAAGCGGGTCGGGCACTGATGTCTCCTCAGTACGAGAGCTTGGTGTTGACGCCGAGTTCGCTCGCGCCGGGCACGCCGAGTTGCCACACGCGCGACACACTGGCCGGCGACGTGTGGAACGTGATCGCGTGGTGGTTGTAGCCGATCGTCTCGGCGTAGCCCTCGACGTGGACCTGCGTGGACGATTCCGGCGACCCTGCGGGCAGGCCGGTCAGTGTCACCACGTCGGAGATGTCGAGCGCGAGCACGTCGGCGTAGTCGGCCAGAGTGTTGGCCACGACGGTGAAGCGGTTGACCCTCGGCGGCGGGTCGGCGCCGTTGCTGACCTGCCATTGGGCATTGAGCAGCGCGTCCTTGTCGCTGGACCACGGCAAGGTCTGGCCGCCTGCGTACGTGCCGTATTCGGCGATGCTGGCGGCGTCCTTCCACCGCTGCGCGGCGCCGCTCGCACGGCTGTTGCTAACGTCGTTGACCATGTACTGGTCGTCGTCGGACCAGAGCAGGTCATGCTCGCGCAGCTCGGCGAGGCTGGCCGAGGGCGGCAGGTTGAAGCGGTGGTTGCGGCACTCGAACACCACCGTGCCGTCGTCGCGCGCCGTGTAGACCAGCCCGGCCTCCACGCTGGCCACGTCGGCGAGCGTCCCCACGGGCGCCTTACCGCGGGCGGCCTGAGCGTTGATGATGGTCGAGCTGGAGCCGAGCACGGTCCCGGCGATGCCGCCGACGCGGCAAACCCGCTCAAACCTCGCGGCCGTGGTCTCGGGGTTCCCGGCCTGCCAGACGTTGGTCCAGTCCGGCATGGTGGCGCGCCTTGCGTACCAGAAGTGAGCCATGGTGCCGCCGAACAGGCTGCCCGGCGTGGCCGGCCCGTCGAAGCTGGGACCGGCACCCACGAACACCCAGTTGTACGCGGGCATCTCGATCCATGGGCCGAAGGTGCTGTCCGGCGTGAAGGTTGCGGACAGCAGCGCGCCGTTGTCCACCTGGACGGTAACGCCCCCACCCGGCGTAACTTGGACCGCCACGAAATGCGTGTGGCCATCGGCCACGTCGACCGTAGGGAACGTGCTCGAGATTGTGGCGCTCCGGTTGTTGCTGGCCGCCACGATGATGTGGCCCGTCGTCGGGTCAGTCTTGACCACGACGGCCGTACTGTTGCCACCCCACAGCGCCAGGAACGCCCGGCCCTTGACGGTCGTGTTGACCCACACGGCCATCACCACCGCCTCGGTTAGCGTCATGTCTCGTGGGATGGCCAGGTACACGCCGTCGTTGGCCGTCGACGGCTCGAACACCACGGCGGGCAACTCGTCAGTGCCCGGCCCGGTGCCTTGGCCGAACTTGACCTGACCGGCCCCGGTGCCGTAGATGAACTGGCGTAGCGGCGTGTCGCCGTTGCCGGACGTGTCACCCGCCGACGTGGCCCCCGCGGGCTCGCCGAGCGTGTAGTACGCATCCGGCCCGACCGCCAGCATCTCCTCCTCCAGGAGGCTGCGCATGGTCGCCGTACGGCCCAACCGCTTGAGCGGGTCGGTCGCGGTGACCTGCGACAGGCTGATCGCGCCGCCGCCCTCCCACGTCACCGGCCACTCGTTGACGTGGCCGAAGAACCGCGTCGACTCGCCGCCCGCGTGAACGACTCGGCACCTGATCGGGCGGCCCTTCTTCACATTCGGGTAGTACGGCGAGGCCGCGTTCCCAGGCGTGAACCGGCCGTCCGTGTTGTTCAGGGTCAGCGACATGATCCCGGGCCTGATCTCGGTCTGCTCGTCGCCCCGGCCGCGCGTGATGCGGACGGTCTGCTCTACGCGCACGTACGGGGTGATGTTCGTCCAGGTGCCGTTGCCTGCGAAGTCGACTTCGACGACGGGCGCGAACTCGGCGGCCATCAGAAGCTCAGCTCCACGCGCCCGCTGTCACGGGCGTACTTCTTGAGCACCCTCTCGACCTCCCTGGCGACGCCGATGGGGTCGAGTGCCCCTGTGATTTGGAAGATGTAGGTGTTGCCCCCGCCGCGGCCCAGCGGGGTCACCTGCGCGCCGCGCGGCAGGCTGACCAGTTCGGGACCGGCCTCGCCGACGACGGCCAGGCCCGCGCCGACGATGTTGCCGCCCCTGGCCAGGTAGGGGATTTGCGGCACGCCGACCGTGAACCCGCCGAAGGTGCCGACGTATGGGATGTCGACGCGCGGCAGCGTGAACGACAGGCTGTTCCAGCCCCGGATGATCCAGTTGATAGCGGCCTTGAAGCCGTTCACGATGCCGTCCCACATGCCCGACGCGGCAGCCGAGATCCGCCCCGGCAGGCCGGTCACCATGTTGACCAGCCCGTTCCACCAGCCGACGATCGCGCCGACGATCACGCCCGTGTCGCGCTCGACGGTGAGCCAGGCCCCGGTGAACAGGGAGGCCGTCGACTGCGCCGCGCCGGCCACCTGGTTGAGGATGGGCACGAGCCAGTCGACGAGGATGCGCACGAGCGCGGTCACGGCCTGGACGGCGATGGTCAAGATCGGTGCCCATAGCTCGATCTGGCTGCCGACCAGGCGTAGCAGCGGGGGCAGCAAGGGCAGCACGGCGGCGACGAGTTCGCCGAGCGTGAGCAGGAGGGGGCCCAGTTGTGCGACGGCGTCGCCCACGATCGGCCCGAGTTGCGCGAGCACCGGGCGCAGCGCGGTTGACAGCTGGAGGACCAGGGAGCCGACGAGCCCGAGCAGGGGCCCGATCACGGGCGCGCCGAGTTCGATCAAGCCGGACAGCAGCGGCCCGAGCGCGGAGACGAGCAGTCCCACGTTATAGAACAGTTGTTCGAGCTGGGGCGCGAACCGGCCCGCCGTCTCGGCGACCATGAGCAGGGTCGACGACAGCGCGGCCAGAACGGGTTGCAGGCCGCGCCCCAGGGAGACGACCAGCGGCGCCACGGCGGCGGATATGGGGGCGATCACGCCTATCAAGGGCCGGAGCCCGGTCATCACGGACGACGCGAAGGACAAAAGCGCAGGTCCGAGCACCGAGAACGCCTGGTAGAGCGCGGCTCCGAGCGGCAGGAGGAGGGTCCGCGCCTGCGCCGCTATGCCCGTAAGAACGGGTATCAGTGGCGCCGTGGCGGCCTGCAGGACGGCCTTGCCCTCGGCCGCCACCTGGCCGAACGCGGCCTTGACCTGCTCGGAGGAGGCGGCCACGGCGACGCCCAGGCCCAGGATGCCGAGCCCGAGCCCGGCCATGCCGACCGTCAGGCCCGCGAACACCCCGGCGCCGACGACGCCGAGCACGCCCATCACGGCCGACAACGCGCCGATGCTCGACACGGCCCGGCCCGCGCCGGCCTGGATCGCCGAGTGGAGCTCCTGCGTCGCCTGCGCGTCACCCCGGAGGACCTGGCCCAGGTTGGACCTGGCCAGGATCGAGAACAGCAGGGAAGTGTCGCCCACGGGTTCACCTCCCCTGCCGCCGTGCCGCCTCTTCGGCGGCCTGGTTGTGCTTGTCGATGTAGGCGACCGCCTGGAGCAGCTCGTCAGCGGTCAGCAGCTCGCGTTGCTCCCACGGGCGGATGTTCAGGACTTCGGCTATCGCGAAGGCGTAGCGCTCGCGTAGCTCGGCGAGGGGGCTTTTCCCTCGGACTCGTCGGGGACCTCGGCGAGGCCGTCGCGCTCCAGCGCGTCCGTGATGGCCAGGCCGAGCGCGGTCATCACCTGCGCCCGCTGCTCGGCGGGCAGCTTGGCCTTGGCGGCGCGGTCGCGCATCGCGGTCAGCTCGTTCAGGGAGTGCTGCACGACCAGCTCCCCGGCCATGAAGTCGGGCACGTCCTCCCAGCGCAGGCCGTAGTGCCGGATCGTCAGCAGGTGCCACAGCAGCACGCGACGGGCGCGGATGCTGCCCGACTGGACGGCGGCCAGCCACGCCTCCCACGACTCGCCGGCCCGCCGCTCGATCATCTCGGCTTTGCTCGCGGGCACCTTGCGCGGGTCGAACTCCCACCGCTGCTCGTCGCCGTCCTCGGGCTTGTAGATGACAATCACGCTGGTCAACCTCTCTTGGCGTTGGCCGCGAGGCGCGCGGCGGTGTCGTTCATGGCCTCGACGACGGCCGCGCGGAACTCCTCCCGGCGTTCGCGCAGCGGGTCGTCGAAGTAGTGCGGTTTGCCGAACTGGACGACCCACGTGTCCCGCCCGAACACCTGGCGCCGCCAGCCCTTCGGGGAGTTGAGCCGCTTGGGCGCGTTGGCGAAGCCGCGCACGGCTGGGGTCTTGCGGGCGCGGACGCGGACACCGGCCGCGAACCCGGACAGCTTGACCTGGGTCGTGATCTTGCGGGCGGCGGCACGGCGTAGCGATTCGCCGCCCGTGCGCAGGCCGCCCGACGCCATGGACAGCAGGCCGCTTTTGATCTCGGCGACGGCGGGCGCGAGCGGCTTCTTGAGCGACCGGATCAGGTCGCGCCGCAGCTCCTTGCCGTCCTCCTCCTTACGCAGCGCCTTGCCGAGCGCGACCAGCGATTCCGCGTCGGCCCGGATTTCCACTACGCCGTGGCGCGCGTGATCGCGCCGGACGTCGGCCAGGTCACCTCGACCTCGGCGACGTCACCCACGCTGCCGCCGACCGGCTTCCACGACTTGATCAGTACCGTCCCGGTGTACTTCGGGTTGGATGCGCCCACGGCCGCGTTGTCCGCGCGGACCTCGAACGTCTGCGGACTCCGCGTCAGGAACAGCGGCCACAAGAGCGCGTCCAACTCCGCGGGGGCGTAATCCTGCTTGAAGCCCGCGGCGAGCGAGCCGGACGCCAGGCCGCCCGTGACTTCCTTCCACCCGTTCGACGCGAACGTCGTGACGTCCTTGTCCTCGATCTCCGCGACCAGCTCGACCTTGGATGTGCGGTCGGAGAGGTCGTTGCCTGCGATGGACAGGAACGAGGCGAGCAGCACCATCTTGGCCACGGTCGGCCCTCCTTAAAAGCAAGATCATTAAAGGTGCGACCTTCGGCCGCGCGTCTTCCGGAACCGCACGCCCGCCGTAGCTTGCGCGCGGCCGTACGCGGCCGTACGCGCATGCTGTGACGTGGCCTAACGCCCGTACCGGCCGCGCCCGTACGCCCGTCAACGGCGCGTACGGGGCGGCCTACGCCACGCCGAACGCGGCCAAGAAAAGGAACTCGGGCGCGGTCCCGGTGACCGTCCAGGCCACCCGCCACCAGGTATCCGTCACCGGCCCGGCCACCTGCACGAGCTGGCCGCGCCCGGCCGCCGCGCTGGCCGCCGAGAACGTCGCCCGCGTCGTCGGGGTGGCGAACGTGTTGTCGGAGTCCGACTCGACGCGGACCGTGATCGACGGCGAGGCCGTACCGGTCACCGATAGGACGTGCACGGCGGCGTAGAGGCGCTGCGACGCGCTGAGCGGCCCGCGGTTGCTTCCCGGCCCAGCGCCTGCCGTCGAGCGCGGAACGCCCGGAGCGTGCACCACGACGCCCCGCAGGAGCGGCCCGGAGGAGGCCGCCTTGGCTTCCCAGGGCGCGACTTGCCCGACCTCGCCGCCGAGCTTGTAGGAGCTGCGCTGGGCGGCAGTGAACCACGCCAGGCTCCCGACGTCGGCCGACTCCGGGCAGGCCGTCCACGGGTGCGCTTGCCTGCCAACCAGCCCATCCCACGACGCCGGGTCGACCGGCATGACGGCCGCCGCGGCGTCGACCCCGGCCTCCCACTGGCCGGCCGCATCGATGCCCGTACTGAACAGACCACCGAGCAGCGTCCGCCACCCGGCGTCACCGAACGCCGTGGTCGGCCGTTGCTCGAGTTCGCACGACAGCATGACCTGGTTGTTCACGCTCGTCAGGTCGACCGGCCCGGCGAACAGGCGGCAGTCACGCAACACGAAACCGGCCATGTCAGCCCCTCCCGATCACACGGACGACCAGCTCAGCGCCGTAGTAGAGCACTTGGCCGACCTCATACATGCGGTACGCCTGGACCCGCATCAGGTGCAGGTCATCGCACAGCCCGCCGAGCGCGGGCTCCCCGGGCGCGCCCCGCGCGGCCACGAGCGCGGCCTTGACGGAGTGCGGCCCGGACCCGGCGAGGTAGCGATCGAGCGCGGCCTGGCCCGATCGGTCGTCGGCCCGCGACACGAGCAGGCGGCAGGTCACCTCGATCTCGTCGAGGCCACGCCCGAACGTTCGGTCGAAGGTGATGTCGACCTCGCCCGCGTAGAAGCACGGCTCGGGCACCGAATCGGGCACGTACCCGAAGCAATTCAGCGACGGGGTACGGTCGCGTACGGCGTCGGCCAGGCCCTTACGGACCGCACCCACCTCCATCACGCACCCCCGAACCCGGGCAGCCGGTACGGCTCGACGAGCGCCCTCACGTCGGGGTCCAAGTTTGGAACCCTCATCAGGCCGAACTCACTGGACCCGGCGACGCCATCTGGCGAGTCCTTGCGCCGGTAGAAGCGCATGGCTTGCATCTGCGTCGCCTGGACGATCGTTGCGGGCACGGCCGGCCAGCCCCAGACGGCGGTGATGCGCACCGCCCGGTGCAAGCTCCACCAGGAGTAGCGCCGTTCGAGTGCGGTGATGGGCTTGCCCTTGACCAGCGCATTGTCCGGCATGGTGGCGTAGCCGATCGGCTCGACGGTCTCGAACGTCACGCCGTTGCCGACTTCCACGACCAGGCCGTCATCGGTGGCGATGTCATCGACCACCAGGGCCTCCGTCCACTCCTCGCCCCGGGCCACGCGGCCACGCACGCGGAAGGTCCGCGCGGTCGCCGTGGCGTCCTTGCCGAACGTCCGGCCGCACCGCTCGTGGATGCCCTCCTCGGCGGCGGCGATGGCTTGCTCGATCAGCGAGTCACGGTCGTTGTCCGTGATGTTGAGCGCATGCTTGACCGTGGCCAGCTCGACGTACGCCACGCGCGCCTACACCTTCCGCTTGGTGCGGGCGGCCGTGGTCCGTGCGGCTGGCCGCTTCGTGCCGGGCTGCGCCGTGGCGGTCTCCACGACGGGCGCGGTCGGCGGCTCGGCGGGCGGCTCCTGGTCCTCGTCGTGGCGCTGGTCGACGGGCTGCGCCTGGCGGCCACGGACCCGGGTCGGCTCGACGTCGAACAGGTCCGGCCGCTCGACGACCAGCGGGGCCTTGTCGTCCCAGACATCGCCCAGGGCCAGCGGCGACTGTCCCTGTGACCAGCGGACAACGCAATCGTTCTTGACGTACACGACGCCCATGTCTGCGGTTCTCCTTCACGCGCGAGCAGCGCCCGGCTTGGTCTCCGGACGCTGCTCTACGTCGGTTGTTCTGGTCAGCTCGTCTTGTTCTGGAGCATGCGGAACCCGGCGTCGTTGATCGAGTCGGCGCCGACGCGGGCCCAGGCGAACCACGCCCGCTGACCGGTCGGGACCGTGAGCGTGCCCGCCGCGTTGAACACGTGCGGAATCAGCTCGATCGACATGCCCGCGCGCTGCGCGATGAGGTAGTTCCGCCAGTCGCCCACGACCATGAGGTCTGCGGCGCCCACGCCGGCCGGGAGCGCGTCGAAGTAGTCGTTCAGGTAGAAGCGGCGGCCCTTCAGGACCATCACGCCCTCTGCCGTGAAGTCGACGGTGAAGGCGCTGTCATTGCCGCCTGCGCCGAGCTGCTGGACGGCGTTGTTCACGTCCGTGTGGCCCATCCACGCGGCTCGCGCGTTGCGGTACCGGATCGGCAGCGCGGCCCACAGGTCGTTGACGTCGGTCGCCGTGATGGTTCCGGCCGTGGTGTTCAGCACAGCCGACGAGGTGCCCGTCAGTGCCGTGATAATGCCGGTCGGCTCGTTGGTGCCCGTGCCATTCGTGAACCTGTTGACCAGCAGCTCCGAGTAGCCCTCGCCGAGCAGCGTGGACATCTCGGCGGCGAATCCGGGATAGTCCTGGTCGACCTCCAGCGAGTACGGAATGTAGCCGTCCGCCCGGTGAGCCGGCACGCTCGGCTGGGCCAGCGTCGGCGCGTTGTCGGTCGCGGGCGCGCCCTCGGCGCGGAACTGCCACGTCACGCCCGCCGAGCTGACGCCCTTCCACGTGTCGGTGGTGATGGTCTCCACCCGCGCGAGGTTGAAGAAGTCGTTCGGGGAGCCCTGCGCCGTCAGGATGATCGTGGGGTCGATCAGGACCGGGACGCCGTAGCCGCCGCCCGGGTCCGAGCCGATCGACATGGCCCGGAACTCCTCCCAGCGCTGGACGGCGCGGGACTGCTCGGGGGTGAGAACCGGCGTCGACCGCGACACGAGCCGCATGAACGCCTCGCGGTAGTCCGGGTGCTCCGTGACGAGCATGCGGCGGGCCAGCATCCCGCCGTCGACGTTGTCGTTCCGGGTCTGGAGCAGCCTCTCCAGGCGGGTCCGCTGCTCGTCGGCCAGGTGGCCGTTCGCGTCGTCGTCGCCGAGCACCGCGCGGGCCTGGTCGACCAGCTCGCCGTGAGCCATCCGCGTCGGGTCGCCGTCGAACGGCGTCACGCGGGAGCCGATCTGCGTGGTACGCCAGCGGGCGCGCGACTCGGCGACGCGCTCGCGCCGCTCGGCCTCGTCGACCTGCTCGCGAAGGTCGGTCTCCTCCGTGTCCAGCTCGTTCCATCGGGCCTGCTGCTCGTCGGACAGCGAGGACTCGCCCGCGGCCTCGTCGAGCTGGCGGCGCTCGGTCTCGATCTCGGCGAGCCGGGCGCGCATCTCCTCCAGCGTCATCTGACGCCCTCCTTGCGGTTCAGATACGGGTAGCGACGCCAGCGCCGTTCGCGTGGCGTCAGTCCGCCCGAGTGGCCAGCGGCCGGCTCGTGGGGTTGTTCGGATGCGGCTGCCTGACGCTGCCCAGTGCCATGCGGCGGCTGGGCGGCGGCGGCAGTGCGAAGCTCGGTGACGCGAGCGGTCAACCGCTCGACGTGCGACGGGTCGACCGTGCGTAGGTGCTCGTACCAGTCGTCGGTGAGCGAGCGGACGCCCGCCGACGCGGACGGGTTGGCCGGCCAGGTAACCGGCCCTGTCTCCAGAAGACGGACCTCGGTCACGCTGCGCTCGGGCAACCCCTCGGGGTTGTGCTCGGACACGCCCGGTTCCTCGTTCCAGGTGTGTTGCAGCACGTGGAACATGAACGAGCTGCCGTAGGCAGCGGCCTCCAGGCCGGGCAGCAGATCCCGGTTATACGAGGTGTCGAACAGGGGCACCTCGGCAACGGGCGAGTCGTCCTCTTCAACCAGGCGGGCGGGTACCCCCAGGAGCTTCTGGTGGATGTGGAAGTCGCGCCCGTGGTTGAACATGATCTTTACCTGGTCGGCGCGCTCGGCGATCGTCTTGGAGAACGCCCCCGGCACCATGCGCTCCAGGAAGCGGCCTTCCCACCACGAGTCGATCTCGTACCAGACGTTGAACGGGGCGAACCGCAACGTCATGGTGGGCATCGGGTCGTCGTCGGCTCGCGCCACGCGGACCGGCGCGCGAACGGCGCGGACCAGCGTCAGGTCACGCAGCGGCTCCATCAGGTGTTCCCCTCGTCATTGTTCGCGGCGGACCCAGCCGCCACAGGGTTCGGCTCGTCGCCCCACGGCACGGGGGCCTGGTCCTCGATGGCGCGGACCTCGTTGACGGTCGCCCACCTGTTCCGCAGCGCCACCTCGTGCGCTTGGAAGCGCGTCAGCGTGGTCGACTGCAGCAGTGCGTCCCGGTTGAACTTCACGTACTGGCCGCGCGGCAACATGCTGGTCAGCACCCGCTCAGCGCGCTTGAGCCAGCGGTTGAGCGCGTACACGAGCAGGTGCGTCGCCCTGCTCTCGACATTGCTGTATGTCATCGACCCGCCCGACTCGTAGCCGAGCACTTCGGCGACACCGGGGCCGAAGATGCGGGCACACTCGGCGTCGGTGTAGCGGTGCGTCTCCAGGAACTGGGACTCTTCCGGAGCCACCTGAATCTGCTGGTACGTCCAGCCCTTGCCCAGCACCACCGGCTCCCGTGAGCCCCGCAGCGCGGCCAGAAACCGGCGCTTGGCCTCCTGTGCCAGCGTCGGCGTCATCTCGACCTCGGAGTTCGTCAGCATGCCGCCCGGGTGCGCACCGTCTTTGAACCACTGCGCCCCGAACCTGGTCACGGCGATGTCGAGGCCGATCGTCGTGGCGTGGTGCGCGACCGGCGACAGGCCGAGCACGACGCCGGGCAGCGGGTAGGCGCGCGTGTGGAACAGCTCCGCCTTGGGGATGTCGCGGCCGTCGAAGGCGAACTTCGGCTCGCCGTCGACCAGCCAGCCCGACACGTGGTCGGGGTGCAACAGCTCGACCGCCGTGGGGAAGTGGTCGCCGCGGCGGTTGCGGTCCCGCACGAGGCCGAAGGCGTTGCCGCGCAGCAGCCAGGACATCACAAGCTGATAGACCCAGTCCTCCAGGCCGTGCCCGTCCGCGCCCGGGTCTTGCAGGTGCGGCGGCGTGCGAAGGTGTTCGCGGTCGGCGTCCTCGCCCCGGTAGACGTCGATGGGCATCTCGGAGGCGAGCGAGGCGAGCAGGTCGACCGACGACCACACGGCGACGGCCTGGAGAGATTGCTCGGCGCGCGACAGGTCCACCTGGTCGAACGTCGACTCGACGAACGCGGGCGGTAGCACGATCTCGCGCCGCTCGCGGCGAGGCTGGCGCCCGGAGAACAGGCCCACTACAGCCTCCCGTCGAGGATGAGCAGGAACACGCCAGCGGCCACGAGGGCGGCGGCCAGGGAGACGAGCGCCAGGCCGACGCAGACGAGCAGCGCGCCCGCCACGCCGAGCCACGTCGAGCGGGCCCGGCGCGCGATGTCGCCGAACAGCGTGGCGGCCCACAAGAGCAGCGAGCGCATGCGGCCCTCCGATCAGTAGATGTTGCCCAGCGGGTCGTACTTCTGGCGCACCACGTGGGCGCGGGTCTCGTAGGCGCGGCGGGCCAGGGTGACCGCGACCAGAGGTGAGATGTCGACGCTCGACAGGCGCCGGCCCCAGCCCCAGGCGTCGCCGAGCGGCCGGGTCTTCGCGCCACGGATGGCGTCGGTCATGACGTCCTGGCCGATGTGCCGGAACGTCTGCTGCGTCACCGCGTCGACGAGCTGGCCGCATGCGGCGGCCACGTCGCCCGCCGTGGGGATCATCAGGTCGCCGCGCTTCGGCTTCTCAGGGTCGTCGGGCGGCTTGATCCCGGCCTTGCCCATGTCGACGAGCAGGGAGCCCGCGGGCCCCTTCACGTCCAGGCCGATCGCGACCGGGTTCCACCGCCGTTTGAGATCCACGAGCCGCTCGACAATCCAGTCGGTGCCCGCGCGACGGTCGATCGCCTCCGCATGCCCCAGGCCGTCACGGCGCAGGCCGTACACGGCGATGCTGGCCATGCCCCGGTCGGGCGTGATGTCGACGGCGATCGCCACGGCGCCACTCACCCGGGATTCGGGGTCGGCCAGGGCTTCCCATGCCTCCAGCGACAGGACGGACGGGCCATCGGTAGCGCGCGGGTGCCAGACTCCCAACCGCTCGATCGGGAACCGGTCACCGAGCCCGGACGGCTTCGCCTCGTCGACCACGGTCTCGTGGCGGATCCGGATGCCCAGGCTCGGGTTCGCCGCGTACCAAAGGTTCTGGTCCGCCAGCGCGCGGCGGATGTCGGCCGGCTCGGACAGGTCGAGGTCGACGCCCCAATCGAAGTGGGCCAGGCGCTCGGCGCCGTTCTCGCCGTCGTCGCGTAGCCCGTACGCCCAGGCGGTCGCGTCGTCCGGGGGCGTCCCGAAGAACCAGACCTGCGGGTTCGGTCGCGCCGAGAGCGTCGGCAGCATGGCGGCCATCTGCGCGGCCACGAGCGCCTGGGCCTCGTCGAGGATCACGAGGTCTCCCGACAGGCCGCGCCCGCTGCCCTTGGACCGCGCGACGAACTTGAGACGGCCGCCCCCGGCCGCCCTCGTCAGCTCGATCCCTTGCTCGCCGTTGGCCTCCCTGATCTTGGCCACCCTCCTGGAAAGGGTGGCGCTCCCGTCGATCAGGTCACGCAGCCGGACGAACGCCTCCTGCGCCGTGCGATATTCGTGCGCGGAATGCAGGGTCAGGCGCTCTTTGAACAGGAACAGCGCGGCCAACTCTCGGGCCTCGATGATGGCGCCCTTGCCGTTCTGCCGGGGCACCCACACGCTGACTTTCGTCGACGACCAGCGCCCGTCCGCCTGTTCCCCAAGCCCGTGCGTAAGCACGAACTTCTGCCACGGGTCGAGCACCAGGCCGGCCTCCGCGGCGAGGTCGATCACCTCGGGCGCGGCCGTGGTCACGTAGTCGGGCCACTTACCCACGCGCGGCTTTTGAGCGCCTCTTCGTGCGCCTCGCCGCGAGGTCGTCAAGGGTGTCCACCTCCCCGCCCGGTAGCGCCTCCAGCTCGGCGAGCACCTGGCGCAGTTCCTTGGCGACCACGGCCGCGTCGCGCTTCTCCGCGCTGTCGAGCTCGGCGGCCAGGCGGTCGCGGATCGCCTCCAGCGCCGCGCGCCGATCGCCGCTCATCACCGCCTGCAGCAGGTCGCTCATCGCCCACCTTCCGAACGTCGCGAGGCGCGATTTTCGCGCGGAGAGAGATGCGGAAAGGGGGGCGCGGGGTCATCCAGGCCCTTGGTCAAAAACTCCGGTCTGCGGAAATGCAGAAGTCACCAGTCTTACGAGGGTGTTCGACGGTCGGGCAGGGCTTGGTGCTGCGCACGATCCACGCCTCTCAGGACATACACGAACGCGGAGATGGAGAGCCGGAGGCCGTGACATATTTCAGCGTCTGGCGGACAGTCGGATCATGGCTGACTATGACGAGCAGGCCGAGCAACTGCACGCCCAAGCGGCGGAAGCGTTCGAGAGAGGGGATCGGGACGGATCGCTGGCGCTTTCCGCCCTGGCGCAGACCCAGGCTCTCCTGGCGGTGTATGACGCGATCTACGCTCTCGTTCACAAGGTGGAGTTTCCGATCGCCAAGCATCTCCAGGACATCAAGGAGCGCATGCCGTTACGGTGACGTCGGGATCGACAAGAGGCGTCCACAAAGGATCCACCTCGGGAGCGGGCGTCACAGGGCGCGGCGGCCCGGCTGTCCAACGCTCGATGCCCCAGCCGTCGACCACGTGCACCAAGCGGTGACCGGGTCCGCCGTTGCGGGTGCATGCCGGGCATGAGTGCGCAGTCGGGACCAGGCGCTCGTTGGTGTGCATGGCGGTGGTGACCTCCGGGCGAGGGTAGGAGCGCCCGGAGGTCACCACTCCTGCGAGGTGCGCAGCGGTGCGGACGGTGGCCGCGTGCCGCGCTCCTGGTTGCAGGCCCGCGGCTTACCGTCGCGCGGCGGGCACACAGAGCATGGGGAGCTGGACCCGTGCGCGGGTCTCATGGCGTAAGGGTCGATGGGTTGATCCGCGTCGAGCGCGACGGGAACGAGGTGGTCCGCCTCGCCGGCGCCATGGTGCCCGCAGAGGTGACAGAGGTCGCCGAAGATCTCGAACATCTGCCGCCGAGCCCTGAGGTACGGGCGGCCTGATCTATGTCGGGAAGTGGGGATGTGAACCACCCCCGGAAAGGCGAAAGGCCCGCACATCGGCGGGCCTTGATTTGGGCATGCGTCATCGCCCGGGATCATGATGCCTGTGGATAACCCTGATCGTCAAGCTGAGCGATCTCGGCGCGGCGCACCTGCTCCGACAGCCACTCCCACTCGTGGAGCGGCCAGCACGGCTGCCCCCGCCACCAAGTCCCCACGTGCTTGCTCGGCGGCTCACATCCGTCGTTCTCGCACGTGATCGCGATCTGCTGCTCGCACTTCGTGCACAGGCGCCGGTAGGGCTCCCCGTGCTCGCAGCCCCGGCCGCCGAAGAGGTCGCGCACCCGCCACGTCCTCGCCCCACCCGCTGGCGTCTCGGGGGTGACACCCCGGCACCACGGGCACACGACATCCAAGACCTGACCGTCGTACAGCAGCCCCAGCGCCCGCGCCACGGTGGCCACCAGGCCGTGGCTACGTTCGTATGCCCATGCCCCCAGTTCGGGCTCGTCGACCTCGGCGAGGCGGCGCGCAGCGAATTCCAAGTACGGCCGTGCGTCGGCCAGGCCGGTGCTCGGCGGCTCCAGGGCTGGGCACATGAGGGCCGCGGCCAGTTCGTCGGCGAGGTCGACGGCGTCGGTGAGCAGGTCGGTCAGCACGTCGAGGACCGGCACCCGTAGCGGGGCCGGACTCACGCCGAAGGCGTCCCCTGTCCGATCCAACCGCTCCAGCCACGCCTGATGGTCTCGCTCGGCGCGCTGCTCGGCGGTGAGCTGCGGTCGACGCCACGGGGTAGGCGTGCCCTGCAAGCGGGAGGCGTACAGGTCAGGCCAGTACGCGGCGACCCATCGTAGGTCGGCGATGGCGCGTGCGACGGACATCGTTGGCTGCTCCTTGGGGGGCTCATGGGACAGAAAGATGGTCATGGGGTTCGCCGCAGCCCTCTGGTTGGAGTCCATCCGTCGTCCTCGTTCGGGTCTATTGCTCGCTCCGTCCACGGCCAGATACCTCCCGCGGCGAGGCGTTCCGGCCATTCCCGCTCGTCGCGATCACCGCGCCAGGACTCCACGTCCACGACGCGGCGTACCTTGGCCTCGTCGCAGTCGGCTCGCCGGATGCCGTAGCCGAACTCGGGCCACCCGAGCAACGCCGACGAGCCACGAGGGCGGAGATCTCGCCGCCCACCAGGACCAATTGCGTGGCCGGCGTGCGCTTCCAGCAGGACGCACGCGCCCCGGGCTCGGACCATGTTGAGCGCCGCGAGGATCGGGGCGGCGTCGTCGTCAGAGTTGAGGGCGCGAGGAGCAAGACGATAAAGCGGGCCGATCGCCACCAGGTCGGGCTTGATGAGCGCGACTCGGCGCAGCAGCCAGGACACGTCTCGATCGCGAGCAAGATCCAGGCCCTCCGGGCGGATCTCCACCCACAGGTTGGTTTCCTCGATCGGCCGTCCCTGGCTCTCGGCCTGGGTAATGAGGGGACGTAGCTTTCGCCGCACATGCGTGGCCGTGTTTTCGCAGTCCACGATGAGGACCCGCCGCGGAGCGATCAGCGTGTGGTTGAACGGGTGGATGCCAGCCGCCGTTGTGACAGCGATCTGGCGGAAGAGAGTGGATTTACCCAGCCCCTCCATGCCGGTCAGGACCAGCCGGTCGCCGCGCTCCAGCAGATTGGGGATGATCCAGTCGTACTCGGTGTCTTCGACGGCGAGGAACTCGCCGATGGTGGGCGTGTTGACGTCATCGTCGCCGAGTTCGAAGTCACGAACCTGTTCCAGCTCCCGCACCGCTGCGTCTGCCAAGCCATGCGCGTCTGTCTCGCCGGAGCCAGAGGCCCGCTGGATGATGCGGCGGCCAGCGGCGATCAGGCGCCGTCGTACCGCGTGTCCGCGGACGATCGCGGCATAGTGGGCAACGTTGGCGGGGACCGGGCAGGTGGCGATCAGGGTGTGCAGGTACGCCCCGCCGCCGACGAGTTCCAGCTTCCCGTCGTTCATCAGGCACGCCAGGACCGTGGTGGCGTCGGCGGGCCTGCCCTCGCGCACAATACCCAGGATCGCCTCGTACACGAGCTGGTGTGCGGGCCGGTAGAAGTCCCCGACGCTGACCGTGGGCAGACACGCCTCCACAGCGGCGGCGGACTGGAGCATCGCGCCCAACGTGGACTGCTCGGCGACCAGATCGTGGGGTTCGAGGCTGGCGTCGAAGCTCATTGCCGCTCCATCCAGGCATCGCGCGGGCGGGGCCTCGGGGTATCAGGGGGCGGAGCGGCATGGCCGACCTTGGCCTGGTTACGGGCCTTGAGACGGAGCTGGTCGTACTGCAGGCGGAGCTTGGGCATCGACAGGATGGTCGTCTGCCAGAAGGGATCGTCCTGGCACCAGTCGATACAGCTATGGACCTGCTCCTCGGTGTGGCCGTCACGATCGAGCATCAGGCGGGCAGCGTTCCTCCACTCCCTGGTGATCTTCGGCCTCTTGCTGCCGTTCTTCACGATCCGGTCGGCCAGGTGGACGCACAGCCGCTCAACGTCCTGGCGAAGCTCAACTACCTCCGTCGGCGGCTCCGCCGACGAAGAAGTGTCGTGTTGTGTAGTGCTGTGGGAGTCGGAATCCGCGCGGCTTCCGTCCGGATTCCGCTCGGATTCCGCGCCGTCTTCCGCGTGGACTCCGATAGCGGTCTTCTTCGCCTTCCGCGCACGGTCGGTCGTGCGATAGGCGCGGATCTCTTCCGCAGACTTGTTCCACTTCAACCAGCTTCGGACCTGGTAGCCGCCCTCGACGCGCAGCCAGAGCCCGGTCTCCACGAGCTTCTCGGCGCGCTCTTTCGCGTCCGTCATGCCGACGCCGACGAAACGCACGAGTTGGATGTCTGAGATGAAACCGTCGCTCATCATCTCGCCGCAGAACGCCAGCCCGCGGACGAACAGCAGCTCGGCGGCCTCGCCTGCGATAGCGATGTCGTCGTCCTTGTAGTAGCTGACGGACAGTGGGGTGTAGGCGCCGGCTCGGCGGGCACGGTCGAGGGCCATCACGCCCTCCCGCACCGGGAGTCACGCTCTGCGGCGGCGGCCTGCCGCGTCCATGGGGCGCTCTCCATGTCGTCCGTGATGTGGTCGAGGATGTGGAGGGGGGCAGCATGGAGGAGGTTCTCCCAGAAATCCTCCGCCGTCTGCCGGATGGTCAGCACTACGGGCAACGTCGCCCTCGCCTTCAAGATCAAGCCGCTGATCCTGCGTCAGCGGCTATGAACGTCGTAAGGGGTGCGGCCTGGCGGCGGCGGGCCGCCAGACGGCTACGTGGCTCAGGCCGAATACGTGTACAGACGGCCTGAACTCGGGTGTGGTCGCGATACACCTGCAGCGTCATGAGACGGCATCGCGTCCTACCCCTGAGCAAGTGCGTGGGTAAGGCCACTGGCCCGGCGTCCTACCGGAGGCCGGGCCAGTGCAGGCGGATTAGCGCGTGCGGTGGATCATTACGCGCTGTGAGATGGGCGTCGTGCAGGCGGTGATGTTCATCACGCCTCCGGCGCCTGGTTGCGCAGGCGGGTAACGAAGTCGAGGACAGCCTGACGGGGCACGCGACGCCCACGGACGCCGAGGACGACACTCTCCAGCTCGCCGGACTTGATCAGCGCGAACATCTGAGTCCGGCCCAGCGAGAGCTGCTTGCGCGCCTGGTCGACCGTCATGAGCAGGGGAAGGTCGACAACAGTGTCGATGGAGCCACCCAGCACGACCGGGATTTGGGTCCCGTCCGAGTAGGCGTTGTAGAAGCGCCCCCCGTCCTCAACGACGCCCACGCAACGGGGCGTCGTCAGAGACGAATCGCCCTCCATGCACATTTGCGGAGGAAGGGAACCGAGGGGTTCACGGCGACCTCCCGCACCCTTAGAATCGGGCACGACTCTGCTCTCCTTGGATTGAACGACCAGGTAGTGGAGTTGTGGCCCTCAGTGGGAACACGTGTAGCGGCTGGGGATTAGGCCCCCCAACCGCAGGCACCCCACTGAGGGCTTAGCGCTGCCTGGAGGACTTCACGAGCCACAGGGGTCCCGCGCGTACTCCGACGAAGACCATTCCTACCACCCCGCCGCGATCATGTGCAAGGTGGGAAGCGATCACTGACGCATGGACACCAAAGGTTCGTGATGCGCGCTCTGAAGCGTGCCTCAGCGGAACAAGCTTCAGGATTCCTCGGGAGGCCGGCGACGCCTCAGGGTGGTGCAGCCGTGACGGAGAGGGGAGCGGGTAAGCGCGTCCTACTAGGGAGAACTCAGCGAAAGAGGACAGAGGCACGAAGCTCACCGCGCGAAGTTTAGACCGATTTCGACTTAGCGTCTTGCCACGGCACGCCGCGAGCGACCGAAGCGACTAAAGATCTGAGATTGCTCGTTCAAGATGCGTCGCGACGCGACATAAACAAGATTCTTCTTGCGTGGACGCATGAAGTTCATTAGAGTCCAATGCGCCTCACATCTAACCGCACGGAGACCCATCATGGAGGACACGACCAGCGCTTTCGGCGAGTGGGTGGACCAGACTGCCCGCGCTCTCGGCTATCGAACCGATGCTCAACTTGCCGATGCTCTTGGCGTCCAGCAGTCCACCGTCACGCGCTGGCGCAAGGGAAGCCAGCCCCAAATCAAGCACTTGGTAGGGCTGGCCAAGCTCTTCAAGATGAAAATCGAACCCTTGTTGGCGCTGTCGGGGCATGTCCCACCGGAGCTGTTGAGCGACAGAGCTACACCCGAGATCCCGTTCACCGAGACAGTAAGGAGGATCCGCGAGGCCCCCTTGGACACGGTGCTCAAAGACGCCCTACTGCGCTACTGGGACCAGCGCCTCGCAGAGGAGCGGACCCGCGTCTATGAAACGATCAAAGCGTTGCAGGACATGCCGAAGAAGCCCGGACATGGCATCCCACTGAGCGCTTGGGCGATAGCGGAGCTAACGGAGACCAACCTCCCAGAGCACCTCTCGACGCTCCTGGCAGAAGTATCGAATCATCTTGAGGCGGGGGATCGCAGGCGGAAGAAACGGAGGAGGCGCATGTCCCCCAGCGCGTCACTGACCCTCCCCATCTTGTCAGGCTCCGAGGGCTTCGTTGTGAGCGTTCCCTTCGCACCCAAGGGGCATGTCGAGGTGATCCTTAGCTCGGACGAGGCCGACATCACCATCGGCCCATTCGACACCTTCCCGGAAGCCGCTGGACATGTCGGGAAGCTCCTGAATAAGCCCCTGACTCAGAATGAACAGGAGGATCATGAGCGAAACAAGCCGGAAGAGAAGACGAGGCCGCGCGAACGGTGAGGGCAGCTTCTACCAGCGCGCGGACGGGATGTGGATCGGCGCTGTAACCCTCCCTGACGGATCGCGCCCAACGGTCTCGTCCAAGTCCCAGAAAGCAGCCAAGGAGAAGTGGCGCAAGCTGCTGCGCGACATCGAGGACGACAAGCCGATCACCACCGGCAAGGGCGTCACCCTCGCGGCCTACCTGGACCAGTGGGTCAACAAGACATTGAGACAGCGGGTAGCCGCGGGGAAGATCCGTGAGTCCACGCGCCTTTCCTACGCCGACAACATCCGCCTCCACATCACGCCGTACATCGGAGACGAGCCACTGACGAAGCTCACTCCGGTAAAGCTCCGCACGTGGATCATGGAGTTGCAAAAGAAGCCATCCGCCAGGAAGAAGAAGACTGTGAACGGCGAAGAGCCGCCGGTCGAACTCCTCTCCGACCGGACGGTGAACTACTGCCACACAATCCTGAAGACGGCGCTTAACGCCGCCCGCAAGGAAGAACTCGTCTCCCGCAACGTGGCCGAACTCGTCGAACCGCCATCGGGCAAAAGCAAGCGCGGCACGTACCTGACGCAGAACGAGGCGCACCGCCTGTTCACGGCGGCCATCGACGACCGGTGGCGCGTGCTCTGGCTGACCATCCTCGGCCTTGGCCTGCGCCGCGGCGAAGCCCTGTCGCTCCGCTGGGAAGACCTTGATCTGGAGGCCGGCGTCGCCAACGTCGGACCCTCGCTCCAGCGACTCCGCGGGGAACTGGACAAGGAGACGGGCCGCCGACGAGGCCGTCTCGCCGTCGTAAACGGTAAGACGGAGGGCTCCACGACCATGGTGGCGATCCCCAGAACCCTGCTGACCGAACTGCACGAGTACCGCAAGATCCAGGAGGTCCAGCGGAAGAAGGCCAAGGTGTGGGCGGACGCCGGTTGGGTGTTCACCACCAGGTACGGCACGCCGATCGAGCCTCGCAACGCCAACCGGGCCTGGACCGCTCTGTGCGACAGGGTCGGCATCGAGTTCCGAAACGGCAAACGGGTCCGCATACACGACCTCCGCCACACGGCAGCCACGTGGCTGCACGGCCAGGGCGTCGACATGAAGGCCATCCAGGGCACGCTCCGGCACACCCAGCTCTCGACTACCTCCGAGGTCTACACGCACCTCACGGTGGAGGTGCAGACCAAGGCGGCCGAGTCCATGGACGGCGCGCTCGCCCTGCTGAGTAAGCCTCATCCCCAGCGGCGGCCGGTCAGCAAGCGCCGGTTCCAGTTTCCGGCGAAGCCCGTGGACGCCCTGCGAGGGCAGTCCGCGTGATATCTCTGTGGCAGCGCATCAACGAGGCGGAAGGACGGCGCATGCACCTGCTGAACTGCGGCGACCCCCGCCGAACGCCGTGCGGCTGCTACAACCGTTGCTACAGTCGGGCTCCAGAAACGACTCAGGGAGCCCCTCTTGATCAAGGAACTCCCTGGTCACACCGTAGAGCCGACGAGGGGAATCGAACCCCTGACCTTCTGTTTACAAGGTCCCCAAACGATCTTCACTGGCGTTCGCAGGCGTCCGCCACCTCGTCTGGCGGCATCCTCACTGTTCGTCTCCGTACGCCGCAGTTCATGATCGTCCGTTCGGGTGGCTCCCGAAGTGGCTCCCAGAAAGCTCGGTGGATCACCTGCTTGCAAATCGGCCTGACCTTCGAGGGCCATGGCCTCGACCTGAGCGACAGACAGTCCGCCAGTGGCCGTGACTGACCCCTGTTGACCGCCCTAAATGGCATGCTAAGGGCACGGCGATCAACCCGCGACTGGTGTTCTCGCGCGACGCGCGCACCCTACCCGCCTGATCATCCCGTCTGCCGTCGGCCCGCCCGAAGGGGAAGCGGGCCAGGGCCATGGGGACAAGGTGGAGCCCCCAACTGGAGGAACGACCTTGGCCCCGTGGCCCTGGCCTGCTCGGCTTGTCCGTATCTTCACCCACGAGGACGGCTCGGAGCTGCATCCGGCATGGGTCAGCGAGCAGTTCTCGATCCTGGCGTAAAAGGCGGGCGTGCCGCCGATCCGATTGCACGACCTTCGCCACTGCGCGGCGACGCTGGCGTACCCGGCCGGCGGCGACACCAAGATGGTCTCGGCGATGCTGCGGCACAGCTCGACCAACATCACCGAGAACACCTACACGACGGTTCTGCCGGAGCTGGCGCACGAGGGGGCAGAGGCGCTCGCGGCGATCGTCCCGCGGGAGGCGTCCGAGACGGGCGGTCTCCCCTCGGTCTCCCGCAAGGGTTCAGGCGGCCCTGCGGATTCCGGGGGAGAGGTAAAGCCCCTGGTCGGAGGGCTGAGAAGTGGTAGGGCGCCCGGGGCTCGAACCCGGAACCTACGGATTAAAAGATCCAGTTCGGGGCGTTCCAGATCGTTCAATGCAGATCAGAGAGGGTACGCGGTCCGCCCTGAACGGCTCTGAACGACCCTGCATTGCAACCCGAAGTGCAACCCTGGTGCCCGGTGGGCTGGGGCTGAGGAACGAAGTCCCAGACCGTCGATCGCCCCCGGCCCTGTATGGCGACCAACCGACATCAGGCGATCGTTAGGGTGGTATCGGTCTTGCCTTTGGCGACCATCCCGGAGCTGGAACGCCCTTGCCGGAGGTAATGGAACCGAATGGCCGAATGTGGTCGTCCGGCGATACGGTTTGCTCGTGCAGATCACTTATCGTCCACGTTGGTCGATCGCTTTCTTCTCTGGTGGCATCAGTGCCGTAGTATTCGCTCTTGCTTATTGCCTCCTAGCTGTCACTCTTGGTCAGCCTGCGGGCTTGATTGCCGTGGTTGCCGTGGTCCTGAGCGTTACTTACCTAGCTTTGGTGGTGGTGAGGGTTCGACGACGAACCCTGACTGTCACCGAGGACAGGATGATCGCTCAGCGCGATGCCTACAGGGTCACCGTTAACTGGGCCGATTTCGTCGACGTGCAGCCCAAACGCATTGGTGGCCTGTATCCAGTCGACGTGATGACCTTCAGCGTTGGCATTGTGGAGCCGATTGACGCGAGAGGGCATCGACGCAAGGCGGTTCCCCCGAAGGTCTACGAGATCGGCGCCGATCGGCGGATTCAAGTAGGCGTCTACGTCTCTGACTGGCACATGGAGCCGATTGGTGAGTTGGTCACTCGTCATTCGCCACCGGCTAAGGGAGCCGTATGAAGATCTAGGAGGGCTCGCGCACCACGCGGTCCGAGCGCGGCCGCGCGCGAGAACGGCCCCCAGGCCGCACGCGCAGCGTGCGAGCCGGGCGCGGGCCGCGTGGCGGCGCGTGCGCCACCGCCTTGATCCCTATGAGAACAATTCGGCAAGTTCTGTGAGTGCGCGTTTCCAGGGGTAGGCGTCGATGCAGTCGGCTCCCGAACTCGGCGGATGCGGCTCGAATTGGCCTGGGCCGAACAGGACGCGCACGCCATCGGTGCGCAGGTCTTGGATGCTGCGGTGGAAGGGTGTGCGAGAGGCGAGGGCGCTGTTGACGAAGGGTAGGACGACAACAGGGATGCCCAAGCCTGGCGCTTCCGAGAGGACGCCTAGGGCGTAGGTGTCGGCGATGCCCTGGGCGAATTTGTTGATCGTGTTGTAGGTCGCCGGGGCAACAATGATCGCGTCGGCACGGGGTGACTTCGGTTCGTCCGGCTTGCGGTACTGGCTGCGGACGGGGCGGCCGGTCTGCTTCTCCAACGCGGCGATGTCGATGAAGTCGAGGGCCGGCGGAGTGGCGATGATCTGGACGGTCCAGCCTTGGTCTTGGGCGAGGGTGACGAGGCGGCCGACGTCGTGGGCGGGTCCTGCGGCGCAGACGATGATGTAGAGGACCTTGCCGGGTTGTGTCACGCGCTGACTCCCAGGGTTGCCGCGTACTCGCGGGCTTCGCGGCGGACGCTGATCGGGGCGGTTGCCAGGATGTCACGGACCAGCCGGAGGGCCGCGGGGCGGCCGGTGATTTCCTCGGGGGCGAGCTCGCCTGCGGCGCGCAGGATGTGCAGTGCCTTGTCGTGCTGGTTCCACATCAGGAATGCGCGGGAGGTGTCGAGCAGCAGCGTGGCCTTGCGTTCGTTGATGGGTAGCTTGTCCAGCTCGACCTGGCGGGCGTAGTCGATGGCGGTGCCGGCATCGCCGAATCGCAGGGCGACGTTGACCCGGTGGCACAGGACGTTGTTGGGGCCGAACGCGGTCCACATGTGGTTGCCGTCGTGGCCCAGTCGCGTTCCCGCCTCGGCGGCTTCATCGAGGAGTTCGGCGGTGTTGTGTCGGCTGCCGGTGCTCGCGGCGGCGACAGCTCCTCGTAGCAGTAGGGATCCGTAGATCGACAGGTCGTCGGGTGAAGGGTTGGCCAGGTCGGCGTCCATGCGCTCTGCTGCACCTCGGGCGGCGTCGGTGGCGGCGCGGTGATGCCCTCCGTCCATGAGCGCGTGGGTGATGATGCGCGAGCTTGATCCGATCATGAGTGGGCTCTGGCTGGCGTGCGCGGCTTGGACGCTGCGGTCTGCGGCGAGCCAGGCGAGTCCCTTGTCTTCCTGCTTGAGCAGGATGGAGGCGGTCACGTGGTACGCCTCGGCGGTCAGGACATGCGCCCGAAGCAGGTCGTCCCCGTGCAGCAAGGCGCAGCCGGCGCGGAGCTTGCGGAGGAGGGCGGGAAGCGCGGCCGTCACCTGTTCGTATCGACATGCCTGGTAATTGCGTTTTGCGGTGGATACTGCACTGGCAAGGGATTCGAGGTTGATCGGGCCGTCTGCGGGGGTGGAGTAATCCACGAGTGCGGTGGCGAGCTTTTCGATATTGAAGTCTTTGGCCTCGGCTGCCGCTGGGCTGCCGATCACTGCGCTGAACAGGGCGGCCCCCGTCAGTCCGACGAATTCCCGGCGTCGCACGTCGTCTCCGCCCTCTCCCTCGACCAGTTTTGCAGGGCGCGGTGCGTTCGCGATGCTATCAACCGTAGTGGGAGAAATGCCGGATGTGCGAGTGCGCTTGGTGGGGACGAACCCCAGGTCTTCCGGGTCCAGGTGGGTGAGTTCAGTCAAGGCCAGCCGGTACGGCTCGCGCGGCCAGGTGACCTCGCCGGCCTCCCAGCGGCGTATCCGCTCCTCATCGCAGGCGAGGTTGTACCTAATCCCGCTTTTGGTGAGATTGGCCATTTTTGCCATTTCGGCGCGGGTCAAATCCGCCTTCTGGCGCCAGTTCCGGAGTCGCACGTTTGGCGTTGGCTCTGGCATACCTGGCCTTCTTCCGACGGCGGATCGAAAAGGGGTTAAGAGGGGGGCCTCTTAGCGGGTCCCCTCATTGTGCTTTGCCGGTGGACTTGCCATCAACCAACAACGGTACGTCAAGCGGCCTCCCGACAGAGGGAACGCCGGATGAACGAGGAGATGGCGACGGTGATCCGGCCAGACGAGAACAGCGAGACAACGCCCTGCCCGGCATGCCGGGGACGGGGGATCAAGCTGCGCGCCTCGCGGAGGGCACTCCTCGTCGGCGACGGCACCGAAGATCAGATCTCACATGGGGAGCGGGAGTGTCTCGACTGCCTCGGAAGCGGCCGGGCCGAAAGGAGCGGAAGATGAATCCGATAGCGGCCGAACTGGCGGCAGATGTCATGCGGTGGGCCGCGGAGCGCATGCTGGTGCGGCTGCGTGATGAGCTCACCACTCTCGGTGTGAATGCGGAGCTGCGCGACAACAACACCGCGTTGATGGTGGCTCGGCCCCATCCAGGGCTGCCGGTGTCGGTGCTCGTCGGGCGCGACGGCGCGTTTTACTCCTGGCAAGATGCGAAGAAGCGACACCCGACCAACGATCCGAAGGGCGCAGCCTCGGTCCTGGCTGAGTACGTCAAGAGTCCCTGAGACGGGCGCGGCGGGGCAGCGATCGCGCCCGTCCGGAGGGGTCGGTGTGCTTCCCCCTGCCTCGTCGCGTCTCATCGCCCCGGCAGGCGAGCCACTGCGTCATCCCATAGGGGGCTACTGGTGGTCTGGCCTGCCGGGGGCTTGTTTATGGATGGCGTGCGTTACCTGGACGGTGTGGACAGGCGGTCCGGCTCAGGATACGCTCAAACTTGGTAAAACAACCTGTCGGGTGTTGGACGGTCGTAATGTCACTAGAGTCCGTGCCGCCGAAGTATGCGCAGCTTGTGCAGGCCCTTCAACGGCGTATCGAAGCGGGAACCTATCCGCCCGGCTCACTCCTCCCCAGCGAGCACCAGCTGATCCAAGAGTTCTCCGTCTCACGCCCCACGGTGGTTGCTGCGCTTCGGGTGCTGCGCGAACAGGGCTGGATCGAGTCCCAGCAGGGCAAGGGGCGCTTCGTGCGCGGCCGTCCCGCGATGGCATCTGTGGAGCCGAACCGACCCGGTCAGGCTTACCTGACCAACCCCGAGACCGATGCTCCCGGCGAGCTGATCGAGGCGGGGGCGGCGGCTGTGCCGAACAGGGTGGCGGCGCTGTTGGGCGTGGACCCGAAGAGCAGGGCGTTCCTGCGTCGTCGCTTGATCGCCCGTGGCGGTGAGCCGACCGAACTGGTTTCGTTCTGGCTGCCCCTGGAGCTGTCGGAGGGCACTGACCTGACCAGTGGTGAGGCGCTGGCCCAGGGGTTGCGCCAGCACCTTCAGTCGCGCAAGGGGGTCCGCTTCGATCACATCGTGGAGCAGATCACCGCCCGCATGCCCACCGCCCAGGAGGCCAAGCAGCTCGGCATGCCGAAGAACATCCCGCTGCTGGCGGTCTTCGGCGCCGTCCGCGATGCCTCCGGAAGCCCCCTCGTCGTGGTCGAGGTGTTGCTTCCGGCCGACCGTCACGAACTGGAAGACGCCTACCCGGTTCGGTAAGGCACGACGATGACCTGATGCGCGTCCTCATAGATGACGCTGCCGGGGTCGGCCGTCTCGATGCGCACGCATGCCACCTCGTGCGCGGCAAGGATCTCCAGGTAGCCGGAGACCCGTTCGATGAGGTGGCCGGCCGATCCCTTGAACCAGGCGGTGGCCCCTGGGTTACGTTCCCGGTCGTAGACCCGAGGATCCACGTCGGCGGGATCGATCAGGTTGGCGTGATACCAGGCGTGGCTCTCGGTCCTGAATCGCTCCTGCTCCGGTGAGAGTCGCCCCTGTTTGGCAAGGCCGTTGATGAGGCCGAACACGCCAGGGTGAACACCTCGCGCATTAGGGGTGGGGCTTTGAAACCTCACGTACACGCGTCCGTTCTCCTTTGATCGCCGGGGCTGCATGTCTACCGGATCGGTAAGAGGTTCGTCACTCACACCACGTCACTTGACGTAGCAAGTTTCGGAGGCTTACTCTCAGAGCATCACTTGATAGGTCAAGTGTCAGACATTCAAGAGAGGAGCCATTATGGCTCTGCAAGGCCCCATCCCCGTCACCTTCGCCATGGTCTTCCCGCACGGCTGCTACATCGTCGGCGAGGTCGAGCCCGTCAAGGACTTCGACGCCTCGTCCAACGGCCGCTTCGTGCAGGCCCGCGACAAGCAGACCGGAGAACTGGTCTGGCAGGTCGCGGTCATGGACGGTGACCCGACCCTCAAGCCCGCCCAGAAGACCGTGGCGGTCAAGATCCTGGCGCCGGCCCAGCCGGTACCGCCCGCACCTGTCGCTGGCATCCCCTTCATCCCCGTCGAGTTCGACCACATCACCGTGACCCCGTACGTCAACGGCAACGGTCGCCTCGCCTACTCGATCCGAGTCCGCGAGATGCACGCACCCCGCCCGACCACCCAGAACAAGCCCGCAAAGGACGCCGCCTGATGACCCGTCGCCGTACCCCTCGAACCAGCATGATCCGGCTGACCACCGGCCGGACCGCCCGGACCCTGCTCCACCCCTACGGCCACCGTGAGCCCGTGCTGGCGCTCGACTTCGGAGCCGCCTGCGTCCAGGTCACCACGCACGGACCCGTGACGTTGGAAGATCTGACGTTCGCGCGCCAGCTCGCCCGCGAGGCCGCCCGCTACGCCCGCTCGGTCGAGCGCTCCTTGCTCGCCCTCGGCGGCACCCGTGAGGCGACTGCCACGAGGAGGGCGGCATGAGCAGCCTCGGCCCGTACACCTACGTCACGCTGTCGATGCAGTCGGACGAGGCCCCGCATGTGGGCGTTTCGTTCTACACGCCCCGGCTGCGCGTCAGCTCCGGGCTTCTGCTCAGCAACCCACGCCCGTTCCTGGAATTCACCTCGCACGAGGCCCACGTGCACATCTCCACCACCGGGGCCGGCCCGGTCACCGATGCCGATCTGGCCATCGCCCGAGAGATCTTCAACGCCGCCGCTCGCTACCTGGCCGACTGCGAGCGCCTGCACGCCGACCAGTCGGCCACCGACAAGGCCGCCACCGACACGGCGGCCTGACCAGGCAGGGCGGGGCCGCCAGAAGCGCCAACTTCCGGCGGCCCCTCGGTTCTCCCACGACTCCACATCACGAGAGGCATCTAGCTTATGTTCCGCAGGCTTCCCGGTGACGAGGCGCGCAACCTCGTCTCCACCACCCCTGACACGGCCGTCGTCTTCCGCCCGGCCGTCGTCAAGACCCCGGCTATCGTCACCATCGTCATCCTCGCCTGGCGACTGCTCGCCGGGCTCGTCCGTACGATCGGGCGCCACCCCATCGCCGTCGCGGTCCTGGCGGTGCCGTCCGTGCTGTGCTGGCTGTACGGCTGGCAAACCGCGCTACTTCTCGTCGCGCCGGTCCCAGCAGGGCTCATCACCTGGGCCGTCATCGATCGCGCCTCGTTCGCCCACTGGATCGGCTGGCGACTGCTGGCCTGGTGGCGGCTCATCTTCATCTACCGCCGCCACTGGCAACCCGTCGTGATCATCTCCGGGCTCGGCCGACACCTACGCGGCCGCGACTACCTGCCCCACCTCGGCAAGGTCACCTGCAACCCGTGGGCCGACACCGTCACCGTGCGCATGCTCGACGGGCAAGCCGTCAAGGACTGGGCCGACCGCATCGACCACCTCGCGCACGGCTTCGGCGCACCCTCCTGCCGCGTGCAGGTCGTCAAAGCCGGACGACTCGCCCTGACCTTCCCCCGACGTGACCCCCTCGCCACACCGTTGCCGGCGATCCCGATCCCGCCAGAGCCGACCGTGAGACCCGTCGAGATCGGCAAGCAAGAGGACGGCTCCTCCTGGCTGCTCAACGTCCACGGCACACACGTGCTGGTCGCGGGTGCCACCGGAGCCGGCAAGGGCTCGATCATCTGGTCCACCATCCGCGCCCTCATCCCGGCCGTGCGCGCAGGCCTGGTCGAGATCTGGGCGCTCGATCCCAAACTGATGGAACTGTCCTTCGGCCGCGCCCTGTTCGGCCACCGGTACGCCGCCACCCCCGAAGAGTGCGCCGACCTGCTGGAGCAGGCCGTCAAGGTCATGCAAGAGCGGGCCACCCGCTTCGGCGGCGTCCAACGCTCCCACACCCCCACCATCGAGGACCCGTTCATCCTGGTGATCGTCGATGAGGTCGCGTTCCTGACCGCCTACCAGGCAGACAAGGACCTGAAACGGCGCGTCTCCGCCGCACTGGCCACGCTCACCACCCAGGGACGGGCGGTCGGAGTCGGCGTCCTGGCGGCCCTCCAGGACCCCCGCAAAGAGGTCATGACCATCCGCAACCTGTTCCCCGACAAGATCGCCCTCCGGCTGGACGAGTCGGAACAGGTGGACATGGTCCTCGGCGACGGCGCACGCGACCGCGGAGCACTGGCCGATCGGATCTCCGCGAACCCCAGTCTGGGCGCGGGCGTCGGCTACGTCCGGCTGGAGACCTCACCCGACCCGATCCGGGTCCGGGCCGCCTACGTCTCCGACGACGACATCCGCGCCATGGTCGCCACCTTCACCGGGGGTGAGAGCCGATGAGGCTGCTGGCACACGTCCTTGACGGGCTGCGCTGCTCGGTCTGCCACACCGAGAACGCGCTGTGGATGGACCTGGCGGCGGGCCTGGTCGAATGCCGCGAATGCGGCCAGAGCGCACTCATCGTCACCGACGGCGGGAGGACTGCATGACCCATCGCTCCCTACCTCGCGCCGTGCGACAGGCCATGCCCCTGGCTCGCGAGGTGGCCGAAGAGGTCGCCAAGCAGCACGGCGTGTGCATCCGGCCCGTCCCGCTCAAACGGCTCGACACGTACACCGGAGCCTGGGAGATCGTCGATGTGCCCTGCGGGGCCACCCTGGAGGCCACATGTCCCCCGTGCGCCAAGCGCAACCGACAACTCCGCATGGCACAGTGCCGAGAGGGCTGGCACCTCGACCACGAGCCAGCCATCACCCCGGACCAACCCAGCGACGAACAACGCTGGCTGATCGAGTTCCGCGCCGACCTGCAATCCCACCGTGACCAAGCCGCCTGTCTCGGCGAGGACACCTCCGACTGGGACGCCGCCATCGAGGGCGTCGATGCGGAGATCAATGAGGCGGGCATGCGCGGCAACGTGCTCGGCCGGACCGTCCCCAAGCGCAACCGCTCCACCCGGCGGCGGCAGGATGCCCCAGACCTGCCCAAGCGGAAGATGACGGCCACCACGCTGGGGCGGACGTTCACCAGCTCGGACGGCAAGGTCTACCGGCCCTCGCTGTTCGTCACGCTCACCTTGCCGTCCTACGGCAAGATCCGCGATGGCGTGCCCGTCGATCCGGAGACCTACGACTACGCCCGGGCCGCCCGGGCCGCGCTGCACTTCTCCAAGCTGGTGGACCGGTTCGTACAGAACCTGCGCCGCGTGGCGGGCTATGACGTGCAGTACTTCGCGACGGTAGAGTTTCAGAAGCGGCTCGCCCCGCACCTGCACATGGCCATCCGGGGCACTCTCCCCCGCGCGGAGATCAAGCAGATCGCGGCGGCCACCTACCACCAAGTGTGGTGGCCTGCCGTCGATCGGGTCGTCTTCGACGGTGACCACCTGCCGGTCTGGGAAGAGGGCGCCGGCTACCTCGACCCGGCAACCGGCGAGGTGCTGCCTACCTGGGATGAGGCACTCGACCAGCTCGACGCCGACGAGGCAGCCGAACCGCTGCACGTGCTGCGCTTCGGCGACCAGGTCGATATCCAGGGCGTGCTGGCGGGCACCCCGGACGCCGACCAGTGCATCCGGTACCTGTCCAAGTACCTGACCAAATCCCTCGGCGACAGCCTCGACTCCGACAATCCAGCGCAACTCGAGCACGCTGGACGGCTGGCTGAGGCCCTGCGCTGGGAACCCTGCTCCCCGACCTGCGCGAACTGGCTGCGCTACGGCATCCAGCCCAAGGGCGCCAAACCCGGGATGGCGCCCGGCCGCTGCCGGGGCAAGGCCCACAAGCCCGATCACCTTGGCTACGCCGGGCGCCGCGTCCTGGTCTCCCGCAAGTGGTCCAACAAGACCCTGGCCGAACACAAGCAAGACCGCCGTACCTGGGTCCTGGAAGCCCTCGGACAGGCTAACCAGGCATCACCTGACCCTCGCCGCTACGTCTGGAAGCCCGTCCCAGCCGGAGACGCCAACATCGCTCCATTGGCGGTGCGCCTCCTGCGCACGGTGGCAGAGCGTCAACGCTGGCGCGCCCACATGGCCCAACTCCAAGCCGAAGCAGACGGCCAAGATCGTTCGGCAACTGAGCACACGGGGAGGGCCGCATGAGCGCGAACCTTTCCCCTCTGCTCCTGAGGCCCGAAGAGGCGGCCGACTACCTCGGTATCGGCCGAACCAAGGTCTACGAACTGATCCGCTCCGGCGCGCTCCGGTCCGTTCGCATCGGCAGCCTGCGCCGCATTCCGGCAACCGCACTAACCGATTTCGTCGCCCAACTCGAAGAGGAAGCAGCATGAGCACCAAGAAGCGGGGCCAGAACGAGGACTCCATCTACAAGGACGGCGACCGATGGCGCGGAGCGCTCTCCCTCGGCTATGGCCCGGACGGCAAGCGCATCCGCAAGAAGGTCTCCGGCAAGACCCGCGCCGAAGTCGTCGAGAAAGTTCGCAAGCTCAAGGAAACGCTGGCCAAGGGCGCTCCTGTCCCCGATGACCGGCTGACGGTCGGCACGTTCCTCGATCGCTGGCTGCTCCACCTGCCAGGCCACATCTCCGATGGGACCTTGGATGACTACGAGGACACGGTACGGCTGCACCTCAAGCCAGGGCTCGGCCGTCACAAGCTGACCAAACTCACCGTTGCCCAGGTCGATGCCCTGTGGCAGGCCAAGCACAGGGCGGGCTACAAGGCCAACAGCGTCCGCAACATGCGCGCCGTACTCCGCAAGGCCCTCGGCCAGGCCGAGCGAGAGGGCCTGATCATGCGCAACGTCGCAGCGCTGTCGATGCCTCCGCGCGTCCCGGTCGAGGAGGGCCGGACGCTCACGGTCGAGGAGGGCAAGCGACTCCTCGACACCGTCGCCGATCATCGCATGGGCGTCCTCGTCCTCCTGGCCCTCGTCTTCGGCCTACGTCGCGGCGAGGCACTCGGGCTCATGTGGAACGCTTTCGATCCGGACGCCCGTACCCTCCGCGTCACCCATTCCGTCAAGCGCCTGAAGAACCGTGACCCGAACATCACCGCCAAGACCCGCATCGTGATCAGCGAACTCAAGACCAGACGCTCACGCCGCGTCCTCTGCCTGACTCCCGAGCTGGTCGAGGCGATCAAGCGCCACAAGGCCACCCACAACCAGGAACGTCTCAAGGCCGGCGAGGACTGGACGGAGCATGGGCTGATGTTCCCGACAGCTTTCGGCAACCCGTCCGACCCCGACACTTTCTCGCACCTGTTCTCCCGCCTGGCCAAGAAGGCGGGCCTCGGCCACTGGCACCCGCACGAGCTCCGCCACTCCGGCGCCTCGCTCATGCTCGCCCAGAGAACCCCGCTCCACGTCGTCTCCGAAGTCCTCGGCCACGCGAGCATCGCGATCACCAAGGACGTCTACGGACACCTGCTGGAGGGCGACCGCCGCGCCGCGACCGAAGCCATCTCCAGCGCTCTCCTGGGGAAACAGGCCTCGGTGGCTCCCAAGGTGGCTCCCAAAGGCGCGGAAGACACCGGTTGAAGGCCGGAAAGCACAAGGCCCCTGACGGCGTAATGCCTGCCCAGGGGCCTTTCGCTTGCAGAGCCGACGAGGGGAATCGAACCCCTGACCTTCTGTTTACAAGACAGATGCTCTGCCGATTGAGCTACGTCGGCACGGCCTATCAGTGTAGACGCTAGCGACGCCTGTGACGAGCGACTTCGTACAGCGCCACCCCGGCGGCCACCCCCGCATTGAGGGACTCGGCCGCCGCCCGCATCGGAATGCGGGTCACCACGTCGCACTGCTCCCGGACCAGCCGGGAAAGCCCCTTGCCCTCGGAGCCCACGACCACCACCAGCGGCTCGGCCAGCAGCTCGACGTCCTGGATGTCCGTCTTGCCGGCGCCGTCGAGGCCGATCACGAACAGGCCCGCCTCGCGGTATTCGCGCAGGGCCGCCGTCAGGTTGGCCGCGCGGGCCACGCGCATGGTGGCGAGGGTGCCCGCGGAGGTCTTCCAGGCCCCGCCCGTCACGCCGGCCGAGCGGCGGGAGGGGATGAGGAGGCCGTGGGCGCCGAAGGCGGTGGCGGAGCGGGCGATGGCACCGAGGTTGCGCGGGTCGGTGACCGAGTCGAGGGCGACGATCAGGGGGATCTCGGCGGCGTCCTGCGCCAGCTGCACCAGGTCGGACGGGTGCGCGTAGTCGTACGCGGGGATCTGGAGTGCGATGCCCTGGTGGACGGCGCCCTCCGTCAGGCGGTCGAGCTTGTCGCGGCTGACCTCCAGCAGCGCGATCCCGCGCTCCGCCGCGATCCTGATGGAGTCGCGTACGCGGTCGTCGTTGTCGATACGTTGGGCGATGTAGAGCGCGCTGGACGGCACGCCCGCCTGCAGGGCCTCGAGCACCGGGTTGCGGCCGCCGATGTATTCGGGGGCGTCCTCGGCGCGCCGCTGCCGCACCGGTGCGGTACGCCGCGCACCCCCGTGCTCCTCGCGGGAGATGCGCTCGGCTCGGGCCTTGTCCTTGTACCAATGCCGCATTTCAGCAGGCGGGGTTGCACCCTTGCCCTCGAGCGACCGGCGCTTCTGCCCTCCGGTGCCCTTGGACGGGCCCTTCTTCTTTGCGGGCCTGCCCGATGCCCTACCGCCTGCTGCCATGCCAACAAGGGTACTCGGGCCCAAGGGCACCGAATCCCACGCTAAGAGCGGGACAGCTCCCAGCGGGGGCCGTGCGGAGTGTCCTCCACCGTGATCCCCGCCGCCGCCAGCTGGTCCCTGATCGCGTCGGCCGCGGCGTAGTCCTTGCGCTCCCTGGCCGCCTTGCGCTGCTCCAGCGCCACCGCCACCAGCGCGTCCACCACCGGCGACAGGTCCGATCCGGCCCCGCGCCACTGCGGGGAGCGCGGGTCGAGGCCGAGGACGTCCAGCATGTTCTGGGTCTCGGCGAGCAGCCGGGCCACGGCCTCCTTGTCGCCCCGCGACAGCGCCACGTTGCCCTCGCGCACCACCTCGTGCACGACCGCGAGAGCCTGCGGCGTGCCGAGGTCGTCGTCGAGGGCGTCCGCGAACGCCTGCGGCAGCGGCGCGTCCGCGTCGACGTCGTGGATGACCTCGGCGGCACGCGTCACGAAGCCCTCGATGCGCTGGTACGCCGCCGCGGCCTCCAGCAGGGCCTCCTCCGAGTAGTCGATGGAGGAGCGGTAGTGCGGCGCCGCCAGGTAGTAACGCAGCTCCACCGGCCGGACCTTCTGCACCATCTCGGGGATCAGCAGCGAGTTTCCGAGCGACTTGCTCATCTTCTCCGTGCCGATCTTGAGCAGGCCGTTGTGCATCCAGTAGCGGGCGAAGCCGTCACCCGCCGCCTGCGACTGCGCGATCTCGTTCTCGTGGTGCGGGAAGATCAGGTCGAGCCCGCCCCCGTGGATGTCGAAGGTCGCGCCGAGGTATTTCGTCGCCATGGCCGAGCACTCCAGGTGCCAGCCGGGACGGCCCGGCCCCCAGGGGGTGGGCCAGGTCGGCTCTCCCGGCTTCTCCCCCTTCCACAGGGCGAAGTCGCGCGGGTCGCGCTTGCAGGACTCGTCGTCGGTGTCGGCCGCGGCCCGCATGTTCTCCAGCTTCTGGTTGGAGAGCGAGCCGTAGCGGTCGGCGTACGACTGGACGTCGAAGTAGACGTCGCCGCCGGACGCGTACGCGTGGCCGCGCGCGATCAGCCGCTCCATCAGCGTGATCATCTCGGGCACGTGCCCCGTGGCCCGCGGCTCGACGGTCGGCGGGAGGCAGCCCAGCGTGTCGTAGGCCCAGGTGAAGGCGCGCTGGTTGCGCTCGGCCACGACGAACCAGGGCACGCGCTCCTCGGCCGCCACCCTGATGATCTTGTCGTCGATGTCGGTGACATTGCGGCAGAACGTCACGTCATAGCCGGAACGCGCCAGCCAGCGCCGGAGCACGTCGAAGTTCACACCTGAGCGGATGTGCCCGATGTGCGGAGGAGCCTGCACGGTCGCCCCACACAGGTAAATCGACGCCCGGCCGGCTTCGACCGGAACGAATTCACGGATGGCGCGCGTACTGGTGTCGTAGATGTGCAGGCTCACGATGGCAAGGCTAACGCCTCCGCGCCTTGGTCACGCCGATAAATCCGGCCGTCACGCCGATAAATCAGCCGCGCAACGTGACCCTGTCCGGCGAGATCCGTACGATGAGCCGCTCCGTGCCCGGCTTGTCCTCCCATGGCAGCCCTCGGTACTTCTGCGAGAGCTCCTGGATGAGCGAGCCCTCAGGGTCGTCCGCCATGGTCACGCGCCCGCGTATCTCCACATACCTGTACGGATTGTCCGGGTCGATGACGAGCAGGCTCGCCCGCGGGTCCCGTTCGAAATTCCGCGGCTTCCTGCGCCCCTTCACGGTCGAGAAGAGCACGTCGTCGCCGTCCGTACGCACCCACACCACGGTCGACTGCGGCCCGCCGTCAGGGTTGATGCTGGTCACGGTCGCATAATTCGGTGCGTCCAGGAGTTTGCGCACTTCTTCCGACAGCTCGGCCATGTATCTCCCTTGATCGATCCTGGCCCCCATTCTTCTGTAGGCTCGAAACCGCCATGGACGTGACTCCCCCCTCTACGCTCCGCCGCCTGGGCATCGCCCTGGCCGGGCTCGCGGTCGCCGCCCTCACCGGGGCCGCGTGCGCGCTCTCGTTCGACGACCTGCGCGCGCTGGCCATCGCCGGCGAGGCCAGGCAGGACCTCGCCTTCCTCTATCCGGCGGCCTTCGACGCCCTCCTGGTGGTCGCGCTGATCGACGTGCTGCTGCTGCGCTCGGCCCGGCTGCTGGTACGCGTGCAGGCGGCCTCCGTGCTGGTCGTGCTCATCGCGGCGGCCGCGGCGGCGAATGTGGCGACGGCGGTGCGGTTCGGGTTCGACGCGCGGCAGACGGCCGTCGGCGTGGCGCTGGCGCCCTGGATCATGCTGGCCGTGGCCCTGTGGCTCTGGCTGCTGCTGATCAAGCACGTGCAGTCGCATCGGTACGAGGTGGCCGCCCACACCGCGGTGGAGCAGGACATCGTCCCCTTCCCCACGGATCGTCCCGCGGACCCGATCCGGCCCGCCGACCCGATTCCCGCGGACCCGATCCGGCCCGCCGACCCGATCACCCCCGCGGACCCGATCCGGCCAGCCGACCCCATCCGGCCCGCCGACCCCATCCGGCCACCCGAGCCGATCCGGCCCGCTGAGACGCCGCCGCCACCACCGGTGCAGGAAACCCCGGCGGAGGTCGCGGAGACGCCGGTGGCGGCGCAGGTGGCCGAGTGGCCCGTTCGGGGCGAGGAGGAGCCGCGCCCGCGTCCCGTGCGCTGGGGCGACCGGGTCAAGCCGACCGACGTCCTGGTCCACCCGCGCCACGACGACAGGGACGCCGACACGCAGCCGCACCCCGTCGTGACGGACGACGCGCCCGACCCGAAGCACGGCCCTGAGCTGGCCGAGGCGGAGGAGCGGGACGACGAGACAACAGACGAGTCGGAGGACACGGCCCCCCACCCCGTCATCCACGACGACGACCCGCCGGCGCCTTCGGGGCGCCTGCGCAGCACCCCGCGGCCCCCGGCCGATCCGGAAGACTGACATGAAAGGGGCCCGCCCGGGACATATGTCCCGGGCGGGCCCGATCTATCCCGTCTAGACCCTCGAGCCGCGTCGGAGTCCGGCCACCAGGCCGACGCCGACGATTGCGAGCACCACCTGCATCACCAGCTCGATCCAGTCGATGCCAGGCGTCGTCTCCACCCCGAGCACCTGCGCGAGCGCCGTGCCCAACAGGGCTGCCACGATGCCGACGACGACGGTGAGGACCCACCCGATGGCCTGCCTACCCGGAAGCAGCAGACGGCCGATTGCGCCAATCACGGCGCCAATCACGATGGCGCCAAGGATGGACTCGATTGTCATGACTCGAAACCTCCCCGCGAGAGTGAACGGTTCACTCTCACGGGGAGGTCGCTACCCGATCTACCGGGATTATGCGCAGAATTGAAGAATGCGCAGGTCAAGTGGGTGTTCCGCGAGTACGGCCGGTGCGTCCGGGGCCCATGCGCGTCACGAGGAGCACGCCGATGACCGCCAGCACGAGCTGAAGTATGTGCTCGATCCAGTCGATCCCGCGCGTGTCGGCCACCCCGGTCGCCTGGGCGATCAGCGTGCCGAGCAGAGCGGCCACGATGCCGACGATGAGCGTCAGGCCGATGGACATGTTCTGCTTGCCAGGCACGATCAACCTGGCGAGGGCACCGACGATCGCGCCGATGACTACTGCGGAAACGATCGCTCCGATCATGTGTAGCTCCCCCCGAGACGTTCACATGTCTTGGTGGGACATCTACCCTCTGAGCAGGCAAGCAACCAGAGGAAGGCGGCGGCCCGTACCGCGCCAGTGACGAACCGCCGCCTCCGGATTCAGCGGGCCGGACGACGGCCCGCCGGGACACCCTCACGCATCCGTACGTAAAGACGCCCGGCGTTCAGGAAAGGTTGACCACCAGGGCCGTCGCGAAGGCCGCGATGCCCTCTCCGCGCCCCGTCAGGCCGAGCCCGTCAGTGGTGGTGGCCGACACGCTCACAGGCGCGCCCACGGCGGCGCTGAGCGCCTTCTCGGCCTCCGTACGGCGCGGCGCGAGCCTGGGCCGGTTGCCGATCACCTGGATGGCCACATTGCCGATCTCGTAGCCCGCGGCACGCACCTGGCGCGCGGTCTCTTCCAGCAGCGCGACGCCCGAGGCGCCCGCCCATCGTGGATCGGCGGTCCCGAACAGCTGCCCGAGATCGCCCAGACCGGCGGCCGACAGCAGCGCGTCACACGCGGCGTGCGCGGCCGCGTCGCCGTCCGAATGGCCCTCGAGCCCGGTCTCGCCCGGCCAGTGCAGGCCGGCGAGGTTGAGCTCCCGCCCCGAGGCTCCTGAAGCGAACGGGTGGACGTCGACTCCGACGCCCACCCGTGGAAGATGTGTGTTCAGGAGTTGAGAACCTCGTCGAGCAGGGCCTCAGCCTTGTCCTCGTTGGTCTTCTCCGCCAGGGCGAGCTCGCTGACCAGAATCTGGCGTGCCTTGGCGAGCATGCGCTTCTCGCCTGCGGACAGCCCGCGCTCGCGGTCTCTCCGCCACAGGTCCCGAACCACCTCGGCGACCTTGTTCACATCGCCGGAGGCGAGCTTCTCCAGATTGGCCTTGTAGCGACGAGACCAGTTGGTGGGCTCTTCCGTGTGCGGCATACGCAGGACATCGAAAACCCGCTCAAGGCCCTCTTGGCCGACAACATCGCGCACACCGACGAGTTCTGCGTTTTCGGCTGGCACCTGGACGGTAAGGTCGCCCTTGTCGACCTTGAGCACCAGGTAGGTCTTTTCCTCACCCTTGATGGATCGCTTCGTGATTGCTTCGATCCGAGCAGCCCCATGGTGGGGGTAGACGACAGTGTCGCCGACCTGGAAAGTCATGTGACAAGTACCCCTTCCGCTGTACTCCAGGGTACCACGCATCCACAGCCTCCCGGAACAGTGAAATCATCATAACTGCAGGTCAAGGCCTCATATTAGGGCTTGACAAGCGCTCAACTCTATGAATCGCATTTGCGGACATAGCGAATGACCTGCAGGGGTGTGGATATGACCATGGATTGGGGTGGATATGGTGGGCGCTGCACATCACGCATGCGTGCCACCTCCGCATAGCGCATGCGAGAGCCCTCCGCAAGACCAAGGAGAACCCGCCCGTGACCAGCCGTCGCTGGATTGTCGTAGCCGCCGCGTTCTTGGCAGCCCCCGTGCTCGCGGGCTGCGGGGCAGGATTCGACGCCAACACCAACAAGCCGTACGCGCCCAACGAGGCAGGGGTACTGATCCAGAACGGTGCTTACGGCACGCGCGGCATTCAGATTCCCCAGGCGTTCATCCTCGGCCCCGACTCCGGTGCGCAGCTCGCCTGGCGCGGCTCGGCCCCGATCTACCTGAACATCCTCAACACCGCCAACACGCCCGACACCCTCGAGGCGGTCAACGCGGGCAGCATGGGGACGGCGAAGGTCACGGCCCCGATCCAGCTCCCGAGCAACCAGCTGGTGAACACCGGCAAGCCCACCCCTCAGATCATGCTCGAGGCGATCCCCAAGAGCCTCAGGGGCGGCGAGAGCATCAAGTTGGACCTCCAGTTCGCCAACGCCGGGATCGTGTCCCTGAACGTCCCTGTGGTCACGCGCAGCCGTGAGTTCAAGGACTACCCCGCGGCCCCCAACGCCACGCCGGCCGCCACCCCCACGCCGACGCCTTCCGCCAGCGCTTCCGAAGAAGCCCACTGACACGCCAGAACCCTTGTTCCGGTACGCAACCCGTACCGGAACAAGGGTTCTCTCATTCCTCGGTGGCGTCGAACTTGTAGCCCAGGCCCCGCACGGTGAGGATGCAGCGCGGGTTGGACGGGTCAGACTCGATCTTGGCGCGCAGGCGCTTGACGTGGACGTCGAGGGTCTTGGTGTCGCCCACGTAGTCGGCGCCCCAGACGCGGTCGATGAGCTGCCCCCGGGTCAGGACACGCCCCGCGTTGCGCAACAGCACCTCCAGGAGCTCGAACTCCTTCAGCGGCAGCTGCACCTGCTCACCGCGTACGGCGACGACGTGCCTGTCCACGTCCATGCGCACCGGGCCCACGGCCAGCACCGCGGTCTCCAGCTCCTCCATCACGTCGCCCTGACGGCGCAGCACCGCGCGGATACGGGCCACCAGCTCGCGCGAGGAGAACGGCTTGGTGACGTAGTCATCGGCGCCCAGCTCGAGGCCCACCACCTTGTCGATCTCGCTGTCCTTGGCCGTCAGCATGATGACCGGCACCTTGGAGCGCTGCCTGAGGGAGCGGCACACCTCCGTGCCGGGCAGACCCGGCAGCATCAGGTCCAGCAGCACCAGATCGGCGCCGTTGCGGTCGAACGTGTCGAGCGCCTCGGGCCCGGTCGCGGCGACCGACACCTCGAAGCCCTCTTTCCGGAGCATGTAGGACAGGGCGTCGGAGAAGGACTCCTCGTCCTCGACGACGAGTACGCGTGTCATTTAGCTGTCTCCAGGGGAATCGAGGGTGGTACTGCCACCGCCGTGCCGCCGAAGGCGGGCAGGCGGAGGGTGAAGGTGGAGCCGGAGCCTTCCTTGCTCCAGACTGACACCTCGCCGGCGTGCGCGGCGGCGACGTGCTTGACGATGGCCAGGCCGAGGCCCGTGCCCCCGGTCGCGCGTGACCTGGCCGCGTCGACGCGGAAGAAGCGCTCGAAGATCCGCTCGAGCGCCTCCTCGGGGATGCCGATGCCCTGGTCGCTGACGCTGATCTCCACCGAGTCGCCCGCCGGCCGCACGCTGACCACGACCCTCGTGTGGTCGGGGCTGTACGCGACGGCGTTGTCGATGAGGTTGCGCAGGGCGGTGACAAGCAGCTCGTCGTCGCCCCAGACGCGCAGGCCCTCGACGCCCCCCGTGACGAGCGCGATGTCCTTGGCGGCGGCCTTGGTGTTGCAGTGGTCGATGGCGTCGTGGACGGCCTCGTCGATCGAGACCTGGCCAGGGGTGGGGATGGGCTCGGCGCCCTGGATCCTGCTGAGTGTGATCAAGTCCTGGATGAGGTAGTTGAGGCGGGCGGCCTCGTGCTGCATCCGCCCGGCGAAGCGGCCGACCGCCTCGGGGTCGTCGGCGGCGTCCTGGATGGTCTCGGCCAGCAGGCTCATCGCGCCGACGGGGGTCTTCAGCTCGTGGCTGACGTTCGCGACGAAGTCACGGCGTACGGCCTCGACCCTGCGCCGCTCGGTCTGGTCCTCGGCGAGCACCAGCACCAGACCGTGGGAGCCGAGCGGGGCCACGCGCACGGCGAAGTTGGTGGTCTCCTGGCCGAATTTGTGGCCGGCGACGTCGATCTCGCTCTCGCGGATCTCGCCGTCCCTGCGTACCTGCCTGGCCAGCGCCAGCAACTCGGCGGCCATCAGCCGGTCACCCTTGACCAGCCCGAACGCCCGCGCGGCCGAGCTCGCGCGCAGCACCTTGTCGTGCGCGTCGAGCACCACGGCGGACGAGGGCAGCACGGCCAGCACGGATGCCACGCCCTGCGGCAGCGCCGCACCGCTCTCGACCGGGTCCGGCCCTCCGGCACGCCTGGGAGCCTCGATCTGGTTTCGGTAGAACAGGACCGCCAGGGCGCCCACGACGAACCCGGCCAGGGCTGCGAAGCTCATGGCCATCTCACTCATATCTCCGATGGTAGGTGGCGTTTTCCCAGGCATAACCCCCCTGATCAGCTGATGAACGGCCTTTCCTGGAAAGTTCATCTGGCGGTAGAGGTTCGTTCATCAGCGGGCACGTACGGTGGCCACATGCGCGACGCGTACCATGAGGAACTCGATTCACTGACCGACAAGCTGGTCGAGATGACCAGGCTCGTCCGTTCGGCCATTTCACGAGCCACGACGGCCCTGCTCGACTCGGACCTCCAGCTGGCCGAGAGCGTCATTTCCCGGGACGAGGAAGTGAACGCCATCTTCGCCGAGGTCGAGAGCTCGATCTTCGACCTGATGGCCAGGCAGCAGCCGGTGGCGGTGGACCTGCGGATGGTCATCACGGCGCTGCGCATGGGCACCGACCTGGAACGCATGGGCGACCTCGCCGTCCACGTGGCCAAGGTGGCCCGGCTCCGCCACCCTGAGTCGGCGATCCCGGCCGAGGTGCGCTCGACGATCCTGGAGATGGGGCAGATCGCGGAGAACCTCGTCACCAAGACCGGCAGCTGCATCGCTTCGCGGGACGTGGACCTGGCCCTGGAGCTGGACCAGGACGACGACGCGATGGACCGGCTGCACCGGAGGCTGTTCAGGAACATCCTGTCCAAGGACTGGGAGCACGGTGTCGAGCCGGCGATCGACATCACGTTGATCGGGCGCTACTACGAGCGGTACGCGGATCACGCGGTGCGGGTGGCCGCCGACGTCGTCTACCTGGTCACGGGGTCCCGTCCCAGCTGAGAAGCACGGCCTTCCACCCGACCGGCGCTTCGCGCCCGGGGTTCCAGACAGCGCCTCCCAGGGGGCTTGCCGCCCCCTCCAACCCCCGAAAGGCGCGGTCTTCGCAGGTGAGACGCGCCCTGTCCTGGGTCCTCTCCGCATCCAATGGCGGATCCCGATCGCGAACAGGAGATCGCGGACGCCCCGGGTCTGGCGAGGGAAGCCGTGCCGGTCCACCGAGCGGCCAGGGCCAGCTGATCCTCAGACCACTCACGAGACAGGTACCTTCCTGGCAAGGGAGGGACGACACAGATGAGCGACCACGCCGAGAAGACCGGCCGGTGCTATGCGTGCAAGCGCACATTCGCCTTCGACCCTAAAGAGGTCATGACCGTCCTGATCGATCCCGAGACCCGCATGCCGCCCGGGATCACGGTCCTGGGCTCTCTTCGCCCGGCCAAGCCGGAAGCCGTGGCCAGGTCGGTTGACGAGCCGATCTGCCCTGACTGCGTGGCCAAGGCGAAGCAGTACAGGGAGCAGAGCGGATCGGGTCGCTCCTGGGGAAGCCGGCCGCCGAGCAGCAATTGAGGCTCGTCGTTCCGGCCGGTTCCATGGAGCCACCCTGACCGGGGGCCGCTCGACGCCAGGATGTGCGCGCCGCAGCTATAAGCACTAGTTATCGATTTCAGAAGAACCAGCTGTTTGTCTTCTACTTCTCGCATCCGTCAAGATGGCTCCAGATGAGTGAAGGAGAGATGGTCATGGCGACGTTCGTGCTGGTGCCCGGGGCTTTTCACGGCGCATGGTGGTTCGAGCCGCTGGCGCGACGGCTCGTTGCCGAGGGGCACGACGCCCGCGCGGCGGAGCTCACCGGCGTCGGGGAGCGGGTGCACCTGTCGTCCGGAACGGTCAACCTGGACACCCACATCCAGGACGTGGTGAACGTCATCGAGTACGCGGACCTGACGGACGTCGTCCTCGTGGCGCACAGCTACGGTGGCATGGTCATCACCGGCGCGGCCGACCGGCTGGCCGACTCCGGACGCGTTCGCGCGCTCGTCTATCTGGACGCCTTCGTCCCGCAGGACGGCGATTCGGTGTGGACGCTGAGCCCGCAGGTCTGGCGCGACCGCTATGTGGCGGGCGTCGGCGCGGACGGCTTCTCGATGGCCCCGCCGCCGTTCCTCACCGAGCCGCGCGTGACGTCACAGCCCCTCGCCACCATGCTCCAGAGCATCGCGCTCACCGGCGCGTCCGACAAGATCGAACACCGCCACTACGTCTACATGAGCGCGTACGAGGGCACCCCGTTCACCCAGTTCCGCGACCGGCTGAGCGCCGAACCGTCCTGGACCGTCCACTCCCTGCCCTTCGGGCACAACGTCATGTCGCAGTGCCCTGACGAGATCCACGCCCTCCTCCTCGACGTCGCGATCCGCGTGACGACCGGGTGAGGACCGTCCCCTCCTGCCGATCAACGGCAACGGGAGGCCGGGAGCCCGGCATCCCGATACGGACGGCCTCGCCGGGCCCGAGGGCGTCACGATCTCGGGCCGAGGCGCGGACGATAGGGGAAGGCCGTGCTTTTGGGGTCAGCGGCCCTGGTTGGCCACGGCCTCGATGGCGGCCTTGGCGGCATCCGGGTCCAGGTATTCGCCGCCGGGCCGCCGAGGCTGGAAGTCCGCGTCCAGCTCGTACAGCAGCGGAATGCCCGTCGGGATGTTGAGCCCCGCGATCTCCTCGTCGCCGATGCCGTCCAGGTGCTTGACCAGGGCCCTCAAGGAGTTGCCGTGGGCCGCCACCAGGACCGTGCGGCCCGCCGCCAGGTCGGGGACGATCTCGTCGTACCAGTACGGGAGCATGCGGTCGACCACGTCCTTGAGGCACTCCGTACGGGGCATCAGCTCCGAGGGGAGCAGGGCGTAGCGGGGGTCGCCGGCCTGGGAGTATTCGTCGCCGTCCGCGATCGGGGGCGGCGGCACGTCGTACGAGCGGCGCCAGAGCATGAACTGCTCGTCGCCGAACTCCTCGCGCGTCTGCGCCTTGTTCTTGCCCTGGAGGGCGCCGTAGTGGCGCTCGTTGAGGCGCCAGCTGCGCTTGACCGGCAGCCAGGCCAGGTCGGCCTCACCCAGCGCCAGCTGGGCCGTCTGGATGGCCCTGGTGAGCAGGCTGGTGTGGACGACGTCCGGGCGCAGCCCGCTGTCCTGGAGGAGCTTGCCGCCGCGGCGGGCCTCGTCCTCGCCCTTGGCCGAGAGGGTCACGTCCACCCAGCCGGTGAACAGGCCCTTCGCGTTCCAGTCACTCTCGCCGTGCCTAAGCAGCACCAAAGTCGCCATGTCGCCAATCCTATGGTTACCGGAGTCGGGGGCGGTTCTGTGGATCAATCGTCAACGCTGGGGGTCGGCGAAGCGGGCGAACGCCTGCAGGTTGGCGAGCGACTCGCCCCGCTTGGCCCGCCACTCCCACTCCCGCCTGATCGAGGACGCGAAGCCGAGCTCCAGCGCCCGGTCGAACCAGTCGTCGGAGTAGGTCAGCACGCACCCCAGCAGCCGGTCCACCTCGTCCTGCGTGATGGCGGCCAGCGGCACCCGTCCCACCAGGTAGACGTCCCCGACGGGGTCGAGCGAGAAGTGCACCCCGTACATCGAGCCGTTCTTGCCGAGCAGCCAGCGGTAGAACTCGGTGTGGTTCTCGTCGGGCTGGCGGCAGAAGAACGCCTCGACGTGCAGCGCCTGCTCCCCCACGATCAACCAGGTCATGGTGGCGAGCTTGTGCTGGCCGGGCAGTTTGACCAGGAACGCCCCCGGCCGCGGCTCGTCGTAGGAGACGTCCGCGGCCTTGAGCGCGGCTTCGACGACATCGCGCATGCCGACCAGGATAGAGGCCGCCAGAACAAAAGTACGGAGCTAGAAGTTCAGGGCGACGGGCTTCTTGTGCATATGCGCGGCGGCGGCCGCGTACACCTCCGTCAGCCGGGTCGCGGTCGCCTGCCAGCCGAACGCGGCCGCATGCGTGCGGGCGCCCGCCGCCAGCGAGTCGCGCCAGCGCGGCGAGGTGACGAAGCGGCGCAGCGCCCGCGCCCAGTCCGCCGGGTCGTGGCCGTCCACGAGCAGCCCGGAGACACCGTCCCGTACGGCGGTGCGCAGCCCGCCCACGGCGGCGGCCACGACGGGCGTGCCGCACGCCTGCGACTCCAGCGCGACGAGGCCGAACGACTCGCTGTACGAGGGCACGACCGTCACCGAGGCCGCCCGGTACCAGTCGGCCAGTTCCTCCTGCGGGGCCGGGGGCACGAGGCGGACGACGTCCGGGATGCCGAGTTCTGTGGCCATCTCGGCGAGGAGGGACGGCCTGGCCAGGCCGTTGCCCGACGGGCCGCCGACGCAGGCCACGACCAGGCGGTCACGGAGCGACGGGTCGTCGATGAGCATCCGGGAGGCGGCGCGGAGCAGGACGTCCGGGGCCTTGAGCGGCTGGATGCGGCCGACGAAGAGGAGCACGTGGGCGTCCTGAGGCAGTCCGAGCCGGCGTCGGGCGGCGCCTTGCGAGGCGGGCTGGAAGACGGTCAGGTTGACGCCCGGGTTCACGACGGCGACGCGCTGCTCGTCGGCGCGGTACAGCTCGATGAGCTCGCGCGCCTCGTCGACGGTGTTGGCCACGAGGCGGTCGGCGATGTCCACGACCTGCTGCTCGCCGACCACGCGGGCCTGGGGCTCCGGCTTGTCGCCCTGGGCGAGGAGGAGGTTCTTGACCTTGGCCATGGTGTGCATGGTGTGCACGAGCGGCACGCCCCAGCGCTCCTTGGCCAGCCAGCCGACCTGGCCGGACAGCCAGTAGTGGGAGTGGATGACGTCGTAGCGGCCGGGGTCGTACATGGCCTCGGTGCGCAGCACCTCGGACAGGAACGCGCAGAGCTGGCTCGGGAGCTCGCTCCTGTCCATCTCCTCGTACGGGCCCGCGGTGAGGTGCCGTACGAGGACGCCCGGGGCGAGCTCGGCCACGGGCGGAAGGTCGCGGGCGGTGGCCCGGGTGAAGATCTCCACCTCCACGCCGAGCTGAGCGAGCCGTTTGGCGGACTCGACGATGTACACGTTCATGCCCCCGGCGTCGCCCGTTCCGGGCTGGTCCAGGGGCGATGTGTGCATGCTGATGGTCGCGACCCGGCTCACCCGTCGTCGCCTCACGCCACACCACCTCCAAGGTGAGTACAACCATCGAGATTTTTGCGACATTCCCGACATTGGGTCATAACTCGGTGTTCAGGACGGCCGTAGAGCCGGACCGTCGCGCCGAGGAGGTGAAGGGCCCAGGGCGCCTGAGGCGGGCATGGAGTGAGGGCGGGCGCCTGGCAGGATGAGGGGCATGCGGAGAACGGCTGTGGTGACCGGGGCGAGCAGTGGGATCGGCGAGGCGACCGCGCGGCGGCTCGCCGCCGAGGGTTACGAGGTGGTGGCGGGCGCGCGCAGGCGCGAGCGGCTGGAGAAGCTGGCCGCTGACGTGGCGTCGATCAGACCTGTGACGCTGGACGTGACCTCGCAGGAGTCGGTCGACGCGCTGGTGGACTCGCTCGACCGCTGCGACGTGCTGATCAACAACGCCGGCGGCGCCCTCGGCCTGGAATCGGTGGCGGAGGGGCGGCTGGACGACTGGCAGCGCATGTACGACGTCAACGTGCTCGGCTCCCTGCGCATGACCCAGGCGCTCGTCCCCAAGCTCGTCGAGTCGGGCGACGGCGTGCTCGTGATGATCACTTCGACGGCGGGCCTGGTGTCGTACGAGGGCGGGGGCGGCTACTGCGCGGCCAAGCACGCCCAGACCTCGATGGTCGAGACGCTCCGCCTGGAGCTGGTCGGGCAGCCGGTGCGGGTCGTGGAGATCGCGCCGGGCATGGTGCAGAGCGAGGGGTTCGCGGTCACCCGGTTCCGCGGCGACGAGGCGGCCGCCGCGAAGGTCTACGCGGGCGTGCCCGACCCGCTGAGCTCCGATGACGTGGCAGACGCGATCGCCTGGTGCGTGACCCGCCCCGCCCACGTGAACATCGACCGCATGGTCATCCGCCCGAGAGCCCAGGCCGCGCAGCACAAGGTGCACCGCGTCGGTGGCTAGAGCCGGTGGCGGGCGGCGCCGGACAGGGCGGGTGTCGTCACCGGTCGGCACGGTCACCCGGGGCACGACCGGGCACAACCGGCTGCGCCGCTCCGACCGGTGGGTCGTCGCCGTGCACGGCGGGCTGCTGCGGGCGGCGGACCGGCCGCTCGTGGTGGATCTCGGGTACGGCGCGTCGCACGCCACGACGCTGGAGCTGTTCACCCGGCTGCGCAGGGTGGCACCGGGGGTCGAGGTGGTCGGGATCGAGATCGATCCGGCCAGGGTGGCGGTGGCGAAGCCGTACGAGAGGGAGGGGTTGAGCTTCCGGCTGGGCGGCTTCGAGCTGCCCGTCTCGCGCCCGCCGACGCTGGTGCGGGCCTTCAACGTCCTCAGGCAGTACGGCGAGGCCGAGGCGTGGCACTACTGGGACGTGCTCAGGAGCGGGCTGGCGCCGGGCGGCGTCCTGGTCGAGGGGACGTCGTCCGAGAACGGGCGGCGGGCGATCTGGGTGGGGCTGTCGCCGGAAGGCCCCCGGACGATCACGTTCTCGGCGCGTTTCGACGCTTTCGAGCGGCCTTCGGACCTGGCCGACCGCCTGCCGAAGACCCTCATCCACCGGAACGTGCCCGGTGAGCGGATTCATGCGTTCCTGAGCGACTTCGACCACGCCTGGGCGATGAGCGCGCCCTACGGGGTTCATGGGCTGCGGCAGCGGTGGCTGGCCTCCGTGCGGGTGCTGTCCACGTCGTGGCCGGTGCCCGTGCTCCCGCCGCTGGGTGGCCCGGCCCGCTGGCGGCTCGGCGAGCTGACCCTCCCGTGGTCGGCCGTGGATCCCCGCTGAAGAGCGACGACTGAGCGACGACTGAGCCACGGCTGTCAGAGGCGGGCATCCCTGCTGAAGCGCCGCGCCTGTCAGAGGCGGGCCTCGAACGCGGCGTAGGCTGCGCTGTCGAACAGCACGAAACGGACGTCCGCCACGGACGTGTCCGCCTGCCGCACCGCGTCGAGCGCGATCCGCGCGGCGTCGTCCATGGGCCAGCCGTAGATGCCGGTCGAGATCGCGGGAAAGGCCACCGATCTGGCCCCCAGCGCGTCGGCCACCCGCAGCGACTCCCGATAGCAGGAGGCCAGCAGCTCCGAGCGGTCCTCCGACTTGGAGTAGACGGGCCCGACCGTGTGGATCACCCACCTCGCGGGCAGCCGCCCGGCCGTCGTGGCCACCGCCTGTCCAGTGGGCAGGCCCGTTCCGTAGTGACCGGCGCGCAGCCGCCTGCACTCCTCCAGGATCTCCGGCCCGCCGCGGCGGTGAATCGCGCCGTCCACTCCTCCGCCGCCCATGAGGGAGGAGTTGGCGGCGTTGACGACGGCGTCCGCGCGCTGCTCGGTGATGTCGCCGCGCACCAGCGTGATCTCCATCGCACCAAGCCTGCCATCATCGTCCCTCCCGTGCCGGCACCGGGCGCATGCGTACGGCCAGCAGGGCGAGCGCCGGCAGCGGGAGGAGCATGGACACGGCCCCGGCCAGGCGCTGGCCGGCGAGGACGCCGGGCGCTCCGGGAGGGGCCACGAGGGAGAGCCAGTCGGCCGCCACCGGGGGCCCGAGCAGCAGGAAAGCGCCGAGGGCGAGGTGGACCGCGGTCACGACGCCCAGCAGCCGGGCGCGGTCGGCCCACGGGACCGGGCCGGGCAGCGGGTCCACGGCTGCCACCACCCGGAACACGAGGAAGCCGATGCCGAGGAAGAGCAACTCGGTCACGAGGTGGGGGGCGTAGCCGGACAGGGACCAGGGAAGCCAGGGGGTGCCGTACAGGAGGAGGAAGGAGACGGGGTAGGCGGCCGCCAGCAGGACGGGACGGGCGAGCAGCCGGGGGCCGGTGCGGTCGCGCCGGAAGGCCCTGGCGGCGAGGGTGAGCGGGGCGCCCAGGCTGAGCAGGAGCGGGGCGACGACGGTGAGCACGGTGTGCTGGAGCGCCTGCGCCGGCAGCATCGCCCGCGAGTAGCTCCCCGCCCCGCCGAGCAGCGCCCACGCCGCCAGCGCCAGACCCGCGTGCCAGGCGAGCGCGTGGCCGGCCGGCCACGGAGCGGCCCTGCGGGCGCCCACGACGTACGCCGCCGCGGGCAGTGCCAGGAGCAGCAGGACGGTCGGGTCCAGGCGGACCTCGGTGATCAGCGCTCCGGGGGTGAAGGGGGCGAGCGCGTACTCCAGCGCGAGTTGCCCGTGGCCGCCGCCGCTGCCCGGAGGCGGCGGGGTACGCGACAGGCCGACGGCCAGCCCGATGGCCGCCACCATCACGGCCACCTCTCCGGCCGCCAGCCGGACGAAGGTCCGGCGTACCGTGCGGTCGGCGACGCCCACGACCGTGCGGCGGCGGTGGCGCCGGCCGAACAGGCCGAGGATCGCGAGCACGGCGACCTTGGCCAGGAGGAGCAGCCCGTAGTCGCTCCGCCAGAGGTCGGAGGGCGCGCTGAGCCGTACCCACGCGCCGGCCACGCCGGAGACGGCCACCGCCGCGAAGCAGCACAGCGCGAGCGTGCTGAACCGGGGCAGCACCACGGCCAGGTGGTCGGAGCGGCGGAAATGGATGAGCACCGCGGCCAGCCCGCCGATCCACACCGAGACCGGCACCAGGTGCGACATCAGGGCGGAGACGGCGATGTCGTGATCGCCCGCGGAGGCGGCGTGCCCCACGTAGGCCGGCGGCAGCAGCCCGAACACGGCGGCCCCCAGCCGGATCCCCGCCGGCAGCCGGGCCGCCGCGACCACCGTGGCGGCCAGGACCACGAGCAGGGCCTGGGTCTGCGGGATGGACGTGCCGAACTCCAGCAGGTCGGGAGCGGCGAGCAGGTCCCCGACGGGCAGCGGGATGAGGTTCGACAGGGTCAGGACGTAGCTGAGCGCGGTGAACAGCGCCCAGCCCAGTGCCCACCGCCCCGCCGCGCGCCGGCAGGCCGCCGACTCGGGCGCGGCGGCGGGGGCCAGGAGGGCCGCCGTGAGCGTGCCGACGCAGCCGACCGCGCACAGGTCGTAGCAGAAGCGGGCCAGCGGCAGGCCCCACGCGGTGACCGGCCCCGCGGTGGGCAGCCCGGGGATCTCCGGCCGCACGGCCCCGCCGAACCGCAGGACGGCGAGGAGCACCACGGCACCCGCGGCCACCGCCGCACCCGCGTAGACCGGGACCGCCCTGAACGGGAAGGCCCTTGCCGTGGCCGCGCGCTCGATCGGAGTGGCCGCGCGCTCGATCGGATACGTCCTGGCCATGGTTTCAGCCCGCGCGCTCGGCGATCTCGGCCAGCTCGGCCTTCTGCGCCTGGATGACCTTGCCGGCCAGCTCCAGCGTGGGCCCGTGCCGGCCCGCCTTGCGCACCTCTTCGGCCATCATGACCCCGTGCTCCAGGTGCCCGGAGAGCGCCTTCAGCCACTGCCGGTCGAACTCGGCCCCGGCCTTCAGCTCCGAGCCCATCCGGGCGGTCGGCTCCGGCGGCAGCGGCTCCCGCCAGGAGCGCAGCCACGACGACATCATCTCGATGTCCGCCTTCTCCTCGGGGATGAGCTTCTTGCTCAGCTCGCGGACGTACGAGCTTTTGCCCCGTTCCGCCGCCACCTCGGCCAGCTGGATCGTCTGCTGGTGGTGGGCGATCATCTCCTGGCTGAAGACCACGTCCGCCTTGACGTGGTCCGCCGATGTGCCCGCCGATGTGCCCGCCGATGTCCCCGCCGATGTCCCCGCCGACGTGCCCGCCGACGTGTCCGCCGCCGCGGCGCATCCCGCCGCCAGCACGAGGCCGAGCAGCGCCATAGTTGCCGTGCTCCAACGCATGCCTGGAGATACGCGGGGCGCCGGAGGAGGGTTCAGCCGACGTGGCGGGGTTCACACGCCCCGAATGCCAGCTCGACAGGTTGTAGAGCTACCCTGAAGGACGTGAAGGGTCTTGGCGAGCTTGAGCGCAGCATCATGGACATCCTCTGGGCGGAGAACAGCCCGCTGACCGCCCGCGAAGTCGGCCGGCTCATCGCCGACCGCGACCTTGCCCCCACCACGGTGATGACCGTGCTCGACCGCCTCACCCGTAAGGGCTTCCTTGAGCGCACCCGTGACGGGCGCGCATGGAGATATGAACCGGCCGAAAGCCGCGACGCGTACATCGCCGAGCTTATGCTTGAAGCCTTGGACATGACGGGCGACCGATCGGCCGCCCTGACCCGCTTCGCCCAGGCCGTGTCAGGGCCCGAGGCGGAGATCCTGCTCAGAGCCCTTACGGAGCTGGAGGAAGAGTGATCACGGCAGCGGTGCTGGCAGCGCTCGCCACGGCGTGCGCGGTCGGCTCCTGGCGTTTCACCTCGGCCCGGTGGACCTCACGGGCTCCGCGGCTGGCCATCATCGTCTGGCAGTCCCTGGGCGTGGCCTGGGGCCTGGCCACCACCGGCGCCATGCTCGCCTACGCGCTCCAGCCGTACGGCGTGGGGGTGCTGCCGGGGCTGGTCGCGTTCGCGCAGGGAGAGACGCCTTCGGAGGCGTGGGACCCGCTGCACGTGCTGGCCCTCATCGCGGGGCTCACCGCGCTGACCGTGCTGATCGCGGTGCTCCTCACGGCCGGCGTGCAGGCGCTTCGGGCGCGGCGGCGGCACCGCATGCTGCTCGCCCTGATCTCCCACGACGATCCCGGCGTGCCCGGCGTGCGGGTGCTCGACCACCCCGGCGCCGCCGCGTACTGCGTGCCGGGCCTGCGCTCGCAGGTCGTGGTGAGCGAGGGCGCGCTCAAGCTGCTGTCCGAGGACGAGCTGGAGGCCGTGCTCGCGCACGAGGCCGCGCATGTACGCGAGCGGCACGACCTGGTGCTGCTGCCGTTCGCCGCGCTGCGCAGGGCGCTGCCCTGGTCCAAGGTGGTGGCCGACGCGCAGGCGCAGGTGGAGCTGCTCATCGAGATGGCCGCCGACGACCGCGCCCGGCGCTACTGCTCGCCGCGCAGGCTGGCGACGGCACTGCTCAGGTTCGGTACGGCGGGCGCCATGCCGACGCCCCACGGCATGATCGGCGTGCACGCCCAGAACGTCATGGCCAGGGTCGACCGCCTGATCAAGCCGGGTCCTGAGCTGGCCACGTCGGCGCGCTACGCATACATCGCGCTCTCTGTGGGATTGGTCACCACGACGCCCTTCCTCTGGTTTCTCCAGCTCTGACGCTTGCTGGTGTTAGCCATCCTGCTTGCAACTGCAAGCAGGATGAGGCAGACTATGGGCATGGCACTACCCAAGGTCGGTTCGATCGGCGAATACATCCGCGAGCAGCGGCAGCAGGCGAAGATCTCGCTGCGCCAGCTTGCGGCGGCGGCAGGGGTCTCCAACCCCTACCTGAGCCAGATCGAGCGCGGGCTGCGCAAGCCGAGCGCGGAGATCCTCAACCAGATCGCCAAGGGTCTGCGCATCTCCTCGCAGGCGCTCTATGTGCAGGCGGGCCTCATCGAGGACCGCGAGCCGCCAAGTGACGTCATCACGGCAATAAGGGCCGACACGAATCTCACCGAGCGGCAACGCCAGGTGCTGATTGATATCTATGAGTCGTTCCGCAAGGAGAACCGCGCCGAAGGCGAGCAGACCTCCCAGAATGCTCACCCTCGGCGCGACTCCGCCACGGACGACGAACCGCTGCCGGAGGAGTTTCTCGCCGCTCTTGAGCCCTTTGCGGCGCCCTCCGGCAACGGCAACGTCACCCAGGAAACCAAGGAAGGTTAACCCATGACGCTCGCAACCGAGGTAAAGAAGCTCACCGAGTCCAAGCCGTTCTACGCCGTCGCGGGCGTCGGCGACTACGCCGTGGAGAAGCTGCGTGAGCTGCCCGAGCAGCTGCAGAAGCTGCAGTCGCGCCGCTCCGAGCTGGCCAAGGAGCTCCCGGTGCGCGCCCGCGCTTACGCCGACAAGGCCGAGGGCATCGCCAAGGACTTCCCCGAGAAGGCCCGCGAGTACGCCGACCAGATCACCACCAGGGCCACCGAGGTCTACGAGGACTTCGCCACGCGCGGCCGCAAGGTCGTCAGCAAGGCGAGCGGCACCGCCGCGCTCGAGCTCGAAGAGGTGTCCGAGGCCGCCGAGCCGCCCGTCGCCAAGCCGGTGACGCCGGTCAGGAAGCCCCGCACCACCAAGGCCAAGGCCTGATCTCATGGAAGGTCCGCCTCTTTCGGGAGGCGGGCCTTTCCGCTTTCGGGTGCCCGCCTGTCGGGGCTGCCTATTAGGCTGAAGCCGATTTCATCGCGGCGTTGTGCGGAGCCAACAACATGAATTTGATCAACGGTGTTCTCAACCTCCTCTTCCTGGTGCTCGCCGCCGTCATCTTCGGCATGTCGGTCTACTCGCTGGTGCACGCGCTCCGGGTGCCGACCGGCGCGTTCGTGTCGGCGGGCAAGCTGCAGAAGAACATCTGGTTGCTGATCCTGGCGCTGGCGACGTTGTTCTCCGCCGCGGGCGCGTGGAGCTATCTCAGTGCCTTCCTCTTCATCGGCGGCATCGAGTTCATCGGCCTGAGCGCCGTGGGCTTCTTCTCGATCCTGGCGGTCATCGCCGCCACGATCTACATCGTGGACGTCAAGCCGGCCGTGAAGGGCATGGGCCGGGGCAACAACGGGCCCTACGGCCCCTGGTGATCGCGCCGTCATCCACGAACGTCATCGCCTCGGGGCACTAGGCTGCCGGTATGACCAACGACCTGCACGGGCGCACCCAGCGGCTGGAACTGTCGGACCAGGGCCTACGCGACTTCGAGGCCGTCGTGCTGGACGCGACGCCTGACGGGATCGTGCTGAGCAGGTCGGCGTTCTATCCAGGTGGGGGCGGCCAGCCGGCGGATCACGGGGTGCTGATCTGGCAGGGCGTGGAGACCCGCATCGTGGGAGCGCGCAAAGGCGACGATCTGTACCTGATCCCGGCCGAGGGCGACCCGATCCCGCCCGCGGGCACCGTGGTCCGGGCGGCCGTGGCCGACGCGCGCCGCTCGGCCCTCATGCGTACGCACTCGGGGCTCCACGTGCTGTGCGGGGTGGTGTTCAGGGACTACGGCTGCCTCGTCACCGGCGGCAACATGGACGAGCTCAGCGCCCGGATGGACTTCAACCTGCCGGAGGTGCCTCCCGGGTTCAAGGAGGCCGTCGAGGACGCGTGCAACGCCGAGATCGCCGCCGACCGGCGCATCGACGTACGCGTGCTGCCCCGCAAGGAGGCCTTCGAGATCCCGGATATCATCCGCACGGCCACCAACCTGGTGCCGGAGAGCGTGCAGGACGTGCGCATCGTCGACATCGTGGGCCTCGACACCCAGGCCGACGGCGGCACCCACGTGGCCTCCACCAAGCAGATCGGGCACATCAAGGTCGCCAAGATCGAGAGCAAGGGGCGCGGTTTCCGGCGGCTGCGCATCCAGATCGCCGACTGAGCTCCCTTTCCGGGTGAGGAGGAGCGAGGGAGACCGCACTTCGGGTGCCGTCTTTCGGGGTGGGGAAGCCGTGCTTCGGGGGATGGGTCAGTCGATGACCTTGGACAGGCCGTCGAGCAGCGGGCCGAGCCCGAACTCGAAGAGCCGGTCGAGGTCGAGGTCGAAGTCGCCGGCCAGCTCGTCGACGACCTTCGCGAAGGCGGGATAGTCGTCCGACTCGGTGATCCGGCGCAGGTGCTCGTCCTGCTCGGCCATCCACTCGTCGGCGGTGATGCCCGTGGCGGCCTGGGCCCGCCGCTCCAGCTCGATGTTGGCGGCGATGCCCTGCACGTAGCTGTAGAGCAGGGTGTGCACGTGCATCTTGGCCGTGGCGTCGAGCCTCGTGTCCGCCAGCGCCGCCATGACCCACTCCGTGTGCCTGATCAGGCTGGCCGAGGGCAGCGGCCTGGTCAGTGACGTGACGCCGGCCATCCAGGGGTGCGCGCGGTAGCCCGCCCACTGCAGGCGGGCCGAGGCCTCCAGCCTGGCCCGCCAGCCGTCCGGGGGCTCCTCCGGCAGCGGGAACTCGTCGATGACGGCCTCTATCATCAGCAGCACCAGGTCGTCCTTGCCGCCTATGTGCCGGTAAAGGGACATGGTGGCCATGCCGAGCCGGTCGGCGACGCCGCGCATGGTGAGCTCGGAGAGCCCCTCGGCGTCGGCGATCTCGATGGCGGCCCGCACGATGCGCTCGCGAGTCATGTCACTTCCGGAAATTTCCGGATGGCGAGCGGCCGCCCGGCCCCCGCGCTGCTCCGCCACGACCGTCCCCACCCGGGGCTCCGCGACCACGACCCCCTCCTGGGCCAGGAGCGCGAGCGCCTTGGCGGCGGTGGCCAGCGCGACCTGCCAGTCCCTGGCGAGCTGCCTGGTCGAGGGCACCCGGTCACCCGGACGCAGCTTGCCGTCGGCTATGCGCCGCTTGATGTCGGCGACGATGCGGGCGTAGGGCGCTGTCACGCGAGCCTCCTGTACTAGTACAGATCCGCCCATCATACCCTTGTGACGTGCTGTCCGTACGACGTACATTCAGCGTACGACGTCAACAGACAGGAGCACATCATGAAGGCACTCATCTCCGGCGCGAGCATCGGCGGCCCCGTCCTGGCCTACTGGCTGCGGCGGCACGGATACGAGACGACGCTCGTCGAGCGGGCCCCGGCCCCGCGCAAGGGCGGCCAGGCCGTCGACATCAGGGGGGCCGCGCTGACGGTGGTCGAGAAGATGGGCGTCATCGACCGGATCAGGGCGCTGCGGACGACCATGCGCGGCATGTCCATGGTGGACGGCGAGGGCAACGAGCTCATGCGCAGCTACGAGGAGACGATCAGCGGCGGGCGGTTCGACAGCCCGGACCTCGAGATCATGCGTGACGACCTGACCGCGATCCTCACGGCTGCCACCGAAGGCGCCGCATACGTCTACGGCGACTCGATCGCCGCCCTCGCCCAGGACGGCGACGGCGTTGACGTGACGTTCGAGAGCGGCCGCCGGGAGCGCTACGACTACGTGTTCGGCGCCGACGGCCTCCACTCCGACGTGCGCAGGCTCGTCTTCGGCCCCGAGGAGCCGTTCCTGAGCCACCTCGGCATGTACGTCTCCATCTTCACCGCCGACAACTTCCTCGGCCTGGACCGCTGGCAGACCTGGTTCCGCGAGGGTGACGCGGGCGGCGCCGTCTTCAGCGACCGGGACGCCGCCGTGATGCGGGTCAACCTGGGCTTCGGCGCGGGCCCGATCGCCTATGACCACCGCGACGTCGAGCAGCAGAAGCGCCTGGTCCAGGAGCACTGCGAGGGGCTGGGCTGGGAGGTGCCCAAGCTGCTCGCGGCCATGTGGCAGGCCGACGACTTCTACTTCGACGCCATGGCCCAGGTCAAGATGGAGCGCTGGTCGAAGGGCAGGGTCGCGCTGATCGGGGACGCGGGCTACTGCGCCTCGTCGCTGTCGGGGCAGGGCACGAGCCTGGCGCTCGTGGGGGCGTACGTGCTGGCGCAGGAGCTCGGCAGGGACCCGAGGGCGGCCTTCGACCGGTACGAGGAGCGCATGCGCCCGTTCGTCGCGCGGAACCAGGCGCTCGCCCTCGAGAACCCCGGCGGGCCCGCCGCGCCGGAGAGCGTTCAGCGGGCCGCAACCAGCATCACGCTGGACTGACAGTCACGAACCGATACGATTTGCCGCCATGGGTACCAGACTCACGATCGCCGCGCTCGGAGCCACCGCTCTGGCGTTGACCGCCGCTCCCGCGCACGCAGCGGTGGCCGGGATCACGGACGAGGTGACGATGACCCTCGGCAAGAACGGCACCCTGCACGTGGTCGAGAAGATCAGCGGGGCGTCCGGTGAGCTCAAGCGGACGTTCATCACCAGGACGCGGTACGACGACAGCAGCGACCGCGTCTACCAGATCTCGAACGTCAAGGGCGGCACCCTCGCAGGCGACGTGCTCACCGTGAAGGGGAACGGCACGGTCGAGTACGACGTCAAGGGGGCGGTGGCGACCTCGGGCGGCGTCGAGGAGCTGCGCTGGTTCGCGGTGAACGGCTGGAACCAGCAGGTCGCCAAGGCCACGGTCAAGGTGAACGGCCCGGGGCAGGTCCAGAACCTGTCCTGCTTCGCCGGGGAGCTGACCTCGGCCATCGGCTGCACCTCGGCCTCCATGGACCACTCGGCCACCGAGGCCGACTTCGAGCAGGAGAACATCGCCTCCGGCCAGGCGCTGACCGTGGTCGTCGGATACCCGAAGGGCTCCAGCGGCGGCGCCCCCATCCTGGAGAGGCGCTTCTCGCTGGCCGCCGCCTTCACGCTGAACACCGTCACCGGCGGCGCCCTGGCGGGGCTGCTGGTGCTGCTGCTCGGCGGCCTCGCCCTGCTCTACTGGACGCGCGGGCGTGACGCCAGGGTCGCCGGCCACGAGCAGGGCGCGGTCGATCCGGTGCAGAACGGCCACTTCTCCCCGCCCGACGGGGTGCGGCCCGGCCAGATCGGCACGCTCGTGGACGAGCAGGCCGACGTGGTCGACGTGACCGCCACGATCGTGGATCTCGCGGTCCGCGGCTACCTGCGGATCGACGAGCAGCCGCGGCAGGCGTACGACGCGCCCGACTGGATGCTGGTCAGGCTGCCGAACGCGCCCGTCAACGCGCTGCTGCCCTACGAGCACGCCCTGTACGACGCCATTTTCGACGGGCGCGACGCGGTGCTGCTGTCGCAGCTGTCCGGCTCGTTCGCGGCCCACCTGGGCAAGGTGCGCGACGCGCTCTACGCCGACGTGGTCAGGCAGGGCTGGTTCGCCCGGCGTCCCGACACCGAGCGCACCAGGTGGACGACGATCGGCGTGGTGCTCATCGGCCTCGGGCTGGTGGCCACGGTGGCGCTGGCCTGGTTCACCACGTACGGGCTGCTCGGCCTGGCCCTGATCATCGCGGGCGGCGCGCTGGCCGTCGGCGGGCAGTACATGCCGGCCAAGACGGCAAAGGGCTCGGCGGCGCTGGCGCACACCATGGGCTTCCGGAAGTACCTGTTCTCCGGCGAGCTGGGCGACGTGCCCGAGCAGCACAGGGTGGAGCTGTTCTCGCGCTACCTGCCGTACGCGGTGATCTTCGACGGCGTGGAGCACTGGTCGCGCGTGGTGGCCTCGGTCACCGGGAACGGCCACCAGGCCGACAACCTGTACTGGTACCACGGGCCGGCGGAGTGGGACCTGTCCAAGTTCGCCGGGTCGATGCGTACGTTCACCACCACGACCTCGGGCGCCATCTCCGCCACCCGCCAGTTCCGCACCCTCTGACGCCCCCTAACGCAGGCGGAGCTCACCCACCGGCCGGCCGCCGCCGAGCACCTGCGGCGCGCCCAGCTCGGCCAGCTCGGGCGCGTCCAGCCCCAGCGAGCGCAGGGCCGCGACCGTGGCGGGGACGCGGGCGCGCTGCGACCCGTCCTCGATCTTGACGGTGCCCGCGCGCCCGTCCTCGAACGCGAACGCGTCGAACGCCTCGGCACCGGCCTTCAGCATGAGGCCGGGCAGCGCGCGCATGAGCCTGGCCTCCGGCCGGTCGGTGCCCGAGGTCCATTCGGGGTAGGTGGTCATGGCGTCGAAGATCTTGCGTTCGTACGAGTCGGGCGAGGACCTGGGGAACGCCCTGAACGCCTTGGTCACGCCCAGCATCGAGACGAAGAAGAGCGGCGCCCCGCAGCCGTCCACCCCCGAGGCCGCGACCCGCTCCCCCGTCAGGTCCTCCACGGTCTCGCGGATGGCGCGCTGGAGCGGGTGCTTGGGCTCGAGGTAGGAGTCGGTGGGCCAGTCGTTCAGCACGCAGGTGGCGAGCATGGCGGCGTGCTTGCCGGAGCAGTTCATGTAGACGCGCCCGCGTTCGGTCACCGTGCGGTCGGCCGGATAGTCCTCGGGGCAGCCCAGCGCCGACTCCTCCAGCCCCGCGCCCGCGAGGATCTTCCTGACGCCGTCCACGTGGAACGGCTCGCCCGAATGGGAGGCGCAGGCCAGCGCCAGCAGCTCCCCCTCCAGCCGCAGGCCGGCGCGGAGCATGCCGAGCGCCTGCAGCGGCTTCATCGACGACCGTGGCGACGCGGGAACGTGCACCGCGCCCCTCGCCTCGACCGGACGCCCTTCCGCGTCCACGGTCAGTATCCGGGCCTGGTGCGTGGACTCCACGAACCCAGACCGGACAACTTCCACAATCATCGACATATCTCTCTCCTTTCGGCCTGAGTCTACGGACCGTCGCTCCTGGTCCAGAATGGGTTGGCATGCGAGCAGTGGTGCAGAGAGTGAGTTCGGCGTCGGTCGTGGTCGACGGGCGCACGGTCGGGGCGATCGAGGAGCCGGGCCTGCTGGTGCTGGTGGGGGTCACCCACACCGACACCCGGGCCTCGTCCGCCAAGCTCGCCGCGAAGCTGTGGGGTCTGCGCATCCTGCACGGCGAGAAGTCCTGCTCGGACGTGTCGGCGCCGCTCCTGGTGATCAGTCAGTTCACCCTGTACGGCGACGCCCGCAAGGGGCGGCGGCCCACGTGGCAGGCGGCCGCCCCAGGACCCGTCGCCGAGCCGCTGGTGGACGCGGTGGTGGAAGAGCTGCGCGCGCTGGGCGCGCGCGTGGAGACGGGCGTCTTCGGGGCCGACATGAAGGTCTCGCTGGTCAACGACGGCCCGATCACCCTCGTCGTCGAGGTCTGAGCCCTGCTCAGCGGATGCGGCGGCGCAGCGAGGGGTCGATGGTGACGTTGCGGCCCGCGTCCGGCGGCACGACGACCTCCTGAGCCGCCGCCACCCCGCCAGCCAGCAGCGTCGCGTCCACCGGCACCGCGCGCTTGACCACGGCCAGCGCGATCGGGCCCAGCTCGTGGTGGCGGGCGGACGAGCCGACCACGCCGACCTCCTGGCCCTCGAGGACCACGGGGGCACCGTGCGGGGGCAGCGTGTCGACGCTGCCGTCGAGGTGCAGGAAGACCAGGCGGCGCGGCGGATGCCCGAGATTGTGCACCCGGGCCACCGTCTCCTGGCCGCGGTAGCACCCCTTGGTCAGGTGCACGGCCGAACCGATCCAGCCCACCTCGTGGGGGATGGTCTTGTGGTCGGTGTCGAGCCCCAGCCGCGGCCGGTGCGCTTCGATCCGCAGCGCCTCGTACGCCCACAGCCCCGCCAGCGGCCTGCCCAGGTGGTCGGGCAGCTCGTCGCGCGGCACCAGGAAGTCCTCCGTGGCCGTGGAGAGCACGGCCAGCTCGTCGGCCCGCGACACCTCCACCCGGAGCATGAACCGCATCCGGTCGAGATAGTCGATCAGGCTCTGCGCGGTGCCCGGCTCGACGTGGGCCAGCACGCTCTCGCCGTCGTCGACCAGCGTCAGGTGGTGCAGCACGTGACCCTGAAGGTCGAGGTCGAGCGTCTGCGTCCACTCGCCGGGCCGCAGCGTGTCGAGCTTCTGCGAGGTCAGGTCGTTGAGCCATTTCAGCCGGTCGGCGCCGGAGATGCGGACCACCTCGCGGTTGCTGCGGTCGACGACCGCCTCACCCTTGGCCAGCGCGCGCTGCTCGGCGAACAGGTCGCCGTAGTGCGCGGCTACGTCGGAATCCGGCCCGTCCGCGGGGACGGCGCCGGGCAGGTCGAGCAGAGGGCTACGCATGCCCCCAAGGCTATCGGCAGCCACGGCGATGCCCGTATACGGCTTCTGGAGACGGAAGGCAGGCGGCCTACCGGCAGTTGCGGCAGCGGCCGAAGACCGTCAGGTGACGCACGTCCGCGACGAACCCGAGCTCCTCGTCCAGCCCCTTGACCAGCCCGTCCGCCAGCTCGGGCCGCACCTCGAACACCTCGTCGCAGCCCCGGCACACCAGGTGCACGTGGTCGGCCTCGGCGGCCAGGTGGTAGGTCGGCGCGCCGTGCCCGAGGTGGGTGTGGGTGACCATGCCGAGCTCTTCGAGCAGCTCAAGCGTGCGGTAGACGGTCGAGATGTTCACGCCGCGGGCGGTCTCGCGGACCTTGACGCAGATCTCCTCCGGCGTGGCGTGCTCCAACGACTTGACCGCCTCAAGGACGAGCTGGCGCTGGGGAGTGACCCGGTAGCCCTTGGCGCGAAGTTCCTCATGCCACTGCGTCTCGGTCATGTCCTGAGTTTAGGCGCTTGTCCACCCGTTGCGGATGGGCTGCCGGACGCCCCCGATATTCACTTGCCCCCTCCGAGCATGACCGCATAGCTTCATTGGTACGCGGAAAGGAGGTGGTCCAAGCAATGGTGAATCATAGTTGGACTAGCGAGGTGGTTGTCCGCTGACGTCGCGGACTGTTGTCTCGTGACCTACGCGAATACGAGGCAACCACCGGGGCCCCTGGCAGCCGGAGGGCGGGATCCCATCCCGGCCCTTGGTCCATCCGGCCCGCCTGCTCGGCAGGCGGAGTTCGCCTGGGGCCCTTCTTCATGTCCGGGTGATCAGTGCTCGCCTCTGGCCTCGATGCCGAGCCTGCCGCACGCCTCCTGATAGAGCCGCACCACGGCCCCGCGCACCTGGGCCCGCTCGGTGAGCGACTCACCCCAGGGCACCCGCACCCGATCCCCGCCGTCGACGGTGAACTCGATCGCCTCGCCGTCCACGTCGCTCGTCACCGCCGAGGTGGCGTCGGGCCGGCTGCCGAGCCCCCGCACGATGATCAGCGCGTCTGCGGCGTGGTCGTCGTTCATGTGGCGCTTGATCGCCTCGACGGCGTCAGCGGTGAAGGGCGTGCTCATACCGGATCAAGCTACCTTCTTCAGCTCCGCCGACATGTGATCCGTGAGCGGGTGTCCCAGGGCCGCCATCTCGTACGCCCACATGAGGTTGCCGTTGACCAGCCCGTACAGCCGGTGGCCCGCGGTGTACTCCTTGGCCGAGGCGGTGCGGGCGACGACGTCCGTACGCAGCTCGATCTTGTGGAAGACGACCTCGCCGATGTAGACCTCGACGATCCCGGTAGGGTGCGCGAGCACCACCTCGATCTGCCTGTCGGGTTGGGGACGCCAGTATCCGGACTCGGTGGCCAGCGGCTTGACCCGGTTTCCGTCCTGGTCGAGCAGCCAGGTGCGGCTCACGTAGGACAGGAACGGCTTCCCGTTGTGCCCGAACTCGATCTCCTGACCGAAGTTGAAGCTCTCGATCGTCGGGTAGCCGCCCACGCCGGCGCCTTCCCACCGCCCGAGCAGGAACGCGATCGGCTCCAGGTCGGGGTGCACCTCAGGTTCTTCCATGTTCCCCAAGCCTAGTGGCCCCGGGCTGCCGTACGGCATCGATATCCATTCCGATATCGATGTACAGGGCATATCAGTCTTGGACAGCGAGAACGGCCTTGTGCTGTCATGACGCCCATGTCCCCTTCGAGCCCGTTGTCGAGCCTTGTCCGTCTGACCGGAGCGGCCGTGGCCGCCGGCGCCCTGGTGGCCGCGCTCGCACTGCCCGCCGTGGGCGGCACGGGCACGCTGGTGGTCTCGGCCACCGAGACGCTGGATCTCAGGCCCGCCCGGCTCGAGGAGCCGCCGCTGACCCAGACCTCGGTCGTGTACGACGCCAAGGGCAACCGCATCGCCCAGTTCTACGCCGAGAACCGCAAGGTCGTCCGCCTGGACCAGATCGCCGACGTGATGAGGACGGCGATCGTCGCCATCGAGGACTTCCGCTTCTACGAGCACGGCGCGATCGACTTCGAGGGCACCATCCGGGCCCTGGCCAAGAACCTCACCTCGGGCGGCATCGCCCAGGGCGGCTCGTCGATCACCCAGCAGTACGTCAAGCAGGTCCTGCTGAACTCGGCCGACACCGAGGCGGGCAAGAACAAGGCGCTGGAGGCGAGCTACGCGCGCAAGCTCAAGGAACTGCGGTACGCGATGGGCGTCGAGGAGAAATACCCCAAGGACGAGATTCTCCGCAGATATCTGAACATCGCGTACTTCGGGGCGGGCGCCAACGGCGTGGAGGCGGCGGCGCGGCGCTTCTTCGGCGTCTCGGCGGCCGACCTGAGCCTCGCCCAGGCGGCGACCCTGGCCGGCGCCGTCCAGAACCCCAACAGGACCGATCCCGAGCTCGGCAAGCAGGCCCGCGAGCGGCTGCTGCAGCGCCGCAACGTGGTGCTGGACCGGATGGCGGAGCTGGGCCGCATCACGCCGGAGCAGGCGGCGCAGGCCAAGGCGGAGAAGCTCGGCTACAAGGGGGTCGAGGCGCCCAACGGCTGTCAGGACAGCCGGTATCCCTACTTCTGCGAGTACGTACGCTACGAGCTGCTCACCAACCCCGCCTTCGGCAGGACGCCACGGATCAGGGAGCAGCGGTTCGAGCGTGGCGGCCTGAAGATCTACACGACCCTGGAGCCGAAGGCCCAGCGGGCGGCGGAGACGGCGATCAGAAAGCACGTGTTCGCCTCGGACCGCGCGCTGGCCGCCGAGGCGCTGGTGGAGCCGGGCACGGGCAAGATCAGGGCGATGGCGGCCAGCCGCCCCTACGGCCGGTCGGCCAAGCGGAACGAGATCTCCTACAACCCGGTGGCGGACAAGCAGCACGGCGGGCTGATCGGCTTCCAGGCGGGATCGACGTTCAAGACGTTCACGCTGATCACGGCGCTCGAGCAGGGCATGAAGATCGACGACGGGATCAGCGTGACCAACGCCTACACCGCTCCCGGCTATGCCTCGTTCAAGAACTGCAAGGGTCAGAACATGGGCATTCCCTCCTGGACGGTCACCAACGACGAGGGCTCGCCGGGATTCAAGACGCTGGCGACCGGTACCTGGGGCTCGGTGAACACGTTCTTCATGGCGCTGGAGCAGCGGGTCGGCCTGTGCGAGACGGTGCGGACGGCCAAGTCGCTGGGGATCAGGCGCGCGGACGGCGGTCCGCTGCAGGAGTACGAGACGTTCACGCTCGGGATCAACGAGATGGACCCGGTGACCGTGGCCGGCGCGTACGCGGCCGTCGCGGCGCGCGGCACGTACTGCGTGCCCATGGCCATCACCAAGGTGAGCGAGGCGGGCACGACGACCCCGTACGAGCCGTCGTGCCACAAGGCGCTGGACCCGGAGGTGGCCGACGCCACCGCGCACGTCCTGTCCGGCGTGTTCACCAAGGGCACGATGCGCGGAGTCGGCGGCATCGGCCGGCCGGCGGCGGGCAAGACGGGCACCACGGACGGATACGCCACGGCCTGGTTCGCCGGGTTCACCCCTGACCTCGCGGGGGCCGTCAGCGTGGGCGACCCTCGCGGTTCGCAGCGGTACAAGCTCACCGGGGTCACGATCGGCGGCCGGTACTTCGGCTCGGTCGCCGGCGCCTCGGTGCCCGGACCGATCTGGAAGGACACCATGACGGCGGCGCTGAAGGGCGTGCCGGCCTCGGACTTCACCCCGGTGAACACGGCCCGCTTCGGCGGCTGCTCCGAGAGCTGCGCACCGGCCCGCGACGACCGTCCGGAGGAGGCGGAGGACCAGCCCGACCCGGTTCGCGACTGATCGGCGCCGCGGAGCCTTCGATCGGGGCGTTAGGGTGGCGGTATGGGACGATCACTGGTGATCAAGGTGACCGCCGGGGCGGACGCTCCCGAGCGGTGCAACCAGGCGTTCACCGTCGCCGCCGCCGCACTCGCGAGCGGTGTGCCCGTTTCGCTCTGGCTGACCGGCGAGGCGTCGTGGTTCGCGCTGCCCGGCCGGGCCAAGGAGTTCAGCCTGCCGCATGCCGCGCCGCTCGCGGACCTGCTCGACGCCGTGCTGGCGGCAGGGCGGCTGACGCTCTGCACCCAGTGCGCGGCCCGCAGGAACATCACCGTGGACGACGTGATCGAAGGGGTCCGCATCGCGGGCGCTCCGGCGTTCGTCGAGGAAGCGGTCAGCGAAGGCGCGCAGGCGCTGGTCTACTGACGGCGGGAAAGCTCGAGCCGCACGCGCGTCGGTCTCCGCGTGCGGCTCGGCCGGAAGGAGAAGCGAAAGGTCAGTCGGGCAGGACGGCCGCCAGGCGCTCCTGGCGCAGCGCCTCGTAGCGGGTGTCGTCGAGCGGCACCAGCTCGCCCACCCGCCACGACAGCAGCAGGTCGGCCAGCGCGGGGTTGCGGGCCAGCGCGGGCCCGTGCAGGTAGGTGCCCACCACGTGTCCCGCGTAGCACCCCTCGAAGCCGTCGCCGTTGCCCACGCCCACGACGGTCCTGGACAGGGGCCTGACGCCGGGCCCCAGGTGGGTGACGCCCATGTGGTTCTCGAAGCCGGTCAGCGTGGGGAGGTTGAGCGCGGCGTCCACCTCCGCGACCAGCTCGCCCACGGCGCGTGCCGGCCCGCGGGAGCTGGCGATGTCGAGCAGGCCGATGCCGTCCACCGGCTGGCCCTCCTCGCCACCGAACGTGCTGCCCATGATCTGGTATCCGGCGCACACCGCCAGCATGGCGGCGCCGCCGGCGATCGCGCGGTGGAGGCCGCCGTCGCGGCGCAGGCGCTCGGCGGCCAGGATCTGCGGGCGGTCCTCGCCGCCGCCGATCAGGTAGATGTCGCCGCTCTCCGGCACCGGGTCCGCCGACCGTACGTGGATCGTCTCCGTCTCGATGCCCCGGCGGGCCGCACGCTGCTCCAGGACGAGCACGTTGCCCTGGTCGCCGTACGTGCTCAGCAGGTCAGGGTAGATCCAGACGATGCGCAGGGCGCTGTCAGACGGCACGGCCGAACTCCGATCGGATGTGCTGGAAGGCGGTGTAGTTGGCGATCACGTCGACCCGGCCCGGCGGCTGCATGGCGAGGGCCTCCGAGAACGAGCCGCAGAGCGTGAACGGCACGTCCGCCACCTCGAGCCTGAGCGCCAGGTCCAGCCGGCGTTCGCCGGTCACGAACACGGGCCGCCCGCGCAGGATGCGGTAGTCGACGTCCCACAGCCACGAGGTGTCGCGGCCGTCGGGGCCCTGCGCGTTGACGCCGAGGATGATCGGCAGCTGCGGGTCGGCCACGTCGAACGCCTCGAGCCAGCCCGCCGGGTTCTTCGCCAGCAGCAGCCGCGCGTGGCGGCCGTCGCGCTCGACGGTGGTGTAGCGGCCGGCCACGGAGGTGACCTCGCGCAGCCGGGGCAGCGCCCGCTCCACCGGCACCCCGAACGCCTCGGCCACCGCCAGCGCCATCACCGCGTTGGAGCGGTTGGCCAGGCCGGGAAGCTGGATGTCGAGCAGCCACCGCTGCCCGCGCGGGTCGACGGCCACGTCGTCGTCGACCGCCCACTGCGGCTCAGGCCGGTGGAACGTGCACTCCCTGCACGCCCAGAAGGCGTCCTTGCGGTCGAGCGGGCCGCCGCACTCGGGGCAGCACCAGGAGTCTTCTTTCCACCGCTGCCCGCCGGAGACCCACGTGACCTTGGCGGCCGTGGAGGCGCCCCAGGTCACGAGCGGGTCGTCGCAGTTGGCGATGACGTGGGTGGGCTTGCCGGACAGGGCCCTGCGCCACTTCTGCGCGAGCAGCCAGATCTCGGCGGCACGGTCCATCTGGTCGCGGCTGAGGTTCATCAGGCAGACGACGCTCGCGCCGGTGGTGTCGAGCACCTCCGGCAGGTATTTCTCGTCCACCTCCAGCACGCCGTAGGGGGCGTCCTTGTGCTGGGAGAGCGCCGAGACGTGGCCGGCGGGCATGTTGGCGCCGAACGCGTTGGTGGCCACCTCGCCGAGCTCGAGCAGCGCCGAGGTGATCAGCCTGGTCGTGGTGGTCTTGCCGTTGGTGGCGCTGACCAGGGCCAGCTTGCGGTCGCGGGCCAGCTTGCGCAGGAGATCGGGCTCGAGCATCAGGCCCACTCGGCCGCCGATCACCGAGCCGTCTCCGCGTCCGGTCATCCTGGACAGCGTGGCGGCACTGCGGCCCAGGGCGCTGGCGAGCTGGGCCCGCAGAGGAAGCTGGGTCATGTCCAAGGATCCTAGTCGGCCTTGGCCGATAGTCTGGAGATGCACACGAAAACGCGGCCCGGTCGGTAGCCCGGGCGAGTCCTACCGTATCCGCCCTTCCATGGGATGTCCGGTGTGCCGGAATCGGCCTCGTCAGGCCGTCGTTTCGGCATGCCGCATGGAGGGCATCGTGGTGACGCTGTCGGTGTATCTGGACGGGCCGTTCTGGGTCGGCGTCCTGGAGATCGTCGAGGACGGCACGGTCCGGGCGACCCGCTTCACGCTGGGGTCCGAGCCGACCGACCCGGAGCTGTACGAGTTCCTGCGGCGGCACGGGGTCGCCCTCCTGGAACGCGCGGCCTCCTCGCCCGCCGTCCCGTCGGAGGAACGGGAGGTCAAGCGGGTCAACCCCAAACGGGCCGCCAAGCTGGCGGCCCGGGCGGCGGCCAGGGTGGCCGGCCGGAGCACGGCCTCCCAGGAGGCGCTGCGGCTGGAGCTGGAGGGCCGGAAGGCGGAGGCCGCGGACGACCGGCGGGCCCGGCGGCGGGAGGCGGCGGAGCACAAGCGGGAGGTGGCCCGCCGCAAACGCATCGAGCGCCGCCGAGACCGGTGATCCCTGCTCCGCCGCGGCCCGGCCTCGCCCCGGAGCGACCCGCCGCCTCCCGTCCCCTTCGCTGAAAGGACCTCAACCCCGCGACAGGCGTCGACGGCGCGAAGCCCGGCGCCTGCGCTTGGTGGCGGGACGGGGCCGGGGCGGTGGGGGCGCGGGCTCAGGAAGGGCTCGGGGCGGACTCGGCGAAGGTGATCTCCAGGGCGCCCCCCTGGTCGAACGGCAGGACGAAGCGCCGAGGCCAGGAGAGCACGCCCTCCAGCCACCCGGCCCCCATGGTCTGCCCCACATGCCGTACCCGCGCCGACGACTCGATCCCGATCGCCACCGTCATGATGTCCCGCTGGACCCCTTCGTTCTCGTCGTCCCCCAGGATCACCCGCCAGGCCAGCGCCCGGTTCCGGTCCACCTCCATGGAGAGCGGGTGGTGGCGGAGCGCCTTGGCCCGGTGGCCGAGCAGCTCGGTGTGGACGAGATCGGGCGAGGAGCCGTTGCCGTTCGGCGGCTGGCGGAAGAGGGCGTACTCCATGGGCGGGGCCGGGCTGCGCAGGTTGGGGGCGGGCTGGCCGTACGGGAAGAGCCTGTCCACCTCGTGCAGCCACCGGACCTGCGGGATCACCCACTGCGCCCCCGGCCGCTCCCCGCCGCTGTCGAGCCCGGCGAGCAGCCGCGTGGCGGTCGCGGCCGCCTTCTCGGTGAGCAGCGAAGGGTCGAACCAGCTCCGCAGCGACCAGGCGCGCCGCTGCACCGAGCGCTCGATCAGGGTGGCCAGCAGGCACTCCCTGCGCCGCGCCGGCAGGTCGGCCCAGGCGGACGCGAGGGCGCGCGGCACCCCCGGCAGCGGCCGGTTGCTGACGAAGGCGAGCACGACCGTGTCGCACCAGATCCGCAGCCAGGCCCAGTCGGGCGCGTCGGCGAGCACGTCGGCCTCGCGCAGCTCCACGAGCGTGCACGCCTGCCCGGTGCGGCAGGCCGTGCCGCACGCCGCCGACCGGCGCCCGCGGATGGGCGGCGGCGGGCCGGGCAGCACCTTCTCCCTGGACTCCCCCAGCGGTACGCGGACCCGCAGCGGCCGGTCCATGCCGTCGGCGAAGACCGCGGCCGAGCCCGGCTGCAGGGAGACCACGTGGCGGGACTGCTCGTCGCTCAGGTTCATGGCGGCGCCGACGAGCTTCCTGTCGTCCTCGGCCGGGAGCCGGTGCACGACCTTCAGCGCGGTGTTCTTGACGACGTCGGAGACGAGCTTGGTGGGGATCTGCTCGGCCACCACGATGCCCTCGCCGTACGCGCGGATCTCCGCGAGCAGCCCCGCCAGCAGCTCCACCGCGTGCGTGGAGGCCCGGCCGTGGCCCCGGTCGCGCAGCAGCCGGTGCGCCTCCTCGATCACGATGACGTGGCGCAGCTCGTGGGACTTCTCCCTGCGTGCCCGCATGCGCAGGTGCTCGACGATCCGGATGATCAGCGTGCCCATGAGGAACGCCTTGTCCTCGTCGTTGGCGACGTCCTCGATCGCCAGCACGACGTCGCGTTCGAGCAGGCCGCCGATGTCGGCCGGGTGACCGCCCTCGAAGAAGCGGCCGGCCGAGCCGACCCGCAGGGACCGGAGCCTGAGCGAGATGAAGCCCTCGACGTCCGCCTGGACCTCGCGGCCGTAGCCGATCTCCTTGATCACGTCCATGGCGTGCTGCTGGAGCTGTTCGAGGGTGGGCACGCTGGGCGGCACGTTCGAGCCCGGCACGGCGCCGCCCGTGACGACGTCCCAGCCGGTGGCCTCGTAGACGCGCTGCAGCGCGAGGGACATGATCTGCGGGAACGGCTCCTCCGCGTCGAACGCCGCCATGAACAGCGCCCTGACCATGTCGATGTGGGCCTGGACGGGGTAGCCGGGCTCGGGTTCGAGGGGGTTGATGCTGAACGGCACGCCGTCGGGGGCCGACGGGTTGATGACGGTGATGGGTTCGTCGACGCGGCCGGCCATGGCGGCGTACTCGGACTTGGCCGGCTCGATGGCCAGCCACGGGATGCCGGCCCTGCTGAGCTGCTCGAGCAGGTGACGCACGGTCTGCGACTTGCCGGAGCCGGTCGCTCCCGTGACGAACGCGTGCCGGTTGAGCGTGGCCAGCGGCACCCGGAACGTCCCGACCCCCCGGTCCTGCCCGTCGAGGATCTCCCCCAGCTCCAGCTCGCCCCCGTCGGCCTCGGACGTCACGTCGAAGAAGCCCGACTCGAGCACGCGTACCCCGGGGACCTCCCGCCTGGGCAGGCCGGCCAGCGCCGCGAGGGCGCCGGCGGTGGCGGCGAACGGGGCGGCGGCGCCGTCGGCCGGGTCCTGCATGGTGATGGCGAGGGCCTCCGACAGCGTGTAGGCCGCGCCGTGCGAGCTGCGCAGCCGGTACGGGTGCTGGCTCATCTCGACCGACCCGACCAGCACGGGCGCGATCTGCCGCAGCTCGTCGGCGGTGGCGCCCCCGGCCAGCACGCGCACGTTCCAGAGCCCCGCCTCCCTGAACGCGTCCAGCTCCTGCATGCGCCGCTCGGCCCGCTCGGCGTCGAAGCGGGAGCGCTCGGAGGCGTCGCCGTACTGCCTGAGCACGTTGAGCTGGGTACGCAGGTGCGCCACCTCGGCGTCGAGCAGGTCGGTCGGCTCGGCCACCACGAGCCAGGCGAACGGCCGCGACATCAGCGTCACCAGCGTCGCCTCGAACAGGGTCGGCCGCCTGAGCTCGTCGGGGTCGAACTCGCGCCCCTTGCTCCCGAGCGGCGGAGCCTGCCGCCCCGGGCACGGCGTCCAGACCAGGTCTGCCAGGTCGGCGAGGTACTCCTCGCTGAGCTGGACCCCGCGCGCCCCTCCCGGGAAGAGCAGCGGCTGGGGGCCGCTCGGGTATTCGGCCGCGTCGGTGGACCTGCGCGGCTGGCGCGGCGGCGACAGCGGCCCCGCGTTGGTGATGAGCTCGAGCGGCGCGCCGGACCCTCGCGACAGCCACCCGATGACGAACGGCCGGTCGCGTTGCGCGGCCGACAGCACCGCGGGCAGCACGGTGACGAAATCCCACTCCGCCGACGAGCTTCGCGAGGGTGCTGCGATCGACTGGATTCGATACCAGGGCCCACTCAGCGAGACACTCGGCTGCATTTCACTCCCCCACAGACGGTTCTTTAGTAAATTCCGCCAACCGTCAGCTCGTCACCTTGACATTGACCATGTCATTGCCTGCCCTTGCGCCAGTCCAGGCGTGGCGGTGGTGGTCCGAGGTTCGGTGGGGGCTCCCCGTCGCCGTCGCGCGCCTTGGGGTCGAGTGCCATCACGGCCTCGCGTACCTCCTCCAGCTCGCCGAGCGTGGTCTTGGGGAAGGTCAGGATGGCCGGGTTCGCGTCGGCGAGGCGTACGCGCCTGCCCTGGGCCGTGGCGTCCGTGACGATCACGGAGGTCGTGGGGAGCTGCTGGAGCTGGTGCGGCTCGACCAGGAACTCCCGCGAGCGCTGCAGCACCCGCTCCTTCTCGGAGATCTTGTCGGCGGTCCTGCCCCACTCGGTGGACTCGGTGATGTCGCCGGCCAGGTCGGCGTGGCTCTCGTCCCTGGTCTCCCGGTCGTCGTCCAGCTGCGAGATCGTCGAGGTGTAGCCGCCGTCGAGGCCGGGCAGCGACTCGCTGATCGTCTCGGTGAGCTGGGCCAGCTCCAGCCGGTGCTCGGTGCCGACGTGCTCGCTGGCGACCCGGGCGTCCTCGGCGTTGCCGAGCCGCATGAAGGCCACCGCCGCGTGCCCCCTGCCCAGCCGCTCCCGCACCGTGGGGGTCAGGGACCGGTACGTCAGGACCAGCCCGGTACGGGAGGTCTCGCAGGCGTCCATCAACCGGTCGAGCACGTCACCTCTGAGCTTGTCGGCGCCCGCCACGATGATCGTGTGGTACCAGGGCCGGTCCGAGGCGGGGGACTGGCGCAGGATGTGGGTGAGGGCCGTGGCCACGTACGTGCCGAGCACGCGGTTGCCGAAGACGCCCGCCTGCCGGTCCATGCTCACCACCCGCAGCCTGGCCGGCGGCAGCCGGACGGCCTCGGTGCCGAGCGTCTCCAGCTTGCGCAGCTGCGACTCCAGCGCCCAGGCCCGCTCGATCACCACCCGGTCGCTCACCCCGCGCCCGAACAGCGTGCCGATGCGCTCCAGCTGGGTGGCCGTGATCAGCCCGAACCTCAGGTCGTCACGCGGATCGCCCACCTGCGCCAGTGCCCGCAGTGCGGCCGTGACCTGGCTGATCGTGGCGTTCTCGCCGAGCACCTCCAGCACCCGCTCCAGGATCGCGTTGTCGAAGCTGAGGTCGCGCGTGGTGCGGTGCTCCTCGCTCACGCTCACCACGTGCGCCAGCACGTCCGCGAACGCCTCGGGCTTGAGCGTGGCGCCCAGGTCGAGCCTGGGCAGATCGACCGGCAGCACCCACACCAGCGGGTCGTCGCCGCCCTTGCGGGCCAGCTCGATCAGGTCCTTGGCAATCGCGCCCTCGGACAGGTCGAGCACGGTGAGGTGGCCGCCGCTGTAGAGCCGCGTGGCCCCGAGCAGCGTGATCAGCGCCGACCAGCCGGGCAGCGTGCCGCCCGCCACGTCGATGCGGTCGATCTCGTCGGGTACGGCGACCGCGTACCAGGTGAGCTGCCTGTCGTGGCGCTCCTTGGAGTCCTGCCACTCGCGGTAGCGCTGCGCGTGCTCCTCCTGCGCGCGGAACAGCTCCTTGTCACGTTCCTCGCGCCGGCGTTCGTCCCTGGCCTGCTGCTCCAGCACGCGGTACTTGACCGCCCTGTCACCCTGCAGCAGCGCGTAACTGCAGATGGCGGCCACCCCTCCGGCGGCGGTGAGCCCGGCGAACGCGAACGGCCACGCGAGGTAGCCCGCGATGGCCGCGGCGAGGATGAGCACGGCCAGCACCAGCATGAACGTCCGGACGATCCGCACCGGCTGGTTGAGCATGTCCTCCTGGCGGCGCTCACGGCGCAGCAGCTCCTGCGCGGCGACGTCGGGCGTGGGGGCGGGCTGCGGCTCCTCGACCGGCGAGGGGCGTTTGGGCGGGGGGCCAGGGTCGGGGTGCAGCAGGATGTATTGCCAGCCCAGGTAGATGCGGTCCGCCTGTAGCTGGGCATGCTCGGGATGCACGTCCGTCACGTGACCCTCCGGCCGCCGATATGTCGTTAGGGTAGGGGCCAGCCCTTTCCGCTCCGTGACAGCGTATGAGTTTCCGGCCCCGCAGCGGCAGGGTTTCTCGGCAATTCTCCCTGCCCGATGGGAGCATTGCGGCAGATGGGACAGACGAGACCTATTACCATCCTTACTCATGACGGAACCCTCCGGCGCAAGCAGTAACAAGCCCAGACGCCCGGTAGTGGTGCCCGCAATCGCCCTGGTGGCGTTCACCGCCGTCGGCATCACCGCCCTGCTGGGCGGTCTGCGCGAGGCCCCTGACGAGCCGGAGCCGTTGGGCCAGGGCGCGGTGCTCGATCAGGGCCTCTATTCCACCAAGTTCGTCGAGTCACGGGTGACGGTGGAGCGGGCGAAGACGCAGTTCGACGAGGACAAGCGCTTCGTGGAGCTGGTCTTCGACGTCACCAACCAGGGCGACGAGACCTTCTCCGTCGGAATGCCCGCCAAGAAGATCGAGCAGGCCTTCACCTCCGACGCCTTCGCCGCCTCACTGCTGAACATCACCCCGGCCTTCGACAAGGAGGCGGGACCGTTCGCCTACGCGCAGGCCAAGGGGGGCCAGACCCAGCAGCTCCAGCCGGGCATGACCAGCCAGGTCATCGTGCGTTACGAGCTGAAGGACAGTGAGCGCCCGCCGGACAGGATCAGCATGGACGTGGCCTCCTTCGAGCTCGAACCCGAGTTCGGCAGCAACGTACCGGTCTGGAAGATGGTCGCCGAGGAAGTGGGCGACAAGTGGATCCCCGAGGTCAAGGCCCGGGTGACGCTGACCGTCAAGAAGGGCGACGCGGCGTGACCACGACGGAGCGGAGATCGGCGGTGGCGCCCGGCCGCCGCGGCGGTGGCGGCAGGCGGGCCGGTCGGCGCCAGGGGACCGGGGCCCGGCTGCTCGGCGTGCTCGTGGGGCTGGTGCTGGTGGCCGGCGCCGTGGGGGTGCAGACTCTGCACATGACCGAGGGTGAGGAGGCAGATCCCCTCACTTATACGGGGGCCAAGGGCGAGGCCGTGGACGCGCGGCGGTTCACCGTCCGGCTCGACTCGTTCACCGCGGCCAAGTCGATCCAGACCGGCGACAGCACCCTCGGGACCGACAACCTCTTCCTCATCGTGACCGCCTCGGCCAAGTCCAGCCGCAAGCCCTATCACCTGGCGCAGCCGGTGCTGGTGACCGCCGACGGCAAGCGCTTCTCCGCCACCGACCGGGTCAGCAGCATGCTGACGCTGGCCAACACCTGGGTGCAGCCGGACATCTGGGTGAGCGGGCGGTTCTTCTTCGAGGTGCCGCCCTCCGCGCTGCCCGGGGCGAAGGTGCTGTTCAGGCTGCCGCAGCAGGTGCTGGTGGAGGCGTACCAGCCGGAGGTCGAGGTGGATCTCGGCCTGGACGAGGAGGGCGCGCGCAAGCTCGCGGCCTCGCCTCAGGACGTCTACTCGACCGACAAGAAGTGATCGCAGGATGAGCACGAACGAGCGCGACTGGTTCTCGCCCAGGGACGAGCGGCGTGAGGAGGAACCGCCCCCGCCCCCGCCCCCGCCCAGCCAGGAGCCGCCTCCCGGCCTGGGCTCCCACTCCGGGCCGTCTGGTCATGGGCGGCATTCCGGGCACGGCACGGGACCTGGTCAGGAGCCGTCCGCCTGGGTGGGGTCCTGGGATGAGGACCCGCCGGGCGCCGAGACGGCGCCCGTCCCCCGGCTGCCCTCTGGGGGCGCGCTGCCCGGCCTCGGGGCGCACCACGGGGCGCACCACGGGGGGCGTCACGGCCGCGCGACGCCGCCTCCCGGCCATGACGCGCTCGAGGCTCAGCCGAGCGAGTCGCAGGACGTGCTGGGGTGGCCGGACGCCACGCCACAGGAGGTGCCGGAGTGGCCGAGCGCGCCGCGGAATGCTCCGGAATGGCCGGGCTCGCCACAGGGGGCGTCCGAGCCCACCGCACCGCGCAGGGCCCCCGAATGGCACCGCCCCCCGCATGGCGCGTCCGAACCCACCGCACCGCCCAAGGCAGCAGAATGGCCCGGCTCCCAGCAGGGTGCATCCGACCCCACCGCGCCACAGAAGGCAGCTGAATGGCCCGGCCCCCAGCACGGTGCATCCGACCCCACCGCGCCACAGAAGGCTCCTGAATGGCTCAGCGCGCCGCGGGGCACGTCGGAGCCCACGGCGCCGCACAGGGCGCCGGAGCGGCCCCATGGGGCGCACGAGGCCCATGGAGCGCATGGCACGCCCGAGCCGCCCCCTGCGGCTCAGGGTCCGAGGCACGCCTCAGGGCAGGGGCGCCATGGCGCGCCGGGCCGGGCTCGGCATGCGCTGACCGACCAGCAGGTGTGGCCGCCGGCCCCCCGCGAACCCGTCGGCGGCGCCACTCAGCCGCTACCGGCCGTCGAGGGCCCTCTGCCCTTCGAGCCGCAGCAGAGCGCGTCGCCATCCGGCCCGCCCACGCCCTTCCCCCGGCACTCCGGAGCGGCCCCGTCCGAGCCGCCGCACTCCGGAGCAGATCCGTACGGGCCGCCGCACCCCGCCGACGGCCCGTACGGGACGAGCCACGCCGAAGGCCCGCTCGAGCCGAACCCGGTCGAAGGGCCGTCAGAAGGGCCGAGGGCCACCGCACCCAAGGCGCGGCGTAAGCGGACGTTGCTGATCGCCGCCGGCGCGGTGATCGTGTCGCTCCTCACCACGGCCGCCCAGACGTACGACGGCTACCTCTTCTTCGAGAAGAGCAACGCCACGGAGACCAAGGAGATCATCGTGCCCGCCGGCCAGGCCGGTACGGTGCACAACGTCGAGTACCGGGCCGTGGTCACGCCCGCCAAGCCTCCCGCGAACAGCAAGCACGGCCCCGAGGTGACCTGGCTGAAGGTGGACATCACGAAGAAGGTCCTCGACGAGAGCAGCGCCACCATGACGGCCAAGCCCTACGGCGTCCATTTCGAGGACGCTTCCGGCCGTACCTGGACCGTGGAGATCTCGGACGCGCAAGACCCCCCGACGGACCGGATGGAGGTGGGCAGGGAGTACAAGATCCAGGGGCTGGGCATCGTGCCGACCCCGGTGGCGAACGAGGTGGAGCTCTCCTTCCGGCCGAGCAACTACCGGTCGGACACCCCCACCGAGGATCTCTTCAACCGGGAGAAGGTGGCGAAGATGGACCAAGACCTCGAGGTGCTCCGCTTCAGGCGCAGGTGAGACGGCTCAGACGTCGTTGAGCGGCTCGCCGTTGCGCCGGGCCCTGGTGGCGGCGATGTCGTACGCGGCCGCCAGCAGCGACATGGTCAGCACGGTCACGATCATGTCGCGCACGAAGGACACCGGCGGCTCGATGAAGGCGAACGCGTTCTCCTGCTGCGTCCCCACCAGCGTCAGCAGCCCCCGCGAAGCGTACTGCCCGGCCACCGTGATGATCCCGTAGCACAGGCACATCATCCCGAACAGCGGCGCCCCGCTCTTGACCACCATCCGCAGGGAGTTGGCCAGCGGCAGCCAGCGGTCCCTGAAGCCGCTGGTGAGGTGGTCGAACGACTTCTGCGTGAGGTCGTGGCTGTGTTCGAGCCGGTCCACGCCCTTCTCCAGGCGCGTGCCCTTGAGCAGGGCGCGGGTCTCGTCGGAGTAGCCGCCGAAGACGAGCATCGCCACGGTGAGCCAGGCCAGCGGGACGGCGACGGCGTCAAGGAAGAGCGGCCAGACGTCGCCGATGAAGCCGGAGACGGCCTCCCACAGCGGCACGCTCTTCTGCGCCTCGGCCCAGAAGTGTTCCGTGCCGGCGACCACGTTGCGGTGCTGGATCCACTCGGAGCGCGCGGTGGCGATGAAGAAGGTGGCGTTCAGGCCGTAGAAGACGAAGGCGAACTCGGAGAAGGCGGCGAGGAAGCCGTAGAAGCTGTTCTTACCCTTCTCGACGAGCTTCGCGAAGAGCCACTTCAGCCCGAACATGACGACCATCGTCCCCAGCGACACCCGCCAGTCCAGATCGATGAGCCCCCGGCCGACGTGCGACTTCTCGCCGAACCAGGCCGCGCCCGTCAGGTCGTGGAAGTGGTGGAACATGTCCATCTGGTAGACGTCCCTGGCGTCCTCCGTCTGGAACCCCCACGACAGGTAGAGCACGGCGAAGGCCGGGGCCACCCGGTCGAGCACGCGGAAGAAGCGCTCCTGCGCCACGCCCTCCTCGACCCTCGCGCGCATCTCCCACAGCGCGCCGCGCAGCGAGTAGAGCATGCCGGTGGTGACCGTCATGGCGGTCAGCACGATGAGTGTGAGCAACGTCATCACGGCGACCAGGCGGACCTGCCTGAAGTCGCCGTACGCGACCTCGGTGGCGCCGTACAGCAGGACGAAGCGCGCGAGCCGGCCCGCGGCGAACCAGAAGATCAGCGGCAGGGCGCACTTGCCCGCCAGCCGTAGGGTGTGCAGGGGCAGCGAGTACGGCGACGGCATCCCCGGAGCCGGCGTAGGCCCAGGTCGGGGCGGCGCCATCACACCTGTCGAACCGGACATCTGCAGAATCGTATCGGTCTGCCCCATCTGCCGCAGCCGCAACTCCCCAAAGTGCGTGTCGGTGCGGGTGTCGTCCCCTGGCAGTGACTAAAGAATTATCGGCGAGGACTCGCGACCACGAAGCGTGACGCGTGCACCATGGCTCTATGGAGCCGCAGCCCGCAATGGACGCCGACCCCCGCGTGGTGGGGGATCGCCTACGGCGACTGCGTCAGGAGCGCGGCGTGTCGCTGTCGGAGCTCGCCAAGCACTCGGGCGTCGACAAGGCCATCCTGGCCGACGCCGAGACCGGCACGCACAATCCCACGCTGGAGACGCTCTGGGCGATCACCGCGCAGCTCGGCGTGCCGATCGGGGCGCTGCTCGCCGACCCGCCGGAGCCGCAGATCATGCGGGGCACGGCGATGGAGGCGGAACTGCTCGAGGTGTTCGAGGACGAGCGCGTCACGTACGAGCTCTACCGGGTCACCGTCCCGCCCGGCCTCACCCAGACCTCGCCCGCGCATCACGAGGGCGTGAGCGAGCACGTCACCGTCTTCACCGGCACGCTCAGCGCGGGGCCCATCGACGAGCCGCTCACGGCCGGGCCGGGCGACCACATCTCGTGGGTCTCCGACGTGCCCCACGGCTACCGCGCGCGCGGCCCCGACGTCGTACGCGCCACCGTCCTCATCCGTTACCCGGCCAAGCCCTGAGCGGCCCCCGTCCTGCTCGACTACGCGGCGGCGGGCCGGCAGGTGCGGCACGGGCGGTAACCGGCCGCCTTCGCCTGGGCAAGGGTGCGGAAGCCGTGCCGGTGCCTGGGCGTGATGCGCCTGGCGTTGTGGCACGTCGGAAAGCACACGACGCCCGTGGTGTCGCTGGCCAGGTAGAAGACCCGCTCCCCCGCCAGCTCCCGCAGCCGCTCCAGATCGGCGCCCTCGGCCAGCAGCAGGCGCTCCTTGGCCGCCGGGCCGAACACGTAGTCACCCACGACGCCGTCCGACCTGGTGACGCGGTGGCACGGGATCAGCAGCGGCACGGGGTTGCGGCCGAGCGCCGTGCCCACCGCGCGTACGGCCCCCGGCCGGCCGATCCGCTCCGCGATCCACGAGTACGGCCTGACCTCGCCGCGCGGGATCGTACGGGCCGCCTCCAGCACGTCGCGCTGGAAGTCACTCAGCCCGCGCAGGTCCAGCCGGATCCTGGACGCGCGGCCGGTGCGCAGCGCGGGCAGCAGTCCGGCGGGCGGCCGTTCCGCGGGCAGCAGCGGCCGGGCGAACCGCTTCCTGAACGCCTCCGCGAACCCCTCGCCCGGGTGCACGTAGGCGACGCCCTGGTCGGTGAACGCGGCCCCGAGCTCACCGATCGGGCTCGGCACGCGTACCCAGCGGGCGGCGATCCGATCGAGCAGCCCCTGTGGCGCGTCGGTGGCCAGCCCGGCGAGCGCGGCGAGCAGCCCGTCCGGCGCTTGTGCTCCATCGAGCAGCGGGTCGTGGGTCATCGGGCACCTCCCAGTACGCGCAGCCGCCGCAGCCCGCGTGACACATGCGACTTGACCGTACCCTGGGGGATCTTGAGCACGGTGGCGATCTCACTGACCGGCAGGTCGACGACGTGCCGGAGCACCACCGCGACCCGCTGCTCCTCGGGGAGCAGGCCGAGCAGCTCGGCCAGCTCGTCGCCGGTCTCGCGGCGCACCGCGCTCTCCTCGACGTCCTGTCCGGGATCGGCTTCCTCGACCGGCTCGTCATACAGCTCGGGTGGCGGCTTGCGGGACTTGGCCCTGGCGCAGTTGCGCCAGAGGTTCATCAGGATCGTCATCAGCCAGGCGCGCGGCTGGAGCGCGGCGATGCGGTCGCGCTCGTAGCCGGCCAGCGCCCGGTACGCGCGAAGGAACGCCTCCGCGGTGAGGTCCTCGGCGTCGGCCCAGCGCCCGCTCAACCGCAGCGCGGTCGAGAAGACCAGGCCGCGGTAGGCGCCGTACAGCTCGGCGAACCCCTCGTCGAGGTCGGCGAGCAGCGCCTTGCGCACCGGGTCGAGACAGTCGGTTTCACTCACGCTTGCTACAACACCGCCGCGTGCCGATCCGTTGCAGCACCGCGGTCAAAAAACCGGAAGCCCGCGTCCGGGAAGGACGCGGGCTTCTGCGCTGAACGGCTCAGACGGCGACCGCGAGCGAGGCGACCTCGCCCAGCTTGGCCTCCACCTTGATGTCCCTGGTGACGCCGCCGCCCGCGATGATGCGGACGGTCCAGTCGCCGGGAGCGGCGAAGAAGCGGAAGATGCCCTCGTCGGACACCACCACCTCGCCCGTGAACTCGCCGGAGTGGTCGAGCAGCCGTGCGTACGCCGTGCCGGCGCCCGTCACCACGCCCTGGATCACGGCCTGGGTGGCCAGGTCGATCCCGGCGGGCAGCGCGATCGTCTGCTCCGGCGCTCCGCAACCCTGTGCAGTCGTCATCAGCGGGCCTCCCCCAGCTCGATCGGCACGCCCACGAGCGAGCCGTACTCGGTCCACGAACCGTCGTAGTTCTTCACGTTGTCCTGTCCGAGCAGCTCGTGCAGGACGAACCAGGTGTGCGCCGAGCGCTCACCGATGCGGCAGTAGGCGATGGTGTCCTTGCCGAAGTCGACCCCGGCCTCGCCGTAGAGCGAGCGCAGGTCGTCGTCGGACTTGAACGTGCCGTCGTCGTTGGCGGCCTTGGACCACGGAATGTTGCGGGCGGTGGGCACGTGGCCGGCGCGCTGCGCCTGCTCCTGCGGGAGGTGCGCGGGAGCGAGCAGCTTGCCGGTGAACTCGTCGGGCGAGCGCACGTCGACCAGGTTGAGCTTGCCGATCGCGGCGACCACGTCGTCGCGGAAGGCGCGGATCTTGGTGTCCTGCTCCTGGGCGACGTACTGCGTCTTGGCCCGCTCGGGCACGTCCCGCACCAGCTCGCGGGAGTCGAGCTCCCACTTCTTGCGCCCGCCGTCGAGCAGCTTGACGTTCTCGTGACCGTAGAGCTTGAAGTACCAGTACGCGTAGGCGGCGAACCAGTTGTTGTTGCCGCCGTAGAGCACGACGGTGTCATCGTTGGAGATGCCGCGGTCGGACAGCAGGGCCTCGAAACCGGTCTTGTCCACGAAGTCGCGGCGCACCGGGTCCTGCAGGTCCTGCCGCCAGTCGACCTTCACGGCGCCACGGATGTGGCCTTTGTCGTAGGCGCTGACGTCTTCGTCGACCTCGACGAGGACGACTCCAGGGGTGTCGAGGTTGGCCTCGACCCAGTCGGCGTCCACCAGGGCGGCGGAGCGGCTCATTTGGGAACCTCCATGTTGGCGGCGGGCAGTAGACGGCGAATGAGCAGGTACATCTCGCAGCCAAGGCAGAATCCGAAGGCTGCGTTGAGGAAGGCGGCGAGGAGAGCCCCGGCCGTGGCCGCGAGGGCCAGCGGCACGATCCCGGCGAGGTACCCGGCCAGCCCCACGACCGCGAAGGCGAGCCCCACCCCCTGCGCGAAGCGCGGCGGGCGGGCGTCCTCCGTCTCCTTCGGCACGCTCGTGACGAGCGCCTTGAAGAGCACCGTGTACGGCGAGCGCCATGCGACTCCGAGCGCGAAGACCACCGCCTGGGCGGCGAGCGGCCAGGCGCTCCCCGTCACCAGAACGAGGGCGAGAACCAGGGTGGTGATGGCCGCGCCGAAGCGCAGCGCTCTGGGGTCGGCACGCATCGAAGGATGCTCCTGAAGGGTCGATGGGGCGGACCAGACGTCCGCGGGATCGTCCTCAGGCAGCGCGACAGAGCGCGGTGGTCACACGGCAGAAATCTACCGCGCGCCGCTTCGTCAGCAGCTCTGTCGTTGGGTTCATGCCGAAGACACTACTCGGCGTCTCGTCATCTGTCACATCTCGTCCGGTTGGTGAGACGATTCTTGAGACGGCGCAGGGGGGACGGCCGCGGCGAGCGCCGCCAGGACGTCGGCCTTGCGGGGCTGGCCGGCGGCCTTCTTCACGATCCTTCCGCCGGTGTCCAGCACGAGGACGGTCGGCGTGCGCATGATGTCGAGCCGCCGTACGAGGTCGAGCCGCGACTCGGCGTCGATCTCGACGTGGCTCACCCCGGGCACGAGCCCGCTCACGTCGGAGAGGATCCGCCTGGTCGCCCGGCACGGCTGGCAGAACGCCGTGGAGAACTGGACGAGGGTCGCCCGCTCGCCCAGTCTCGCGCCGAGATCGACCTCGGACAGCCGGTCTCCGTCCGTGTCACGCACCCGTCCGTCGCGGCGCAGGCGTACCACCCCGATCACAGTGCCGAGCGCCAGGGTCGCCAGCGCCACCCACCAACCAGTCATCTCCCGATGCAACCACGCGCGCCCGCGATTACTTCCGCACCGGGACCTTGACGAGCGCCTTTCCCGACTGGTCGACGACGTAGAACCTGGTGATCTCGGTCATGGGCAGCGACGTCTCCACCTTGACCACGGCGTTCGCCTCATATGCCTCCTGGCTCACCGCCCAGCTCTCCGTGCGGTAGCGCCGCCCGTCCGCGGCGACGACGAGCAGGCTGCAGGTGGTGCCGACGGGCACGCCGCCGAGCTGCACGCCCAGCTCCGTGCCGCCGTCGTCGCCGGGCCAGGCCGACACGCTGGCGCTGAAGCCGTTGGCCGGGTTCCTGCCTTTGAACGTGGGCCCGTCCACCGCGTCCCGCGGCGCCCTGCTCGGCAGCTTGCTCGCGGTCGGCTCGGCCTGGCTGCTCAGCGACTTCGCCTTGCTGTCTTCGGGCGCGTCGAGCACGCTCGCCGGCGGCTGGGTGGACTCCGGGCGGGCCGACACGGGCATCGCGCTCTGCTGAGGGCTGTCGCTCATGGCCGTCCAGACCGTGCCGCCGAGCGCCAGCGCCACGACGGAGGCGGCCGCCACCAGCAGCAGCCGGCCGCGCCTGGTCCGCTTGACGCGGTCGTTCAGCAGCCGGTCGAGCACCTGCCGGGGCGGGCTGGCCACCAGCTGGACGTCGCGCTCCGACACCTTGCCCAGGAAGGAGGCCACGCCTTCGAGGTCGAGCAGCTCGGCCCCGCACTCCTCGCAGGTCGCCAGGTGCTGGTCGACCTCCAGCGCCTCGTCGGGGTCCAGCGCGCCCAGGGCGTGCGCGCCCAGGGCCAGCCGTACCTCCTCGCACGTCATCATGGCGCCAACCCCCGCTCCTCGAGGGCGAGCTTGAGCGCCCGCAACGCGTAGTAGGTACGCGACTTGACCGTGCCCGGCGGAATGCCCAGCGTCGCCGACGCCTCCTTCACCGATCGCCCCCGGTAGTAGACCTCCAGCAGCACCTCGCGGTGCTCCTGCCTGAGCGCGGCCAGCGCCTCGGCCACCGCCCACGACTCGACCGCGCGCTCCAGGTCGTCGTCGGCCGGCAGGACCGCCAGCGCCTCGTCGCCGGTCTCCTGTGGTCTGGACTTCTTCGCCCGGTGCTGGTCCACGACGAGGTTACGGGCCACCGTGAACAGCCACGCGCGGATCGGCTTGCCGGCGAGAGCCTCGGGATGCCGCCAGGCCCGCAACAGGGTCTCCTGCACGACATCCTCCGCCCTCCCAGAGTCACCGGTCAGCCGCAGGACGTAGCCGTAGAGTGGCCCGGCGTGTTCGTCGAAGAGGGTCCTCACGAGTTCCTCGTCCGCGGTGCCGGCTGCGCTCACGTCCCCTTCACGTATGCCGGGCGCCCCCGGTTCAACGTCATCCACGAATCGGCACGTCAGACGCTTCGGCCGAGAACTCCAACCCTTGGGTCACGCTCTTGACCCCGGTCACCTTCACGTCGAAGGGCAGCTTCCCCTTGAACGGGATCGTGTAGGAGACGAGCTGCGCGAGCTGGCCCGGCACGCCGTTGATCTTCTCCGCCTGGAGCTTGATGCCCCCGTCGGCCACCTCGACCCGCATCTCGGCGTTGAACTTCACCTTCTGCACCCCCACCGTCACCTCGCCAGACGCGGTGAGCCGCTGCCCGTTGCCGCCGATCTTGACGCCCTGGGGGGCGTACTTGTCGATCGTCTTCCTGCTCAGGATGCCGCTGATGGCCACGCGGCGGGCCTGGATGTTGGCTCTGTTCTGGAGGACGTCCGCCAGGGGCGCCGTCACGTCGTAGGCGGCGCCCCGCAGGTTCTCGACCGGCACGCCGCCGTAGGTGAACGTGCCGAGATCGAACCGTACCTCCGGATAGCGCCCGGAGATGGCCTGCGTGAGGAACGGGATGCCCTCGATGGTCACGGTCGGCTTTCCGGAGAGGTCGGACGCGGCCGCGATCCTGTTCGCAAGGTCACGCTCGACCCCGGCCACGGCGACCCTGTCGACGACGCCGAGGAGGACGATCAGCACGATCAGAAAAACGATCAGCTTGCGCATGGGGCTACCTGTCTATGGCGAGGGGGCAAGAGCCTATCGACTGGCATCACTCATTCCCGTACGAAGCCGCCCATCACCCCCCGGCGAACGGCGGCAGCACCTCCACCGTCACCCCGTCGGCGAGGACGACCTCGTCATGGGGCCGCTTGCCGACCGGGGACCCGTCCACGATGAACGAGCACCGCCGCACCACCCGTGCGAGCTCTGCTCGATTCTCTGTGATTTTCGTCATGAGTTCACCAAGATTGGCCGCGTCGAACGGCTCTTCCGCCACGCCTGCCGCATCCTTCGCCGCGGCCCAATAACGGACCTTTCCCGTGGCCATGGGCACCTCACAATCAGTTTCTGGTCTATTGTGCGTCGCCCTTAACGAAGTTGTTTCAGGAGACGCGCTGTTCACCTGCTGGACGCGCAATGGACGCGACTTGCTCGTGGGATATCCTCACCTACAGGACCTGGGCGACGTAGCCCCCGGGTCCTTGCGTGTTTGAGGAGGCCGTAATGAGCAACCTGCTCCTGCTGACCAACGCCCTCGAGCCGTCCGCCGAGGTGCTTCCGGCGCTGGGGTTGCTGCTCCACTCGGTCCGGGTCTCGCCCGCGGAGGCGTCCGCGCTGATCGACACGCCTCCGGCCGACGCGGTTCTCGTCGACGCGCGCAAGGAGCTCGTGCACGCCAAGAGCCTGTGCCGGCTGATCCGCACGACCGGCATCGACTGCCCGCTCCTGGTGATCGTCACCGAGGGCGGGCTGGCCGCGATGACGGCCGAGTGGGGCGTGGACGACGTGCTGCTCGACAGCGCGGGGCCGGCCGAGGTGGAGGCGCGCCTGCGCATGGCCACGGGCCGCATCTCGCAGGCCGGCGGGGAGGACGTGCCCGACGAGATCCGCAGCGGCGACCTGTCGATCGACGAGGCCACCTACACCGCGCGGCTGCGCGGTCGGGTGCTCGACCTCACGTTCAAGGAGTTCGAGCTGCTGAAATACCTCGCGCAGCACCCCGGCAGGGTCTTCACCCGGGCCCAGCTGCTGCAGGAGGTCTGGGGCTACGACTACTTCGGCGGCACCAGGACGGTCGACGTCCACGTACGCCGCCTGCGCGCCAAGCTCGGCACCGAGTACGAGTCCCTCATCGGAACGGTCCGCAACGTCGGCTACCGCTTCGTCCCCGACCGCCAGGACACCGCCGCCGTCTGAGCCGATTGACAGGCGCGCCCGCTGATGTGACAAATTGTCGTTGAGGCTGTTTCACGTCTGTCATATGAGGAGGACACCGCCGTCCCCAGTTGGGTGGTGTCGCGGTGGATCTGTTCCGGTCATTGATCGACGAGGGCGCGAGGCCCCGCGTCTTCCGGCGCAATGAGACCGTCTGCTCGCCGTTGCGGCCGGTCAACCGCGTTTATGTGATCGACTACGGCTACGCCCGCGAATACACCCCCGCCGGCGAGCGCGAGGCCATTCACGACCTCCGCGGCGACGGCGACCTCATCGGGGAGCTGGCCTTCTGGAGCCCCGCCGAGCGCACCAAGATCGACGCCCTCACCGAGCTGCGCGCCTGGCCCATCGACCTGCGCCGGTTACGCGAGCACGCCGCCACCAGCCCGGCCGTGGCCACCGCGCTGGTGCAGGAGCTGTTCGCCAGGAACGTGGCGGCCCGCAGGCACGAGGCGCTCGCCCGCGCCCCCGTCTCCGCCCGGCTGGCCGTGTGGCTGCTGCACCTCGACGAGCGTTACGCGCTGGCCTCGGAGTCGGCGCCGCCGCTGTCGATGGAGACGCTGGCGGACCTCGTCGGCAGCTCTCCCGACGTGGTGCAGCGGCAGCTCACGCAGTGGGTCCGGCGGGGCTGGCTGGTCCGGCCCGGCTACCGGCGGCTGCGGATCGCCGACCCGTCCGCGCTGCGTGACGCGGCGGGCGGCTGGGAGCATCTGTCGGCGCCGTGGCAGGGGCACGTGACGCCGTTCCTGACCCGGCCGGGCGCGATGGAGCCGCTGCCGGTCGGCGGGGTGCCGAAGCCGCGCCAGCTCCCCGCGGACGTGCCCGACTTCACCGGGCGGCAGCAGAGCCTCGACCTGCTCACCGACTGGCTGGAGCGGCCCAGGCGGACGAACACCATGGTCGTGCAGGGCCTGCCGGGCGTGGGCAAGACCGCGCTGGTGACGCACTGGGGACACCTGCACGCCGACCGGTTCCCCGACGGGCAGATCGTGATCGACCTGCGGGGCCAGTCGCCGAGCCAGCCGCCGATGACGCCGGCCGAGGCGCTGGGGCAGATCCTGCGCTCGCTCGGGGTGGGCGAGCACATGCCCGCCGACGACGGGGCCGAGCTGATGCTGCTCTACCGCAGCAGGATCGCGGGCCGGCGGCTGCTGCTCATCCTCGACAACGCCGCCGACCCGGCGCAGGTGCGGGCGCTGCTGCCGGGCGGGAAGGACTGCGTGGTGCTGGTGACGAGCCGCACGCGGATGGCTCCGCTGCGGGCCACCGGGCACGCCGACCTCATGGACCTGCCGGTGCTCGACCCGGGCAACGCGGTGGCGCTGCTGGTGGCGGTGCTCGGCGGGGACTCGCCGCGGGCCGCCGACAGGGACGCGCTGGCAGAGCTGGCCCGGGTGTGCTCGTACCATCCGTTCGCGCTGCGGATCTCGGCGGCCAAGCTGGCCGAGAACCCCGGGCTGAGCGTTCAGGAGCGGGTCCAGGAGCTGCGCGGGCCGGGGCGGCTGCTGATGGGCGATCCGGAGGAGGCGTTCAGGTCGGCGCTGGACCTGGCGTACGAGTCGCTGAGCCCGGGGCAGCGGCGGGCGTTCCGGCACGTGGGGCTGCTGCCCGGGCGGGACTTCACGCCCGAGGTGCTGGCCGCGGCGCTCGGCGTGCCGGTGAGCGAGGCCGTGGTGGCGGTGGAGGGGCTGCATCGGGCGTACCTGGTGGAGCCGCTGGCCGGGCCGCGCTACCGGGTGCACGACCTGGTCAAGCGGCTGGCCAGGGAGCTGGGCAGGCACGCGGAGGGCGGCGTGCGCGAGGCCAGGGTGCGGCTGCTCGACCATTACCTGGCGAAGGCGACGGACCCCGCGACGCCCCCCGAATGGTTCGAGGCGGAGCGGCGCTCGCTGGTCTCGGCGGTGCGGATGGCCGAGGAGAGCGGCGCGCAGGGGATGGCGTGGCGGCTCGCGAAGGCCGTGTTCGAGCCGTTCAGGAGCCTGCGTTACTACGAGAACAACCTGGAGATCCAGCAGGCCGGGCTGACCTCGGCGATGCAGGTCAGCAACCGGCGGGCGATCGCGCTCATGCGGGGCAACCTCGGCTCGATCCACCGGGACATCGGGCCGTCGACGCTGGCGGCCAGGTTCATCGCGGAGGCGCTGGACGACTTCGCCTCGCTCGGTGACGCCGAGGGGCGGGCCCGCGCCCTCAACGACCTGGCCGAGGTGCACGGCATCGCGGGCAACAACGACGAGGCGCTGAAGTGCGCCGGCGCGGCGCTCGACCTCTACCGGGAGATCGGCGACCTGGCCGGGGTGGCGAACTGCCTGCATACGCTCTCGCGGCTGCACCTGTCCCAGGAGCGGTACGAGCTGGCGCTGCAGCACGCCGGCCAGGCGCTGGAGGTACGCGAGGAGCTCGGCGACCGGAAGGGCACGGCGCAGAGCCTGATCATCCTGGCCACGGTGCAGCGGAGCCTGGGCGAGCCCAACGCGGCGCTGTCGGAGGGCCTGGAGGCGCTGTCGATCTGCCACGAGCTGGGCGACGAGCACGCCGAGGCCGAGACGCTGCTCTGCCTGGCCGAGATCTACGACCTGCTGCGGCTGCCGCACGACGCCCGCCGCGACGCCGAGCGGGCGCTGGCCGGCTACACGGCGACGGGCGACCAGTACGGCTGCGGGCGAGCCCTGTGCGCGCTCGGGCGGATCGCGCGCAACGGCTCGCGCTACGACGAGGCGCTGTCGTACTACGAGCAGGCGCTGGCCGTACAGGTCGAGCTCCACCACGAGCAGGGCAAGGCGGAGACGCTCGGGGACATCGGGCTGGTGCACTGGCGGCTGGCGGACTACCTGCGGGCCGACGACTACCTCAACCAGGCGCTGGCGATCAGCCGGGTGATCCGCGACGAGCCGGTGGAGGCCCGCATGCTCAACCGGCTGGCCAGGGTGCGGCGGCGGCAGGGGCTGCCGCACGTGGCGTTCGTGTACGCGCTCGAAGCCCTCGACATCGTGCAGGGCCTGGGGAACCGGCGGGCGGAGGCGGACGTCCAGGAGACGCTGGCGAACACGTATCTGTCGCTGGGGCAGCACCAGCCGGCCTTGGAGGCGGCCAAGGCGTCGCTGGCGATCAGGGAGGAGCTGCGGGACAACCGGGCCAGCGCGCTGCTGTCGATGGCGCAGGCGCTGCACACGGCCGGCAAGCCGCAGGCGGCGCTGAAGCTGGCGTGGGAGACGGTCGAGCTGCAGAACGAGACCGGCACCAAGGACCGGTGGGCGGCGGCGCTCACGACGCTGGCCATGATCCTGCTGGACCTGGACCTGGCCGGTGAGGCGCTGGTGTACGCGCGGCAGGCCAGGGACGTCCACCTGGAGTGCGGGACCAGGAGGGACCTCGGGTGCGCCCTGCGGGCGCTCGGCCTGGTCTCCGCCAGGCAGGGCGACCGCGCGGCGGCGGTCGAGCAGCTCCGGGAGGCTCTGCGGCTGCTCGAAGAGGTGGGGGACGCCTTGGAGGCGCGGCGCGTGGCGGTGGAGCTGCGCGAGCTCGGGGCCGTATCGGGCACTGAAACATCGCTAAAAGTCGTGAAATCTCGGATGTGAGGTCGGAGATCTTATCCGGACATTCCCATTAGCTGGTTTTACCAGCTACTCACACGGGGGTGATCCGGATGCTCAAGAACCACGTGCGTCGCGACCTTCAATGGCTGAAGCGCCAGGCGCGCAAGGACCGGCGGATCACCGCCGCGGTGCTCGCCGGAGTGCTCGCCGCCTGGATCCGCCAGCTCCCGCCGTCGGACCCGCCGGCCGGGTCGCCGGTTCTGCTCGCCCTCTCGCTCGGGCTGCTCGGGAGCTCGTGCGCGGCCTGGCTGATGTCGGCGTACTTCGTCACCAGGACCGTCAGGGCGCGCAAGGAGCCGGCGGAGCAGCTCCGGTGGGTCTCCAGGATCAGCCAGGGGAAGGAGTGGGCGTTCTGCTCGCTCAGCGCCTACGTGGCCTGGCACCTGCTGCACTTCGTCACCGCGCTGGTGCTGGGCTGACCGGGCCGGCGGCGGGGCGACACCCTCGGAATGGGGCCGGGTGTCGCCCCGCCGTCTCATGTCAGCCTGGCCGCTTCCAGCTCCTCGATCCGGATGCCCGTCCCCGTGTGGACGAACCGGACGATCTCCGCCGTGTCCAGCTCGGCCAGGCCGAGGTCGACGTCGGCGTGGGCGTCGCACCACTCGACGATCCGGCGGGGGTCCGTCAGCGGGCCCGCGAAGTGGACCAGGCTGACGTACCAGCGGTCGCGTACCCGGCCGTGCTCCAGGTGACGTACGCCGCGGGACTCCATCGCGTGCGCGAACCGCTTCCAGAGCGTGACCAGCGTGTCGTCCTCGAGGTGGCCGCAGGCCACGACACCGCCCGGATGGGGGCTCACGCCCGACAGCCGTACCCTCGCGGGCGCGAGACCGTCCACCGCCTCGATCAGGGCGTCCCGGTAGACCACGCGGAGCGGGTCGCCGGCCGGGATCCGCTCGCGGTACGGCTCCAGCCCCCTCAGGGTGAGGTGCAGGGTCCGCCGGCCGTGCACCCAGTGCCCCGGCGCCTCTATGGTCCCGGCCAGCGCCGCCAGCCGGTCGAGCACCTCGCCCGCAGGGCGCAGCACGGCCGACGCTCCCCACCGCCGGCCGCCCTCCACCATGGGAGAGTCGTGGGTCGCCCGCCCTGCCAGCAAGGCCTCCCGTCCTCTGGCCCGGAAGTCAAGGAAATCGGACATCCGCGCAGTATAGGGATCACGTCTCGCCGTCGCAGGGGAAACGTGGTGCAAGAGCGGGCCTGCGGGGAAGGCGGAGGGAGAGAGCGAAGAGGGAGGTGTGGCAGGTGGAGGGCGATCTGGTCATCCCTGACACCGCTCAGGGAGTGGTGGTCTTCGCGCACGGCAGCGGCAGCAGCCGGCACAGCCCGCGCAACCGTTACGTGGCCGAGGCGCTCGGCCAGGCCGGCCTGGGCACGCTCCTGTTCGACCTGCTCACGCCCGAGGAGGAGAGCGACAGGGCGAACGTCTTCGACATCGGGCTCCTGGCCGAGCGGCTGCGGGAGAGCACCGCATGGGTACGCCGGCAGGACGCGGCGGCGGGGCTGCCCGTCGGATACTTCGGCGCGAGCACCGGCGCGGCGGCGGCGCTGTGGGCGGCGGCCGAGCCGGACAACGAGATCGCCGCGATCGTCTCGCGCGGCGGGCGGCCCGACCTGGCGGGGCCCCGGCTCGCGGCGGTCCGCGCGCCCACGCTGCTCATCGTGGGCGGCCGGGACCCGATCGTGGTGAAGCTGAACGAGGAAGCCCAGCGGCATCTGCGTGCCGAGAGCCGGATCACCGTCGTGCCCGGCGCCACCCACCTGTTCGAGGAGCCCGGCGCCCTGCAGGCCGTGGCGGAGCACGCCAGAGACTGGTTCTCGACCCACTTCCTCCGGGTGGGCACTTAGCGGAATCGCGCAACTACGTTGCCGTGATCCACTGTTTGTGAAAACGTCGAGGTGGAGGACATCCGACTCGACGGCGGTTGGGGACGTGCCACTTCTTGAGCTCTCCGGTCTCACCTGGCAGACGCGCGGGACTTCCCGGAGGCTCGGGCCCAAGTCCCTGACCGTCGGCTCAGGGCACACCGCCGTGGTGGTGGCGGCCGACAGCGCCGAGGCCGACACGTTCACCGACATCCTGCTCGGCCTGGAGATGCCGGACGACGGCCGGATCCGCCTGGACGGCCAGGAGATCACCATGTGGCTGCCCTCCGAACGCGAGATCGGGCTCGTCCCGGCCGGCGCGGGGCTGCTGCCGCACCTGACCGTCGAGCAGAACCTGATGCTGGCCGCGCGCGACGACCTCCCGCCCTCGTTCCTCCACAGCAGGGTCGCGTACATCGCCAAGCGCATGGACATCCACGGCTTCTTACGGTCGAGGCCGCACGAACTGGCCCACGACGAGCGGCTGGGTGTCGCGCTGGTCCGCGCCCTGTGCCGCAAGCGCCCGCCCAAGGTGATGGTGATAGAGGACCGCGCCGGCTTCGGGCCCTGCCACGCGGCCGTGAGCGCGGCGCGGCGCGCCGATCGCAACCTGCCCGTGCTGGTCGTCGCCGATGACAGGACCAGGGTGGCCAGCCTGCCCTCGCCTTCGTCCTACCGGGAGATCGACGATGTCCCTGCGCCGTAGAACGTTCCTGGCCGCGATCCCGGCGGCGGCGCTGGCGGGCTGCGCCGGCGAGCGGCCGCTGCAGGTGGCGGTGGTGTGGAGCGGCGAGGAGCTGCGGCGCTTCAACGAGGTGGTGGACGAGTACGGCTCCGTCAACGTCTACTCGGCGGGCGACAACATCGGCGCCCTGCTGCGCGGGCCGGCTCGGGAGGTCCTTCCCGACGTGGCCGTGATCCCCCGGCTCGGCCTGCTCTTCGACCCGTCGATCCAGAGCCGCATCAGACCGCTGGCCGAGGCGGGATCCCGGCAGCCGGCGTTCTGGCGCGGGCTCGTGACGCCGTACGGGAGCGACGAGCGGCTCGGGGCCTGGTTCAAGATCGCGCACAAGTCGCTGGTCTGGCACCGGGCCGGCGAGGGCACGCCGCCCGCGGACCTGGACGGCTGGCAGCCCGGCAGGCTGGCGATCGGGGCGGCCGACGGGTGGGTGCTCAGCGACTGGTTCGAGAACGTGCTGCTGGCCTACGCCCCCGAGGTCTACGGCGGGCTGTTCCCGCCGCTGGACAGTGCCGACTGGTGGCGCGCGCCGCAGGTGGCGAGCGCGCTCAAGCTGCTCGGAACGGTCTGGCGGAGCGCGTTCACCCCTGAGCAGGGCAGGCGCGCTCTCACCATGCAGTTCCACGACTCGATACTCGACGTGTTCGTCTACCGCACCGCCGACTTCGTGGCCGCGCCCGATTTCGCCCTGCCGGTCATCGAGCGGCACGCCGGCAAGGGCGCCGCGGCGTACTTCCGGTTCCCCGCCTACCGGCAGAACCCGCCCCCGCTGGTCGTCGGCGGCGACGTGGCGGTGGCCATGAAGGACGGCGGCGAGAAGGCGGTCGACTTCGTCAACTGGCTGACCAGGGAGCGCAAGAAACCCGACGCGCTGACCCGCTGGGTGGCCGACGGCGGTTTCCTGACGCCGTTCACGCTGCCGCCGCACGAGCTGCTGCGCGAGCCCGCCCAGGAGCTGAAGTCCGCGGCGAACGCCCACTACGACCTGTCCGACCGGCTCCTCGGCGGCCTGGAGGGCGGCGACGGGCGCGGGCTGTGGCGGGTGCTCACCGAGCTGTTCACGGACGTCACCGTCAACACGGTCGAGCCGGACACCGCGGCGCGCGCGGCCCAGGACAAGCTCTACGCCGGCAGCAGGGAGGGCGCCCTGTGAACAGCTTCATGTTCGAGGTGGCGCCGCATCACGACGCCAGGATCCCGGTGGTCAGGCACGGGATAAGCCGCTGGCGGGCCTCGCTCTACCTGCTGCTCGCGGTCCTGCTGTCGGCGGGCGTCATCCTGGTCCCGCTCTGCGCGACGGTGGTGCTCAGCCTCTCCGGCGGGCTCGGCGCGTACGACGTGCTCTTCGACGGCAAGGTGCTCCAGGCGCTCGGCAACTCGTTCGTGTGGCTGGTGCTGGCCGTGGTCGTGTGCGTCGTGGGGCTCGGCCTGGCCTGGCTGGCCAGGAACGCGGGGCCGGTGCTCGGCGGCGTGCTCCGCTTCCTGCTGGTGCTGCCGGCCGCCGTCTCCCCGCTCACCACGGGCGCGATCTTCCGGCTGATGTTCGACACCAACCCGCGGCGCGGCCTGGTCAACGCCCTGTTCGGCACCGAGGTGGCCTTCCTCGGGCCCGTGTGGATCTGGCTGGTGTTCGGGCTCGCGCTGATCTGGCAGTGGGCCGGGGTGGCATTCCTGGTCTTCCACGAGGCGCTGGCCCGGATGCCGACCAACCTGCTCCGGATGGCCAGGGCGTTCGGCATCGGGCGGCGGCGCCGGCTCTGGTCCGTGCTGCTGCCCGCGCTCGCCGCTCCGGCCGCGCTGGCGTACCTCTTCGCGCTGGTCGCGGCGGCCCGGGTGTTCGACGTCGTGCTGATGGGCGCGCCCGGGTCGATGCAGGCCGAGATCGAGGGCGGCGGGCTGTTCTGGTGGCGGCACCACGGCGACCTGGGCGACACGCGGGCCTCCGCGCTCTCTGTGGGGCTGTCGGTGCTCGTGGCCGTGATGGCGGTGCCCGCCCTGTCCGGGCTGCGCGGGCGGGCGACCTGGGCCGGGCCGGTGGCCGCCGCGCCTTCGCGGAAGGGCTGGCGGGTGTGGCTGCCGTCCGTGGCGGTGTCGGTGCTCTGGGTGCTGCCGTTCGCGGTGCTCGTGCTGACCTCGCTGCGCGACCCGGTGGCGGCGGCGGAGTCCGGGTGGTGGCGCGGCGGGCCGTGGACGCTCGGCTCGTACGCGGACGCGCTGGCCGACGCCGGGTTCGTCCGCGCGCTCGGCACCACGTTCCTGCGGGCCTTCGTGGTCGTGTGCCTGGTGCTGCTCGCCGCGGTGCCGGCCGCATACGTGCTGGCGCACGAGCACCTGCTGCCGCGCCGCGCCTGGCGGCCGGTGCTGCTGGTCGCGGTTGCCCTGGCCGTGCTGCCGCCGCAGGCGTTCGCGGTGCCGCTGCAGCAGTGGCTCAGCCCCGTCGGCACCGCTCCGGCGCTGGCCATCGTGCACGCGGCGCTGGTGATCCCGCTGGCGGTGCTCGTGCTGCACAACGCGTTCGTCCGCGTGCCGGCGCCCATGCTGGCGCGTGACCGGTGGGAGATGTTCCACGTGGTACGCGAGGCGCGCCCCGCCGTGGTGCTGGCCGGGGTCCTGGCGTTCGTCCTGGTGTGGAACGACACGGTCGTCGGGCTGCTGCTCAACTGGCCGGCGGGCGACCACCTGCAACTGATCGTGCTGGAGCAGTCGCGCCACTTCATGAGCGCCGCGAGCGCGGTGGCCGCGCAGTCGGTGATCGCGACCGCGGTGCCCGTGCTGGTGGTCGTCGCCACCGCGCGCTGGCTGTACAGGGGGCTGACGCGAGGGGTACGCCGATGACGGACTTCTCGCGAAAGGACCGCCTGCGCTTCCGCCTGTCCCGGCTCTCCAAGCAGGCCGGGGCCCACCTGCCCGAGCTGGGGCTGGGGCTGGGCGGCCTGGTGACGGCGAGCGGCACGGTCCTGCTGCTGCAGGAGAAGCTGATGGAGCGGGTGGCGGAGTGGCTGCCGCCCTGGCTGCTCGTCATCCTGATCCTCTCGCTGCCGGTCGCCACGGGCTGGCTCACCCATGTCGTACGCAGCCGCCGCAGGCCCGCACCCCAGCCGATCTTCCACCGCCAGCCGTTCCCCGACAAGATCGACGGGCTCGTCGGCAGGGACGCCGAGATCCAGCAGGTCCAGAAGCGCGCCAAGGAGAGCGGGATCGTCGTCGTGCAGGGCGCGACGGGCATGGGCACGTCCGCCGTGTCGATCGCGGCCACGTGGGGTCTGACCGACGACGCCCGCAAGCAGCGGTACGCCGACCTTCGCGGCCCCGACAGGGACCGTCCGGAGACGCCGCTGAGCGTGGCCCAGCGCGTCCTGCGTACCCTCGACCGGCCGCCCGGCACCATCCAGGAGCCCCAGGACGCGACCGCGCAGGTGATGGAGGCGCTCACCGGCACCGAACGGGTGCTCCTGCTCGACAACGTCAGCACGTGGAGCCAGATCGCCTGGCTGCCGCCCAAGGTGCCGGGCGCGCACATCGTGGTGGCGGGGACGTTCACCGACGAGCTGCCGCAGCACGTCCAGCCGATCCGGATCGGCCCCCTTTCCTCGGAGGACGGGCGGCGGCTGCTGGCCCGCCACGTCGGCGAGGAACGCGTCAACCGCGACCCCAAGGCGCTGGGCCTGCTGGTGGACGCCTGCCTCAACACCCCGCTGGAGATCATCAGAATCGGCCGCTGGCTCGCCCGCAACCGCCAGGTCACGCTCCAGGACCTGGTCGACGACCTGCGAAGCGTGTCCGTCGACAAGATGCTCGACTTCGTGCTCGAGCGGAGCATCACGCAGCTCAGGCCGATGGCCCAGCAGCTGTTCGTCCTGCTGGCGGGGCTGCCGATCGCCGAGGTCGACCACCTGGCCGCCGCCGCGCTGCTCGGCGTGCCCTCGGCCGATGACGCCATCGGGGAGCTGGCCGAGCTGGGCCTCGTCGAGAACGTGCGCATGACGCGGGTCAGGGTGGCCGGCGCGTTCCGCCGTGGCGGCACCCCGCTGGAGGCCGCGGCCTGGCGGCGCCTGGTGGAGCACTTCGCCGGCCGCGCCGACTCGTACGGCGCCCTGCTGCCGGGCGAGGAGGCCCGCGCCTGGTTCGCGCTCGAGGACCGGGTGCTGCTGCAGATGCTGGCGTTCGAGAACCCGGCGCCCAAGACCGCGCGGGCGCTGGCCCGGATCGCGGACGGCCTGGAGACGTGGTTCCGGCTCGAGCAGCGGCACGAGGACCGGCTGCGGGCGGCTGAGGCGCTGGCCAGGGCGGCCAAGGCGATCGGCGACGAGCACGTGCAGGCCACGGCCGAGCTGCGCCAGTGCGCGACCCTGCTCACCTGGGGCGACCCGCGCAAGGCGCGCCAGCACTTCGACCAGGCGGCGGCGCTGCGCGTCAAGGTGGAGTCGTGGCCCGCCGAGCTGCACCTGCAGCACGCGGCCATCCTGCTGGCCGGCGGCGACGAGTTCACCGCCGTCGAGTCCGCGCTCGTACGCTACGGGCAGGCGCTGTCCGGCGGCGACTTCGCGGGGCACTCGATCCGGCTGACCAACGTGGCCGCGCTGCTGCTGCGCAAGGGGCAGACGCTCGACCACGACGGGCGCGGCACCGAGGCCCGGCGCCTGTACTCCGACGCCCGCGCCGTGCTGTACGAGTCGCACGCCCTGGCGGAGCGGGCCGCGGACCCCAGCGCGGCGGCGCACGCGCAGGAACTGCTCGCGCTCGCGAACCACTACCTGGACCAGCCCAACGACGCGAAAACCCATCTGGAGGAGGCCGAGCGGCTCTACGCGGAGAGCACGGACGAGGTCGGGCGGGCCCGCTGCCTCGTGCAGCGGGCCGTGGTGCTGCTGGACGCGCCCGATCACCGGCCGGACGAGGTGGTCGCCCTGCTGGAGGAGGCCGAGCCGCGGCTGCCTCCCGCGGGGGTCAGCATGGCGCTGACCCACCTGCACCTGGCCCGGCTGCGGCCCGGCCGGGCCGCGGAGCACCGGGCGGCCGGGCTGGCGGCGCTGGCTCCCTGGGACGGGATCGCCGAGCCGCGGCAGGTCAGCGAGTTGCGGGCGAGCTTATCGGCTCTCTGAGCTCACACCTGGATGGTGGCCAGGGTGCGGCCGTCGAAGGTCTCGACCGCGAAGTGGTTCAGCTCCGACTCCGGCAGGCTGGTGCCGCCGTGCAGCAGCAGGGGGTCAGGGGAGCCGGGCACGCCGTACCCCTTGTCGGGGACGCCCCAGCTGGCCACCGTCTCCGAGCGGCCGTCGTCGCCCACCGCCATGAGGCGGCACTGCAGCGGCCCCTTGACGCCCTTGAGCTCCAGCGCGACGTGGGTGCCCCAGCCCTTGTCCTCCAGGCCGACGACGGCGGAGACGCCCGTGGCCGGGTCGACGGCGGAGTACGTGTGGCCGGTCATGAGGAGCGCGCGGGCCGGGCTGTGGACGCTGTCGGGGTTCGGGCCGCCGGTCACCGAACCGACCGCGAGGAACACGCCGGCCGCGACGACGAGGCAGGCGGCGGCGGACATGAACGCGCGGTGCAGCCGCCGGCGGCGGCGCTCGGTGGCGGCGCGGCGTACCAGGAGCGACTCGACCTCGGGTTCGGGCGAGTGGGGCAGCAGATCGTCCGGGTGCACACCCTTGATCAGCTCCCCCATCGCCGCGAACGCCCCGGCCTCTTCCGCGCAGCTCGCGCAGCCGCTCAGGTGGCGTTCGAACTCGACGCGCTCCTCCTCGCCGAGCAGGCCGAGCGCGTACGCGGCCACGTCCTCGTGACGCACCTCGGTCATGAGCGCGTCACCTCCTGCCTGCTGTCGTGACGCGGCTCGTGTGTCATGGCAACGTCACCCCCCTTTCCCCGTGACTTTCCCCGTGACTTCCGTTGCGACTTTCCCGGTGACGCGGCTCCCGTGTCATGCCAGCGTCTGTCATGGCAGCGTCTGTCATGGCAGCGTCACCCCCCGTTCCTCCAGCGCGACCCGTAACGCCCGCATGGCGTAGTAGACGCGGGACTTCACGGTGCCCACCGGCACGCCGATGGTCTCCGCGGCCTCCTGGACGGTGCGGTCCAGCAGGAACGTCTCTGTGAGCACCTGGCGGTGGGCCGGCGAGAGCGAGAGCATCGCGTCCGTCACGACGATCTCGCGGAGCAGCCGCTCGTCCTCCGCCGCCACGGCGTTGGCGCGTTCCGGTACGTCCTCGACGGTGTCGAGCGGGCGCGAGCCGGAGCCCCGCCGGTTGTCGATCACCACTCTGCGGGCCACCGTCGCCAGCCAGGGCATCAGCGAGCCGGAGTCGGTACGCAGCTCGTGGAGATTGCGCCAGGCGCGTACCAGGGTCTCTTGCACGACGTCCTCGGCCCAGCGCCGATCGCCCCCCGTGAGGCGGACGGCGAAGGCCATCAAGGGGGCGCCGTACTCGCGGTACAGGGCTCGGACCATGGCTTCGTCGGTTACGCGGTGATTCACGCCTCGGGCTCCTCGCACTGCGGATATCCCGAAATATCCCGCTGATATTGGAATTCTCACTGTAGCCAGCAGAAGGCCCGGCGGGTGGCTCTTCAGCGGAGTTGGATGCCCACCAGGCAGGTGTCGTCGTCGGTGTCGGAGTTGCTGTGGGTGAGCAGGTAGTCGAGGCGGTGCTCCAGCGTGGACGTCTGCCGCGTCGCCGTCCGCAGGAGTTGCTCCTGCGAGTGGTGCAGGTCGCGGTCACGCCGCTCGATCAATCCGTCGGTGTACATCAGGATGATGTCGCCCTGCTCGAGCTGGATCTGGCCCTCGTCGTAGTCGGCCTCGGACACGGCGCCGAGCAGGATCCCGCCGATCAGGTCCAGCTCCACCGCCTCGTCCCGCCTGATGAGGATAGGGGGCAGGTGTCCGGCCCTGGCCCAGCGCAGGACCCGGGTCTCGGGGTCGTAGAGCGCGCAGATGGCGGTGGCCGTGACGTTCTCGGTGAGGTGGTGGGCGACCAGGTTCAGCCAGCCCAGCATCTGGCTGGGGCCGGCGCCGGTTGCTGCCAGGCCACGCAGCGCGTTGCGGAGGACGACCATGCCGGTGGCCGCCTCGATCCCGTGACCGGCGACGTCGCCCACCGACAGCAGGATCTGCTTCGACGGCAGGACGGCGGCGTCGTACCAGTCGCCGCCGACCAGATGCTCGTGCTCGGCCGGCCGATAGCGCACGGCGATGTTCAGGTCGAAGGCCTCCATCGGCCCTCGGGTGGGCGGCATGATGGCCCGCTGCAGTTGCAGAGCCAGCCGGTTGCGCTCGGCGGCTTGCTGCTCGCTGTGGGCGAGCTGGTCGCGGGTGGCGGCAAGCGCCACCTCCGTCCAGTGCTGGGAGGAGATGTCCTGGAACGCGCCCCGGATGGCCAGCAGCCTTCCGTCGGGGGCGAGGACCGGGTCGGCGACCACGCGGATGTGCCGGGCGATGCCGTCCGGCCGCTGCAACCGGAACGTGGTGGAGTCCGGCAGGCGGTGATGCAGCAGCTTGCGAACGAAGCGGCCGATGGCGTCGGCGTCGTCGGGGTGGGCGTAGTCGGCGAGCTGCTCCAGCGGGATGGGAGGCTGGCCCGGCTCGAGCCCATGGAGGGTGTAGAGCTGGCCGCTCCAGGTGATCTCCCCGGTCAGCGCGTCCTCCTCGAACGCGCCGAGGCGGCCCAGGCGCTGGGCATGCTGGAGCAGGCTGGCCAGGCGCGCCGACTCGTCCTGCAGCCGCCAGATCAGCAGCACGCCCTCGCCGTGACGGGTGACGCTGACGGTCGCGATGTTGTCCAGCGGGACCTGATCCACCAGAGCCGTGATCGTCATCTGGTCGGCGATGAACGGCTCGCCGGTCGCGTGCACGCGCTCGATCATCGAGAACAGCCCGCCTTCATCGGCGGCCAGCGGGTACGCCTCCAGCATCAGCGCGCCGCTGACGGCGCCGGCCGGGCGGCCGGCCGGATCCACGAAGCGGGGGTTGATGTGGCTGATGCGGAAATCGGCGAGATTGCCGTCACCGTCAAGATGCGGCGTCAGCACCAAGGCCGCGTCCGGCAGCGCGTCGGCCAGGTTGACCAGCTCGACCAGGCCCAGCAGGTTGCCGGAGCCGGCAGGCAGTTCGAGGGTGTGCGCGCACAGGTCGGCCAGGGCCTCGACCTGCTTGATCACCTGCGGCGGCTGCGGCTCCAGCGGAGCCGGCCAGCCGATCTCCAGCACGCCCAGGATGCGCCCGCCCGTCCCCGCCGGCACGGTCACCCGCCCCCCGTCCGGCGCCTCGCGCATCCCGATCGAGGGCAGGCCGACCTCGCTGAGCGCCTGCGTCCACACGGATTCGCGCTCGATCAGCGCACGCTGCGCTGGGGTGGCCACCCCCGGCGGGACATAGCGCCACCGCCGGGCCTCCGCGGCGCTGAATCCGGCATGGCCCACCAGGGTGAGAGAGGCGTCGGATCCCGCCGCCCAGATGGCCACACCCGTCGCCCCCAGCGGCGCGAGGGCGTTCTCCAGCAGCGACTGCGCCACAGCCTGGGACTCGGTGGCCGTCAGCATGCCGATCTCGGCCGAGCGCAGCCGGACCGCCACGTCGGTCACCTCGCGCGGGCTCCGTCCCGACCGCGTCCCGTCCAGGAAGTCACGCGCGGTCTGGCTGATGCGGTCGCGCGCCGCCTGGTTGATGATGTCGGCGGCCAGTTCGAGCTGGGTCAGGTCCGCCTGTTCGGCCAGAGTGGCGAGTTGCTGCGCGGCCGCGGTCGGGCCGCACTGGAGCCGCTCGACCAGGATGCCCTTGGCCACCTCGATCAGGGCACGCCCCTCGGCGGCGCGCTGGGCACGCCGGATCTCCTCACGCAGTCGTTCGACGGTGGCCGCCAGCCGCCCCACGTTCGTGACAGCGCCGGCTGACGCACGGCCGGCCCGCGAGAGGGGGGCGGGTGACTGCTGATGGCTTTGCAACTTCGGATGCTCCTTGCCGGTGACCTGCGAGCCTGGTGAGCGTCAGGCGTTGAGACAGTGCCGGATCCGATCGATGAGATGGCCGATTTCGACGGGCTTGGTGACGTAGTCGGTGGCTCCGGCCGCGATGCTCTTCTCCTTGTCACCCGGCATGGCCTTGGCCGTGACCGCGATGATCGGCAGGTCGGCGTACTGCGGCATGGCCCGGATCGCGCTTGTGGCGGTGTAACCGTCCATCTCCGGCATCATCACATCCATCAGGACGATATCGATGTCGGGGTTGGCGATCAAGGTGTCGATGCCCAGCCGGCCGTTCTCGGCGTGCAGCACCGCCATGCCGCGGCTTTCCAGCATGCTGGTGAGCGCGAACAGGTTCCGCGTGTCGTCGTCGACCACCAGGACCGTCCGGCCCGCCAGAGGGCTGTCGCTCTCGACCGCCGCGGGCGCCTGCGCCGGTTCGCGCCGGATCAGCGGCGGCACCTCCCCGGCCCGATTGGCGGTCAGGTGCAGGGCGATGCGCTCGCGCAGCTCGTCCAGGCTGGACAGCTGTTCGAGGGGCCGGTCCGGGGAGTGCGAGCGCAGGCGCGTCTCCTGCTGGGTGGTACGCCAGCTGCTGTAGGCCAGGACGGGCACCCCCGCCAGGGCGGGGTCGCTCTCCATGGTCTCCAGCAGGTGGTAGGCCGCCCCCTCGGGCAGGTCGAGGTCGAGCACGATGCAATGGCAGGGCTGGTCGGCGAGCGTGGCGGCCGCCTCCTGCACCCCTGCGGCGGTGACGAGCTCGATCGTCTCGTCCCACCTTCCCGACAGCTCCGTCACCACCGTCTCGGTGACCAGGGACAGCAGCCCGCGGGGCCGCTGCTCGATCACCAGGAGCCGCCGGTGCTGCGGAGACGGCGCCGGCGAGGGGCCGGCTTCCGCGGGCTCGCCCGCTACGGCCTCCTGCGCCTCGGCGGAGGGCTCCGCGAGGGCGACGTGATCCTCGAAATCAGGGTGGGCGATCGGCAGGTACAGGGTGAAGGTGCTGCCCTGGCCGGGTACGCTCTGCGCGGTGATCGCGCCCCCGAGCAGGTGGGCGATCTCGCGGCTGATCGACAGGCCCAGTCCGGTGCCGCCGTACTTGCGGCTGGTGGTGCCGTCGGCCTGCTGGAACGCCCCGAAGATCATTTCGAGTTGGTGCTCGTTGATGCCGATGCCGGTGTCGATCACCCGGAAGGCGAGCGCCGCGCCGTGGGCGCGTACCGTGGCGGGCAGCTCGCCGGGGTCGGCGGGCTCGATGCGCAGCTCGACCCCGCCCGTCTCGGTGAACTTGACCGCGTTCGACAGCAGGTTGCGCAGCACCTGGCGGAACCGCGCGTCGTCGGTCAGCACCTCCACCGGGATGCCGGGCGCGGTGACGATCTCGAAGTCCAGGCTCTTCTGGCTCGTCATCGGCCGGAAGGTGGCCTCGATGTACTCGATCAGCCGGCGCATGGAGACCCGCTCAGGGGTGACGTCCATCTTGCCTGCCTCGACCTTGGACAGGTCGAGGATGTCGTTGATGAGCTGCAGCAGGTCGGAGCCGGCCGAATGGATGATCTCGGCGTACTCGACCTGCTTCGGGCTGAGGTTGCGCGTGTGGTTCTGGGCCAGCAGCTGGGCGAGGATGAGCAGCGAGTTGAGCGGGGTGCGCAGCTCGTGGCTCATGTTGGCCAGGAACTCGCTCTTGTACTTGGAGGCCAGCGACAGCTGGTGGGCCCGCTCCTCCAGCTCTTGGCGGGCCTGCTCGATCTGCAGGTTCTTCGCCTCGATGTCCTGGTTCTGGCTGGCCAGCAGCCGCGCCTTCTCCTCCAGCTCGGCGTTGGAGTGCTGCAGCTCCTCCTGCTGGAGCTGGAGCTGCGCGGATCGGGCCTGCAGCTCCGCGGTCAGGCGCTGGGACTCGGCCAGCAGCTCGTCGGTGCGGGCGTTGGCCACGATGGTGTTGAGGTTGACGCCGATCGTCTCGGTGAGCTGCTCGAGGTAGGACCGGTGGACCGGGGTGAACGCGTGCACCGAGGCCAGCTCGATGACACCGAGCACCTGCTCCTCGAAGATGACGGGCAGGACGACCAGGGCGCTGGGCGGCGCCTCGCCGAGGCCGGAGGAGACCTTGACGTAGCCCGGCGGGAGATCGGTGAGGGCGATGCTCTTGCGCGTGCTCGCGACCTGGCCGACCAGCCCCTCCCCCACCCTGAACCTGGTGGGACGGCTGGAATCGGCGGAGTAGCCGCAGGCGCTGATCAGCCGCAGCTCCTCGCCGTCGGCCAGGAAGAAGGCGCCGTACTGAGCGGACACCAGCGGCGTGAGCTCGTTCATGACCAGCTCGGCCACCGTGGCCAGGTCACGGTGTCCTTGCATGAGCCCCGACATGCGGGCGAGGTTGGACTTGAGCCAGTCCTGCTCCTCGTTGGCCCGAGTGGTCTCGCGCAGCGACTCCACCATCGAGTTGATGTTGTCCTTCAGGTCCGCCAGCTCGCCCTCGGCGTCCACAGTGATCGATCTGGTCAGATCGCCCGAGGTCACCGCGCTGGTCACCGCCGCGATGGCGCGCACCTGCCGGGTCAGGTTGCCGGCCAGCTCGTTGACGTTCTCCGTCAGCCGCTTCCACGTGCCGGACACGCCCTCAACCTCGGCCTGCCCGCCCAGCCGGCCCTCGCTGCCCACCTCGCGGGCCACCCGCGTCACCTCGGCTGCGAACGACGACAGCTGGTCCACCATCGTGTTGATCGTGGTCTTCAGCTCCAGGATCTCCCCGCGAGCGTCCACGTCGATCTTGCGGGTCAGGTCGCCCTTGGCCACCGCCGTGGTGACCTGGGCGATGCTGCGCACCTGGTTGGTCAGGTTGTCGGCCATGGAGTTGACGCTGTCGGTGAGGTCCTTCCAGGTGCCGGCCACGTTGGGCACCCGCGCCTGGCCGCCCAGCTGCCCCTCGGTGCCCACCTCGCGGGCCACCCGCGTCACCTCGTCGGCGAACGCGCTCAGCGTGTCGACCATGGTGTTGATCGTCTGCGCCAGGGCGGCCACCTCGCCCTTGGCCTCCACGGTGATCTTCTGTGACAGGTCGCCACGCGCCACCGCCGTGGCCACCTGGGCGATGCTCCGCACCTGGCTGGTCAGGTTGGAGGCCATCACATTGACGTTGTCGGTGAGGTCCTTCCAGGTGCCCGACACCCCGCGCACAGTCGCCTGGCCGCCCAGGTTGCCCTCGGTGCCGACCTCGCGGGCGACCCGCGTCACCTCGTCGGCGAACGATGAGAGCTGGTCGACCATCGTGTTGATGGTCTCCTTCAGCTCCAGGATCTCGCCGCGCGCGTCCACCCGGATCTTCTGCGACAGGTCGCCCTTGGCCACGGCCGTGGTCACTTCGGCGATGTTGCGTACCTGGGCGGTGAGGTTGTCGGCCATCACGTTGACCGACTCCGTCAACGCCTTCCAGGTGCCCGAGACGCCCTTGACGTCGGCCTGACCGCCCAGCCGCCCATCGGTGCCCACCTCGCGGGCGACCCGCGTCACCTCGTCGGCGAACGACGACAGCTGGTCCACCATCGTGTTGAGCGTGTTCTTCAGCTCCAGGATCTCGCCCCGGGCCGACACGGTGATCTTCTGCGACAGGTCGCCGCGTGCCACCGCCGTGGCCACCTGGGAGATGTTGCGGACCTGGTCGGTGAGGTTGCCGGCCATGAAGTTGACCGAGTCGGTCAGATCCCGCCAGGTGCCGGCCACGCCCTTGACGTCGGCCTGGCCGCCGAGCTCGCCCTCGGTACCCACCTCGCGGGCGACCCGTGTCACCTCGTCGGCGAACGACGACAGCTGGTCCACCATCGTGTTGACGGTGTTCTTCAGCTCCAGGATCTCGCCCCGGGCGTCCACGGTGATCTTCTGCGTCAGGTCACCCTTGGCCACGGCGGTGGTCACCTGGGCGATGCTGCGGACCTGGTCGGTCAGGTTGCCGGCCATGGCGTTGACGGACTCCGTCAGATCCCGCCAGGTGCCCGACAGACCCTTGACCTCGGCCTGGCCGCCCAGCCGCCCGTCGGTGCCCACCTCGCGGGCGACCCTGGTCACCTCAGAGGTGACCAGGGCCAGCTGGTCGACCATGCCGTTGAAGACGGAGGCGATCTCGCCGAAGAGACCGTCGGCGTCGCCGGGCAACCTCGTGCCGAAATTGCCGTCCTTGATCGCGGTCAATCCGGCGAGCAGCTGCCGCAGCTCTGGCTCCCCCACCTCGGCCCCGGGAGCACCGGCCGAACGGGACCCCTCGATGGTCGAGCCACTCATTGTCCACCTCGCTGTTCTGCCTCACGGTCAAGCCCGGTGCGATGCTGCAACCCGCCACGGGGCGATCACCGCGCCCCGATCGACGCCCACACGGCCAAAGAGGGAGCTTCGTTTCCTGAATCTTTGTACGTGAGATTACTTGATGGGGGCGCGTTTGTAATCCGCCGGGCTGTGTCGGGAGGGTGACGTCGCAGTTAGAGGGGACAATCTCCATGGCTGTACGGACGCCGCGGCGTCAGGCCGGTATGCACTTCGGCTCGGTGAAGGTCACCTTCTCCTTCGGGAGCCTGTCGAGCAGCTCCACCTTTTCGACCGCGCCTCCCCCGACCAGCCGTCCCTGCTCGTCCAGCGAGTTGTAGCCCAGGTAGCGGTAGGTCTCCGGCTCGAAGATGAGGACCATGCGGTCGGGGGTCTGCACGCCGATGCCACTACGTCCCAGGGCGTCGGTGACCGACGGCTGGATGGAGACCCCCTTCATCTCCGAGATCAGCTTGAACAGCGAGGCACGCAGGCTGGGCCGTACCGCGGACATGTTGATCAGATCCTGGAGCGTGAACGTCTCGCGCAGCCGCGGCTCCGCGGGGTGCTTGGCCGCCACCTGCCGTACCCGCTCTTTGAGTGCCGCGACGTCCGTGGGCCAGTTCGAGAGGTCGGCGTAGGTCATGCCCACGGTTTTGATGAAGCTGTCGGAGCAGAGCTTCATGAGGGTGACCTGATCGCCCTGGCGCATCATGAACTCGCGTGAGCCGTCGGCGGGCTGCCAGTCCTCCCGGGCCTCGGCCTCGATGCCCCCGGAGCCGCCGGACCTGGCGCCGCTGGAGTAGAGGTCGCGGCCCACCGTGTGCACGATCTGGCCCGGACGCGGGTTGAGATCCGGCTCCGACCCGGCCGACTCCGCCGCCCGCGCCAGCAGCTCCTGCGCATTGGCCGGCCTGGCGTCCGTGGTCACCTGTACGGCGGCGAACCCCACGGTCAGCGCCGCGGCCAGCCCCCCTGCGACCGCGAACCTGACCTTCCCGCGGCTGCGCCGGGGCTGCCGCATGCCGTTCAGCAGCCGGTGCCGGGCCCCGGCCAGGTCGCGCTCAGTGCCCGCGGGAACTTCCGCCCACATGGCCTTGAGGTCGTCCATCACTTTTCTCCCAACGTCTCGCGAATCTTGGTGCGGGCCCGGTTCAGCCGGGAGCGCACTGTTCCCACCGGGATGCCGAGCGCCGTGGCCACCTCTTCGTAGGTGAGCTCCGCCCAGGCGACCAGCAGCAGCACGTCGCGGTCGCCGCGCTTGAGCTTCAGCAGCGCCGCGGCCAGCGGCCGATTGACGGCCAGCGTGTTGACCTCGTCCTCCACCGGCGGCACCCCCGGATGCACGCCACTGCGGACATATGCCTGGTACAGGCTCAGCTCGGTGCGTTTCTGCTTGCCGATGACATTCGAGGCGATGCCGTACAACCAAGGGCGCGCGTCGGGACGCGAGCGGTCGTAGCGGTCCCGGTGCTTGAAGGCGGCGAGGAAGGTGTCGGAGACGACGTCCTCGGCCGCGTCCGGGCCTAACCTGCGTACGGCATAGCGGTGCAACAGGGGTGCGTGCCTGTCGAAGAGCGCCGCGAAGATCTCCGGTTCACGGAGTGACTCTTGGATGAGGGTCGCGTCGTCGGACTGGTCGACTTCGCGGGTGACGGTCATGCATATGAGCCCTTCTCGGATTGACCTCACGGCCGAAGGTGATCCGGTCTGCCACACCCTCGGCCAGCACGCGCCGTAGCGCCGCCCGATCGACGGCCCCGGGAACGGGCCCCGTCTCGTCGCGGGACAGCAGCTGCAAGGCAGGTGAGAACAGGTACGTCGCGGTGTCGTCCTGGCGGTGCAGGATGCGCTCGTAGTCCTCGAACTGTCCGGCCTCGAGGCAGGCGTGCAGCGCGTCATGCCCGGTCGCGTTGATGTTGATCCGGTAGCCCTGTGCGGCGTCGGTGATGCTGTCGCGCGCCTCCAGCACCTCGACGTCCGCGCCGATGCGGCGTAGCGCGTTGGCCACGCATAACCCGCCGAGCCCTGCTCCTACCACGACGACTCTCATTACATGTCCTGTTCATTATCTGCGTTCGTCATTATCACGATCTCAAGATACTGCAACGGTAAGATATGCTGGATGAGTGAGGCAAGCCCCGCGCCGCGACGGCGGCGACCCCGTCGATCAGGCCGCAGCCGGAGAGCTCATCGGTCGCGAGTTCGCCATGGCGATCGTGGTGTTCCACGAGGCCGTCGGTCAGCTCTTGGGGCTCAGCGCGGTCGAGCGCAAATGCCTGGACCTGCTGCAACGGCTGGGGCCGGTGACAGCGGGGGCCATCGGCGAACACACCGGGCTCACCACGGGAGCCGTCACCCGCATGGTCGACCGGCTAAGCAAGGCCGGCTATGTGCAGCGCTGTCCCGATCCGCACGACCGCCGCAAGGTCGTGGTGCAGCTGCTGCCCAACGAGCGGATGGACGCCCTGATGGCAGCGGCGTTCGGCCCGTTCGTGGGGGACATCACCGCGATCATGGGCCGATACGACGCCGACGAGCTCAGCGCGATCCTCGACTTCGTACGCAGGACCACCGACGCACTGCTTGCCAACACGCGGCGGATCACCCGCCTCGACCCCAACCGACCGGATGGCTGACGGCGGACGGCAGGTGGCAGCGGCTTGACCTTGACGCGACGGCAAGGAACAGGAGTCCGGGGAGGTCTGAGGGAGTCGAGCGGGGAGCTATCCACCTGCATGAACGTCTCAAGCTGTCGGATACGGTCGTCGCATGTTTGACTCCGTTGGCTCCCCTGCTTGGCTCCCCGTTGGCCCCCGCTGACGGTCTAAAGAGCTGGATCGAGCTAGTGCCGCAGCAGGCAACGTTTGCCCTGTTGTGAGGTAACGCGCTGTCCGGGTGCCGCCCCGGGCGGCGCGGACGCGCCATGCTGTCCTCGTGGCAGAACGCGTGCGGGTTCGAGAGATCGATGACGACGAGGGACAACGACTGCTGCGGATCATCCGCCGAGGCACCGGGTCAGTTGTCACCTGGCGGCGCGCCCCGATGGTACTGCTGTCCGCACAGGGCATGGACGTCAACAAGATCGCAACGGTGACGTTTACCAGCCCCGACCGGGTCCGCGACGTGCTGCACAACTTCAACGCCGACGGCTTCGACTCCCTCTACCCGAAGTACCGAGGCGGGCGGCCCAAAACCTTCACGCTTCCCGAACGCCGGGAGATCAAGAAGATCGCGAAATCCAAGCCGGCCGAGCACGGCCTGCCGTTCTCGACCTGGAGCCTGGCCAAGCTGGCCGACTTCCTGGTCGCCGAGGGGGTGGTCGACGACATCAGCCACGAGGGCCTGCGCATCCTGCTCCGCGAGGAAGGCGTCTCCTTTCAACGCGTGAAGACCTGGAAGACCTCCCGAGACCCGGACTACGCCGCCAAGAAGGCCCGCGTCGAGCACCTCTACGCCATCGCCGACGGCGAGGTCATCCCCGAAGTGGGCGAGCCTGAGGTTACGTTCTGCCTGGACGAGTTCGGGCCACTCAACCTCCAGCCCCACCCCGGCCGGCAATGGGCCGAACGCGGGGGCAGGGGCAAGGACCCCGACCGCGAGCCGCGGCCCCGACGCCGGGCCACCTACACCCGCCCGCCTGGAGTGCGGCACCTGTTCGCCGCCTACGACCTGGGCAAGGACAAGCTCTATGGCCACGTGAAGAAAGCCAAGACGCGGATGAAGTTTCTGGAGTTCTGCCGCTACCTGCGCACCCTCTACCCAACGGATGTGCGCATCGCGATCGTCTGCGACAACTTCTCCCCGCATCTGGCCACCAAACGGTGCCGCAGGGTGGCCGACTGGGCCGAGGCGAACAATGTTGAGATCGCCTACACACCCACCAACAGCTCCTGGCTCAATCGCATCGAGGCCCAGTTCACCGCCTTGCCCTACTTCGCCCTGGACGGCACCGACACCTCACCCACAAGGCCCAGGGCAGCATGATCCGCCGCTACATCATCTGGCGGAACGAGCACGCCGCCGACGAGCGCCTCCGCAAGGTGGTCGCACGGGCAAGCGTCGCCTGATCGCCTCAGCGCTCGGCGAGCAGCAACTCGCCGACGATCTGTCCGTGGATCTCCTGCCCGGTCGGACGGAACCCGAGCCGCAGATAGAACTGCTCGGGGCCATGCTCGCCTGCCAACCACAGCACCGTTACCCGATCCTGCCCGCGACGGCGGGCTTCCGCACATACCGACTCCACCGCGAAACGCCCGTAACCCCGGCCCTGCTGACCGGCCGCGATGTTCAACCGCCAGATCCCACAGCGGAACACGTCGACCGGACTTTGCGGATCGAAGCCGCCCATGACGAAGCCCACGAGCTCGTCGGCATCGAAGATGAGCCGAGGCCAGGCCGTCTCGCCGTTCGCATACGCCTCGGCGAGCGACCACGCGACCGGGGCCACGAAATCCTCCTGCTCGGGCCGAACTCTCAACCGGCAGGCAGCATCGACATTGTCCGGCGTGATCGTTTCCAGGCGCAGCGATGAAGTCATTCCGCCACCCTACGGATCACCCCCGACAATTCAACGGGGCAAACGTTGCCTGCTGCGGCACTAGTAGATCTCTGGCCAATCCTCACGAATCACCCTGCGGTTCCACAGCGGAAGCCTGATGCAAGGGCACAGGCGCCGTAGCCCTCCTCGCCAACTTCACCACCCATCACCGCTCGCGAGCAGCAGCCCACCTCGCTGGCATGCCTCGCGACCAACTGATCCATGCCGTTGCTTGCCATTGAACAGTCCGACCCACACCCGGGCGGCAAGCGGATGGACCCCTCGGCCATCACCAACTCATCCGCCGCATCGCCCGTACGCCCGCAGCCCCGCCGCCGAGCTCATGCCGCGCGGCCTGCGTCACATCTTCGCCGCCATCGCTCTGAACGTCGGCGCTGCGCTAGGCGACGTCCAGGACGCCATTGGCCACGCCGACCTGCGCCACCCGCGCCTACGACCGCGCCCACCACAGTCCCCTGCTCGACGAGCTCATCACCACCTGCTCCGAGATGATCAAGCTGGCTGAAGTCGTCCGCGGCTTCGCCGGCCTGCTCCGGCCACGCGAAGACAACGCCGACCGCCTCGAAGCGTGGATCGCCACCGCCCGCGCCGCCGGATGCGGCGCACGATCAGCCGGGCGGTAGCGGCCTTATCCTTCTTGCTGGTGAAGGCGGTGCAGGAGGTCTCGGCCACCTCGGCATCGGAGACCCCGCCGCCGGCCTGCTCATCCAAGAGGGCGAGCGGATACTTGATGGGCGTCCAGGTGTCCTCGCCGATGGCGGCAATCGCCTGTTTGACCTTGGGTTCAGCTTGGCGGTGATGGAGAAACGGGCGTCGTGGTCGCGGCAGACGGCCACCGCTTCGGCGGCGTAGAACACGCTATCGCCCCGCACTATCAGCGTGACCATCGCGCCGTTGGCGCGGGCCAGCGGAATCGACTCACGCAGGAACGGCGCCGCGCCGCGGGCGGAGTTAGCGCGGCCGCCCCGCAGCCGCGTGCCGCAAATGATGGAGGCGGCCAGCGGCGTGGACCGGGTGGCGTCCAGCACGTTCAGCCCGCGCACCAGGACGCCCTTGCCCGCAATCTTGGTGTGGCCGAAGCCCGAGCCTTGCTTGACATGGCCGTAGGTGCACGCTGCATGGAGTCGATGTCGAGTAAGGCCAGCACGTCCGCGCCCGGTAGCAGCGGTGTGTGCCTGGCCAGTCTGACCAGGATCTCACCCGCGCTCTTCTCCGGCCGGCGGAGTTGCCCCAAGCGAAGGCGCGTAGGAACGAGCTGAGTGTCGACAGGCGCACCGGCCCTTTCGGACGTATGCGTCGTTGACCTTGACGTGAAGCCTGCGGACAGGCAGACGGTCAATCGGCTCCTGGGTGAACAAAGGACTACCGGAGATGCTCGGAGCACGGGCTGGGCTTAGGCATGTGCCGGGTCGGGCCGATGTCCTCTGCTCGCTGTCGGAGGAACCCGCCGTCTGGAATTAAAATCTTGTCCCAATAAGAGAAAGTCCGGCGAATCCCTGCCATTGCATACGTGTCAGCACGAGCAGGATCACAAGCGGTCATCGAGAGACCAACTCATGATGACTCGTCTGCACATAGGCATATACAGATATACCGTTGATCGGGACAACGTGCGTGGCCTGACGACTTGTTACCCCCCTTGATATACCTCGACATTTATGATCACAGACGCTTTGGTGTTCGCGGACTTGTCCTTGAGCGCCTTCAAGATGTCAGGGTGGCTCGCTAAATGTACAGACTGGAAAGAATCGATAGCCAAAAAGGCGTCCCATTTAGTGGATTTCATCGTGATGAACCACGGCCGCTCCTTGCCGATTATCTCCCACCCGCGCTCACGGAGGAGGCTGGCCGATTTTGCCGTCGCTGCATTGGCGCTCGCACTGCCAACGTCGATGACGAACGTATTCGTGACCGCGACCGACTCGTCCATGTCTACTTCTACACTGGACTCTGCCTGTACCAATCCAATGCTTCGTATATCATCGAGAGCTGCAGGAGTCACCCTATAAGTAGCAGTAGCCATCTGGTGGGCAGTCAGATCCTTTGCTCCGCATCCGGCGGCAAAGAAGACTACTGCGACAAGCAGAGCAACCAGCCTCCATGCTTTGCCTCGCAGTGCGTGATCTTTTATGCCTTGACGGCGAACTTCTCCGCCGCCGCCGACCGTGACCAAAGCTGTCTCCTTCGACTTACCGTGCGAATATCCAAGCCTCGCCGGTACCTGGCTCCAGCATGGCGTCCAGGTCTTTCTTACGCTGGATCGCGTTGCCCGCATTAGTGGTGTTGAGATAACGGTAGCCACTTTGTACCCAGACGCGGAATCTGTCATATTTCGGAACCGGGTAGTTTACCGACCCGTCCTTGTTTCTGAACACCACTCCAGAGCATCCACAATAAGCGTATGCGGCTTCTTTGTCACTGATATGACGAGTGACTCCAGTGTCCGAATCTGTGACGACAATGTTCTGCTTGAGATGCTTCAACCAGGCGGCAGTTAGATGGATGGCTCTGACCGCATTAAACAGCTGCCTTGCAACATCTCTCAACGTTGCTTTCGTCCAGTCCCTTTCATTGCTGTAGTATTTGATAAGCATCCATCGAGCCTTGTAGGCCTCCAGTTGGCCAACGCCTAGCGATGCGTTCCATCCCTCTCTGCGTATTGCTTCGATGGCACCTACCCCTAGGCCTTCCGACGCATGCGTGCTCTCCCACATGATTACTGCCGCGAGAACGTATCTGCTGATCCCGTGGTGCGCGGCGGCCTTGTCGATATCGCCACGATACTTAGCGATCGCCTTGTATTTGTCATAAATGGACTGTCTGCTCGGAGCATTGGAGGCGGTGTTGCTACCAGACGGACCTCCCATTCCCGAATAAGGCTTAGTTCGATAGGCGGCCTTCCTGCCCGAAGTATTGGAGGTGGTGTTGCTACCAAACGTACCTCTCATTTCCGAATCAGATTCAGTTCGGATGATGCCGAGCAACTCCTCCTCCGTGATCGAAGGATTCATAAAGTTGACCCACGAGATGAAATCTGTTACCGCGGCGCGCTGCTTGGCAGACATTTCCCAGTAGTCAGCTGGTGCCGTCATACCGTTCGTCATCACGCCGATTCGCTGCGCCTCCTCGTTGCTGAAAGAGGGAAGGCTCGGCAGGACGTAGTTCTCGAAGTACCAATCCATGGCGTCGTCGGCGAAGTTCCAAGTCGCCTCGCCTGCGGTGATGCAGGCGGTGCAAACCTCCACCACGCCGCCGCCTCCGTAGCAGCTTCCGATGCACGTGCCCCCGCTGCTCTTGCTGCTGCTGTAACCGCCCGCAGGGATGGTGGTGTAGCCGCTCGATCCGGAGCCGCCGTAGCCGACCCCGCCGAGCGAGCCGCTGTCGATGGTGTAGTGGCCGGTGGGGTCGGTGCCGGTGAGGGGCGAGGCGTTGGCGTAGGTGTAGCGGTTGGCCTGGACGGAGGGGCTGGGGTTGAGGGTGGCGGTGTCGCGGCTGGTGAAGGCGCCGGTGCTGGGCTGGTACCAGCGGGCGTGCATGTTGACCTTGCCGGTGTCCGGATCGGTGTATTCGCCTTGGTAACCGAGCAGCGTTTTGGCGCCGGTCTGGGCGGTGACGGTGCCGAACGGGTCGTAGGCGGTCGAAATCTGCAGGCTGGTGGTGAAGGTGGCCACCAGGTCGCCGTGCAGGTCGTTGAGCGCCGCCACGGCCGCGCTGGTGCCTTCTTTGAGACCGAGTAGGCCGCCGCTGGCATCGCGGGCGTACTTGGCCTGGACGGCGCCACTGCTATCGCTGATGGCGGCCAGGTCGTTGCTCAGCCCGGCGTAGGCGAAGGTCTGCTTAGCGGTGCCGCGGATGCGGCTAGTCATGCGGTCGAGGGCGTCGTAGCTGTAGAGACTGTCGCCGTCGGCGATGAGCCGGTCGAAGGCGTCGAAGGTGTACTGGGTGGTGGCGCCCGCCTTAGTGCTGGTGGCCAGGGTGCCGCGCGCCGTGTAGGTGTAGTCAGTGCCGTCGCCGCTGGTCAGTCGGTTGCGCTCGTCGTAGGTGAACGTCGCGTTCCCGGCCTTGGTGCGGTTGCCGGCGGCGTCCCACTCATAGGCGGTGGTGGCGCCGCCGGGGGCGGTCCAGGAGGTGAGGCGTCCGGCATGGTCGTAGCCGTAGGTGTTGGTGCCTGCGCCCGCCAGGCCGACGGTGGTCTTGGTGGTGAGGTTGTCGTCCTTGTCCCACCCGTAGGTGATCTGGGCGAGCTGCGTGCCGGACCCGTTCTTCAGCGTCTGGCCGGTGATCCGGTCCATGTTGTCGTAGTCGATGGTCTGGGTGCTGGCCGTGCCGCTGGTGGCGGTTATGGTCTTCAGGCGGCTGGCCGGGTCGTAGCCGTAGGTCAGGGTGCGGCCGGTGACCGGGTCAGTGGCGGTTTCGAGGCGGTTGGCCTTGTCCCAGGTGAAGGTAGAGGTTCCTGCGGCGTCGATGCGCTGGTTGGGGTTGCCGAGTTCGTCGTATCCGTAGGCCGTCTCCTGTGCGGTGCCACGTGAAACCTTCAACGGCAGTCCACGGTCGTTGAAATCGACGGTCAGGTCGCCCGCAGTGGTGGGGCGGTCGGCCAGATCGTAGCCGAAGGTGCGCTCCGCTGTTGTGGCGCCGCCGCCCGCGCCGGTTTCCTTGGTGAGGCGGCCGAGGTGGTCGAAGGTGCGGTCGATGCGTACGCCGCCGGGCTGGATGGTGGCGACTTGGTTGCCCGCCTTGTCGTAGATCTGGGTCCAGGTACGGTCGGCGGGGTTCGGGTGGGCGGTAGTGGACGGTTCGGTCACCGTTTCGACCAGGCCGAGGGTGTTGTAGGTGGTCCAGGTGGCGTTGCCCCGGCCGTCGATGAGGCGGGTGCGGGCGCCGGTGGCGTCGTAGCCGAAGCTTGTGGTGATCTGTTCACTGGCCGAGACCGGCTCGATGAGTGAGGTTGTCCGGCTCAGCGCGTCGAAGGTCTGCTTGGTGACGTGGCCCTCGGGTGAGGTGGCGCTGATCTGGTTGCCTGCCGCGTCGTAGCCGTAGCCGAAGGTTCGCAGCACTGCGCCGGTTGAGTCCAGGTCCTTAACCGCGGTTTTGCGGCCAGCCAGGTCGTATTCGGCGGTGGTGGCGTTGCGGTTCGGGTCGATGGTCTTGATCAGACGGCCGGCCAGGTCGTAGTCCATGGTGGTCTTGTTGGTCAGTGGATCGGTCACGGTTTTGACCTCGCCCGCGGCATTCACAGTGTACGACGTTGCCTTGTTGCCCGGGGCGATCTGCTTGACCAGGCGGCCGGCGTCGTCGTACTCCATGGTCGTGGTGTAGGCAGCGCTGGTGGGCTTGCGTTCGATCTGCGTGGCGGTGATCTGCCGGCCGAGGTCGTCGTATGTGGCCTCGCTGCGGGCGCCGGTCGGGTCGAGGGTAGCGAGCTTCTCTCCGGCCAGATCGTATTCGGTCACCCACGTGCCTGCGGTCTGCCCGTCCGGAGCGGGGTCGGTGACGCGGACCTGGCGGCCGAGCTTGTCGTAGTCGAACGTGGTCGTATAGCCGCGCGGATCAGTGGTGGAGATCAATTGCCCGGCAGCGTCGTAGGCGTACGAGGCGGTGGGAGTGACCGATGTGCCGCCGGGTGGGGTGTAGCTGGGGGCGCGTCGGTCGGTCAGATGGCCGGCCTTGTCGAACGTGGAAGTCACCGTGCGGCCCTCGGCGTCAGTCTCGTGGGTCTTCGCACCGAGGGTGTCGTAGCCAAAGTGGACCGTGGGGTGCGCGTCGGCAGCTGTACCTGCCTTTTCCACCTTGACCTGCGGCCCGGTCGCCTCGACCAGACGCCCCAGCGCGTCATAGCGCATCTCGGTGGTGAAGTCGGCCTTGTTGGCGCCGTCGGCGTTGCCGCGCGGGTCAGTGGAGGCGACGGCCAGGCCGCGGTCGTCGTAGGTGACGGTGGAGACGAGGTCCACGTCGCCGTTCTCGACGGTCGTCGTGGTGAGGAGGTTCGTCTTGTTGTAGGCGTACTCGGTGATCTCGGTACGGGCCGATCCGGCTCCGGTACGGGCGGTCTTGATCGTGTTGTTGTTGGCGTCGTAGGTGAAGACGGTCTTGCGGTTCAGGCCCAGGTCGCCGGGGTCGAGGGTTTGTGAGGTCAGGCGAGCGGCCGCGTCGTAAACGTACTCGGTCGTTACCTTTCCGCCACCTGTGACCAGCTTGGTCTGGTTTCCTGCGTCGTCATAGGTGTGGTCCTCGAGGACCACATCGCGTGCGGTGGTGGAGCCGTTCAGCTTGACAGCACTAGCGGTCTTTTGGGCGAGCAGGTTGTTGTTGAAGTACTTGAAGGTCGTCTTGCGGCCCATGGCGTCGGACTGCACAGCCAGACGGCCACCATCGTCGTAACTAAACGACTCCAGGACCACATCTTTGGCCGGTTGCGGGTTGACCGGGCTGCCGGTCCAGCCCTTCAGCGTCTTCGAGGCCAGCTCACCGCGTTTGCTGTACCCATATTCAATGACTGCGCCTCTGGCGTCGGTCACCGTGGCCAGGCTGCCGATGGTGTTCCAGTTCTGGCGGACCACACCGCCCTCGGGATCGGTGGAGGTCTCGACCCGGCCGTGAGCGTCGTAGGTGTAGACGGTGGAACGCTCGGCGTCTCCGCCGGTCAGGTCGCTGATGGTCTCGCTGAGCTTGTTGCCGTCCGGGTCGTAGGCGTACGTGGTGCGCTTGGTGTGGGTGACGCCGGACACCTCATTCTTGACGCCCGGCTCCGTCTGCGTCGCCACTCGCCCCACTTCGTCGTAGGTGAGGGCGGTCTTGACCCCATCCGGATGGGCCTGCGATACCTGCGACTTCTCCCGCAGGCGGCCCAGCGGGTCGTAACTTAGCTTGACCAGAAGCCCTTCGGGGTCACGCTGCTCGGCCAAGTCGCCGGCAGCGGTGTAGCGGTAGGTCCACGTGTTGCCCCTGGGATCCGTCTGCGAGGAGACCAAACCTGCTGGGGTGGTGCCGCCACCGACCGCCGCTTCAGTGCCGTCGGTGTAGGCGACGGTGGCCGAACGGCCGTTCGGGAAATCAGAAGTTGCTGGGGTGGTCTGTTTGGTCTGCTCGCCGTACTGGTTGTACTCGAAGGTGGTGGCGTAGGTGTTGTCGGTGGCGCTGGCCGAGCGGGCATCGCGGACCTTGAGCACGCGGTCGTTGCGCTGATCGAACGGATCGTTGCTGTTGAGGTAGTACTCGCTGCGGACGAGCTGGCAGGTGCTGGTTCGGCAGGTTCTGCGCTGGAGTACGTTGCCGCGGGCGTCGTTGTAGGTGGTGACGGTGTTGAGGTTCGGGTCGGTGATGGTTTGCAGGAAGCCGCCGGTGTCGTAGCTGTAGGTCGCCTTCTTGCCGAGTTGGTCGGTTTGGGAGACCAGGCGGTAGCCGCGCCATGAGTCATGGACGGATGACAGGGTGTTGCTGTTGGGGTCGGTGACCGTGACGGTGGACATACCCGTCGTGCTGTCGGTGGTCAGGTCGCCGAGCTGCCAGGTGCCGCCGTTGCTGTCGGTGTGGGTTTTGATCCGGTCGGTGGACGCGTCGTAGGTGTTGGCTGCCCAGATCCGGCCCGACGGCAGGGTGATCTTGGTGAGCTTGTGCGGCGCCTCGGCCCGGGCCGCGTAGTGGCGGGCGACCTCGGCCGACGACAGCGGGCGATCGTAGACAGCGAGTTCGTCGACCGTCGCGGATATGCCGCCGAGCGTCATGTACTGGGCATAGTAAGAACTTGTATTCCTGATCGCCCCGCTGAAGGTCCCAACGGCCACACCATCCACGTACAGCGTCTGCCGGTCCCCCTCTGCTGTCAGGACGGCATGGTGCCACGCGTCGTTCTTGACCACAGCCGTGGTGACGATCCGGGACGCGGCGTCGTAGCCGGCCGCCAGCTTGCCGTCCGCGGTCACCTGCAACATGGGGAAATTAATGTACGAATAATCGCCCTGAACCGTCATGATGGTTCCGCTTGCGCCGGTTTTGAACCAGGTCTCTATCGAGGCCCAGGCGCCCGCACGCGGAATGATCCCGCTGGGAAGTCCAATCGCCCCAGTGCTGGAGGCGGGGATGCCGACCGCGGTGTCCGGCGTCCCGGCCAGCGCACCAGGCTGGCTTAACGCGATATCGTTGTTGTAACTAGCGTTACCGATCCAGCCCAGGTCCTTGGCTGGCCGACCGGTGGTTTCCCCGAACCGCCAGTATCCCATTGGGTCGGAGTCCAGCACGGTGCTGCGATACAGCGACCCGGGGTTGTGGCTGTAGACGGTGCATTCCTGCGCCGGGTTGCAGACCTTCTCCAGCACGTCGCCGTTGTAGGTGTAAACCCACGTCAGCGGCTTGCCATCGACCGGGTCCGTCGTCACCGTTTCGACGTGCGCGCCGGACCAGGTGAAGGTGAGCGACCGGCCTCCAGGAGCGGTGGCCTTGGCGAGCTTGCCGTCGCTGCCGTACTCCAGGTTCTGGGTGCGGCCTCGCTGGTCGGTCACCTTCAGCAACCGCCCGCTGCTGTCGAAAGCGTACGAGGTGGAGGACTTGTCCATCAGTCGCCAGCTGCCGTCGGTGTTCTTGGCGAGCGTGGCGAACATGCCGGGCGGAGGCTGGTAACCGCCATCGGGCTTCTTGGCGAAGCGCACCTGGCGCCCGTCCGGGTAGGTCACCAGCACTGAGGCGAGCCCACGGATGGTCTCCTCCACCACGCGCATGTCCCAGCGCGTGGACCACCCCGCGCCGAAAGCGGCGTCACGCCGCGGGTCCATGCTGTTGTAGGAGCGCACCACCGACAGCGGCGGGCCGGCCACCGGCACCTGGACATCGGTGAACGTGGTGGTGTAGTTCCCGGACGCCTGATGGAACTCCTGTCCGTTCACGCCCGGGGTGGACAACTGCGAGGTGATCGTGGGCTGGCGCACCCCGACGACGAACGACTGCGTCCGCGAGTACGCACTTTGGCCGCCGATGCTGGAGGCGTCTGACACCTTGACTCGCCACCAGTACTGGCGTCCCCAGGCCAGCACACCGTCGGGCACCGTCCGACTGCCGGACGACGTCCGACAGCAGTCCTCGTAGGTGTTGCAGACGGACATTGATGGGCTCTCGCACACCTCGAAGTCGAAGCTGATCGTGCCGCCCGCCCATGTGGTGGCCGTCGCGCTCAACGTCGGCGTGGTCGTCATCAATTGCACACCGTTGTCCGGAGACATCGAGGTGACCGTTGGGGCCGGCGGCAGCGGGCAGGGGCCGATCTTCTTCCAGTAAGTGCCGGGGTAAAAATCTGGTGGCGGCTTTTGGTTGAGATAGCCCGGTATTCCCAACATGGCTTCCCAGATGGTCTGCTGGTAGGCCGCACGCTCATACGCGGCGACCTCATAGCCGGCTCTCCACGCCGGGACGCTCCCACACGGCGGCTCAGCCGCCAACTGCGCCATGAACGCCGAACCGCCGCTCACAGGCTTACTGGACGCCCTCGCCTCCCGCCTGACACCTTCACGCTCTTCCCGCGGCAACGCGTTCTTCGGCGCCTCGGTGTCTTCCTTCGGCGTGCCCAAACTGGCGGAAGTCCGCGTGGCCTCGGTCGAGGTGAGCGTCGGCAAAGCTGTCGTGGACCCGAAAACCTGCTTCGGCGTCTCCAGAGAGCCTTGGAAAGCAGCGGTCGCAGCAGGGGCGGCCGCATCGGCAGTCGCCGGTAACGACTGCAACATGAGGAACCCCGGCAGCAGGCTTATGAGGATGCCTGCCATCACGGCACACTTTCGCCCAGAACGAGCCCATGCCAAACTCCGGCGCATACGCCGTCACGCTCCGAACCACGCAGGGCGCCCTTCGACGCCGGACGAAGCTCCACCCACCCGGCAGAACGTCGTCCTGACACGTGCAGCTCGGAGCAGTTACCAAACGGGCAAAGCGTAACTTTCGCAAGATCTTGCTACAAGGGCGATTTTCGCCATCAACATGGCACGGAGTGCGACGTACCGGATGGAAGGGCATGAGTCATTGGTGATGTGGAGGGCTCGCCACGGCTTCTCTGCTCTCGGCCCTCGGGCTGGGGCGTACGGGTCCTGACCGAGCTACACAGAGCCAGGGCAGCAGAACGCCTCGCTTCAAGAGAACGAGGAGACGACACCGCACACGTGTTCCGTCGAGAAGACGGAACCCCGATGAACCGCTATTACATCTGGCGGGAATTCAGGCTCATCACAGAGGCAGCAGGCATCGGCACCAATTGGTGTCCGCGAGAGCTACGGCACAGCTTCGTGTCCTTGCTGTCCGCTCACGACGTGGCGATTGAGGAGATCGCCCGCATCGTTGGTCACTCATCAACGCACGTGACCGAGACCGTCTACCGGCAAGAGATCCGGCCGGCCCTCACCAGGGGCGCGGTCGTGATGGACAAGATCTTCAAGCCGCAAGCCGGGTAGAGCAGTGGCTCCCCGCTTGGCTCCCAAAGATCAATAGCGCCCCCTGAATCCCCTTCTGAGCAGTCGAGACAGCCGGAATCCCATCGGCTTGACCTTGACGCGACGTCAACGTTTCTAATCGGGGTTGATCGCGCCGAGAGAGAGGAACCCGATGGGCCGAGCCGTGCTGCGGATCGTGGGATTCGAGTTGAAGGGGATGGCCGCCATCGGGCTGTGGATGGTGCGGCGTCGGCATGGGGTGCCGGACGGGGCGGCCGTCGCGACGTACACGAAGGCGCAGACGTTCGTGCTGTCGCTGATGCTGTTCGCGATGGCGGTCGAGACCGTGGTGGTCGATCTGCTGCTGGTCGCGCTCGACGTGCCGGCGTGGCTGCGGTTCGCGGTGCTCTACGCCGACGTGTACGGGCTCCTGTTCGGGGTCATGATGGCCGCCTCCTGCGCCACCAGGCCACACGTCATCACCTCCGACGAGCTGCGCATCCGGTACGGCGTGTACTTCGAGTTGCGCGTGCCCGTCGAGCAGATCGCCTCCGTGCGGACCAGCCGCAGCTACAACGAGAGCAAGATGGTCGCGGTCAAGGACGGGCGGCTCAGCGTGGCGGTCGCCTCGCAGACGAACATGACGATCGAACTGACCGAGCCGATCGCCTTCGTGCGCCCGCTCGGCGGCCGTGGCGAGGCCACCTCGATCCGTTTCTTCGCCGACCAGCCCGAGATCGTCCTGGCGGCGCTGCGGCCCGGTCTGACCCTCCATTCATAGGCCTAGGCGAACCCGTTTTGACGGGTTACGTTCCTATGAGCACCATCTCGGGATCTTCCTCTCTCGACCTCGGATGGAGGCACCACCATGCCGCTCACCTGCGGAAAAGGCGTGCGATTAGGCATCGCCGCAGTGATCGCGTCATCCCTCGCGATCGTCCTGCCGGGCATACCCGCCCGGGCCGCCGCATCGCCGGACATCTCCCTGGCGAACGTCAAAGCCCACCTCGCCCAGCTCCAGTCCATCGCCACCGCCAACGGCGGGAACCGCGCGCACGGCCGCCCCGGCTACCTGGCCTCGGCCAACTACGTACGGGGCCAGCTGGACGCCGCCGGCTTCACCACCACCCTCCAGTCGTTCACCTACAACGGCGCCACCGGCTACAACGTCATCGCCGACTGGCCGGGCGGGGACCCCAACGACATCCTCATGGTCGGCGCGCACCTCGACAGCGTCACCGCCGGGCCCGGCATCAACGACAACGGCTCGGGCAGCGCGTCCATCCTGGAGACCGCGCTCGAAGTGGCCCGCCAGTCGCTCCAGCCGGCCAAGCACCTGCGCTTCGCCTGGTGGGGCGCGGAGGAGCTGGGGCTGCGTGGATCGCAGTTCTACGTGAACAACCTGCCGGCCGCGGATCGCGCGCGGATCAAGGCGTACCTGAACTTCGACATGGTCGGCTCCCCCAACCCCGGCTATTTCCTGTACGACGGCGACGACTCCGACGGCACCGGCTCCGGGCCCGGTCCGGCCGGGTCCGCGCAGCTGGAGAAGACCCTCCAGGACTACTTCACCTCGATCGGGGTGCCGACCCGGGGCACCGACTTCGACGGCCGCTCCGACTACGGGCCGTTCATCTCGGCGGGCATCCCGGCGGGCGGCACGTTCACCGGCGCCGAAGGCATCAAGTCCTCGGCCCAGGCCACGCTGTGGGGCGGCACGGCCGGACAGGCGTTCGACGCCTGTTACCACCGCTCCTGCGACACGGCGGCCAACATCAACGACACCGCGCTCGACAGGAACGCCGACGCGATCGCGTACGCGGTGTGGACGATCGCCACCGCGGTGCCGCCGGTCGTGGTCTGGCAGGACACGTTCGAGTCGGCCACCGGATGGACCGTCAACCCGTCGAGCACCGACACCGCCACCACCGGGCAGTGGGAGCGCGGCGACCCCGAGGACACCACCTCAAGCGGCGCCAAGCAGCTCGGCACCACCGTGAGCGGCGCCAACGACCTGGTGACCGGCCGTCTCTCGGGGTCCTCGGCCGGTGACTACGACATCGACGGCGGCGTCACCTCGATCCAGTCGCCGCCCATCACGCTCCCGTCCACGGGCCCGCTGAACCTGTCGCTGTCGTGGTACCTGGCGCACGGCTCGAACGCCTCCAGCGCCGACTACTTCCGGGTACGCGTGGTCGGCACCACCACGACGACGGTGCTGAACCAGACGGGTTCGGCCGCCAACCGCAACGGCGCCTGGGCCACGGCCACGGCCAGCCTGAACGCGTTCGCGGGGCAGACGGTCCGCATCCTCATCGACGCCGCCGACGCCTCGGGCGCCTCCCTGGTGGAGGCGGGCGTGGACGACGTCAAGATCACCCGCTAGGGGGATCGCGAGGCCGCGCCCGGCCCTGCTACGGACGCGGCCTCGCCTCCTGGTCCTCGCTGCCCGATCCTCGCTGCCTGGTCCTTGTCTCCTGGTCCTTGTCTCCTGGTCCTCGTCTCCTGGTCCTCGTCTCCTGGTCCTCGTCTCCTGGTCCTCGTCTCCTGAGGCATGATGCACCACCAAAGCCCCACCCGGCAGAGGCGTGTGCTCGGCCGGGTGGCGGTCGGCCCCGGCCAGGACGGGCCGGGGTGGCGGGAGTCAGGTTGCTGTCTTGGCGACCTGCGGCGCCGCCCCAGCGGCGGTCCTCGACGGGATGGAGCGGAGGTTGAAGGCGTAGCGGGCGATCGAGTCGGCGATCGCGTCGGCGTCCACGTCCAGCGCCGTGTCGTTGATGTTGGCCATCGTGTCGCACGCCTGGTGGTAGCAGGCGTCGTACGCCGCCCCCGCCGTGCCGCCGAACAGCGCCGCCTCCTCGGCCGTCTTGATCCCCTCGGCGCCCGTGAAGATCCCGCCCGACGGGATCCCCACCGCGATGAACGGGCCGTAGTCGGAGCGCCCGTCGAAGTCCGTGCCGACGGTGGGCAGGTGGCGCGAGGCGTAGAACGCCTGGAGCTGCCTCTCGATCTCGGCGGATCCGGGCGGCCCGGCCGGGGAGCCGACGTTGTCGGAGTTGTCCCCGTCATACAGCTTGTACGCGTAGTTCGGCGAGGCCACCATGTCGAAGTTCAGGTACACCCGGATCCGATCGCGTTCGGCCTCCGACAGCGCCTCGACGTACTGGTCGGACCCGAGCAGGCCGATCTCCTCGGCGGCCCAGAAGGCGAAGCGGACCTTGTTCTTCACCGGGAAGTGCGCCATCTCCTCGGCGACCTCCAGGATCGAGGCGGTGCCGGAGCCGTCGTCATTGATGCCGGGGCCGGCGGTGACGCTGTCGAGGTGGGCGCCGGTCATCACGACGTGGCGCGGGTCTCCGAAGCGGGACTCCGCGATCACGTTGTCGTTGGTGCCGAGCACGAGCTTGGAGTCGACCTTGAGCCGGACGGTCGCGCCGGGCGTGGACGCCAGCTCGTTGCCGACGGCGAAGTCGGCGAAGACCATCGGGACGTCGGCCCGCCACTCGCCGATGTCCAGCGGGAACGCGTCGGTCCGCCCCGGCTGCCCCTCGTTGAACACGATGATCCCGGCAGCTCCCGCGCGCCCCGCGTTACGGATCTTCTGGGCGAACGCGCAGGTGCCGCGCTGGATGAGCGCGATCCGGCCGGGCACGAAGCCGGCGAAGGCGGACTCCTCGCAGCCGCTGTTCGACGAGGGTGACGGGGCCGGCGGGAGCGTCAGGTCCACGCCTTGGACCTGCGCGGTCACGTCACCGGCCGGGGAGGGCTGGAAGGAGTAGAAGTCCTCGTTCGGCACGTACGACTTCGAGCCGGGCGCGGTCAGCGCGAGGGTGGGCGGTGCGTTCTCGGACCAGCTCTCGACGTAGTTGATCGGTTGGAGCGTCACCTTGTACCCGGCCTTGCGCAGCCTGCCCGCCACGTAGTCGCGGGAGGCGTTGTAGCCCGGCGTGCCCGCGGCGCGCGTGCCGCCGTTGGCGGTGGCGATCGCCTGCAGGGCCTCGAGGTGCTTCTTGACGTTCGGGCCCTTGACCTGTTTGACGAGCAGCTTGGCGAAGGCGTCGTCCAGGCCGACGGCGCCGGCGGGCGTGGCCATGGCCAGCGGTAGGGAGAGTGCGGTGATCAGTGCGATGGTGATTCGACGCATGAAGGTCCCTCTGCTGAACGGGAATGCGGCAAGTCCCCCGAGCCGCCAGGCGAACGTAACCCGGGCAGGGATCACTGAGAAGGCCCACACGCGCGCCAGAATCCGGACATTCCAGCGGGTCACCGCGGACGCGGGTGGTGTATGGTCACTCGCCGCGACGAGCGCGGGCGCGCCGTTTGCCCTCGTGCATCGCCTGTACGCGGGCGACCGGGATCGTGTGCCCCTGCTCGACCAGGTCCGCGGGCAGCCGCTGCGGCTCTGGCATGAGCTCGGCCCACGGGTCGGCCCCCTTCAGCAGCTCCGCCGCCGTGTGAACGGTGAAGTCGGCGGGCGCGACGTCCTCGATCGACTCCCACGCCACCGGGAAGGACACGGGCGCGCCGGGACGGATGCGCGGACTGTACGCGGCCACCACCGTGGCCCCGCCCGCCCTGGTCGAGTCGATGAACACCTTGCCGGCGCGGTCCTCGCGGATGAACGCCGTGGTGGCCAGCGCCGGGTCCAGCCGCTCGGCCCGCGCGGCCAGCGCCCGGGTGGCCGCCGCCAGGTCCTCCATGCCGGTCCCCTCGGCCACGGGCACGAACACGTGCACGCCCTTGGCCCCGCTGGTCTTCACCGCCCCCGCCAGCCCGGCGTCGGCCAGCGCCTGGCGCACCAGCAACGCCCCGCGTACGGCCAGCGAAAAGGCGTCACCGCCGTCGGGCGGGTCGAGGTCGAGCACCATGTGCGTGGGATGGTCGCCCAGGAAGAGCGCCGGGTGGTACTCCACGGCCCGCTGGTTGGCGAACCAGAGCAGCGTCTTCCTGTCGTTGCACAGCGCGTACGTCACCTGCCTGCGTGACGCCTCGGCCCACACGGAGACCGACCTCATCCAGTCGGGGGCGTACTTGGGCAGGTTCTTCTGCATGAACGGCTCCTGCCCCGGCCGTACCCGGATGACGGAGAGCGCCCGGTCGCGCAGGGCCGGGATGATCCGGTCGCTGACGGCGTCGAGGTAGTCGACCAGGTCGCGCTTGGTCGCTTCCGCCCCGTCGAAGAGCGGCTGGTCGAGGTTGGTGAGCGCGATCCCGTCGCGTGTCTCGTCGCTGGCCACGCCCTACCATGCCCATGACGTACCGCCGAAATCAACAAAAGGGGCCCGATGACCCGCTACCTCTACCTGACCCGCCACGGAGAGGCCACGCCGGACGAGAGCGGCCTGACGGAGCGCGGCCGCCGCCAGGCCACGCTGCTCGGCGGGCGGCTGAAGGACGTCCCCCTCGCCGCCATCCACCACGGCCCGCTCCCCAGGGCCACCCAGACCGCCCGCCTGATCGCCGAGCAGCTCCCGGACGTCCCCGTGCGGGTCTCCGAGGCCGCCGGAGACTTCGTCCCGTACGTACCGGAGAAGGAGGAGCTGCCCCCGCAGCACGCGGAGCAGCTCCTGGGCTTCGTCGGCCGGTTCCCGGACGACGACGGCGCGCGGCTCGCCCGTGAGGCCGAGGAGCTGTTCACCGGGCCGGTGGAAGGGACGCGGCACGAGCTGGTCGTCACACACAACTTCCTGATCGGCTGGCTCGTCCGTGCCGCGCTGGACGCCCCCGGCTGGCGCTGGCTCGGCCTCAACCACTGCAACGCCGCCCTGACCGTCATCAGGTACACCCCGGAGCGCCCGGCCTCCGTCCTGTTCTTCAACGACATGGGCCACCTGCCCGCCGACCTGCGGTGGACCGGTTTCCCTCCGGAGCTACGCCTCTAGCGCCGCCCGCTCCTGCCGGGTCGCGACTGAGCCCGGCAGGGACGACGATCTTCGACTCCTCGAACGGCGTCTCCGTGGTCGGCAGCGGCTCCCGCGACCTGATCGCCTTCACCCACACGCGCAGGGCGTCGAGGATCACGACGACGACCAGGACCGCGAAGAGCGCCGCCAGGATCCCGTCCACGGTGGAGTCGACCACGATCTGCTCCATCGCGTCCTGGGTCCTGGCCGGCGCGAGCAGCTCCCCTGGTCCAGCGCCGTCTGGTAGCGGTCGCGCTGGGCGAAGAAACCGAGTGCGGGGTCGGTGGAGAACACCTTCTGGTAGCTCGCGGTCAGCGTGACGGCGGCGTCCCACGCCAGCGGCACCCCCCGTCACCCAGCCCATCTCAGCCGCCCGCGCTTGATCAGCAGCGTCGTGGCCTCAAGGGACGACGGGGGCCGATCGGCCGCCGTGGTCGTCGGCGGTCGATCGGCGGATCCACATACCCGCGCCCGCGCCCGGGGCGTTTATGCGCGCGCCAATAATCTTCCGAGCGCCGGACAAAGAACATTCTTTGCCGTCCTGACGGCCAGGCAGAAATCGCTCACTAATGGTTGTCGCGGTCGGCAATGCGCGCCCGGCTGACGTCCCAGAACATTAGAGTATCGCTCTTCCGTTTTTCTTCTCTTCGCCTTCCGTCGCAGGTGGGAGCTGATATCAGCGCCTGCGAAGCCGCTTGCCCCCCGCCGATCGAGTTCCAGAATTCGCCGCAATTCTCCAAGACCGAGCGAATCTGCTATACCTCTCAAGGCCACGCGAAATGCGCGCGACACCAACGATCGCGGAGCGCCTGACACAGGTCGGTAATCACCGCATCGTCGAGACGCACAACGTTCCGGAAAGGGATCCGCATGTCCATGTACGAACGGCAAACACCCGCCCACTTCGAAGGCCCGCGCGCCGTCAACGACCCCCAAAGACCGGCGAACTTGACCCGAGCGGTGTACGCCGCCATCGCCGCCGCGACGCTCAACGTGATCAGCCCCATCGGGATCATCATCTCCGGCACAGAGGCGATCAAAGAACAAATCGCCGCGAATGCGGACATGGGCTCTGACCCCATCAGCCCCGACGAGGTCGACATCCATAGCGACCGGTTCGAGGGGCTCCACATGATCTACTCCGGGCTCGCCTACAGCACGATCTTCTGGTCGCTCGTACTCGCCCTGCTCGCCTTGCTGGCGCTGCGCGGCGGTGGCGTCGCCCGGATCTTCGCCGTCATCATCGCCATCGTCTCCGTCCTGTTCAAGGCGGTCGACCTGTTCATCACCCTGCCCACCCTCACGCTGGTCGCCGACGTGCTCGTCGTCGTGCTCGGCCTGGCCGCGACCGTCTTTTTCTTCGGTGCCGGCGGCAAGGCCGCCCGCCAGGGAAGGTGACCCGCTCCGGACCCTGACCGAACGGGTGCGACGCGACAAGTAGGAGTCACCGATCCTGACAGGGCTTCACCAAAGACCGCTCAGGCAGCAAACTGGTCCCTGCGGCCATCGCCCTGCGCTCCTTCGACGCGAACCGTGGCTCTTCGGAGGAGCGTCACGCGGTGGCCGTCACCATGTCCCCCCTCAGCGCCGGCTTTCGAAAAATCCGCACCCGCTTCGGCGATCGCTCGCTCCTGATCATGAACCGCTTGCCATCATGTGCACACAGTGAGTGAGGCCCGGGGTGGCCATGGCGAAGGTAGGAGTGCGTGAACGTAGAGGCAGAGATCCTCGACCTGAAACGCCGGGTGGCAGCTCTAGAGACATTCGTGCGTTCCGGCAGGGACCCCGGCCGGCGCTCCCACCACTCCGGCCTCGTACCAGCACAGACCGGCCCGAACAGGCCCGTCCCGCCGGTCCCCGTCCCGGAGACGGCGATCCGCCTCGCCGAGCTGAAGGCCGAGATCGCGGGCGTCCGCACGGAGGTGGGCCAGGACTTCGAGGCCCTCATCGTGGAGATCGCCGGTTTCCGCGCGCAGACGAACGAGCACTTCAAGTCCACCCAGTTCGAGATCATGGAGAAGTTCGACTCCCTCCGGTGCGAGATGATCGACCTCGCGCTCAGGCTCGACCGCCTGCTGGAGACGAAGGGCGCGTGACAGCCCCCTGGACCGGGGGATGTCGCAGACGCAATCATCGGCGCATGAACGCTGACGTCATCGTCGTCGGAGCCGGCCTGGCAGGCCTGGTGGCGACCTGTGAACTCACCGCCAAGGGCAAGCGGGTCGCCGTGGTCGACCAGGAGAGCGCGGCCAATCTGGGCGGCCAGGCATTCTGGTCCTTCGGCGGCCTGTTCCTGGTCGACTCGCCGCAGCAGCGGCGGATGGGAGTGACGGACTCCTTCGAGCTGGCCTGGAACGACTGGCAGGGCAGCGCCCAGTTCGACCGGCTCGAGGACGAGGACTCCTGGGCCGTACGGTGGGCGCGCGCCTATGTCGAGTTCGCGGCCGGGGAGAAGCGCGCCTGGCTCGATCGGCTCGGCATCAAGCTGCTGCCCACCGTCGGCTGGGCCGAGCGTGGCGACCTGCGCGCGGACGGGCACGGCAACTCCGTGCCGCGCTTCCACGTCACCTGGGGTACCGGGCCGGGCGTGCTGAGGCCGTTCGTCGCCGGGGTGCGGCAGGCGGCCGAGCGCGGGCTGGTCACCTTCTACCACCGCCACCGGGTGGACGGGCTGGTCATGAGCGGCGGCGCGGTGAAAGGCGTGCGCGGCACGCTGCTCGCCGAGGACGACTCGCCGCGCGGGGTCGCCTCCAACCGCGACGAGGTCGGCGAGTTCGAGCTGGCCGCGCCCGCGGTGATCGTCACGAGCGGCGGCATCGGCGGCAACCACGACATGGTGCGGCGCTACTGGCCCGATCGGATGGGCAGCGCCCCGGAGAGCATGGTGACCGGCGTGCCCGCGTACGTGGACGGCCGGATGCTGGACATCAGCGCCGAGGCCGGGGCGCGGCTGGTCAACCGCGACCGCATGTGGCACTACACCGAGGGCCTGCGCAACTGGGATCCGATCTGGCCGGGCCACGGCATCCGGATCCTGCCTGGCCCCTCCTCGATGTGGTTCGACGCGCTGGGGCGGCGGCTGCCGGACCCCTGCCTGCCCGGCTACGACACGCTGAGCACGCTGCGCCACCTGCGCGGCACCGGCCACGACCACTCGTGGTTCGTGCTGACCCAGAGGATCATCGAGAAGGAGTTCGCGCTGTCGGGCTCCGAGCAGAACCCCGACATCACGCGCAACGACCGCAAGGCGTTCCTCCGCGAACGCCTTCTCGGCAAGGGCGCCCCCGCCCCGGTGGAGGCCTTCATGCGCAACGGGGCCGACTTCGTCGTGGCCGACACCCTGGACGAGCTGGTGGCCAAGATGAACCAGCTCACGATCGAGCCGCTGCTCGACGCCGACCTCGTCCGCCGCCAGATCGAGGCCCGCGACCTGCAGGTCGCGAACCCGTACAGCAAGGACTCGCAGATCCAGGGCATCCGCAACGCGCGCCGCTATCTGGGCGACCGGCTGGGCCGCACCGTCACGCCGCACCGCATCCTCGATCCGGCCGCCGGACCGCTGATCGGGGTCATGCTGCACGTGCTCACCCGGAAGACGCTCGGCGGCATCCAGACCGACCTCGACTCGCGCGTCCTGGGGCTGGACGGCCGGCCCATCGACGGGCTCTTCGCGGCCGGGGAGATCGCCGGGTTCGGGGGTGGCGGGGTGCACGGCTACAACGCCCTTGAGGGCACCTTCCTGGGCGGCTGCCTCTTCTCAGGCCGCCAGGCCGGCCGCGCCGCCGCCGGTTGATCCACTCCTGCCGCCGCCGGTTGACCACGCCCGCCGCCGCCGGTTGACCTACGCCCGCCGCAACAGCCGCCGCTGCCGGTTGGCCTACGCCCGCCGCAACAGCCGCCGCTGCCGGTTGGCCTACGCCTGCCGCAACAGCCTCGCCTCCACCTCCGGGTCCAGGCCGAGGGTGGGTCGGTCGGGGCGTTGGGGGGCCTGGCCGCCGATGCCCCGCAGCCACGTCCACGTGTCCTGCACCGTCTCCTCCAGCGGCCGGCACCGCAGGCCCGCCGCCAGCGCCTTGGACACGTCGCCGCCGTGGATGAAGTCGTAGTCCTCGCCGGTCAGCCAGATCGGCAGGTCCCTCCACGGCTCCACCCCCGCCGCCAGGATCCGCTCGGCCTCGACCCATCGCAGCTCGGCGTCGGATCCCGTCACCTTCACGCAGGTCTCCAGCAGCTCCTCCGTCGTCACGAACCCCATCGGGCTCACCACGTTGTACGCCCCACCGAGGCCGCGCCGGCCCGCCTCCAGGCACCAGATGGCCAGGTCACGGGCGTCGATGTACTGCAGGCCGAGGTCTCTCCGCCCCGGGGCGAGCACCGGGCCGCCGCGGGCGATCCGGCCCAGCCACCACGGCAGGCGCCCGATGTTCTCGTACGGGCCGAGGATCGTGCCCACGCGGGCCAGCAGCGCCCGGTCACCGAAGGCCGCGACCGCGCCCAGCTCGGCCCCCGCCTTGTTGCTGGGGTAGTCGCCGTCCCCGTCATCGGCCGAAGCCGCCACGACGGGCGCGCTCTCGTCGGCGCCGTACGGCACCGGCTGCGCGTAGACCGAGCGGCTGGAGACGTAGACGTAGTGGCCTGCCCTGCCGGCCAGCAGCGCCGCGGCGTCCCTGACCGCGGACGGCGCCCACGACCAGGTGTCGACCACCACGTCCCACTCCCCGCCCTCCAGCGCGGCCAGCCCGCCGGGCGCCGTCCGGTCGCCGCGCAAGGCCGTCACACCCGCCGCCGGCTCGTGGCTGCCGCGGTTGAACGTCGTCACCTCCCAACCCAGCGCCTGCGCCTCCTCGACGACCGCCCGCCCCACGAACTCCGTGCCGCCCAGCACCAAAAGCCTCATGCCGTCCACCTTGGCCCGCCCGCCTCCAGGCCGGTAGGCCTCACGCCATCAGCGGAATCGCCAGGAGCGAAAGCCCGGGGCGCTCACCAGAGGTCATATTGCGATCGCCGTCCGAAGGGTAAATGTCACACACAGTGACACAGAGGGGGGATGGGATGGGATGGTGAGACGGCTCTTTCCGCGCTCGATCCGGGCGCGCCTGACCGCGGTCGCGACCTTGATAGCGGCGCTGGTCTTCACCGCCACGTCCGCCGTCACGCTCACCACCGTGCCGGACAACCTGCGCGGTGTCGTCCAGGCCAGGGTCGAGGTGGCCGTGCGGCGCGCGGCGAGCGAGGCACGTACGGGAGAGCTGTCCCCGGTGCTCGACCCCCCGATGCGGGTCCACCTGCTCCAGGTGGTCGCGGCGGACGGGAGGATGGTCGCGAGCAGCCACGGCGTCCCCACCGGCCTGCAGGTGACGGACCTCCGTCCCCCCAAGGCCGAGACCCTCTACACCACCGAGCGCACCGTCTACCGCAGCCCGGACGAGCCCGAGGCGCACTACCTGATCATGGCCCTCACGGTGCGGACGCCCCACGGCCCCGAAACGGTGTACGGGGCGTCCTCCCTGGCCGAGGTCGACCGAGCCCTCATCTGGGTCTATCTCCTGGTGTTCGCCGGCACCCCGCTCGTCCTGGTGAGCGTCGCGGGCATCGCCTGGGTCACCGTCGGGTCCGTCCTGCGTCCCGTCGAGCGCATCCGCGCCGAGCTGGCCGAGATCACCGGCCAGGACCTCAGCAGGCGCGTGCCCGTGCCCGAAACCGGCGACGAGATCACCGACCTCGCCACCACCACGAACGAGACCCTCGACCGCCTGGAACGTTCCGCCGAGACCCAGCGCCGCTTCGTCGCCGACGCCTCGCACGAGCTGCGCAGCCCCATCTCCGCCCTGCGCGCCCAGCTGGAGGTGGCGACCGCCTACCCGGACGAGACGGACTGGAAGGTCACGGGTGAGCGGGCACTGGCCGCCGCCGACCGCCTCACCGGCATCATCGAGGAGCTGCTGATGCTGGCCAGGCTGGACGCGGGCGCGGTCCCGGAGCGCCGCGTGGTGGACATGGCCCACGTGGCGCAGGAGCAGGTGCGCCGCCGCGAAGGCTCCCCGGTGCCCATCGTCCCCGACCTGTGCGCCGCGGCTCCGGTCTTCGGCTCGACCCTGCAGCTCGACCGCCTCCTCACGAACCTCCTCGACAACGCCGCCAGGCACGCCGCCACCAGGATCGACCTGGAGGTGTCGGTGGAGGGCGACAAGGTCGTCGTGACGGTGACCGACGACGGGGAGGGCATCCCGCCGCAGGACCGGGAGCGGGTCTTCGAGCGCTTCACCCGCCTGGAGAGCGCCCGGGTCAAGGACAAGGAGGGCAGCGGCCTGGGCCTGCCGCTCTCCAGGGAGATCGCCGCCGCCCACGGCGGCAGCCTCACCATCGCCGACCACGCACCGGGCGCCCGCTTCGTGGCCGTCCTCCCGCTGTACGGCCCACCGTGACCGCCGCCGCTTTTACACTCCCTTGCATGGAACTGCGCGGGCTCGCCACCGAGATCGAATCCATTTCCAGCCAGTACGCGGAACGCCTCGGGATCGAGCGCGACGACACCTGGTTCCTGCTCAAGCTCCAGGAGGAGGTCGGGGAGCTGACGCAGGCGTTCCTCATGAGCACGGGCCGCGCCAGGACCAAGGGGCGCACGGCGGAGGAGCTCGAGACCGGCTTCCGCGCGGAGCTGGCCGACGTGCTGTGCCACGTGCTGCTCATGGCCCACCACCACGGGGTGGACCTGGAGGCGGAGGTCACGCGCAAGTGGCTGGCCTGGAAGACCGAGAAGTGACAAAGGCGGCCCGCCCGGACAGAGCCGGACGGGCCGCGGGGCCGTAGGGGCCGCTAAAAGGGGATCAGTCGGTTGCGGTGATGCGGTTGGTGGCGGGCGGGGCCACCGGGTTGTTCTTACCGAGGTGATCGACGAAGGCGTCGATGTCCAGGGGCCCGCTCCACAGGTCGGTCCCGTCCCTGAAGCCGAGGAACGCGTCGCCCCCGCCCACCAGGAAGTTGTTCGCCGCGACCCGGATCGACTGCGTGTCCGTGACCGGCACCCCGTCGATCTTCATGTCGGACACCTTGGCGCCCCAGGCGGCGCTCCGGCTGTAGGTGTAGGTGAAGTTCGCCGAGGGTTGCAGGATCTTGGTGAACGCCTGGTTGTTGGGGCCGCCGGTGAACTGCTGCTCGAGCACCGTCTTGAGCTGGGCGCCGGTCAGCGTGACGACCTGCATGAGGTTGTTGAACGGCTGCACCGTGAACGCCTCGCCGTACGTGACGACGCCGTCGCCCTCGTTCGCCGGGGAGGCCGCGTACGTCAGGGACGCGCGCACGCCGCCCGGGTTCATCAGGGCGATCTGGGCGTTGCCGCCGGTCTTCGTGGCGGCGAGCTGGGCGTCGGCGATGAGGTCGCCGAGCGGGGATTCGCCGGAGGGCACGGCCACGTTCGTGATGTCGGCGGTGATCGTGCCGACGGGCTTGTTCGCGACGGGCGCGACGCGCTCCTTCCACGTCTGAACGAACGCGGAAATTTCGGGATCCGGGGTGACCGTCCGGGTCACGACGTGGTTGTCCGCCACGACCGAAGCGCGGTCGATGTCGCGCGTCTTGACGTTCACGTTCAGGTCCACCTGCGTGATGACCCGCCCGAACGAGCCGCCCTGCGAGTAGAGGCGGTCGTTGCCCGCCGGGTCCTTGACCTTGCACAGGTACGCCTGGTGCGAGTGCCCGCTGAGCACGACGTCGATCTCCGGGTCCACCTGCGTGGCGATGCGGTTGCCCGCCCCCGGGATGGCGCTGCACGCGTCGGGCGACTGCCCGGCCGTCACCTGGTCGCCTTCGTGCACCAGCACGACCTGCGCCCTCACCCCGACGAGCTTCAGCAGCTTGGAGGCGACGTTGGCGGCCTTGACCTCGTCCACGAACTTGAGATCCTTGATCCCCTCGCTCGTCACGATGCTGGGCGTGGTCTGCGTGACCAGGCCGATGAAGCCGATCGGCACGCCGTTCATCCACTTGATGCTGACCGGCGGCAGCGCGGGCACGCCCCAGTCCGACAGCACCTGCTTGACCTGCGGCGAGCTCGAGCCGCCGAGCGCGGCGAGCGCGTCGCTCTTCTCGTTGGCGTTCTTGAACAGGACGTTGGCGCCCACGTAGTCGAACGCCGCGCCCTTCCACGGGCCGGCGGGCGAGCAGCCGTCCACCGGGTGGCAGCCGCCCTTCATGATCCGCCGCAGCTCGGTGTAGCCCTCGTCGAACTCGTGGTTGCCCACTGCGGCCACCTTGAGCCCCAGCTTGCCCATGAACTCGACCGACGGCTCGTCGTGGTAGGCCGCCGAGATCAGCGGGGTGGCCCCGATGAGGTCGCCCTGGGCCACGGCGATGGTGTTCTGGTCGGCCAGCGCCTTCATGTGCGTGGCCACGTACGCGGCGCCACCGGCGTCGACCGTCTTGCCGTTCTCGTCCACCATGCGGCCGGAGGACCCGGTGGGAGGCTCGAGATTGCCGTGGAAGTCGTTGAGCGCGAGCAGCCGCACGGGGACCGTCTTGGCACCGCCGCTCGCGTCCGCCGGGAGGGTGGCGAGCATGACCGCACCCGAGGCGACGGCTCCGGCCATGGCCAGCCGGAGGAAAGAACGAGACGTCATGCCCCAAGACGTTACGGCCCCAAGCTATGCGGCCAATGTCGCAAAGGTAACGATTTGCCAGGCCAGGACATAGCGTTATTTGCCAGTCGTCCGCCTAGAGTTCGTTGTGTGAGCGTACACGTGAAGGTCAGGGAACGGCTCGATGACGCCGAGATCGCCGCGGTGCTCAGCCTGGTAGCGGCGGCGACGGAGGCCGACGGCGTCCGCCCGCTCAACGAGCACGTGATGCTCCACCTCCGCTACGGCGGCGATCCGCAGGCCCGCTCCCTCCTGCTGGAGGCCGGCGACATCCTGGTGGGCTACGCCCACGTCGATCCCACGGACGAGGTCGAGGGTCCGAGCGTGGAGCTCGTCGTCCACCCCGGCCACCGCCGCCAGGGACACGGCACGCGCCTGCTGAGCTCCGTCATGGAGCTCACGGGCGGCCGGCCGCGCCTGTGGGCGCACGGCGACCACGCGGGGGCCGCGGAGCTGGCGGCCAAGTTCGGCTTCGAGCGGGTGCGCTCGCTCTGGCAGATGCGCCGCTCCCTCTTCGCGCCCCTCGCGGCCTTCACGCTGCCCGACGGGGTACGGCTGCGGACGTTCGTACCCGGCCAGGACGAGGAGGCCTGGCTCAAGGTCAACTCCGCGGCCTTCGCCCACCACCCCGAACAGGGCGCCTGGACGATGGACGACCTGCTCCGGCGCGAACAGGAGCCGTGGTTCGACCCGGAGGGCTTCTTCCTGGCCTTCCGCGGCGACCGGCTCGCCGGCTTCCACTGGACGAAGATCCACGGCTCCTCGTCCCACGGCCACGAGCCCCTGGGCGAGGTGTACGTGGTGGGCGTAGATCCCACCCAGCAAGGCACGGGCCTCGGCAAGGCGCTCACCATTGCCGGGCTGTGCCACCTGCGCTCGCGCGGCCTCGCCCAGGCGATGCTGTACGTGGACGAGGCCAACACGGCGGCGATCAGAGTGTACGAGTCCCTCGGCTTCAACCGCTGGGACGTGGACGTGATGTACGGGCCCGCGTGAGCCGAGGGCTTACTCGACGATTCCGTGCAGGATGAAGTAGGACAGGGCGGCCACCGCGGCGGCGGCCGGAATGGTCAGGATCCACGCGGTCACGATGTTCCCGGCGACCCCCCACCGCACGGCGCTGAGCCGCTTGGTGGCGCCCACGCCCATGATCGCCGTAGTGATCGTGTGCGTGGTGGAGATCGGTGCCCCGAACCCGATGGCGGCCCCGTACAGCACGGTCGCCGCCGCCGACTCCGCGGCGAAGCCCTGGGGCGGGTCCAGCGCGATGATGCGCCGCCCCAGCGTACGCATGATGCGCCAGCCACCCGCGTACGTGCCGAGGGAGATCGCCCCGGCGGCGGAGAGGATGACCCACTGCGGGATCGGGTCGGACGGGGCGGCGAAGCCGCCGACGGTGAGCGCCAGGAAGATGACACCCATGGTCTTCTGCGCGTCCTGCAACCCGTGCCCGAGCGCCATGGCGGCGGCCGAGACGGTCTGGGCGTAGCGGAAGCCCCGGTTGGTCTTGCCCGGCTGGCTGTTACGGAAGATCCAGTAGATCGCGATCATGATCAGGGCCGCCAGGGAGAACCCGATCAGCGGTGACAGCACCATCGGGATGACGACCTTCTCGAGGACGCCGCTCCAGTGCACCACACTGGCCGAGGCCAGCGCGGAGCCCACCAGGCCGCCGATGAGCGCGTGGCTGGAGGAGGAGGGCAGTCCGAAGTACCAGGTGATCAGGTTCCAGGCGATCGCTCCGATGAGCGCCGAGGCCACGATGACCAGCCCGTGAGGGCCGTCCGGAGCATCGATGATCCCCTTGCCGACCGTCGAGGCGACCTGGGTGCCCAGGTGGGCGCCGATGAAGTTCATCGCCGCGGCCATGAAGAGCGCGGCTCTGGGGGTCAGGGCCCTGGTCGAGACGGAGGTTGCGATGGCGTTCGCCGCGTCGTGGAACCCGTTGGTGTAGTCGAAGGCCAGGGAGATGACGACCACGCCGATGACGAGGGCGAGCGTGAGGTCCACAGGGCTTAGCTTTCCTTGACCGCGATCGACTCGACGGTGTTGGCCACGTGCTCGAAGGCGTCGGCCGCCTCTTCGAGGGCGTCGACGACCTCCTTCATCTTCATGACGGTGAGCGCGTCGTACTCGCCGCTGAACAGCTTGGCCAGCAACCTGCGGTAGACCTGGTCGCCCTGGTTCTCGAGGCGGTTGACCTCGATCCAGTACTCGTTGAGGTTCTTCATGGACCGCAGCCGCGGCATGGCCTCGGCCGTCAGCTCGGCGGCCCGCTCGAGCACCTCGACCTGCCTGACCACGTCTTTCGGCAGATGGTCGATCTGATACAGGACGATGAGGTCGGAGGCTGCCTCCATGGCGTCCATCACGTCGTCGAGGTTGGACGCGAGGCGGTAGATGTCCTCGCGGTCGAACGGCGTGATGAAGCTCTCGTTGAGCCGGTTCATGATCGCATGGGTGCGTTCATCACCGGCGTGCTCGCAAGCACGCATCTTCTCGGCCAGGGCCTCCCTGTCCGATCCGTCGCTGATGATCTCCACTAGCAGGCGGGATGCGGTGACCAGATTGTTCGCGGAGTCGGCGAACAGGTCGTAGTAGCTGTCCTCACGTGGCGTGAGACGCAGGCGCACGTCGTTCTCCAGATGTGCGGGGATGGTCCGTGTAGAGGGTACGGGCTACCAGGCGAAATGCGAACTTCATGTCCCCTTCTCCTTCTGGCTACCCCACGTATGTTCTACGACACCGGGACAGAGAGTACTTTGAGATCTTTTTTTGTCTTAACGGGGGGAGCCCCTATCAGACCTTGGTGCGGTGAAAGTCCCTGAACGACCGCGACGGCGTGGGCCCACGCTGCCCTTGGTAGCGCGACCCGTACTTGGCGGAGCCGTACGGATGCTCGGCGGGCGAGCTGAGCCGGAACACGCACAGCTGTCCGATCTTCATCCCCGGCCAGAGCTTGATCGGCAACGTGGCCACATTCGACAGCTCCAACGTGACGTGCCCGCTGAACCCGGGATCGATGAACCCCGCCGTCGAATGCGTCAGCAACCCCAGCCGCCCGAGCGAACTCTTCCCCTCCAGCCGCGAGGCGAGGTGGTCCGGCAGCGTGATGACCTCGTACGTGGAGGCCAGCACGAACTCCCCCGGATGCAGGATGAACGGCTCATCGCCGTCGGGCTCGACCATCCGCGTCAGGTCCGGCTGCTCCACGGACGGGTCGATGTGGGGGTAGCGATGGTTCTCGAACACCCTGAAGAACCGGTCAAGCCGTACGTCGATGCTGGAGGGCTGGATCATGTCCTCGTCGAAGGGATCGAGGGCAAGCCGCCCGGCGTCGATCTCGGCAAGGATGTCACGGTCGGATAGCAGCACGGTGAGCAACTTACCGTCCGACCGGAAACTGTGCGGGGTCGGGATTGCTGTTGCACGCCAAGTTTCCGCTACAGTAGGGGGCGCGACTTCGGAGTTGGGGTCGTACGCGGGTGTAGTTCAATGGCAGAACATCAGCTTCCCAAGCTGACAGCGCGGGTTCGATTCCCGTCACCCGCTCTCAGACTGAAAAGCCAGGTCAGGGATGGATTCCCGACCTGGCTTTGATCGTTTCTGGGGCTCTTGTCGATCTTCCGTGCAATTAGCGTGCAATTAGCCCACGGGAGCCAGCGCACCCGCCGAGCCGCCATCGTGGCCCTCGTCGTGCTGCTTGAGCTGCTGATCGATGGCATTCGTGATCACCTGGTCGGCGCCCCTGACCGCGTGCTGGTAGATCATGGCCGCCCTGACGTTGTCGTGCCCCATCCGGGCCATCAGATCCTTGAGCCCGGCCCCCGACATCGCGGCCAGCATGTTCCCCGTGTGACGCAGATCATGGAAGTGCAGGCCGGGCAGACCCATGTCCTTGACCACCTCCACCCAGCGCGTACGGGTGTTGAAGCCGCTACGCCGCATCGGCCCGCCCTTTGCGGCCGGGAACATCAGCGCGCCCGGCTCGTCCTGGACGTAGGTGGCCAAGTGCTCCTTGAGGATGGGGACGATGCTCTCGGGGATGCCCACGGTCCGCCGGCCCGCCTTGGACTTGGGAGGCCCGAGGAGCAGGCCACCCGTTGAGCGCTCCACGAAGGCGACGCGTACGCGTACCGTCTTGGCGACGAGATCCACGTCCATCCGACGCAGCGCGCTGACCTCACCCCATCGGAGACTCGCGAAGGTGGCCAGGAGGACCATGGCACGGAACCGGCGATCTTGATCGGAGTCCGCCCTGCCGTCACGGGCCATCTCCCACAGCGCCCGCTCGGCTTCCGCCCTCGTCAGAAAGATCTCGGGATGCGTCCGCATCTCCCCATGACGCTGGAACCGGAGCCGGTAGACCCCGTCCTTGACCTTGCGCACGTTGCCGAAAGGACGACGGCCGAGGCGGTCAGCCAGCTCGAAGACCTGAGGCACGGTCAGCACTGGACGTTCCTCAGCGTGCTCGGCGTCTGCCCCACGGATCCGGCACGGGTTGCGAGGGATGATCCCATCGTCTTCCGCAGCCGTCATGAGCACGGCCCGTAGCAGCCGGTACGCCTTTGCCAGCATGGTCGGTGACACGCCCTTGCCGAGCAGGTCGGCCCGCCATCTCCGGACCATGGCGGTAGAGAGCTTCCCGAGCTGGACACTGCCGAGGTAAGGCGTGATGTGCTTGTTCAGCGTCCAGGTGTAGAGATCGGCGGTTCGCGGACGCAGGCCCGGACGTTCCTTGATCCACGTCTCGGCGTAGTCCTTGAGCTTGATCTTGCCTCGCTCGGGGTCGATCCAGTCTCCCCTGACGATCTCGGCCTCGATGAGGGAGAGCGCGCGTTCGGCGTCGCCTTTCCGCTCGTAGGTCTCGGGAGCGTTGTGGCGCCGCCCATCCGGACCGAGGTAGGAGGCTTGATACCGGCCGGAGGGAAGCTGACGGATGTTGCCGAAACGGCGGTGATTCGGCCTGTTGCCCTTGGCCATCAGGCAGCCCTCCCCGTGACGTCATGGCTTGTGAGCGGTGCGACGGTGCCCGCGACGACGAAGGCGATCAGTGCGGACTCACGGATGCGGACGTGTCGCCCGACCTTGACGAACTCGATCCGGCGTTCGGCGATCAGCCTGCGGACGAAGCGGACCGAGGTGTGCAGCAGCTCGGCCGCTTCCGGGACGGTGAACAGTTGGTCCAAGATCTCCCCCTCTCAAGCTGCCTGTGGATTTGCCGAAAGGCTTTGTTCTTCGAGCTGTCTCAGGTGGGCGCGCCATCGCTGCCGTTCGGCGATGGATCGAAGGAGCCGAACGCCGATCGGCGCCAGATCGGGATCGCCTGGTTTGACGGGCTGCCAGACGTAGCGGTGCGGGTCAGTGGGCTCGTCGGCCTGACCGAGCGCTTCCAGGACCCAGGTACGGCGGTCCTGCTTGTGCTCGGCGAGCGTCTTGTTGCTCCACTTGCGGGAGACGAGGACCCGGCGACCGGCGTAGCCGAGGTGTTCAGGCTTGTGTGCCTTGGACTTGCACCGACCGGGGACCATCCCCGACTTGGCATTCTTGGGCTGCACGCCGTACCGCAGCCAGTTCGGGCAGGTCGGCGAGCAGGGCTCGTAACGCAGGGCATCGACGAAGCGAGCCGCGTGCTCCCGCTGCGCCTGACCGTCCAACGTCTCGCCGAGGCTCTTCGTCAGATACTTGGACAGGTATCGGATGCACTGATCAGCGTCCGGTGACCCGGCGAGCACGCCCTTGACGTCCACCTGATCGCCGAAGCGGATCACGTGCATGGGCTCGTCGCCAAGCTGGTCGAGGGCCTCGTCCCAGGTGGGGAGCACCTCCCCTGTGTCGGGGTCCACGTAGCCGATGCCGTCGTTCCAGACGGGCAGGTGCTCGCCCTCGAAACACGCCTCGTCGGCCTGCGGCCACCAGACCTGGTGATAGGTGGCCGCCGCTATCTGCTTCATCTCGGCGCGCGGCAGAGTGCCGCGGATGGCCATGTGCAGGTGCGGCGCGAGCCGCTTCTGAGGCTCCACCGTGGCGAAGTACTGCACGTCATAGCCAGCGACCCGGCGAAGGTTCTGCACGAACCTGTCCACGAGCTTGGAGAAGTGCAGCGCGTCACGAGCAGCCCGCACGTAGTCGTACGAGTCCGGATCGATGGGAGCGCCGTTCATGACCTTGCCGTAGCTCGGCAGGGTGAGCGTGACGAACAGAGACGGCCGGTAAGTCTTGCCATCAGCCGCCTCGAAGGTCCGCCCCAGAGTCGTGCTGGCCATCTTCCGCTTGGGCAGGTCCGGGGCATCTTGGCGACGCTTGGTTGAGCGGACTCGCTTGGCGCCCGTACGGCCCAGCACGTTCCCGCGCATCCCGGCCTCGTTGATCTCGATGTCGAGTCCGGTGAGAACGGCGTCCAAGTCGGCGGTGTCGCCGCCGGCCTTTCCTTCCTTGTCCCGCTTCGCCTGCATGTCGGCCCGGAACTCGACGAGCCAGCGCTGCCCGTCGGTCGGCTCGTTGGGCGTGATGATCGGCTCCTCGTCGAGGTGCCAGCCCTCCCGGCACTGCGCCATCCGGAGTTGCCGGTTCCGCTTGGCGCACGGAGGACACTTGCTCTCCAGCGGCGAACCGCACGGGACATCGACGACCTCTGACTTGCCGGTGGTCATGTCGATCCGCCTGAGCGCAACGGGCCGGATGCAGACGCCGTGAAGCTTGGCGATCTCCTCAGCCACATCACGGGCAAGTGGTTGGGCCATCCGCAGGGCACGAGGCGTGGACCGGTCTGTCATCGCCTCTCCCCCGTGGTCGCTTCGCCGCTCTCGGGAAAGGTCAGTGCCGACTGTCCACACTCGCGGCACTCGACCACCGCCCGGGATGGGTCGAGCCAGAGCGCGTTGAGGGTCTTGCAGGTCCAGCAGCGCAGCCCGTCCAGGAAGTGGGCCAGGGTCATCGGGCCTCACCGCCCGCCGGGGCGAACTCGGCGACCATGGCGCGGATGTCGGTGTCGGAGACGTAGGCAGCGCGAACCCGTACCGGATCGGGTGAGGTTTCCAGTCGCGTGTAGCCGACGCCAGCGCCCAGGGTGGGGTTCGGTGAGATCTGGTCGGCCAGGGCGCCACGGTCACGGGCACCGTCGCCGAGCACCATGTCTACCTGTTCCGACTCGTCCAACCTCATGGCGATCTTGTCGGGGAACAGGTTGCGGATGTTCATGACCTCCTTGCGCGGGTCTTGGAGAGCCGCCAGGACGCCGACGCCGACCGCCCGCCCTTGGGTGGTGAGGGTGGCCAGCGCGGCGGAGATGCGCTGACGTAGCTGCCTGTCGTGCTGGTAGGCGGTCAGGAACGCCACCTCATCGACGATGACCAGAATGAACGGGTCCTCCACGGTGGGGGTGTGGGAGCGCTGGACACCGCCGAAGCGCGCGGCGCGTTCCTGCATGACCTTGGCGGCCTGCTCCAACAGGTCGGCGCACCCATCGGGAGTGGCGGCGTAGTGGGGGCCGAACAAGGCACCGCCGAAGGACAGCTCCATCAGCTTGGGGTCCAGCGCCCACAACTCGACCAGGCCCGCCCGCACGGCCGGAAGCAGGGCGCGAATGGTGGACCAGATGATCGAGCCCTTGCCCGCGCCAGTGGCACCGACCACCAGCACATGCGTACCGTGCACCTTGAGCCGCCATGGCCGCCCGTCTTCCTGCTTGCCGACCTCGACCGGCCCCACGGTCGGCTCGTCGGGCAAGGGTAGGGCCGGGATCGGCGTGGCCAGGGGATCGGTACGCGGGAAGGTCAGCGTGATCCGGCCGGCCTGCGTCAGCGCCACGCGGCAGGAGGTGGCGCCGAACCCCTGGGCGAGGTGATCGATTCGGTCGGCCCAGTCCTTGACCGCCTGCCCCTTGAGCATGCGCACGGTGACCTGATCGGCCCACGCCGTGCAGGTGACCTTGCCGAGCCGGGGCAGGTAGTCACGACCACGGATGTGCCGTCCCAGTCCGGAGACGATCATGACGGGTTGCCAGTGGCGGCGGTAGACCCAGATCAGCCGCCACCAGGTCAGCAGCCGCCAGCCGACCCAGCGGGCGAAGGAACGGCGATCGACGACGGCCCAGGCCGCCAGGCCCGCCAGCGGTGGAGCGACCATGAGAACGGCCACACGCCAGCCGTACAGCCAGCCCAGCGTGATGGGTAGGGCCGTTGCGGTGAGGGCGATGGGATGCCGCCAGGCCAGGCGCACCAGCCGGGCAAGGACGCGCCAGGCGAAGATGACGATGGTGACGATAGCCGGAGTGGTCACGACGGCCGGGCGGAAGACAACGGCCGTGTCAGGCGTGGTGGTGACGAGGCTGCGTGCTTCGTCACCAGGGAGCTTGCGGAACATATGCTTGATGCCTCTCGTGATGTGGTGTCAGGGGAGAACCGAGGGGCCGCCGGAAGTTGGCGCTTCTGGCGGCCCCGCCTTACACAGCTCAGGCCGCCGCGTGGTTGGTGGCCTGGTCGGACGCCGGTTGCTCGGCGTGCAGCCGCTCGCACTCGGACAGGTAGCGCGCGGCGGCGTTGAAGATCTCGCGAGCAGTGGACAGGTCGGCGTCGGTGACCGCTCCGGCACCGGTGGTCGAGATGTGCACGTGCGCCTCGTGCGAGGTGAACTCCAGGTAAGGGCGTGGGTTGCTGGCCAGCGTTCCCGCGCTGATGCGCAGGCCGGGGGTGTAGAACGAGACGCCCAGATGCGGGTCAGAATCCGGCCGCATCGACATCGTGACGTAGGTGTACGGGCCGAGGTTGCTCACGCTGCCGCCCTCCCCTTGGGAGCCGCCTCACGGCCACCCAGGGCAAGCAAGGAGCGCTCGACCGAACGGGCATAGCGGGCGGCCTCGTGGGCAAGCTGGCGCGCGAACGTCAGGTCGTCCGCGGTCACGGGTCCGCGCGTGGTGACCAGGACGCAGGCGGCTCCGAAGTCGAGCGCCAGCACGGGCTCACGGTGGCCGTAGGGGTGGAGCAGGGTCCGGGCGGTCCGGCCGGTGGTCAGCCGGATCACGCTGGTTCGGGGGGTACGGCGACGGGTCATCAGGCGGCGTCCTTTCCGGCCTTGGCTGTCTGGGCGGTCGGGCGGGGAGCGTGCATCTCGTGGACCTTGATCGAGTAGGCGAGGCGGCCGGCGGCGTTGACGTACGGGGTGACGGACATGCCGTCGAACTCGACCGGCGTGAACGGCAGGCCCGGCATCGGCTGCGGGGGCACCGGCTGGACCGGGGCGAGGATCTTGACCGCGACCGTCTTCTGGGCGGGCTTGAGGGTCGGGTCACCGTCCATGACCGCGACCTGCCAGACCAGCTCTGCGGTCTGCTTGTCGCGTGCCTGCACGAACCGGCCGTTGGACGAGGCGTCGAAGTCCTTGACGGGCTCGACCTCACCAACGATGTAGCAGCCGTGCGGGAAGACCATGGCGAAGGTGACGGGGATGGGACCTTGCAGAGCCATGAGGCTCCTCCTAACAAGTCGTCTTGTCGCTAACTCGTCTTGTCGAGTTGATTTAAAAGTACCCCGCTCCCTCCAACTTGACAACACGAGTTTCCGAGAAGTTTTGAAGGGGCCATCCCGACGATCAGGATGACCCCCTCACGGCACGCTAATGATCACAGCGCGTACGAGTCCTCCAACTCGTGAAGATCGCCGGGAAGTACCAGATCAACAAGGATCACGGGGGTTCCGCCGCCGTTGAAGACGCTCGCAAGCACGCCGAGCACGGGCGCGGACTTGCGCACCTCCAACAGTTTGGCCTCTTCGGCTGAGGGCTGACGTGCACTCAGCCGCTCCACCACATGCTTGAGCTTGATCTCTTTGGTGTCCCACAAATGTTTCCGAATGCCCGCGTCGAGCAGGCCGGAGCCGGCCAGGCTCGTCCCTTCCACCCGGTTGGCCGAATACCAAGTCGTAGCAAGATCAATCGGCCGCTCGGCGTCCCGGAAGAGCACTCGCCGCCGCACCATCAACGTCCCTTCGGGCACGTCCAGGAGCTTGGCCACGTTCGCCGGAGCGGGGTACATGCCCACGTCCACGAGCATGGCGTTCTCGTCGGTCTCGGCGCGATCGAGTACGGCTCGTGCTGGATGGGTGCTCTCTTCCTCGTTGGCGGCCGGGGCGGCTTTGACGAAGGAGCCCTTGCCGTGCTCGCGTTCGATGACCCCCCGGAGCTGGAGGACCTGAAGTGCGCGGACCACAGTCGGGCGACTCACATGGAACTCACGGATGAGCTGTGATTCTGATGGGAGCATCGAGCCCGGAGGATAGGTGCCGTCCGCGATTCTCTGGCGGAGCGCCTGCACGATCTGAGCGTACTTAGGAGGCGCGAACTCTTCGGATGACATGACGACCGCCCAACAACTCGACTTGTCGTTAAGTCTAGCTGCCGATTCTCGTCATGTCTCCCCCAAGGTTGGGAGGTTTGTCCGAGCTGGCGAGGGCTGACCGCCTGCGCGACCACAGCCAACCCCCGCCAACCCCCGACGCGGAACGGTGGGACACCCGGAGTCCACCTCCACGCCCGGCTATCGGGCATGCCCACCGAGAAGCGCGCGCCACACGTTCTCGGCTTCCCCGACTGGCCACCGGTAGGTCTCACAGACCTCCGGATCGTTCTCCCGCTGAAGCGTCCGGCGAATGAAGGCCACGCCGCCGCTGTGGCACAGCTCATACACCGTGGCGCGGCAATGACAGGTCCAGGCGACCACCCTAGGCGGCGGCTCGTTCATGCATGGCGGACGCCACACGAGCCGCATGTGATCAGGCTGCGCCAGCGGCACGTGCGGGCTTAGACATCCGGAGATCACGATCACGACGTCACCCGCCCGGTACCCGCACAGCGCCAGCAGTCGGCGCGGTGCCGACTGTCGGACGCTTCGTTGTCGGCATCCTGAGCCGCCACCACATGGCGACGTAGGCTCACGTACTTCCAGCCCCGGCCAGAGCAGGAATCGCACAGCGCAGCAGTCATGCACCGAGGATTGCCCGAGGCCCTGTCACGTCTCGACCCCGCGCCAGTCCCCTCTGTGATCATGCCGTCTCGGAATGTCTCGTCTTTGTCTCCTCTCCAAGCGTTGCCGCAGTTACCCTGGGTCACAGCGGCCTCAGCCCCAAGGAGCGGATCATGGCGGAGCAGATCCTGTTGAAGGCGCTCCTACAGGAACGCCACTGGCAGACCTACGGCACCTTCCGCAAGGAGTACGACAAGGCCGCCAAGAAGGTGGACCCCGCCTTGCAGGGCGGCGCTCCCAGCCGTGCCCAGCTCCACCGCTGGCTCAGTGGCGAGATCAAAGGCTTGCCGTACTCCGACCACTGCCGCGTACTGGAGGCCATGTTCCCCGGCAAGACCGCCAAGGAGTTGTTCTCGACCAACAACGGCACCGACGTTCCGCCTCCCCGACGAGAATCAGATCCGGCGAGCATCGCCATGCCCGGGATGGCCGACGTGACCGCCGTATTCAGCAGCCGGGCCGCATTCTCTTCCGCTTATCCCGCGCCTGCGCTGTTCGACCGCGCCACCGACATCAAGGCCGCCGGCCTATCGCTGAACGCGATCTGCCAAAGCTACCCCGACCACCAGCTCAAGCGCCTCTTGGAGTCCGGCACCCACATCAAATGCCTCTTCCTCGATCCCAAAGGACTGGCCATCCAGGCACGCGAGATTGAGGAGGAGCACGTACCCGGCACCCTGACCACCCTGACCGCACTCAACATCGGCGTCATGACCCGGCTGCGCGACCGGCTCGACCCCGAAGCCGCCGAGCGGCTCGAACTACGCACCTACGACGAGACCATCCGCTTCAACATCCTGATCGTGGACAACGCGCGCTGCATCGTGCAGCCCTACCTCCCGCAAGCCCGAGGCGTTGACTCACCTACCCTCGTGATCAACGACAACACCGCCGCAGACGGCCTCTTCCCTGTCTTCGACCAGGTGTTCACCTCGTTGTGGGAGCGGAGCAAATCTGTATGACCCTGGACACCCGGACCCTACTTCCCATCGCCCACCACGCCGCCAACCTCGCCGCCGACATCATCCGCACCAAGGCCCCTGGCATCATCACCACCAAGGGTGACCGGGACATGGCCACTGAGGTTGACTACGCCGTCGAGCACGCCGTACGTGACTTCCTCAGCCGAGAAACACCCGAGATCGGCTTTCTCGGCGAAGAGGAAGGCGTCAGCAGCCCCGGAGACGGCCTGATGTGGGCACTCGACCCCCTGGACGGCACCGCCAACTTCCTGCACGGCATCCCCCTCTGCGGCGTCTCACTCGGCCTGGTCGACGCCGAAACTGCCCGACTGGGCGTCATCGACTTCCCATTCCTCGATCTCCGGTACGGCGCAGCCGAAGGCGCCGGCGCCACTGCCAATGACCGGCCCATCCAGGTGAGCGAGACACGCGACCTCAGGGCCGCGATCGTGGCCATGGGCGACTACGCCGTCGGATCCGATGCTTCCGAACGCAACCGGCCTCGCCTCGCACTCACCCAAGAACTCGCCGCCCGCGTTCAACGGGTCCGGATGTTCGGGTCCGCCGCTGTCGATCTCGCATGGGTCGCCGATGGCCGCATCGACGCCAACATCATGCTCAGCAACCAGCCATGGGACACCGCCGCAGGCGTCACCATCGCCCGCGAAGCCGGAGCCACCGTCGTTGACCTCGACGGCAGCCCGCACACCATAGCCGCACAGGCCACCATCGCCGCCAACCCACACCTCATCGCCGATCTCGTCAACCTCACCACGCACACGCAGTAGCACCGTGCGCACTGCCGAATTGTTCTTTTGAGGATCAAGGCGGCGGCGCGGCGCGCCGCCGCGCCCGCGCGGTCCTCCCCGCGCTGCGCATGCGGCCTGGGGGCCGTTCTCGCGCGGGGAACCGCGCGGGCGCTTGCTCTACGATCACCCCATGATCGGACGGACCATCTTCCTCGTATTAGGCACCCTCATCCTCCTGTTTGGCGGATTCGTTGGCTTGTGGGGCCAATCTGCCCACGAGGCAGGAACCCCAATTGCGCTGGTCGGCGTAGGCTTCATGCTCGGTGCCATTGCCATGGCGCTGACCGAACTCCGGAAACAACAGCAGCCTCCGGCGGGGGCGCTCCGGCTCCGGGATGATCGCCGTGCTGAGTAACGGGGCCGTAGATGGCCGAGGTGGAAGCTGATCATCCCGTCTGCCATCGACCCGGGGCAAGCCGAGCAGACCAGGGCCACGGGTCAAGGGTCGTTCGTCCAGTCGGGCGCTCCACCCTTGACCCGTGGCCCTGGCCCGCTTCCCCTTCGGACGGGTCGACGGCAGACGGGATGATCAGGGCGCAGAGTGCGCGCGTCGCGCGAGAAACACCAGGCCGCAGGCTGATCGCCGTGCAATTAGCGTGCAATCAGACAGGGTGACGAGGGGTCAACCACGGTCACTCACGACCGGGTTTCCGCCCAGCTCAGAGCGCACACGTGCTGCGATCCGTGCAGTTCCCAAGCTGACAGCGCGGGTTCGATTCCCGTCACCCGCTCTCAGTGTGAAAGCCCAGGTAGACCGATGGATTCGGTACCTGGGCTTCGTGGTTCCTAGGGCTGATGATCTCTGCGTGCCATTAGCGTGCCATTAGGGCTTATGGTCACCCGGCGGGAATCAGCAGGCCAGGCGGGTCGTCCCCGTCATCGTCGCGTGCCCGTTCGTGCCCGATCAGGTGCTTGTCGATGGCGTCGATGATCAGCTTGTCGGCTCCCCGGACGGCGTGCTGATAGATCATCGCGGCGCGGACGTTGTCGTGCCCCATGCGTACCATGAGGTCCTTGAGGCCAGCGCCCGAATCCGCCGCGATCATGTTCCCGCATGACGAAGATCGTGGAAGTGCAGGCCCGGCACGCCGATCGCCCGTACGGCCTCCATCCAGCCGGAGAGCTTGTTGCACCCGCTCCGGCGCATAGGACTGCCCTTGATCCCAGTGAAGACCAGCGCTCCTACACGTAGAGCCGCAGGTGTTCCTTCAGGGCGGGAATGATCGAGACATAGCCAGCACACTGCCGAATAGCTCTTGTAGGTATCAAGGGCGGCGCGCGCATGCCCGCACGCTGCGCGTGCGGCCTAGGGGCAGTTCTCGCGCGCGACGCGCGCGGGCCGCTACGCGCGATCGCCAGACTGACCCTGAACCATGTGCGGATAATACCCGTAGTGCTTCTGTCGCCACCGCTCCAAGAAGCCCACCCCCATGAAGAGCGTTCCCAAGCCTGCTCCGCCCAACAGGCAAACCAACCACGACCTAAAGATCAGCGCATGGCCAGCTCCCGCCGCGGCGCTGATCAGGACGATAGCCGCAAGAACACAGGTCCATATTGGCCACATGATGAGCCCGAGCCGCACAGGGTGGGCCGCTGAGAATCGCGGTCCAGGGCCTGGAGGTTCTCCGCCGCCTAAGAACTTATCCAATCGCCAGATCCAGTCAGCAAAGGAGCTCGTCACTCGCATAGGGGTCCTTCCACGACTCCGGCGTGCCCTCCGGCTCCGGGACGATATCCAGGCCTCGGCTGGCTGGGGCAGACGGCCGTGGCGGCTAGGCTAACGATCTTGATCGTCTCTGCTCTGCCTACTCCGCCTGATCAACCAGGCAGCGAGAATCCCCGTGATGATGAAGCTCAATGCCAGGGTGACATAGGCGCCGGTCTTGTGTGGGCCAACCTCGTACGGACTTTCGCCGTGTGCTCGGGCGAGAGCGAGCAGTTCGAAGGTCGCACCCACGACCAGGATCTGTAGAAAGGCGAAGCCAGCAAGCACACGGGGAGGAGACACGCAGCGATTATCGCTTATCTTTCCTTCCGGCCCCAAGACCAGCCTCCGGCGGGGTTACTCCGGCTCCAGGGTGATCGCCAAGGTTCAAGGCCAGGGTTCGTAGGTGGTTGACGTGGAAGCCTGATCATCCCGCCCGCCGTCGCCCCGGGCAAAGCCAAGCAGACCAAGGCCACGGGGCCAAGGTCGTTCCTCCAGTCGGGGCTGCACATTTGTCCCCGTGGGTCTAGGGTTCCTGCCGTCGTCGCCGAGCTATGGGTGGCCGTCGTACCAACATAGGTAGACGATCGCGCTGTGGCTTGTCGCCATACGGGGTTGAGGGCGATCGAAGGTCTGGGACTTCGTTCCTCAGCCCCAGCCCAGCGGACTGCGATGCCTTGCCGCCGACGAGTGAGCCGGGGCATCTCATGACCGCTCAGCGATCAGCAGAGCCCACCTGGCTCCCGGCGGCGCCTTCACCACCAACTGGCGGGACTTTGCTTTATGCCTGGGATAACCGCTGACCTTCACCACGTTGAAACCGGTCGAGCACTGTCGGGGGAATGATGAAGAGCCGATCGAGAGCTCTAGCCGCCCGACCGCTCCGACGCAGTCGACGGCCACCTGGTAGTTGTTTCCTACTTTCACTGACGTCCGCCATTCGCCATCCTTCTCGCCGACGTGGTGCAGAATTATCTGTTGCTTCACCACTTCGGTCAGATCAGTTAAGGATGACCTCGGGCTTGTTGCTCGTGAGCCGGAAAGTTTAGCTGGCGCGCTCGTATCAGCAACACTGTGCATCGAGCAGCCTGGCACAAGCGTTGCGGCCAAGACTATTGCCGCGAATCTATGCATCTGTTCTTTTCGGATTGCGCCCACTAGATGATCGTAGACCCATAAACTCTGCCCCCAGCTTGGATGCGCCGCAAGCGGAGGTGCATACCGCCGACCACGCCTAGCATGATCAGTACACAGAAGAGGCAGGTGTCTTGATTACGTGCCAGATCCGTGCCAGAACAGGCGGGGAACCGCGCTCACCCACGGGGACTCGCGGTCACTCGACATGCCCTGACCTGGACCCATGTTTTCCCAGCTCGGCGCGGCAAGATCAGTAGCCGGTTCCCAAGCTGACAGCGCGGGTTCGATTCCCGTCACCCGCTCTCACTGTGAAAGCCCAGGTAGACCGGTGGATTCGGTGCCTGGGCTTTGATCTTATGGGGGCCGGATTTCGCTCGCGTGCCAGATTCGTGCCAGATCAGTTGATCTTGCGGGCCCTTACAGGCCATTAGCCGACCAGCCCGAGCGCCCCCGCTTCGCAGTCGCCCCCCTATGGCCCCCAGCCCGAGGCACGGATCATGACTGACCAGCAGATCCTGTTGAAGAAGCTCCTCACGCAACGCCACTGGCAGACATACAGCACGTTCTGTAAGGAGTACGACAAGGCGGCCAAGAAGGTGGACCCTTCGCTACAGGGCGGATGGCCGCTGTTCTCCACCGCGAATTCCGTCGAGCACGAGTTAAGAACCCAGCCAGCGCCAGCCAGAGGCGCCGGCCCCACGACCGAGATCGGCGCCCTGCCGCACATGGCGGATGTGACCGCCGTCTTCAGCAGCCGCTCCGCCTTCTCCTCCACCTATCCCGCATCGGCCCTACTCGACAGGGCCAAGGAGATCAATGCCGCGGGCCTGTCACTCAACATGCTCTGCCAGAACTACCCCGATCACCAGCTCAGGCGTCTACTCGAGTCGGGCACGCGAATCCGCTGCCTCTTCCTCGATCCCAACGGCCAAGCGATCCGTGCCCGCGAAGCAGAAGAGGGCCATATAGAGAACACGCTGACGACTCTTACCGCGCTCAACATCAGCGTGCTGACCAGACTGCGCGACCGGCTCGATCCTGCATCAGCCCAGCGCCTCGAACTCCACGTCTACGACGAGACGATCCGGTTCAACATCCTGATCGTGGACCGAGCGCTCTGCGTCGTGCAGCCCTACCTCCCGCAGGCCCGGGGAGTCGACTCCCCCACGCTTGTGATCAGAGACAACACCGCCGCCGAAGGCTTGTTCCCCGTCTTCGACCAGGTCTTCACCGAGATGTGGGAGCGGAGCAAGCACGTATGACCATCGATGGCCGGACCCTCCTCCCGATCACAGAGCGTGCCGTCTCCATAGCCAGCGAGATCATTCATACGAGGGCACCTGGCGTGGTCACCGCCAAGGGTGACCGGGACATGGTGACCGAGGTTGACCTTGCCGTCGAGCATGCCGTTCGCGAATTCCTCTCGCGAGAGACCCCGAAGATCGGATTCCTGAGGGAAGAGGAAGGGATCAGCCGTACGGGAGACGGGTTGATGTGGTCACTCGACCCGCTCGATGGGACCGCCAACTTCACCCACGGCATCCCGCTTTGCGGGACCTCGCTCGGGCTGTTCGACCGCGACCGGGCGGTCTTGGGGGTGATCGACCTGCCGTTCATGGGTCTCTGCTACACAGGTTGAATTCGTAGAGTTGGTCATAGGTTTGCCGGGGCGTCGATGGAGAGCCCTGTCTGGGCCAGGCAGCCGGCGAGCAGATGAGGCCGGTACTGGATCTTCTTCAGCTTGCGTTTGACGATCCGAACGAGTCCAGGCAGGTCGGCGACGGCGAAGTTGGCCAGTGCCCGGCGAAGTAGAGACCAGACGCCCTCGACGGGGTTCAACTCGGGCGCGTAAGCCGGTAACTGGACGATGCGCAGCCAATCGGCGTGCTGAGCGGCGAACTCGACGAGCTGGCCGGCCAGGTGCACGTTCAGGTTGTCCCAGCACCAGACCAGTGGCGCGTCCAGGTGCTGGTGGACGGCCACGATCAGGTCCCGGTAGTCCATCCAGGAGAACGACTTGGGCGCGCCCTTGCGGCCGCGGTAGATATGCAGCCGGTAGAACAGGTGCGGCCGCTCACCGTCCCGGTAGGCCACAACACCGGCCATGTTGACTCTGCCGGAGCCCTTGCCGCGTACTGTCACCACCGGCCTGTCCCCGACCGGCGCCCAGGTGCGTCCTTTCGGTGGCCTCAGCCCTTGTCCGGCCTCGTCCTCGAAACACACGTAGGCGCCCAGGTCCGCCGCGGTGCTTTTACCACCGGCCACACCTGCTCTTTCCAGGCGGCGATGGCCTCTTCATCCCGCTCCAAGGCCCGCCGCGCCGGGACCTGGACCGACCAGCCGTGGCGATGCAGCAGCTTGCCCACGCCCTCGATGGTGTAGCCGATGTGGAACAGCCGGCCGATCAGCGTCTTGACCCGTGCCAGGGTCCAGCACTGGTTCTCGTCGTATCCCCAGGCCAGCGGGCCGCGCCGCAGCTCGGACTCCAGCCGCTCCCACTGCTGGGCCGACAGCTTCTCCTTCGACACCGGCCCCTTGGACAGCAGTGCATGCGTCCCGCCCTCGCGCCAGGACTTGCGCCAGCGGGTCACCGACCGCTCGTGGACCCGTAACCGTGCGGCGACCGTCTTGATCGATTCTCCGGCCTCGAACCACTCGGCCGCCTGCAGCCGTAGACGCTCGCGCCGCTCCTGCTCTGCGGGCGTGTACCCGCCCCTTTGCCCGTACCGCATACCACGGTCGTATCGCACCGAGCGCTATCCGTCACGACTTGAAGACACTAGGCATTCAACCTGTGTACTCCGCGGCCGAGGGGGCCGGCGCGACGGTCAACGGGGAAGCGATCGGCGCGAGCCGAACCGAGACCATGCACTGCTGCATTGTTTTATGGGGTGCTCAATTCCGTTGTTCTTCAGCGGATTGGGGCTCCAGAATCGGCCATATGAGCGAGTGCCCCTTCTGCCTCATCGGCGCAGGTGCTGTAGACCGTGACCTTGTCGCATACCGCACGGAAAACGTGTTCGTCATCCCGGTGCCCTGGCAACGAGCCAAGAATATGGGGCACTGCCTCGTTCTCCCAAGAGAGCACGTGACCGACCTGTATAGCGCCGACCGCAACCTCATCACTGAACTTTTCGATGTCGTCGCCCGCGTATCAGCAGCAGCGCCCAAGGCGTTCGGTGCGTCCGGTAGCACGATTCAGCAGAACAACACCATCCCGGACCAAGTGCTTCACCATCTCCACGTACATGTGATCCCACGTTCAATCGGCGACGCCTTCAAACAGCCGGACATCACAACCAAGAGCGAAATCCCATACGCCGCCCGGGTCGAGCAGGCCGCCGCTCTCCGTGCAGCACTCAGCGGCCTGTAGTACTTGCTGAATTGTTCTTGTAGGTATCAAGCGGCGGCGCGGCGCGCCGCCGTACTCAGTGCCCTCGCCGACTTCAGCGCCGCGCCGCCGCCAGAATCCATGCTCCGTCGCCGTCCAGTTCGTCATGATCGCAGGCGTTGGCTGACGACCTCTGGCATGATCCGCCACATGCGAACTCGGCTCTTCTTCGTGCGCCACGGGGACTCCCTCCACAAGAGAGAAGGCGTGATAGGCGGACCGAAAGGATGCCGCGGCCTCACCGACATCGGACGCGGACAGGCCGCGCTACTCGGCCAGCAGATCACCGCTGAAATCGGAAGCGACAAGACGACGATCTACTCCTCGCCTCTGCCACGGGCCGTGGAAACAGCTGCGGTGATCTCAACGGCCAGCGGCCTACCCTCCTCGCAAGACTGCGGGCTCTGCACATGGCACACGCCGCCCGAGGCAGACGGACTCACCCACGCGGAATTCTCTCAGCGCCTCGACATCGAAGGCGGCGGCATCTACCGACCCTTCCAGCAAGGCAACGAGACCTGGGCCGAGATGGTGACACGCACCAGCCGCACCATCACCGACCTCGCCCACCGCCACCGCGGCGAAACCATCATCCTCGTCGGCCATGCCGAGACGGTCGAGATCTCCTTCAACGCGCTCGGACTACTACCGGTCTATCGACCCTTCGACCTGGAGGTGTCCCCCGCCTCGATAACAGAATGGGTCACCGACCAGGACCCCACACAGTGGCCACCCCCGAGATGGACACTGATGCGATTCAACGAAACCCCAGCCTCCGGAGGGGACACGCCGGCTCCGGGATGATCGCCGCGCGGGGGTCCCAGGGCCGCATGTGGCTGAGGTGGAATCCTGATCATCCCGCCAACCATCGACCCGGGACAAGCCGAGCAGACCAGGGCCACGGGATGATCAGAGGCGGCGCGCGTCGCGGTCACGACGAGTAAGACGGGTCGCGGGTCGATCGATAAGGTCGAGTTCATGAGCGTCGAGATTGAGATCGTGCGCGAGGCGAGTAACGATGTCGTGGCCGCGCTCGGCCAACTGTTGCCGCAGTTGTCGACAACTGCGAAAGCACTTGATCGTGAGGCCGTGGGCCGGCTGCTGACCTTCGAAGCGAACACGGTGCTGGTGGCTCGCGTGCAAGGGCGGATCGTAGGCACCTTGACGCTGGTGATCTTTCCCCTGCCTTCCGGGCTTCGTGCGCGTGTCGAGGACGTTGTAGTGGACAAGGCTGCTCGTGGACAAGGCATCGCGGCGGCACTAACTGACGAAGCCCTCGCGCTGGCGAGAAAGTCAGGCGTCCGCACGGTCGACCTCACATCGCGGCCATCTAGGGAGGCGGCAAACCGCCTGTATGAGCGCGCCGGGTTCCAACGACGGGAGTCGATCGTCTACCGGTTCACGCTGGATGGGCAGAAGGTGAACGCTGGAGTGCCCTGATCGCCGGGCCATTAGGAGGGGTGACAAGGGGGCAACCACGGTCACTCAGGACCGGCTTTCTGCCCAGCTCAGCGCCTCATCAGGCCGTGATCGATGCAGTTCCCAAGCTGACAGCGCGGGTTCGATTCCCGTCACCCGCTCTCACCATGAAAAGCCAGGTCAGGAATGGCTCCATCATGGGGATGGTCGGCATGGTCCCCCCTGCCTCGAACCGGGCCACCGCTGGCTGTTTCAGCCCGGTGCGCTCCGCCAGTTCAGCTTGGGTCAGCCCCAGTTGCTCACGCCGCAGCCTCACGGTCTCACCCAGTTCGAACCGGATCTTGGCCGCCTCGTAGGCTACTCCGGCACCGGGACGACTCAGTATTTCGGACTTCCTGTCGGCCCAAGTCCTGCGCTCGCTCACTCCGCTCGCTCCCCATCAGTGGTGTGCACCTCAGTGATACACCGCTGTATGGTCCGCCACGCACGATCGATCTCAGCGGTCTCGCGCATCCGCTGCTTGCGGAACAACGTGTTCCCGGCGTGACGCAGATCATGTGAGTGCAGGCCAGGCATGCCCATGTCCCTGACCACGTCCACCCAGCTTGTATGCGTGTTCACCGATGCGCCCGCAACGGTCCGCCCTTCGATCCGGGGAAGAGCAGCGCCCCGGCTCGATGCCGACGTAGGTGCTCAGGTGCTCTGGAAGCGCGGGATGATCGCTTGCGGGATGCCGACCCGCGCCCGTCCCACCTCCACGGTCAACCGGCCGCCCTGACCTGCCTCGGCTTTCCCAGCTCAGGACCGCGTAGCCGGTCCCCACCGACAGCGCGGGATTCGGTTTCCGTCGCCCGCTCCAGACTCGAAGGCCCAAATCAGGAGTCGAATCCTCACCCGGACCTTGATCATTTAGGCGAGCTTGTCGATCCTACGTCGTGAGCGTTCTCAGAAGCGGCGCATACTGGAGGGAATGAAGTCAGCAAGCGGCGAGTCACGCCCTCACCTGTCCACAAGTCCCTTCAAACCTCCGCCACCCGCCCCGCCTGCCGAGCGGTTCAGCGTGAACGACCAGGTGACCCACGACCGGTATGGCCTTGGTGTCGTCATCGGCGTAGAAGACGAGGTCGCCGTGGTCGTCGATTTCGGATCACGGCAGGAACGAATCACGACACCATTCAACAAGCTGTACAAACTCTGAGATCACCGCACCGCGGGGAGGCACACAGCGTTGCGCCTCTCAAGCGGACGATCACGAACTGACCGGGGCGGGTCTGACCAGCCAGGGTCCCGACGAGCAGCCGCGCGAACGGCTCTGAACAGGGGCTTGGCAGGCCCAGCTCTCGTGGGTGCGTGAAGGATGTCACCCTTCCTCTGTAGTCTCTAGAGGACAAGGAAGGAAGCGGGCATGACCGCACAGCCGCAGGATTTCATCTCCGTCGGCTCGCCTCTGCCTGAGAAGAACCTGCGGGCCATCCGTGCCGCGCTGATCGTCCCGGAAGATCGCGAAGCTTTCGACGCCGGGCTCAAGGCCGTGCTCGACGAGGTCAGGGTGAGCCTGGATCTTGGGGCGCTGAACGCTTTCGTGCACCGCTGGTGGATCTCCGCGTGTGACACCGCAAAGGATCCCGAGGGGCGCCGTCAGATGCACGTCCGCGCCCAGCAGGCTCTTGCCGGCGCACCCGTTCCTCAGGGGAGGCCGTGGCGGGAGATCCTTGCTGCTCGTGGGATCGATGTCTAGGTGTTCAAGCTCATCATCGATCCCGTGGCCGAGGATAGAGGCCATCCCGCCGATTCGCAGCTCGGCGGATCGTCACGGCCACGATGCTGACCATCGCGGCCCTGACCTTCGCCTTCTCCTTCGGCAACGTGTGGTCACTAGGGCTGAGACTCGGCGTTGCCCCCTGGCTGGCGCCGTTGATCGGGCCTGCGGTGGAATCACATGGCAAGGCCGCGTCACGGCCCGCCATGTGATCGTCCATATGCCCCTATCAGCTGCCCTGTCGGCTGAGTTCGATCATCTCCTGAACCGTCTCGGCCGGAATTTGCACGCCCATCGGGCTGATGAACTGGTACATCGGCAGTGACTCGATCATGCGCAGCATGTCGGCGTGCTCGGCCGCCTGCGCCTGCTGCTCCGGAGTCATCGTCGCCGCGATGTGCCCCATGAGCATCGGCCCGACGACCGGGTGCGCGAACCAGTCACCGACGCTGGAGTCCAGGCTCAGCTGCTTGAGGATCACCTCCCCGGCGAGCTCGACGGTCTCCTCCGCGACGATCCGCGAGGCGTTCTCGCCGATCTGGATCGCGTACGAGCCGGGCGCGACCAGCCAGCGGCCTTCGGCGACGTCCCAGTAGGCGAAGGCACGAGTGTCGAGGTCGAAGGTGACGGTCGTGGCCTGGCCGGGTTCGAGCGCGACCTTGGTGAAGGCCCTTAGCTCCCGGACCGGGCGGCGGACAGGTCCCGCCTGGGTGGAGATGTAGAGCTGGACGACGTGCTTGCCGTACCGCCCACCGGTGTTGGCGACCTTCACCGAAGCGTGAGCGGTCGAGGAGCCGGTGACCTCCACCGTCAGGTCGCTGACGGCGAAGGCGGTGTAGGCGAGCCCGTGGCCGAACGGATAGCGGACCGGCCTGTCCACCGTCTCGTGGTAGCGGTAGCCGACCATGACGCCTTCGCCGTAGCGGACGACGTCCTGCTCGCCGGGGAAGTTCAGGTACGACGGGGTGTCCTGCAGACGCAGTGGGATCGTCTCGGCCAGCCGCCCGGACGGACTGACCACACCGAACAGCAGGTCGGCCAGGGCGCCGCCGCCGGCCTGGCCGAGCAGCCAGCCTTCCAGGATGGCGTCGACCTCGTCATGCCAGCCCTCCAGGGAGACGACACCGCCGTTGGAGAGCACCACGACAGTATGGCGGGCCACGGAGGCGGTGGCGCGGATGAGCTCGACCTGCTCGCCGGGCAGCTCGATGGTGCCCCGGTCGTACCCTTCCGATTCGTCCAGGTCTGCCAGTCCGGCGAATACGATCGCCAGGTCTGCGCCCTCCGGGTCGGTCGTGACGGTCCGGTCTCCGGCCAGCTTGCGGATCTCCTCCAGGGGAATGTCGACCCGGGTGGGGTTGACGTGGGAGCTGCCCCCGCCCTGGAAGCGCGGCTCGGTGGCGAAGGGCCCGACGACGGCAATGGTGCGCGCATCGGGGCCGATCGGGAGCACGGCGTCGGTGTTCTTCAGCAGCACGGCGCAGTCGGCGGCCAGTTCGCGGGCGAGGGCATGGTGGGCGTCGGCGTCGAACTCCGCCGGCGCGGGCCGCCAGCGGCCCACCATCTCCCGGACGCGGGCGACGCTGCGGTCCACGTCGGCCTCGTCGAGCTGTCCATCAAGTACGGCCTGCACGATCTGGGCGTCGTTGCCGGGATTGCCGGGCATCTCCAGGTCGAGCCCGGCCTTCAAGGCGGCGACCCGGTTGTTGACCGCGCCCCAGTCGGAGACGATGACTCCGTCGAAACCCCACTCCTCGCGCAGCACCCGGGTGAGCAGCCACGGATGCTGGGAGGCGTAGACCCCGTTCACCTTGTTGTAGGCGGCCATCACCGTGGCGGGCCGGGCCTGCTTGACCACGCGTTCGAAGGCGGGCAGGTAGATTTCCCGCAGGGTGCGCTCGTCGATCTCGGCGCTGACCCGCATCCGGCCGGTCTCCTGGTTGTTGGCCGCGAAGTGCTTGACCGACGCGCCCACCCCCTCGGACTGCAACGCCTTGACATGCGCGGTGGCCAGCACGCCGGTCAGCAGTGGGTCCTCGGAGTAGTACTCGAAGTTGCGCCCGCACAATGGTGACCGTTTGATGTTCACCCCCGGTCCCAAGCTCACCTGCACATCCAGCGCCCGGGCCTCACGTGCGACGGCCGCGGCCAGCCGACCGGCGACGGCGGGGTCCCAGCTGGAGCCGACCGCGACCGCGGGCGGAAAACAGGTCGCCGGGAGGCTGTCGTGGATGCCTACGTGGTCTGCTTCGCCGGTCTGCCTGCGCACGCCGTGCGGGCCGTCGCTGAGCACCGCCGAGGGGATCTCGCCGACCGGTTTGGTGCTCCAGAAGTCGCGGCCGGACAGCAGGGACGCCTTCTGTTCAAGATTCACTGGATGGCTGCCTTCAGGTCGTCGGCCAGTTCCTGGGACGGGCCGGGGATGAACTCCAGGACGGTGTTCAGGGAGAACGCCGCCGCCTCCGGCGCGTCGCCGTCGAGGGGGATGCCGGGGAAATGCTTGGCGAACACCTCGGTGAGGGCCTGCCACACCTTCGGATCGGCCGCGAGCGTCTTGAGTGAGGTGTCCATCGTGTACGGCTCGCGCTCGCCGTACCCCTCGGGCAGCTCGTAGCTCCAGGCGTGCTCGCCGGGCTGGACTTCGATGGTCTCGCCGGTGTACGGCAGGCGGACGGTCGCCTCGACGGGCACGTCCACCTCCAGCCTGACCTGGCGCTCCTCGACCCGCCACGCGATGCGGACGTCACCGGGCACGGTCCAGTGGGTGAGCGTGGCGTGGGTGAGGCCGCCCCCGGGCTGCGGGGCGATGAGCACTTTGCGGTAGCCCGGTTGCAGCGGCGCCAACCCGCCGATCGTCTTGTGCAGCCAGTCGGTCACCGCGCCCAGGGCGTAGTGGTTGAGCGAGGACATGCCGCTGGGCTTGAGCGTGCCGTCGGGCGCGATCGCGTCCCAGCGTTCCCAGATCGTGGTCGCACCCATGATCACCGGGTAGAGGAAGCTCGGGCAGCCTGTCTCCATCAGCATCAGGTAGGCCTCCTCCAGGTGCCCGGTGCGGCTGAGCGCGGGCAGCATCAGCGGGGTTCCGGCGAACCCGGTGGAGATCTTGTACCCGGCCTTGGCGACCAGCTCAGCCAGCCGCCTGCCCGCCCTGGCCTCCTGGTCGGGATCGAGCAGGTCGAAGCAGATGGCCAGGGCGTAGGCGGTGGCGGTCTCACCGGCGATCCGGCCGTTCGCGGTGACGTATTCGGAACGGAAGGCTTGCCGTACCTTGTCGGCCAGCGTCCGGAAGCGGGCGGCGTCTTCGGTGCCGAGCAGTTCCGCCGTGTCGGCCATTTCCCGGGTGGTCTTGGCCAGGTAGGCGGCGGCCACCAGGTGCCGGTCGGTTTTGCCTCCGGCCGGGTTGTCGCCGGGGGCGTCGGGGTCGAGCCAGTCGCCGAACTGGAAGCCGCTGCTCCACAGTCCGTCGGCATCCAGCCTGCCCTCCACGTCGCGGATGAAGGCGGCCATGGAGTCGTAGCTGCGGCGCAGGATCTCGGCGTCGCCGTACTCCTGGTAAAGCACCCAGGGCAGGCTGACCGCCACATCGCTCCACAGCGCGGTGGGGGCGGAGGGATTGGACAGCACGTCGGGCACCACCCACGGCACGAACCCCTTCTCCTGCTGCTCGGCGGCCAGATCCGCCAGCCAGGAACCCAGGACGGCCCGCACGTCGTACAGGAAGGCCGCGGTGGGCGCGAAGGCGTTGATGTCGCCGGTCCAACCCAGCCGCTCGTCGCGCTGCGGGCAGTCGGTGGGCACGCCGACGAAGTTGCCGCGCATCGACCAGACGGTGTTGGCGTGCAGCCGGTTCAGCCGTTCGTCCGAGGTCTCCAGCCAGCCGGTGCGGCGCATGTCGCTGTGCACCACCACGGCCTTGACCTCGTCGAAAGGCCCGTCGATCTCGACGTAGCGGAAGCCGTGGAAGGTGAACCGCGGCTCCCATGTGACCGTGCCGCCCGCGTGGATGTAGCGGTCGGTGGCTTTGACCGTGCGTAGCGTCTCGACGTTCAGTTCGCCGTCGTTGAGGAGTTCGGCGTGCCGGATCGTGATGGTCTGACCGGCCTCGCCGGTGGTGGTGAGCTTGATCCAGCCGGTGAGGTTCTGCCCGAAGTCGACGATCTTCCCGGTGATGCTCACGGGCGCGATCTCCTCGATGCGCCGGATCGGGTCGGCGACCATCGGAACCAGCGCCTCGGGATTCCAGTCGAACGGCTCCACCGCGGACCAGTCGCCGGTGAAACCCGGTTCGCTCCAGCCGTACGGCTCACGCCGGGCGTCGTAGGTTTCGCCGTCGAACAGGCCGTTGGCGACGATGGCCCCGGTCCCCGCGCTCCAGCTTCCGTCGGATTCCACGACGACGGTCTGCTCGCCGAAGGTCATCTCCAGGCGCATGAACAGCGCGGGCCGGTCGGTGTAGTGCTTGCTCTTGCCCTCGTAACCGATCCGCCCGGCCGCCCACCCGTCACCCACGATCGCGCCCAGCGCGTTCGCGCCGGGTTTGACCAGGGTGGTCACGTCGTGGGTGCTGACCTGGAGCCGGTGCCGGTAGGAGGTCCAGCCGGGGGCCAGGACCTCGTCACCGAGCCGGATGCCGTTCAGGTACGGCTCGACGATGCCGAGTCCGGTCACCTCCAGGAGGGCCCGGTCGGGCTGCCGGTCGGCGGTGAACTCACCCCGGAAATAGGGCGCCGGACCAGCGGGTTCGAGCGGGAACGACGGTGCCACGAACATGTGGGACTCCTTAGCGGACTGACTTGATGCGCAGGACGACCAGGCCGCCCATCAGGGTGCAGGCGGCGGCCACCAGATAGAGCAGGGTGTAGTTCTTCTCCGCGCCGCCGGCGGTCAGGAACAGCGGGGCGATGAAGGGGGCGGCCGACTGCGGGATGGAGGTGGCGAAGCCGAACACGCCCAGGTAGCGGCCGGCATTGGTCTCCCGCTCCGGCAGCACGTCCAAGGCCAGCGCCTGATCCACGGCCGAGAACATGCCCAGGCCGACCGAGCAGATGATCGAGCCGGTGAACAGCGGCGGCACGCTCGACGACAGCGCCATGGTCACGGTGCCCAGCGCGTAGACGGCTCCGGCGGTCAGGACGAAGACGCGTCGGCGGCGCAGTCGGTCGGACAGGAATCCGCCGCCCATCGCGCCCGCGGCGGTGGCCAGCACGCCGAGCCCAGCGACCGCGGCGAGCGTTCCGGCCACCTCTTCGACCTTCACGCCCAGGCGGGAGGCGAAGAAGAAGGCGGTGAAGGTGGTGTTGAGGGTCAACCCGAAGTAGAACGCGAACCGCCCCGCCCAGTTGAGGGAGAAGTCTCGATATTTCCGGACGGACCACGTGTACATGGCCAGCAGCGACCTCACCGTCAGCGGCTCTGCCGCGGGCAGGTCGCGGCTGTCGGCCTCGTCGACCAGCCAGACGAAGAGCACGATGGTGAGCACGCCGACCGCGCCGGGCACGAGGAAGAGCAGGAGGGCGTCGCCCGCCAGCCCTCCGGCCATCACGACGCCGATGACCGGCGCGACCAGTGTCGCGAACCCGCCGAGCCCGGCGACCTTGCCGCGCTGCTCTTCCGGAAGCCGGTCTGCCTGGGAGGTGAGCAGGTTGCCGAAGGATTGGCCCCACCCGAACTGGGCCAGTACCCAGCCCAGGCCGAGCACCGGGATGTTCGGTGCCAGGGCCATGACGAGCAGGGAGACGACACCGAGCAGCATGCCGCCGAGGATGAACGGGCGGCGGCGGCCGAACCGGGTGCGGGTGCGGTCGCTGAGCGCGCCGAGCAGGGGTCCCGCGACGAGAGGCACCAGGCCGCCCACGCCGGTGATGTAGCCGAGGTACTCCTCGTGTCCGGGAGCGAGTTCGCCGACCCGGATCGACAGGGAGATGCCTACGGGCGTGATGAACGCCAGGAAGACGCCGAACTGGGCCAGGACCATCAGGCCGATGTAGCGGGAGCCCACCGTGGGCAGGGTGGGCGTTGCTGGTGTGCTCATGGAGACCCCGCAGGTCGAGGAGGGGGGAGGGTGTGTCGTGGATGTTAACCACGCGCTACTTACACGTGCAAGTAGGGTCGAGGTCACGTTTCGCTCGGGTTGCCTCTTCTCGTTAGGCGGAGTCGCGTTCGACGACGCGGATGAGGTCGGATGGCAGCGATCCCAGCTCGGGATCTTCGTTGTTCAGTGCCTTGATCAGCGCTTTGGCGATGCGCTCACCGATCGCGCCGCTGTCCTGCGCGACTGTCGTCAGCGCGGGAACGGCGAAGCGGGCCGCGGGAATGTCGTCCACGCCGATCACTGGCAGGCTCACGCCAAGCGCCCGCATCCCGGCCAGCACAGCCAGGGCGACCTCGTCGTTGTAGGCGCACACGGCGGTCGCAGTATTCTGCCAGCTCGCCACCGCCGAGGCCGCCGACTCGGTATCCAGCGTGATCGTGCGGACCACCGGCTCCTGCAGGCCGGCTTCGCCGCACGCCTGCATCGCGCCCTCGGCGCGACCCCGCCCCAACACCTCCAGCCGGGGGTCGTCGGGCAGGACGTAGGCCAGACGCCTGTGCCCCTTGCCGATCAGATACTGGGCCTGCAACCTGCCGACACCATTGATCCACAAGGTGCTGCCCACGTCGTAGCCGGGCTGCTCGACAGGAGGCAGGACGGCCGGGATGCGCACTCGCCTCATGCCCTCCAGCTCTGCGGCGGTGAAGGGCCGCATGCCGAAGACGGCGGCCGGGCTGAGGGCGCTCCACAACTGCGCCAGCCCGTCGTCATGACCCGCGTGCACGTGCGTGATGAGGGTCAGCCCGGCTTGGCCCAGAACCTGTGCCGCCCGGTCGACCAGCGCCGCCATGGTCGGTCCCTGCGGCCAATCAGGCAGGACGAACAGCGCCACGTCGCTCCGCCCGCTGCGCAGTGTGCGGGCCGGCGCGTAGGGCGTATAGCCCAGCTTGTCCGCGGCCCGCAGGACACGCTGCCGGGTCGCCTCGGGGATGGACTGGCCGGGCGTGTTGTTCAGCACGAAGCTGACGGTGGCCCGCGACAGGCCCGCTTCCCGCGCCACGTCCACGCTCGTAATCCTGCGCTTCTTGTCCGCCACGCTGCCCTCGTCGCCGTTGCCTGCCTGCAGCAGAGATGTTAACGTCTGCGAACTCCCAAGTTACACGTGAAAGTGGCCACGTGTACGTCGTCTACTGTCACGTGTAAGTAGGTGCGATGCCGAGCCGGACATATGACCTTCTCCTCGCGATGTTCCGCGAGTTCCGCGAGAACGGTAAGGACGTCACCCTCGACGAGGAACGCTTGGGCGCCGAGGCTGTCGGAGATCTCTACCAGGATGTCCCGGGCATCACCGATGAGGTGCACCCCTTCGGGCGGTTGCTGAGCCCTGCCGAGCCCCGCGACGACCTGGTCATCCTCTTCATCCACGGTGGCGGCTTCCGCATCGGCACCGCGAAGAACGGCCGGCAGGCCGGAGTGCACCTGGCGGCGAGCACCGGCGCCCGCGTGCTGTTGCCGGACTACCGGCTCGCGCCCGAGCATCCCTACCCGGCCGCGCTTGACGACTGCGAAGCGGCCTACCTCGACGCCCTCGACAGGTGGCCGGAGGCCAGGATCGTGGTGGGCGGGGAGTCTGCTGGAGCGAATCTGGCCGCGGCGCTCCTGCTCCGACGCCGCGACGCCGCCGACACCCGGGCCGCCGCAGGGTTCCTCTATTGCGGCGTCTTCGACCTGCGGCTGGAGAACTACGCTCGTGGCTCCTGGCAGGCCAACGCCGACACCGACCTGATCATCAAGCCGTCAAGCGGACCGATCATGTCGGCCGACTACCTTGCCGGACGCCCTCCGACCGACGGCTACGCCTCCCCGGCCCTGGCCGACCTCACCGGGCTACCTCCCCTGTTCATCCAGGCATCCGGCGCCGAACTGCTCCTCGACGACTCCCTCGCCCTGGCCGTCCAGGCGGCGCGGGCCGGAGTCGAGGTGGAGCTGGAGGTCTGGCCACACATGCAGCACGTCTGGCACCTGGCCACGGGATTCCTGCCCGAGGCCACCGAGGCCGTGGACCGCACGGTCGCGTTCATCCAGCGGGTCGCCGAAGGGCGGGTGGTCGACGGAGTCGCCCTGTCCGGCGGTCCCGCATCATTCGAGGAGGTCATGTAAGTGGAACGGCTGACTGATCGGCGCATCCTGATCACCGGCGCCGGGTCCGGCATCGCCCGGGCGACGACGTTGAGACTGCTCGCAGAGGGCGCGCGCGTGGTCGCCGCCGATATCTCGGCGGCCGCCCTGAACGAGACAGCCGAACTGGCCGGAAACGACCGCCTCACCGTATCCACCGTGGACATCTCCTCGGAGGACTCGGTGAACTCCCTGGTCAGCGAGGCTGCTGCCGAGCTCGGCGGGCTTGACGCCCTGATCAACGCGGCGGCCATCCTGCGCGGCGCACACACCCACGAATGCTCGCTTGAGCTGTGGAACCGCGTCATCGGGACCAACCTGACCGGCACCTTCCTGATGACCCGGGCGGCCCTGCCGTACCTGCTGGAGAGCGGCAGAGGAGTGGTGGTCAACTTCAGCTCCACCGCGGCCTTCTTCGCCCACCCGTTCATGGCGGCCTACTCAGCCAGCAAGGGCGGCATCTTCTCCTTCACCCACAGCATCGCCTCCGAGTACGGCAAGCGGGGGCTACGCGCGGTGAATGTCGTTCCCGGCGGCATCAGCAGCGGGATCACCGACAACATCGGTCACCTTGTACCCGAGGACACCGACTGGGACCTGTTCCTCAAGCTCACCCCGGCGCTGCCGGGAGGCATTCCTGGGCCGGAGAAGGTCGCCGGAGTTGTGGCGATGCTCGTCTCCGACGACGGCTCGTTCATCACCGGCACCGAGATCCGCGTGGACGGCGGCGCTCACCAGTGACGCTCGCTCCAGCGTAGGGGTGGCGGTGATGGGTTGCGGCTGGCTGTTGGGTCGTCAACATCTGCACACCCGCTCCGGTGTATCGCCAACGCCCTAATGGTGCTTCCAGGATGGTGTGCCCATCGGGTGGATGGGTGGCCCATACCGGTCATGAGCTCCCGTAGGGCCGCGCTGGATTGGGCCGCGAGGGTGTTTTCGTGTGGCGAAGGTCATGTAAGTGAAATCCGTCGAGCTTCGCTTCTCGAGCGCCGCAGTCCGGTCGAGGAGAGCGCGTCCCGTGGTCATGAGGACGAGATCGCCAGCAGCGGCCCGGTGAAGATGACCCACGAGCACGCCAGCCAGCCATCAGCACGGCGGCCACCATGTCCCCCCGTGCCGCAGGCCTGCCCGCCCTTGGCTCCAGGGAACATGAGCGAGTCAGGGCCATCCTGTATCCATGCGCTCCTCGAGGATCGAGACGATGCTCGGTCGCACGAAACCGCTCATCCCGAGTGGAGTCGACTTTGCCCTCCGTGGCCATCTTTCGCGGCGCCTGCTCGGCCTCCGCCCGGGCGAGGAAGATCTCCGGATGTGATGACAACTTCGACAAGACGAAGTTGGCGAATCACTTTGAGAGCGTCAGCCGTTCAGGGAGGGCAGAACAGGAGATTGTCGTACAAGGTGGCTACGGTTCGGGGCGTGACGTATCCCGAGGTCATCCCGATTTCATATGAGCCCGACTATCACACCGACCACATCGGCCAGTGGCGCGACGGCCAGTTCCTTGGCGGGGTCGTAGCCGCCTTCCGGGAGGGTTACTCAAGGACTGAGGATTGGTTGTCCCATAAGCGGTGGTATGCCGTGCTTCACCGCTTCAGCCCTGATGGCAGCTACCTTGACTCGCGCATCGAGTGCACCGGAGCCGACGACAGGCACAGGGAGTCGGTAGATGCCGCGGACCGGCGACTGAGCGAATGGCTCGCCGAACTCCCCGACGTCGAGTTCGGCGACATCGCCATCCGCCCATTTCGGCTGCAGTTCGACGGCGTGGTCTTCGGCCTCGTCCTGGAAAATTACGAAGGCGACGAGTACGCAGAGCTCTATCCCGATAACATCGCCTTCTATCCACCCTGGGACGGCTCCTACGACACCTGAGCGTCCTACAGCGAGTACGAATCCTCAGGCTCATGGAGATCGCCTCGATGAGGCGGGCGGCGTGCTCGCGGCGCGCTGAGTTGTCGGCGGTGGCGTCGAGGGAATCGGCCAGGCTCGGCGTGCGGGCTGGGGCCGGTCCCGGACAGCGGCGGGACACCGGGCCGGGCGCCGAACGCCGTCCCGTCGCACTGACCGTACGCACAGACCGTACGCGCCGACCACAGTCGCCGCGCCGCCCAACACATGCGCTCCTCACGATCGCCACTGCGCGGTTGGCCGCCGTACGTGCTTGGGGGCGATCGACGGTCCGTGGCTTCGTTCGTCAGCCCCGGCCCACGGGGTTTCGTGGCTGATCTGTCTGTTCAGCCCGGCAGGTTCGCCGCGTAGATCCAATCGAGGCCGTCTTCTCCGCTTTCGTCGAGGTGTTCGGCCCGGGACAGGCCAGCATGGACGGCCACGCGTTGGGAGGCGACGTTGGCTGGCCTGACGCGGGCGATCAGCGGCAGGTCGGGGACGGATGTGGATGCCCACGTGGTGACCGCGGTCGCGGCCTCACTGGCGTAGCCGTGGCCCCATGCTGAGACGGCGAAGCGGTAGAAGAGGTTGAGGATCTTCATACCGTGCAGTTCCATAGGCTTGATTCCGCAGAAACCCAGTTGTTGAGCACTACCGTGGCGTCGGACGACCCAGTACCCGTATCCACAGCTCTGCCATTGGTTGTTCCAGCGTATATAGAGCTGTTCTGCCTCCCCGAGCTCGGCGAGCGCGTCAGATGGATTATGCAGGCTGGTCCGGGGATCATTGTGAATCGCGAAGATCGCGGCAATATCGGCTTCAGTCGGGGGCCGCAGCACCAGCCGGGCGGTCCTCAGCGCTACGCCTGTCGGGCTCAAGTCGCTCACGAGCACATCGTAGAGCTCAGCACTGCAGGCACCGTTGACGGCAGCAGCACCGAGCAACGGCTGATGATCTCCCGCTCCAAGCGGACGGCGCGGGTTCGGTTCCCGCCACCCGCTCTCATCGTGAAAGCCCGGGTAGACCGATGGATTCGATGCCAGGGCTTTGAGTGCAGAGCTTTCTCTACGTGGCCAGAAGGGTCCAGCATCGCCCGCGTATACCCCCAGCTAGCAGAGCACGGTAGCCAATTCCTCGTATGTCGGGGCAAGCTGCCGCAGCGTCTCAGCGGCGGACGTCGTGAGCCCGGCTACGAGGTCGTACTGGAGGCTACCCACCAGCCGCGCCTGTCGGGTGGCCACGGCGGCGGCCTGGTCGTGGCCCAGGTTGGCGAAGGAGGTCGCGGCGTCCGTGAGCCGTCGAGCACCGACCTGGATCGCGAAGTGGACGAGGTGACCGTGCACCTTGGGATCCAGCCCGCCGGTAATCATGTCGGCGAGCCGGTTGACCCCGTCGGCGCCCCCCAGCGTGCCCGGTGGCACCGGGAGGTCATCGCGTCCGCGCAGCCAGGCGACCGCACCGGGCAGGGCCGTGTGCAGCGCCGCCTCGGCGGTGACCTCTCGGACCCGCTGGAACTCACTGCGCATGGTGTAGGGCGTGGTTCGGTAAGCGATGGTGTCGGCGCGCCACGCGGCGAGGAAATCCCCGGTCGGCAGGGTCACGTAGGGGTGTCCGTGTGGGTCGTGGAACCGGATGAGCTTGTCGTCGGCTTCCAGCACCGTGACGAAATGGTCCGCCTCGATCGGCCCACTCATCCCGGGCACGTGATACAGCAGGCCCAGCTCCACGGGCCCCGCCAGGATCGGGCCGGCCTTGACCGCGTCGCGCAGCATCGCAAGGGCTTGCTCATCGTCGTCGGCGCCCTGGCGTCGGCAGGTCCAACCCAGCAGCGCGATCGCGTCATCGAGGCCCCGATCAGGGTCCCAGCCGTACGGGTCGAACAGCGGCAGCCGCTCGGCCAGCAACTCGAAGCCGAACGGCGAACCGGTCAGCACCTCGATCACCGACGGCGAGGGCGCAGCGGAACCGAGCAGCATCGCCAGTGAGTTGGCGTAGCAGTAGTGCCCGGAACCAATGTAGGGATGCATCGCTCAACCTTCTTCACTAGGCATGACGGGATAGGTGACGTCGAGGACCGCGCCATCGCTGCCGGGCCAGACCTCGACCGGGCTGCCGACGCAGACCAGCCGATGCGCGTCGATCCAGGCTTCCAACACGCCGTAGACGTGCAAGATCATGGGGAAGTCGGCGTCCGCCTTGGCGACCGGCAGTACGGCATCGGTGCCGGCCGGCGAAAGTCTGACCCGCAGATCGTCGACGGGTTCCACCGAGCCGGTGAACGGCACCGCGACCTCCACTGGCCCGTCGCTGTCCCGGGTCACGAATCCGTGGAAGTGCACCAAGGTCGGTCCGTCGTCGGACAATCCGACAGCCCGCAACCGGGCACGGATGTGCTCCTGTGCGTCGGCTATGAAAGCCTCCAGCTCGTCGATGTGGACCCGTCGCTCCCGGCACAGCAGTTTGCGTTGCGGCCGACTTCGGAGGGTCGGGGTACCGGTGGTTGCACGGCTCGTGTAATCGAGTGCCTCCACCAGCTCACGCCGCTGCTGGAGCTCGATCTCCTGAGCGGCCAGCCAGGCGCGCAGCTCGGCTTGGCGGGCTTGCGAGTCGAGGGGAAGCAGCGCGGCTATGCGGGCCAGTGGCAGGTCCAGCATGCGCAACCATCCGATCAGCCGACCGAGTGGGATCTGGTCGCGGTGATAGCGGCGATACCCGCTGCCGGGGTCGGTGTAGACCGGCACCAGCAGGCCCTGCGCGGCGTAGAGCCGCAGCGCCTTCGGCGACAGCCGAGTGGCAGCACCGAACTCGCCAGGCAGCATGAGGTCCGCGTCGTTCACCCGCCCAGCTTGGACCACGCCCCTGGGGCGAGGTCAAAGCCGCGCAGCCACCGGCTTCCATACAGCCGGCATGACGAAAGCCGGCGACAGCGGTCGCCGCGGGCCTGGGCATGGCGGGTGATCGCTGATACGCTCTCCACCAACCAGTTGGTGGAGAGGTGGATGCATGGACAGCCGGCGGGACGAACTGGTGCGGGAGGGGTTCAACCACCTGGCCGCGCACGGCTTCGAAGGGCTGCGGCTGCGGGCGGTCGCGGCGGGCGTGGGCATCGACCACTCGACGCTGCACCATCACTTCCGCACCAAGCAGGATTTGGTGACGGCGGTGGTGCAGCACGCGAGCCGGCAGTTCTGGACGATCATGCCCGAGCACGGCGCGCCCGAGGACCGGCTGGCCGAGCACCTGTCGACGCTGGTCACGATGATGCGGACCCGGGCGGACCTGTTCGCCGTGCTCAATGAGGTTCGGATGCGCGCGGCCCGGGATCCCGCGATGGCCGAGGCGGTGCAGCGCACCGAGGCGGGCTGGCGGGAGGCCCTGACCGGAGTGCTCGCCGCCGGTGTGGCCTCGGGCGCTTTCCGCCCCGACCTCGACGTCGCGGCAACAGCCGAACTGATCGTTGCAGTGTCCAAGGGCGCCAACGACGCGCCCGACCGGGCCGAGGCCGCGTTCGCGGAGGTCCGACGACTCGTGAGGAGCATCAATGGCTGAGCGGCGACCGCACGTGGTGGTCATCGGCGGCGGGATCGGCGGCCTCTGCCTGGCCCAGGGGCTGCGACGGCAGGGGGTCAGCGTCGCGGTGTACGAGCGCGACCGCCACCCCCGCGACCGGGCCCAGGGTTTCCGCCTGCACATCGACCCTTCCGGCAGCCGGGCGCTGCGGGCCTGCCTGCCGGCCGCGGGCTGGGGCGCGTTCCTGGCCACCGCCGGCGACCCGGACGGCGGATTCAGCTTCCTGAGCGAGCGCCTCGAGCGGCTCGTCACCGTCGACGGCGCCACGATGTACGGCGTGCCGCCCGGCCCCGACGAGTGGCACTATCCGGTCGACCGCCTGACCCTGCGCCGGGTCCTGCTCAGCGGGCTCGAGGACGTCGTGCACTTCGGCCGCGAGTTCACCCGCTACGACGTCGACCCGGCCGGGCGGGTCACCGCGCACTTCGCCGACGGCACAGAAGCCGGCGCGGACGTGCTCGTCGGCGCGGACGGCGCCGGCTCGCGGGTGCGCCGCCAGCTGCTGCCGCACGCCCGCCGGGTGCCCACCGGAGCCCTCGCGGTCGGGCACAAGCTGCCGCTGACCGCCGAGACTGAGGCGTGGCTGCCGCCGGCGCTCGGCACCGGAATGAACCTGGTGCTGGCCCCGTCGCCGTGGTTCCTGTTCACCGCGGCCTTCCGCCAGCGTCCCGACGCGGATGCCGTACTGCCCGAGCCCTCCGGCCCCCGCCCGCCCTACCGCGACTACCTGCTGGGCGCGTTCGTCGGCGCCGCCGACACCTTGCCCGCCGACCTGCTCACCTGCGAGCCGGCAGCGCTGCAGGCGGCGGTCGCCGAGCGCATGGCGGGCTGGCACCCGGCGCTGCGCGATGTCGTGCTCCGCTCGGATCCCGCCAGTGTGCGGGCGTTCGAGCTGATGGCGGCCGAGCCGGTGGAGCCCTGGCCCAGCGGCCCGGTGACCGTGCTCGGCGACGCCATCCACAGCATGCCTCCCGTCGGCGGGCTCGGCGGCAATACCGCGCTGCGCGACGCCCACCTGCTCAGCCGGCTGCTCGGCACGGGCGGATCGCCGATCGCCGCGATCGCCGCCTACGAACGGGAAATGCGCGACTACGCTTTCGCGGCGGTGCGCTCGGCCCTGGCCACGCAGCAGCAGGGGCTGATGAGCAACCGACTGGCAGTGGCCGCGGCACGGACCTGGTTCCGGGCCACCGCCCACGCCCAGCCGCTGCGCCGGCTCACCTTCGGCAAGACCTGGTCCGCGCAGGCGGGCGCGCGGCCGTGGGAGCAGCGATCGGCGGGTTCCGGCAGCTCGCCCGTCGGGCGATGAACCCCGGCATGTCCCGGCGCCAACCGGCCGACATGGACGTCACTGTCCTGAAGATGCCGGGACGGCCTTGCTCATTCGCGTCGAGCCAGGAGAGCGCGAAGGCTCGACGGGTGAGCGCCGGGTGCTGCCGCCGGGGCGGGACACCGTCCCGTACGGCGGCGCTGCCCCCTACCGCGTCGGCGTCGCGGGTTGTCGCGTCCAGACTCGCTCCCCGAGCAGTGCCATCGCGGCCGGCAGCAGCACGGAGCGGACCACCGTCGCGTCGATGAGGATGGCAACCGCCATGCCCAGTCCCAGCATCTTGTACTCGATGGCGGACAGCGTCACGAAGACCGTGAAGACGCCGATCATGATGAACGCCGCTCCGCTGACCACCCCGGCGCTGGCCGCGATGCCGCCGACGATCGCCTCGCGGGCGGAGGCTCCGCCGAGCCGGCGCTCCTTGATGCGGCTGAGGATGAAGATGTGGTAGTCCATGCTCAGCCCGAACAGGATGACGAACATGAACAGCGGCAGCCAGCTCACCACCCCGCCATAGGAACCGAACCCCAGCAGCGACTCCAGATGGCCGTCCTGGAAGACCCAGACCAACACCCCGCACGCGGCGCCGATGGACAGCAGGTTGAGCAGGATCGACACCAGCGGGATGGTCCACGACCGGAACGTCACGGCGAGCAGCACGAACGCCAGGGCGAGGACGAAGGCGACCACGATCGGGGTCCGGTCGTTCACCTGCTCGGCGAAGTCGTGGGGCGTGGCGGTCTTGCCCGTCACGGCGTACGAGATGCCGGTCACCTGCCCGAACGCCGCAGGCAGCGCCCGCTCGCGCAGCATGGCCAGCGCCCGATCGGCCACCGGGTCGGTGACGGCCCCGGCCAGTGGCACGCGCACCACCATCGCTTGGCCGACCGGGACGGCGGTGATCGGTTCGAGCAGCAGGCCACCGCTGGCGGCCGCCTGCCGGTGCAGCCCTTCGATCGCGGCGCGCACCTGCTGGGTGTCGGCCGAGCCGCCGTCCCCGCGTGCGAGGACCACGCGGGCAGCCGTCGCCGCACCGGGAAATTCGCGCTGCATCGCGGTGGCGGCGTCCACCGCCGGGGAGATGCCGGGCGGCAGGCTGGCGGTCACGGCCGCGTCCTGGAGCCGGATGCCGAGCATGGGCAGCGCCAGCACCAGCAGCACCATGCTCGCGGCGGCCCCGCTCAGCACCGGCTTGGCGACCACGGCGCGGGCCACCTGCCCCCAGACGCGAGACTCGCCGGCCGCGATCCTGCGCCGGCCCAGCCAGGGGATGCGGGCCCAGTCCACCCGGTGTCCCAGAACGGCCAGCAGCGCGGGCAGCACCGTCAGCGAGCCGAGCACGGCCAGGCCGACGACCAGGACCGTCCCGGCGGTCAGGCCCTTGAAGACGTCCACGCCGGTGAACAGCAGCCCGCCCAGGCAGAGCATCACGGTCAGTCCGGAGGCCACGATCGCGTGCCCCGACGTCTCGGCGGTACGCCGCAGCGCCTCGCGCACATCATGGCCCGCGGCGCGCTCCTCCCGGACCCGGCGCAGGTAGAACAGCGAGTAGTCGATGCCGACGGCCATCCCGATCAGCAGCACGATGGCCGAGGCGGCGCCGTTGAACGGCACCCACTGCCCGATGAATCCCAGCAGTCCGAACGTGGCCGCCACGACGGTCGCCGACAGCAGCAGCGGGATCCCGGCGGCGATCAGCGAGCCGAACACGGCCAGCAGGATCACGATGGTCAGCGGCAGGGACGTCGTCTCGGCGCGCCCGAGGTCGTTCTTGATGCCCTCGTCGACCGCGCCGGACAGGCTGCGGTCGCCTGCCTGGCTGAAGCGCACCCCAGGATGGCGCCGCTGGGCCTGCTCCACGGCTCCGACGGCAGCGGCGTAGTTGTCGTCGAACCGTTCGTCTGGACCGGCCACCTCAAAGGTGACCAGCCCGGAACGACCGTCGCGCGACACCCAGCGCTCGCCGCGCGCCGCCAGCGGCGAGCCGATGTCCCGGACCGCTCCCCGTGTCCGGCGCAGCAGGTTCACCAGGTCTTTCGCGGCGGCGCGCAGCTTCGGGTCGTCGGAGAAGGGGCCTGTGCCGTCACGCGACTGGACCAGTACGTTCTCCCGCACCGAGTCGTCGCTGCGCTGAGCGGCCACCATCTGCTGGGCGCGGCCTGCCTCGCCGGGGTCGACGGCGCGCGCGTCGTCACCGGAGACCAGCGCGCCGGACAGCACGGCGGCCAGGACCAACGCGACCCAGCCGGCGATCGCCAGGGCGCGGTGCCGGGTGGACCAGCCCGCGACGGCCGCGATCACGCCGGTCCTGGCCGCCGGAGGGCCGGGCGGCGCGCTGCCGCGAGGGGCCGATTTGCTTTTGGGCAGCATGAACTGCTCTCCTCGTTCTTGGTGGAGTGTTCCTGTGGAAGCTCGCCTGTCGGCGAGGTGGTTCGTCTCCCCGCTCCCGGGTCGCCGAGTTGCAGCTCGGCGGCCCGGAACCCTGTCTCGGGGGGCTACTCCACGTCCTTGAGCACCAGCTCGATGGCGTCGGTACGGTCGCGCAGCGCCGAGAGCCGGTCATTGATCTCGGCGAGCTGCCGTCCGATGTCCTGCTGGGAGGCGGCGGCGGTCTCGGCGATCTTTCTGTACTCCGCCTCGCGTGCCAGCTGAGCCTTGGCCCGCCAGGAGATGGCGAATTGGCAGATGACCGTGACGATTACGGCGGTGATCAGGACGAACATGCCAATGGTGCCGATGACCTCCTGCCACTCGTGCTCGTTCATCGCTCAGAGCCCTTCTCGATGGTCAGGGTCCGTACGGCGTCCTGGATGAGCTCCGGCGTCAGGTGGATCGAGAATCCGCGTATCGCGTAGTACTTCATTGCCTTACCTTCTTCTGACAGCTCCAGCTGCGAGGAAACCAGACCGGCGGCCTCCAGCTTCTTCAGGTGGACCTGGAGCAGCGCCCTGCTGATGCCTAGCTCACGCGCCAGTCGGCTCACGTAATTCCGGCCGCCTGCGAGGGCCGCGATGACGCGCAGCCGGTGCGGGCTGGACAAGGTGGCCAGCACCCGCACCAGATCGTCTCCCGTCGGCGTGGGATCGCTCACCTCAACCTCCAGCACATGCCAACAAAGATTAGCAGGTGCCTAAAACCGATTAGCTTCTGTCCAGGACCCCGCGCGACGCAGCGTTCACCTCAGCGCTGCACACCCGGACCGACAAGGTCTCGCGGCAGAGGAGCATCCGGATGCAGTCGTCACAGACCAACCGGCGAGAGCTCATGAGGTGGCCGGCCCGCAGCCTGACCTGGATCGCCGACGTGAAGGACAACGCGGCGACGCAGGCGCGAGTCAAGGCGGGGTACACGACGGTGCGCATGCCCGACGGGGGGAAGGTACACGGTGGTTGCCTGGCTCACATGCCTGTAGGGAGATCCATGGGATTGATCATCGCGCCATTGGGGTGCCATCGATCATCTAGCTGGTCATACGCCTACGAGCCAGTTCCCTGATCTCCTCCGGCAGCGCATCGGCGGCCGGCACCTGCGGCAGGAGATCCGGTTCAAGCGTCATCGCACGGAGGACGAGCGCGACGGAGACGTTGTGGCCGGGCTGGTGCACGATCTCGACCGGGTCGCCGTGGTGCTGCACGTCATAGACGCGGTCGCCCGCGAGACCGACCACGCCAGTGCCCTTGGGGCCGGGAGCGCTAGCCGGGCTTCCTGCGTCCCTGCACCCCCTCGTTGTCGGTGGCGTGGTGCAGTATCGGCACACCGGATCACGGCGAGAACAGGAGATCAGGGTGCCGCCCACCAACCAGCAGATAGCCGGCCACACTTTTCTCAAAAGCATGTACCAGGACGACTACTACCCCGACCACGTCGTCGACAAGGGCAGAGAGATCCTGCTGCGCCTGTGCGAGCGCATCGAGGCGGAGCGGCCGGCGGATCTCGCGGCGCTGTACGCCCTCACCCACGCGGCTACGGAGGAGTTCAACGAGCTGGAGGCCGAATTCGAGGAGGCCGACAGCGAGATCGAGACCGTGGCCCGCGAGGTGATCGCCGAGGACTTCTGGTTTGTGGCGTCGGCCTACGGGTTCGCGGACGCGGACGTAGAAGAGCTGATCGCGACCCGCGATTGGTGACGCGCCGGCCTCTGGCCAGGTCAGGTTCACGAGCGGGCGACGTGCACCTTCAGGCCCCACAGCCCGACGAGGTCGGACGGCCCGGCAGCGCCGTGGCCCGGCTCCGCGGCACCACGGCTGGGCCAGGACCAGTTCTTGCAGAGATCAAGCTGCGGCGCGTCGCGCCACCGATCGGCCACTCGGCTCCCAAAGTGGCGCAGCTCCCGGCGATTAGCGGCTGTGTCAGCAACTATGCGAACCTCTATGCCGTGCACATCAGACCCGGTACCAGAACCGACGCCGAACCGATCGCAGAGCTTCACACTCGTAGCTGGCTGACTGCCTATGCCGGGATCATGCCCGCCGGCTACTTGAACGGGCCCCTGCTCGACGAGCGCAAGCTGATGTGGAGCACCCGGCTCGCCACCGTCGCCGCGGAACCAGATCACGCTCGCTGCTTGCTCGTCGCCGTCGACGGCGATGCCCTCCTGGGTTTCGCCTATCTCGTGGCCGGAAACGACGGACGCATCTTGCTCGACAACCTGCACGTCCAGCCGGAGCGCAAGCAGTCCGGCATCGGCCGCCAACTCGTGTATCACTCCTTTGGCTGGGCCTCCGAGCATCACCCTGGCAAGACGGTCTACCTGGAGGTGTTGCGCGACAACGTCGCCGCGATCACCTTCTACCGGCGTCTCGACGGCCGTCCCACCAAAGAGTTCATGGAACGCTTCCCCGCAGGGTTCGAACTGCCCGTCGTCGAGTACACATGGGATCCTGACATCGTCCGAATCCTTGCCGACAACCGTTCCACCACCGATCGGCTTGCGACCTAGAGGCCTCCGGCGGGGGCGCGCCCATACGACCATCCCCGCAAGTCCCACGCTCGTGGCCCTTCTCATCGCCCTCATCGCCCGGCCCGCAAGCCCGAGACATCGCCCGCAAGGACTTCCTTCCTCGGGTCTGGACTACCCACTTTCCAGCACACGGATGAAGGCCACAGCTTTCGCCTGCCGCGGGGGCAACGCCTTGCGGGTGATGTTCGCCCGCCAAGCTGGGCCCGGCAAAGGCCAGGCCCTCGCCAAGCTCGCCGGGCTGCCTGGGATACGTTCGCGCTAGCGCGGGGTCAGAACGCAGAACTCATGGCCATCGGGATCGGCCATGACCACCCAGCTGACCTCGCCCTGACCGATGTCGACGCGCGTCGCCCCCAGGGAGATGAGGCGGTCGACCTCCGCTTGCTGGTCACCGTCGGCGGGTGGCGCGAGGTCGAAATGGAGCCGGTACTTCCCGGTCTTCGGCATCAGCGGCGGGCCGCCCCAGGTGATCTTCGGGCCGCCGTGCGGTGAGCGGATCGCGGTCTCTTGGTCCTGGTCCCAGACCAATGGCCAGCCCAGCGCTCTGCTCCAGAAGTAGCCGACCTCCTGCGAGCCGTCGGACGCGAGCGCCCCGATGAAGCCGCAGTCGGCGAGGAATTTGTTGTCCGGACCGATGACGCAGAACTCGTTGCCCTCGGGGTCGGCGAGCACCACGTGATCCTCTTCCGGGCGTTGACCGACGTCGATGTGCCGGGCGCCGAGCTCCAGTGCCCTCGCCACCGTCTGCTGCTGGTTTTCGAGGGACGTGCTCGTCAGATCGAAGTGCATCTGGTTCTGGCCGACCTTCTGCTCCTCCGATGGGAGGAATCGGATCCGGAACCCGGTGTCATCGCTCGGCAGGAGCGTGATGCCGTCCTGGGGGTCGTCGGCCGTCTCCCAGCCCAGGGCACCGGCCCAGAAACGCGCGAGACCGAGCGGGTCGTTCGCATCGAAGCAGAGCGCGACGAGGTGACAGGTCATTTCGCTCCGCACCTCCGATCTGCTGATACGAAGTCAGAGGCAGGGCCGATCCGGCGCGTTACCGTGGCCCGCCACGCGAAGAGAAGTAGCACCCGATTTATGGTGGCATGCCCTACGACAATCCTCTAAAGGTTTTCGAGGGCGTCGCTCCGCTCGCGACGGCTGCCGACAGTACGGTCGGCGGCAACGACCGAGAAGACGGAGCATGCATGGGTGCGGTGGTGGGCGGCGTATCAGCCGGGTCACGCGCCTTCGACAATGCTCCACAGCATGCTGTGGAACTTGGCATGTTCGGACGCGGGGATGGCGGCGAGGCGTTCGCTGATGGCCGCGTCGCGGGCGATGGCGACCTGGTTCTTCACCTCGACGCCCCTCGGCGTGGCCGCCGGAATGCGGACGCGCCGGTCTCGTTCGGAGACGTTGCGGACGATCAGGCCGTCCTTCTCCAGCCGGTCGATGATGGCCACCAGCGTCGTCTTGTCGATGTCGAGCTCGCGGGCGATCTCGAGCTGAGTGCGCTGCGAGCCGTCGCTGACCAGGGCAAGGATGACCACCGACCTCGAATCCCGGATCCGCCGGCTCGAAGACCGCGTTCACATCGTCGAGCGGGTCACCACGTACGCGATCAGCGTCGACCGCCGCGACTGGGAGCTGTTCGCCACCTGCTTCACCGACCCCGTGTACATCGACTACTCCGAGCTGGGCGGCCGGGCCGGAAGCTTCGCCCGCGAGGAGGTCGTCCGCCGCGTCAGCGAGGCCCTCGACGGGTTCACCGCCACGCAGCACATCAGCCCCAACCACGTCGTCGAGTTCGACCAGAGCGATCCCGACCGGGCGGTCTGCCACTCCTACATGTACGCGCAGCACCTCCTCGAAGGGTCCGAGGGCGGCGACTTCTACCTGCTACGCGGTTCGTACACCAACCACATGCTCCGCACGCCGGACGGCTGGCGCATCGAGCGCCTCATCCAGCACGTCGGCTGGTCCGACGGCAACCGCGACGCGGTCGCGGAAGCCGTGGCCCGGACCCGGGCGAAAGGGATCGGTGGCGCTTCGTCACTCCAGGTCGCTCACGGCCGTTCAGTTCAATGAGCAGCCGAACCCGGTGTCCTGGCCAGGCGTGGCGCAAGACCGGCCTGGCCTGGCATGACGGAGTGCTGCTGACCGTGCCGGGGATGGAAGGACTGACGGCCGACGGCTTCGGCAACCTCTACTGCAAGGTCGACGAGCGGCTGCACCGGCTCGCCATTACCCGTTGATTTCGACCGAGCCGAAGCTTGCTAGCGGCGCCGGCCGACCGTGAGGGTGGCCATCCAGTGGCGGGTGAGTGATCTGTCCGGGCGGGCGGCGAGCAGGCGGCGTATCTCGTGGTAGAGGCGCTCGTTCTTGGCCGCCTCCATGGCGATGTGGCCGGAGAAGGTCTCCAGCAGGGCGATGTACTCCTCTGCGGTGTAGCGACGGCCCCATACGAAACGCCGTGTCCCGATGACCGCGAAGTGCCCGGAGGCCTCGAATTCGGTGGCGGTGGCATCGGGCAGGTCCTCGGGACGCGGCGGTGGCCAGGGGCCGCCGTCGCCTTCTCCCATCTCGTCGTACACACGTTGGATTTCCGTGAAGAACGGGTCGAAGTCCGGGGGAAAGGCATGCTCGGCGTTCCATACGGCCAGGTGGCCGCCTGGGGGCAGGAGCGCAGCCGCCTTCTCGTACTTCACCTCGGGATCGACCCATTTCCAGGCGGTGGCCGCATAGACGAGGTCGAAGCGGGCACCGGCCGGAGGCTCCCATTCCTCGAACGACGAGGTGACCACCGAGACGCCGGGGAACTCGCGCAGCCCGCGCCGCGCCTCCTCCGCCAGAGCCTCGCCGAGCTCGATGGCCGTGATCCGGAAACCCGCCTGCGCCAGCGGCAGTGTGGCTTTCCCCGGGCCGCATCCGACTTCCAGAAGGTGTGCGGGCGGTTCGATCCCGGTCATCGCGAGCAGCTCGGAGTACAGATCGGCGGGGTAGTCGGGGCGCGCCTTCTGGTATTGGGAGGCCACCGTGTCGAAGGTGGCTCGCAGACGTTCGCGGGACATGTCCTCGATTCTGGCAGTGCCCGCCTCTATCGCTGGTCGGGAAACAGCTCACCGATCCGCGCCACCGTGTGCGTTCCGTCGCCTGTGCATCGCCAGACAGCGGTCCTGTTCCTCATTTCGGCGCGCAAGCCTCGATCATGGGCGGGGCAGACGGGCCGGACCTCCCAGAGGATCTCCACAATCGCTTCCTGGGCGGCGTCGGCGACGGTCACGAGCGCCCCCTGAGCGTCGCTTCCCTCGCAGGGCCAGATGCCGTTGCCGTGGTAACCACCCCGGAACTCCACCCGGGCAGTGCCGCTGTCGTCCCAGTCGGGCATGACCAGCCGGAGGGTTCCGGTGAGCCCCGCGCCGCGGACGTCGCGTTCGACCACGCTCAGCGCCTGCTCCAAGGCCGCCCACAGGCCCGGTTCGAGGGCGAAGGTGGGTTGGAAGTTGATGTCGCGGAGAAGCCTCCTGCCCAGCCGGGTGACGTCGGCGGCGGTCAGCTGGGCGGTGGGGCGTTCGAGGAGTTCACGTGTGGCAGGAGTGCTCACGCCCCCCTCCTCCAGCGAGCAGGCCAGCGCCACGACGGGTTCGGCGTCGAGGTCGCCGTCGCGCAGCGCCACGTGGATGCGGGCCTCCAGCTCGTCGACGAACTGCCGGGTCTGCTCATCGGAGTACATGCTGCAGTGTCACCCGCCCGATGGATCCAGGCAACCTGCGGACGGTGGTCGCAGGCGTCAGCCGTCTCCACCGGTTTCCGGCCTGTCGGGCGACACGTCGCTGAGGCCGTCGATCCTCGTGCGGAGGGCGGCCGCGTCGCCGGGGGCCAGTTCGGCGATGAGGTCGAGGGCGCGCCGCAGGGTGCCGCCGCCCTCGCGCAGCCGGCCTGCGGCCAGTTGGGCCTCGCCCAGCCGCCGCAGGGTCCGGGCGCCGAGCGCGCGTTTCCCACCCCGGCGCCAGGCCAGCGACTGGCGGTAGTAGGCGATCGCCTCCTCGTACTGGCCGAGCAGGTGATGGATGTGGCCCATGCTGTCGAGCGTGGCCGACTCGCCGGGCATGTCGCCCACTTCGCGATGGATGGCCAGCGCCTCCTCGCAGCGGCGCAACGCCTCCCCGTACGCCCCGAGCTGCGCGTGGAACCAGCCGATGTTGTTCAGGACCCGGCCTTCGGCCGCCCGGTCGCCGGCCTCCCGGTACAGCCGGAGCGCCTGCTCGCTGAGCTCCAGCCCCTCCGCGTACCGGCCGTGGCGGTCATGCAGCACGCTGAGGTAGATGAGGCAGACCCCCTGTCCGATGTGGTCGTTCAGCGCGCCGAACAGGCCGAGCGCCTCCCGCAGGTGGGACTGGCTCTCGTCGTCCTGGCCCAGCCGGATGAGGGCCTGGGCGAGCCCGACGCGGGCGTGGGCCTGCGCGGCCTGGTCGTTCAGCCGTACGGCCGCCTCCAGCGCGATGTGGTGCATGGCCGCATGGTCGTCGGAGCGTCCCTCCTGGGACAGGAAGCCCCAGCAGGCGCCCGCCAGCTGCCAGGCGTGCGCGTCGAACCCCGAGCTCGCGGCATGCCGGATCGCCGCCAGCAGCGTCCGGTGCTCGCGGCCGAACCACGCCAGGCTCTGCGCGCGGTCGGTGATGCGGGCCAGGACCACGCCGGGCCTCGGCGGCGCCAGGGCCAGCGGCACGCGGTGGTACAGGTCCAGGAGCCGGTCGCCGAGGCGGGCGCTGTGCAGGTAGTGGTCGAGCAGCCGGTGCAGCGCCTCACGGCGCTCACCCTCCGAGTCGTGGAGGCGGGTCAGCTCCTCGGCGTACGCGCGGAGCAGGTCGTGACAGCCGTAACGCCCGGGAGAGCGCTCCGCCGCCAGGTTGGCCCGCGTCAGCTCGGTCAGCAGGCGGTGGGCATGCCGTACGGGGATCCCGGCCAGGCTGGCGGCCGCGGCGGTGGAGATCTCCGGCGCCGGGAAGAGGCCGCGCAGCCGGAACAGCCGTGCGGCGTCCGGGCTGAGGGCGCGGTAGGACCAGGAGAGCACCGTACGCATGTTCGTCGCCGCGTCCCCGCCGTCGAAGACGTCGAGGCCGTCGAGGTCGTCGGAGTCGTCGAGGCCGTCGCCGCCGTCGGCACCACCGGCACCCTCGTCGAGGCCCGAGATGAGCGTGCCCAGCGGGAACGCGGGGCGGGCATGGGCGCGGGCGGCCACGATGGCCAGGGCCAGCGGTAGCCCGGCGCACCGGGAGACGATGTCGTCGACGGCCTGCGGCTCGGCGCCCACCTTGTCCACGCCCAGCCGGCGCGTCAGGAGCGCGCGGGAGTGCTCGGGAGATAAGAGCCCCAGCGACAGCGTGCGGGCGCCCTCCGCCGCGACCAGGCCGGTCAGCTCGGCGCGGCTGGTGACCAGCGCCAGGCAGCCGGGCGCGTTGGGCAGCAGCGGCCGGACCTGGTCGGAGTCGAGGGCGTTGTCGAGCAGGATCAGCATGCGCCGCTCAGCCAGCAGGCTGCGGTAGAGCCCGACCTGCGCTTCCAGCGTCGTGGGTATCTGTTGCGGCGGCACCTGCAGGGCGTCCAGGAACAGCCGCACCGCCTCGGCCGGCGGCCGGGCGGTGTGCGCGGGGCCGAACCCCTGGAGGTTCACGTAGAGCTGACCGTCGGGGAAGCGGTCGCGTACCCGGTGGGCCCAGTGCACGGCCAAGGTGGTCTTGCCGACGCCGCCGGTGCCGGTGATGACACAGGGCGCCATCACGTGCGCCGAAGGCGAGGCGCCGGCGGCCGGGAGCGTCAGCCGGTCCAGGGCGGCCAGCTCGTCCTCGCGGGCGGTGAACAGCTCGGTGTCCGGGGGGAGGTGCCGCGGGACGGCGAGGGCGGCCGTACGCATCGTGACGACGCTCGCCCCACCCTCAGAAGGCCCGCCCCCCGAAGCGCCACCCTCAGAAGCCCCACCCTCAGCCGACCCGGCCGCCTGATCACGGCCGGCGAGGATCGCCTGGTGCAGCCGTTGCAGCTCCTCGCCGGGCTCGATGCCCAGCTCCTCGGCGAAACGGCGTCTGACGCGGCGGAAGACGGCCAGCGCCTCGGTCCGCCGGTCGCACCGCAGCAGCGCCGTCATCAGCAGGGACACCAGCCGCTCCCGCAGCGGGTTCTCACCGACCAGGGCCGCGAGCTCCGCAGCCACCTCATGATGCCGCTCCCGCCGCAGGTCGAGCGCGGCCCGCCGCTCCAGTGCGGCCAGCCGCTCCTCCTCGAGTCCCGGTACGACGACATCCGGCAGCCACCGGCCCGCGACGTCCGCCAGGGGCACGCCCTGCCACAGCGCCAGCCCCGCGCGCAGCAGGCCGGCGGCGTGCTCCGGCTCCGTGGCGCCGCCGGCCTCGCGCACCAGTTCCCGGAAGCGGTGCAGGTCGATGCGGTCGCGCCCCACCGTCAGGCAGTAGCCGCGCGCCGAGGTCACCAGCGTCACCTCGGGGAACGGGGCCAGCAGCCGGCGGAGCCGGGAGATGTGCCCCTGCACGGCGTTGCGGGAGGACCCGGGCGGTTCGGCGCCCCACAGCGCCGTCTCCAGCCGCGCCACCGCGACCGGCCGTCCCGTTTCGAGCAGCAGCATGGCCAGCACCGTCCGCTGCTGCGCGGTGGACGGGCCCAGCCACTGGCCGGCGTCCCACACACCTACTGATCCCAGCAGACGGAACTCAACGCCGTCCACGGTCACTCGTCTCTGCCTCCAGCGCCGGCATGATCACTTCTTGGCAGCCTAACCGGCGACTCAGCAGAAAATAAGCGCTATTTCAGCCCCGAAAGGCAGTCTTGTCCCAGCGGCACCACCTGCCGCAGAACCTCACGAGGAGGCAATCATGGAGATCAAGGTCAAGAAGGTCGAGTCCGTCAAGGCCACCCAGAACCCCGCCACGTGAGGCGCTGACACCGCCTGGCGATAGCTCCCGCGGGGAGGGAACACGGCGCTCCGCTCTTGCGCGCCGCTCCTTCCCCGCGGGACTCCCCTACATGCGTACTGGCGCTGGAGGCACGATGCGTGTGGCGTTGAAGGAATGCGAGTGGGAGGCGACCGGCGAGGATCTGCTGGTGGTCTTCGACGCTCGCGAGGCGATAACCCTGAGCGACCCAGAAGGCCAGGTGGCCGCGCTCCTGAGCGAGCTGCGCCGGGCCCCGCAGACCGCCGCCGAGTTGAGCGTCGCCCTCGGCAGGCACGGGTTCAGCCTCTCCGAGGAGGACGTCGCCCGGGGCCTGAGCGGGCTCGACTCCCTGGGCCTCGTCGAGGATGCCGACGGCAGGACCCTCGGCGACCCGGACGAGGACGAACGCCACTTCTCGAACCTCAGCTTCTACGGCACCTACGCCTCCCTGGACCGCCGCCGCGCCGCGTTCCTCCGGCCCCTGCGCGAGGCCCACGTCCTGGTGCTCGGCGTCGGCGGAGGCGGCTCCTCCCTGGTGCAGTGCCTGGCCGGCCTCGGCGTCGGCGAGATGACGCTGGTCGACCAGGACCGCGTCGAACCCCGTAACTTCGCCCGGCAGTTCCTCTACCGGCATGCGGACATCGGCCTGTCGAAGGCCGAGCGCGCGGCCGCGTGGGTGCGCGACTACGACCCGGGCATCAAGGTGCACCCCGTCGACCGCTGGGTCTCCGCCCCCGAGGACCTCGCCGACCTGGTCCAGGGCGTCGACCTGATCGCGGGCGGCCTCGACGGCCATCCGCACGCCAACCTCTGGGCGAACGAGGCCGCGGTCCGGGCCGGCATCCCGTACGTGCTGGGTGGCGCCAACCGCAGCCAGCTGATGTACCTGTCCGTGGATCCGGGCCGGACGGCATGTCTGGCCTGCGACTATGCCGACCGGCCCGCCGAGGACACCTCGGAGGGAGTCGCGTACCGGATCGTGGAGAACATGAAGCTGAGCAACCCGCTCACCGGGCCGATGGCGATGCAGGTCGGCTCGCTGCTCGCCTTCGAGGCGCAGCGGTACCTCACCGGCTACGAACCGCCTCGCGCGGCCGGGTTCCGCGTCACCCTCGACATGCGCCAGGGGCTGGTCCCGGAGTGGCAGCCCCTGCCCAAGAACCCACAGTGCCAGGTCTGCCTCCTGGCGCCGCCGCGCGAGGGTGAACGCCGGTGACCACCCCCGGCTCCGCCACGGTCAGGCTCAAAGCACTCAGCGTCGTTCCCGAGGGCGACGACGAGGTGCTGGTGGGCGACCCCGCCACCGGTACCTTCGTGACGATCCCGGCGGTCGGCGGGGTGGTGATCGCCGCCCTCCAGCGGGGAGCCAGCATCGAGGAGGCGGCGGCCGAGGCCGAGGAGTTCGCCGGCCAGCCGGTCAACGTGCCGTCGTTCGTCGACACCCTCGGGGAGCTCGGCTTCCTGGCCGATGACGCCGGCGACGAGGACACGGGGGACGGCGCCGCGCCGGAACCCGTCCGCACCGCGCCCATCCAGGCCCGCCGCTGGATGACCAGCATCCGCCCGGAGGCGGTACGCCCCTTCTTCGGCCCCGTGGCCTGGACCTTCTACGCCGCCTGCCTGCTCTACGCGGTGGGCGTCTTCGTCTTCCGGCCCGGTCTGATCCCGGACCCGGCCGAGGACGCCTTCGCCTTCGACGACACCGGGCTGAGCGCGCTGGCCTGGCTTCCCTTCGTGTGGTTCGCGGCGGCCAGCCACGAGTGCGGCCACTGGTTCGGCGCGCGGGCTCTCGGCATCCAGACCCGCTTCGGCGTCGACCGCCGCATGTGGATGCTCGTGTTCGAAACCGACCTCACCCAGCTGTGGACGCTCCCCCGCCGCCGGCGGTACGGCCCGCTGCTGGCGGGCCTGGCCGTGGACTCCGTCCTGCTCGCCGTGCTGCTCACCGGCCGGCTGCTGATCGACACCGGGAACTGGTCGGCCCCGGACCTGGTCCGGTCGCTGCTGGCCGCCTGGGTGTTCATCAAGGTCATGCAGATGCTCTGGCAGAGCCTGGTCTTCCTGCGCACCGACCTCTACGCGGTGCTGGTCAACGCGCTGGGCTGCCGCAACCTGTGGCGCGTGAAGACGTTGATGCTGCGGCGCGCCTTCGGGCGGCTGACGCCGGAGGAGGCCGAGGAACTGGCCGACTCGACCGAGACCGACCTGCGCGTCGGGCGCTGGTTCCGCTGGGTGTGGCTGGCGGGATTCCTCGGAGTGGCCGTCTGGTTCTGCCTCCTGCTGCTGCCGGTCTTCGCGGAGGTCCTGCGCTGGACGGCCGCCGGGCTCGCCGAGGGTCCCCTGTCCGCCGCGTTCTGGTACCGGCTGCTCTGCGCGGGCCTGGTCCTGGGCCCGGAGACCCTGGCCCTGTCGCTGGCCGTCAAGGAGTACGCGGGACGGCTCGCCGCCCGCCGGGGTGCCTCGCGTCGCGCGAGCGAGACCGAGGTCGCGAGCTGATCGACAGAGTCCGGCTATTCAGATGAGGATGATCGGGTTGGTGAGGGCCGCCATCTGACCGTCGGGATGGCGTACCTCGATGCGGACGAACACCGACTCCTCCGCGCTGGTGCGCCACTCCAAGGTGCCCGATCCGGCGTCGGGCAGCGATTCGCGGTGCACCTTGCCGCGATCGGTGTGGAAGCTGACAGTGCCGGACGGCACGCCGCGTACGTCCAGCCGCACCACGGCCGGTGCGCCGGAGGTCTCCAGGCGTTCGCCGATGCCGGCGCTGCGATCAGCGGCGGAGACCTCGAACGACAGCGCGACCGTGGCCGATTCGGCGATCCAGCTGCGGCCGGCGCGGACGCCGGCGAGGACCGCCTCGGTGCTCAGCTCCTCTGCCAGCACGACCGTGTGCGGCGTGCCGATCTGGCCCTCGAGATGGGTGTCGCTGTTGCCTACGGCCGGCCGCCAGCGTCCGCCGAGAATGTCGCAGGTCAGGTTGCGTCCCCATTCGGCCAGTGCCGACTCGTTGTCCGCGTTCCACGGCAGGCTGGAGGTCCACAGCCCGTTCCAGACCTCCACCGCGTCGAACCCCTCGTACGGGTACATGAAGGCGCCGGAGGGGTACGGCGCGTGCGGGTGGGCCGCCACGCATGTCCCACCGGCCTGATGGACCTGATCGAGGTGTCGGTCGATCACGCCGTCCCGTACGCCGTACCGCCAGTCGATCACCTGCCCCGGTCGGATGCCGAGCGCCAGCCAGTGGCCGGTCTGGGTGGTGGCCTCCTGGCCGAGGATCACGAGCAGATCGTCACCGGCGAGCGCGCCCCAGGCGCCGTGCGCGTCGGAGGTGTTGTGCTCGGTGGTCGCGATGAAGTCCAGCCCCGCCGCGCGGGCGGCGGCCGCGAGCTGCTCCGGTGTCAGCTCTCCGCCGTGCGAGAGCTCCGAATGCACATGGCAGTCGCCTCGGTACCAGCCACGCCCCCGGCCGGGCACCCGCTCGGGCGGGAAACGCAGCTCCGCCGTTCCGTGATCCATGGCCCTCCACGGTAGGGGATCAGCCGCGTTCGGAAGCTTCGAATACTCGTGCGGTCGGATCGGGCGCCCCGTCGTCCCTGAGGCGGTCGGTGAGGAGGAAGCCGGGCAGTTCGAACGCGGAGGCCTCGCTCAGGAAGAAGGTCCCGCCGGCGAGGCCGGGATCCCAGCCGAGCGCCAGGGCGTGGTCGATGACCTGCCGCACGTCGACCGGCGTCGGGTAGGAGGAGTCGCTCGCGCAGCCCCACGGCAAAATCGCCTTGGACAGCAGGTCCGCCTCGAGCACCCGGCTGTTCTTGCCTGCGCCCCAGATGCGCAGGCGGACGCACCGGTGACAGTCGCGGTCACCGGCCACGTGGTGGATCCGGCCGCTCCACACGAACTCCCGCCCGCCCGCGTACAGCTTGCGCAGCCTCGCCCGCACGCCGCCGCCTCCTCCCCGTCGACTCTGTTCCCCAGCATCATCGCGCGGTCTGCTGGGTGCGGGCGAGGTCGTAGGCGGCGGCTGACAGCGCCAGGAGGATGAAGAGCAGCAGCACCATCAGGCCGTGGCGGAACGCCACCGGCCAGCCCTGGTCGAGGGCGCCGAAGAACGTCGAGCCGACCGCCGCGATCCCGACGGCCGAGCCCAGGCGCTGGCACGTCTGCAGGACCCCCGCCGCGCTGCCGCCGCCCGCGGGCGGGACCTCCGACAGGGTGATGGCCTGGTTCGGCGAGATGACCAGGCCGCTGCCGATGCCCGCCACCAGCAGGGGGAGCGCGGTGGCCAGGCCCACGCCGCGGCCGGGGACCAGGGCGGTGGCGGCCATGGTCGCGGAGACGCCGATGATGACCGTGGTCAGGCCGAGGGCGACCAGGCGGCGGCCGAGGCGGTGCACCAGCCGCCCGCCGACCACGCTGGCCGAGGCGGAGCCGAGGGCGAACGGGGTGATCGAGAGGCCGGCCTGCAGGGGGTTGTAGCCCAGGCCGCTCTGCAGGTACAGGGTGAAGATGAAGAAGATCCCCGTGAAGCCGGAGAAGTAGAGCAGGGCGATGGCCGAGCCCAGGCTGTACGAGCGCTTCCTGAAGAGCGCCAGGTCGACCAGCGGCTCGCGGCGGTAGAACCGCTCCCACGTCACGAAACCGGCCAGCACCAGGAACGAGAGGGGAATGAGCACCCACTTGGCGTTCCCCTCCCATTGGTGGCGCTGGATGAAGGGCAGGAGCAAGCCCGTCACTCCGGCGCCGAGGAGCAGGACGCCGACCGGGTCCATGCTCTCCCGCCGCTCCCGCCGCGGCACGGCGTCAGGGGCGGGCAGTACGCGCCAGGCCAGGGGCAGCAGGATCATCCCGATCGGCACGTTCACCAGGAACACCCATCGCCACCCGTGGTCGGCCCCGAAGACGGTGACGAGGGCGCCGCCGATCAGCGGGCCCGCGGCGGTGGAGACGCCGATCGTGGCGCCCAGCGCGCCGAACGCCCGGCCTCGCTCGTACCCGCGGAACATCTGCTGGATCAGGCCCGAGACCTGCGGGTTCAGCGTCCCGGCCGCCATGCCCTGCACCAGCCGGGCCGCGATCAGCACGTTCGTGTCCCAGGCGAGGCCGCACGCCGCGCTGGACAGCGTGAACAGCGTCACGCCCCACATGAAGAGCGCCCTGCGGCTCCTGGCGTCCCCGAGCCTCCCGGCCGGGACCAGCAGCAGCCCGAACGTCAGGGCATAGCCGGACAGCGTCCACTGGAGACCGCCCTCGCTCGCGTGCAGGCTCGCCCGGATCGACGGCAGTGCCACGTTGACGATGCTCACGTCCAGCCCCGTCATGAACGCCGCCACCAGGCACACCGCCAGTGCGTGCCTGCGCGTGTCCGCCTCGGACGCTCCCATTCCGCTCATAGTTCTCCTTTCTCCCCAAAAGACGGGTAACGTCCGGTCATGCATTCGATGACCGTTGAGCAGAACGGCATCAACGCCGTTCCCGAAGCCGAGCGGCGCGGCCGCCCCGGGGATCTGTTCTGGCCCTGGGCGGGCTCCAACCTCTCCCTGTTCGGCGTCGCGTTCGGGGTGTACATCGTCGGCCTCGGCCTGGGCGTGGTCCCGGCGATCATCACCGGGACCGTCGGGTACGTGCTGTCGTTCCTGCTGGTCGGCCTGGTCGCCATCGGGGGGACGCGGTCGGGCGTGCCGACGATGACCCTGGGACGGGCGCCCTTCGGCTACCAGGGGAACAAGCTGCCCGCCGTCTTCTCGTACATCTCGAACGTCGGCTGGGAGATCGTCCTCGTCACGCTCTCCGCACAGAGCGGCGCGGCCATCCTGGCCCGGATCGCGCCCGGCCTCCCCGCCACGACGGCGACCGCCCTCTGCTTCGCCGTGGCCGCCGTCGTGGTGGTCGCGGTCGGCGTGTACGGCCACGCCATGATCATGGCGGTGCAGCGGTACCTGACGTACGCGTTCGTCGTGCTGACCGTCGTCTACATGATCCTCATGGCGCCGAAACTCGGCGGGTCGCTGGAGAGCACCGCGGGACCCGGCGGATGGGTGGGCGGGGTCATCTTCGCCATGACGCTGCTGGGGCTCGGCTGGGTCAACTGCGGCGCCGACTACTCCCGGTACCTGCCCGCGAACTCCCGGCCCAGGTCGGTGGCGCTGTGGACGACGCTGGGCGGCGTGCTGCCGCCCATGGTGCTGCTCGTGTTCGGCGTGCTGCTGGCGGGCGGCGATCCGAAGCTGGCCGAGGCCGCCGGGGGCGATCCGGTGGGGGCGCTGGCCGGGGCGCTGCCGACGTGGTTCCTGCTGCCGTACCTGCTGACCGCCATCGGAGGCTTCCTGGCCGGGGCGATCATGGACATCTACTCGTCCGGGCTGTCGATGCTGGCCCTGGGCGTGCCGATCAGGCGGCACTACGCGGTGCTGATCGACGGTGTCCTCATGGTGCTCGGCGGGTACTACCTGCTGTTCGTGTCCGACAGCTTCCTCGGCACCTTCCAGGCGTTCCTGGCGATCATCGGTGTGGTGATGGCGGCCTGGGTGGCGATCTTCCTGGTGGACATGTGGCTGCTGCGGGCCGGCGGCCGGTCGTACGACGAGCGGCTGCTGCGGCGGGGCGCGCCCGCGCTCAACGGGGCCGGGCTGGTGTCGCTGGTCGTGGCGTCGGTCGTGGGGCTCGGGCTGATCACCTCGGCCGATCCGTACATCGCCCATGTGGTCGGCTTCCTGATGAGCGACGAACTGGAGAAGAGCACGTTCGGGGCGGCCAACATCGGGGTGGCCATCGCCCTCGTGCTGGCCGGGATCCTGTACTTCCTGATCACGACCTTCATGCGGCGGCGTCGCGGCGCGTGACCTCGGCCAGGTCCGTTGTTACTGTGGGTGAGTAATGATGGACGTTCCGTCGCGGTTGCTGCGGTGGGCGGTGCACGCCACCGCCTGCGTGCTTCTCGCGATCGCCGTGGTGAGCTCGCTGCGCGAGGGCCGCGTCGCCGTGGCCGTCGGCGGCGTGCTGCTCGGCCTGGCTTACGCCGCCGGCTGCCTGGCCGTGGTCCGGGCGCGGGGGCCCGTGTGGCTCGGGCTGGTGACGGCCGGCTGGCTGGTGCTCGCCGCGGTGGCGCCGCCGTTCGTCTGGCTGGCGTTCCCGCTGCTCTTCGCGTACCTGGAGCTGCTGCCGCTGTGGGCGGCGATGTTCGGGGTGACGGTGGTGACGTCGGCGGCGATCCTGGCGGCGGCCTGGCACGCCGGCGAGCTGACCATGCCGCTCGTGGTGGGCCCGGGCTCCGGGGCCGCCGTGGTGACGCTGCTGGTGCTGGCCTGCAGAGCGCTCGAGGTCGAAGGGCCGGAGTGACGGGTCAGGCCGTCACGATGGCGAAGTCCGGCACCGGCCGGTCGAGCACGGCGACCAGCCGCCGCAGGGCCGCCGTGTCCCCCTCGCGCTCCACGCCCTCGACGCCCTTGCCCGACAGCAGCCCCACGAGCTGCTCCTTCGTCAGCCGGAGCGTCAGGTCCGCGCTCTCGCCCGCCGGCTGCCGCTGATGGATGAGCGCGCCGTTGGACAACGTCGTACGGTGCCGCTCCCCCAGATCGGTCAGCTCCCAGTCGATCGACAGCCGCTCGTTCCAGGCGCGGGGTCCGTCCACGCGGATGGCGAGCGAGTCGAAGATCTGCTCCACGGTCAGCGCGGTGAGCAGGTCGGGCGAGGTGGCGTCCACGGTGGCCGGCACGATGCCCTCGGACAGCTCCAGGGCGCCCATGAGGTAGAAGTTGCGCCACGTGGCGTTCTCGGCGCCGTGGCCGAGCCGGGTGTAGACCTCGGCGAGCAGGTCGCGCGCCTCCTTGTTGCCCTCGTCGGCGAAGACGGCGTGGTTGAGCAGCTGGGCGGCGAAGCGCAGGTCGTTCTCGCGGACGTAGCGCCTGGCGAGTTCGACCACGCCCGAGCCGCCGCCCAGGCATTCGACGTACCGGACCGCGCTCTCCCTCGGCGGGTGCTCCCACAGCCGCGCCGGATTCCCGTCAAACCACCCCAGGTAGCGCTGGTAGATGGCCTTGACGTTGTGGCTGACCGAGCCGTAGTAGCCGCGCGTGTGCCAGGCCTCCTCCAGCCCGGGGGGCATGTGCAGGGCCTCGGCGATCTCGGGCCCGGTCAGGCCCTTGTTGAGCAGCCGCAGGGTCTGGTCGTGCAGGTACGCGTACATGTCCCGCTGCTGCTCGAGGAAGCGCACGATGCCGTCGCGGCCCCAGGTGGGCCAGTGGTGCGAGGCGAAGGCGACGTCGGCCCGGTCGGCGAAGAGCGAGATGGCCTCGTTCAGGTAGCGCGCCCAGAGACGGGCGTCGCGGACCTGCGCGCCGCGCAGGGTGAGGATGTTGTGCTGGTTGTGGGTGGCGTTCTCGGCCAGGCAGAGAGCGCGGCGGTCGGGGAGGAGGAGGTTCATCTCGGCGGGGGCCTCCGTGCCCGGTGTGAGCTGGAAGACCAGCGGGATCCCGTCGACGGTCTCCTCCTGTCCGGTACGCGTGACGTCCAGCGTGGGCGGGATGAGCGACACGGTGCCCGTCGAGGTCGTCATGCCGAGGCCGCAGCCGATCTGGCCCTCGGGCGAGCGGGGCAGCGCGGGGCCGTACATGTAGACGGCCCGGCGGGTCATGGCGGGGCCCGCGTAGACGTTCTCCGCCACGGCGTGTTCCATGAAGCCGGCGGGGGCCAGGATCGGCACGTCCCCGTCGGTGACGCCGCGTACGCCGCCGAAGTGGTCCGCGTGCGAGTGCGTGTAGAGCACGCCGGTGACCGGGCGGTCGCCGCGGTGGTCGCGGTAGAGCCTCAGCGCGGCGGCGGCGCACTCGACGGAGATCAGCGGGTCGATCACGAGGACGCCGCGCTCGCCCTCGACCAGGGTCATGTTCGACAGGTCCAGGCCGCGTACTTGGTAGACGCCCTCGGTGACCTCGTACAGACCCTGCCTGGCGCAGAGCCGGCCCTGCCGCCAGAGGCTGGGATGGGCCGTGTCCGGGCACTCTCCCTGGAGGAAGTCGTACGAGTCGTTGTCCCAGATGACCCTGCCATCCGCCGTCCTGATCACTGCCGGGCTGAGCTTCCCGATGAAACCGCGGTCCGCGTCCGCGAAGTCGCCCTTGTCGTGAAATGGAAGGTCTGCCATGCCAAGCCGAGTGCCCGAGAATCAGCCCGGATAGCCCAATAAATCGCCCTAATAGCATGAATCTAGGGCAATAAGGACGTGCCGGGAGCCGTGTGGTTGGCTTGTCGGGTGGAAGCGTGTGTGTTCGACCTTGATGGCGTGCTGGTGGACTCCGAGCCGGTGTGGGAGGAGGTGCGGCGGGCCTTCGTCGCCGAGCACGGCGGCACGTGGCAGGCCGACACGCAGTCCAGGCTCATGGGCATGAGCACCCAGGAGTGGGCCGCGTACCTGCACTCGCTCGGGGTGTCGCTGTCGCCCGACGAGATCGCGCGGAGGGTGGTCGACCAGATGGCCGCCCGCTACCGCGACGAGGTGCCGCTGATGCCGGGGGCGGTGAAGGCGGTGCGCCGCCTGCACGAGTCGGTCACGCTGGGGCTGGCCAGTTCGTCCCCGCGTACGCTGATCGACGTCGTGCTGGAGGCGGCCGAGCTGACGGAGTGCTTCGCGGCCACCGTCTCGACCGAGGAGGTCGAGCGCGGCAAGCCGGCGCCGGACGGATACCTGGAGGCGGCCCGGCGGCTCGGGGTCGATCCACGGGAGTGCGTGGCCGTGGAGGACTCCAGCAACGGGCTGCGCTCGGCGCACGCGGCGGGCATGCGCGTGATCGCCGTGCCGCATCCGCGCTATCCGCCCGCGCCGGACGCGCTGGCCCTGGCGGGGCGCGTCCTGCCCGACCTCGACGCGCTGACCGCCGAGCTGCTGGGGTCGCCCTCATGAACGTGCAGGCCAGGGGGCTATGCTTACGAAATCGTGCGAGACATCACGGTTTTCAGCGGCAGCGCCCATCCTGAGCTGGCCGAAGAGATCTGCAGCCACCTGGGCACACCTCTCCACCCGGTGCGGATAGAGCGCTTCGCCAATGACGTGCTCGAGGTGCAGCTCCAGGCCAACTGCCGGGAGCGCGACGTGTTCCTCATCCAGCCGCTCGTGCCCCCCGTACAGGAGCATCTGGTCGAGCTGCTGCTGATGCTCGACGCGGCCCGGGGCGCGTCGGCGGCGCGGACCACCGTGGTGCTGCCCCACTATGCCTTCGCCCGGTCGGACAAGAAGGACGCCCCGCGCATCTCGATCGGCGCGCGGCTGGTCGCCGACCTGATGGTGACCGCGGGCGCCAACCGGGTGCTGGCGATGACGCTGCACTCGCCGCAGGTGCACGGCTTCTTCAGCGTCCCCGTCGACCACCTGCACGCGCTGCGCGAGCTGGCCGCGCACTTCCGCCAGTACGACCTGTCGAACACGGTCGTCGTCTCCCCCGACCTCGGCAACGCCAAGGAGGCCGCCCACTTCGCGCGCCTGCTCGGCACCGGGGTCGCGATGGGCGCCAAGCAGCGCTTCAGCGACGACCGCGTGGTGATCAGCTCCGTGATCGGTGAGGTCGAGGGCAAGGACGTGATCATCCTCGACGACGAGATCGCCAAGGGCAGCACGGTCATCGAGCTGCTCGACCGGCTGCGCGAGCGCGGCGCGCGGACGGTCCGGGTGGCGTGCACGCACGGGCTGTTCGCGAGCGGGGCGGTGGAGCGGCTGAGCGCGCTGCCCGAGGTCGTGGAGATCGTCTGCACCAACACCGTGCCGCCGCCCAAGCCCAGCGAGAAGCTCACCGTGCTGTCGATCGCGCCCGCGCTGGCCGAGGCGATGCGCCGCATCCACGACGGCGAGTCGGTGAGCGCGCTCTTCAACGCCTCGTGATCAAGAGCGACCTTCCCACTCAGCGGCCGATGGATCATAGTGGCCACTATGCACGCAGCGACTCAACGACTGCTGAGCGACTTCCTCCAGGGCATCGAGCAGACCGTTCCCCTGGTCGCGTTATGGGCGCACGGCTCGCTGGCCACCGACGACTACCAGCCCGGGCGTAGCGACCTGGACCTGATCGCGGTCGTCGGCATGCCGGTGACGATGGAGCAGTGGCGCCGCATCAAGGCCGTCCACCGGGGGCTCGACCAGCCGCTGGCGGCCCGGCTGCACTGCTCGTACATGGCCAGGGAGGAGCTGGCCGATCCCGACGCCGAGCACGTGACGTGGGCGCAGGAGCGGATCTTCCGCCGCCCCGTCACCGCCATCACCCGCCGCGAGCTGCACGACGGGGCCCTCCAGCTGTACGGCCCGCCGCCCGCCGGCCTGCTGCCACCGGTGTCCGACGAGGAGGTGGCCGAGTTCGTACGGGCCGACTTACGCGACTTCTGGCTCGTCAAGACGCGCGGGCGGCGGCGCTGGCTGCGCGACATCTGGGTGGACCTGGGGATGCTGACGGTCGCCAGGGCCACGGTCACGCTGCGGGAGGGGCGGCTGATCAGCAAGCGGGAGGCCCTGGACGTGCTCGTCGAGCTGGGGGCGCCGGAGAAGGTGGTGGCCGACGTGCGGGCCCGCCGGTACGGCACGGCGGCGCCGGTGCTGAGCCGCTTCAGGAGGGGCAGGCTGGCCCGCGCGTTCATCAGATCGGCGATCCGCAAGGCTCTGGCCTGAGGATCGCCGCGAGCCTGGCCAATGCCTCGGTGATCTGCTCCGGGGTCAGCCCGCGCTCCGAGCGCTGGTAGCCGTAGACCTCGGGGGCCAGGGGCGCGAGCAGGACGTCCACCAGGGCGTCGGGGCCCGGGGTGCGGGCCTCGACCACGAGCGCGCGCACGTGCGCCCGCCAGAACCCGTACGCGCCCGTCTCGAAGCGCGACCGGCCCACCTCCGAGCCGAGGACCAGGTGGCGGTGGTCCTCCAGCAGGCGCACCATGGCGGCGTAGAACGCGGCGAGCCGCTCGACGGGCGGCGCTCCCGGGCCGAGCGGCGGGTCGCCGCGCAGCAACCGGTCCTGCAGCGCCCGCTCGTGCTCGTCGAGCAGCGCGACGGCGATCGACGCCCGGTCGGGGTAGCGGCGGTAGAGCGTGCCCCGGCCCACTCCCGCCTTCCTGGCGATGTCGTCCATCGTCACGTCCTGCGGGGACCGCTCCGCGAACAGCAGCGCGGCCGCCTCGAGGATCCGCGCTCGGTTGCGTGCGGCGTCGGCTCTTTCCATGCGTCCATTGTAAGTGGACATTGCGTCCGGTTATAGTGAAGTGGACAGCATGTCCGCTTAGAGTCGCAAGGAGAGATCATGCTGCTGCATCTGGACGCGAGCGCACGCCAGGCGGGGTCGTTCTCGCGGAGGCTGTCCGCGGTGTACGCCGAGACGTGGCGGGCGGCACATCCCCGTCGCCCGTACGCGTACCGGGACCTGGCCGCGCAGCCGGTCCCGCACATCGGCGAGGCGTGGACCGAGCTCTGCGACTACATCCTCGAGCACGAGATAACCGACATTTCGCGCTATCGGGAGGCGGTGCGTACGCCCGCCCAGCGGCAGGCGTGGGCCATCGTGGAGCCGCTGCTGGACGAGGTGGTGGCGGCCGAGGTGATCCTGATCGGCACGCCGATGTACAACTATGCGATTCCCTCGTCGCTGAAGGCCTGGCTGGACCAGATCACGTTCCCCAAGATGTCGCTCGAAGGCCGCTCGTTCGTGGTGACGAGCGCGCGCGGCGGCGCGTACGGCCCCGGCACGCCGCGCGAGCCGTACGACCACCAGGAGCGCTACCTGCGCGACTTCTTCAAGGGCCACTTCCGGGTCGAGGACGTGACGTTCATCCACGCGGAGCTGGTCAACGCACGGCTCGACCCGGCGCTGGCGCACCTGCGCGACCGGCACGAGGAATCCCTGGCCGCGGCGCTCAAGGACGCGGCCCGATGAACTGGCTGATCCTGGCCCTGGCCGGCCTCATCGAGGTGGCGTGGTCGCAGAGCATCAAGCCGACGCAGAACTTCACCAGGCCCGTGCCCACGCTCGTCTGCCTCGCGCTGATGGCCGCCGCCGTATGGCTGCTCTCCCAGGCGATGAACACGCTCCCGGTCGGCACCGCGTACGCCGTCTTCACCGGCATCGGCGCGGCCGGCGCGATCACCCTCGGCATCGTGGTCAACGACGACCCCGTCTCACTGGGCAGGATGGCGGCGCTCGCCCTGATTGTCGGAGGGATAGTCTTGGCCCGAGTTACCACCTGAAACAGGGGAAAGGGCGTCAAATGGGGGGAATCAGGCAGTCCTATCTGGTGGCCGCGGCATCAGCGGTTTCACTGCTGCGCGCTCCGGCGGTGGCGGCGGCCTGGGACAAGCCGAGCGCGCTCACCGAGTTCAGCGTCGGAGGGCTGGCCGGGCACCTGGCCCACCAGCTCGTCAGGGTCCGTGACGTGCTCGCGCCCAACGGGCAGCCGCAGGAGCCGATCGGACTCCTGGAGCACTATTCGAGGTCGCCGTGGGTGCAGGCGGGGCTCGACCACGAGAGCAACGTGAGCGTCAGGCGCGGCGGCCAGGCGGCCGCGGCGGACGGCGCCGCGGCGCTGGCCGACAGGGCGCAGGCGCTGCTCGACCTGCAGAGCGCCGCCCTGCCCGCCGAGCCCGCCGACCGGGTCGTGGACCTGCCGTGGTCGGGCTGGGCCCTGCGGCTGGACGACTTCCTGCTGACGCGGCTGGTGGAGCTGGTCGTGCACTCGGACGACCTGGCGGCGAGCGTGGGCCTGGACACACCGGAGCTGCCCTCGTCGATCATCGATCCGGTGGTGGAACTGCTGGCCCGGCTGGCCGTCCACCGGCACGGGGCGACCGCGGTCATCCGCACCCTGAGCCGCGCCGAACGCGCCCCGGCCACCATCAGCGCCTTCTGACCGCACCCACCGTCAGGACGTGATCATGCGGAGGGCCGTGACCACCTCGCGGCCCGACAGCGCGCTGTCCGGGTCCAGCAGCCACTGTGACAGGAACCCGGTCAGCATCGCCTGGTAGACCGTCCCCACCAGCCGCTCCCGCTCCGGATCGCTCCCCGGCTCCAGCCCCTCGAAGAGCTCCGCCAGCCCCACCCGCGCCTCCTTGATGGAGCGCACGAGCTGCTCGCGCACCTCGGGCACGTGGTCGATCTGCCCCAGCAGCTCGAACTGGGTCACCCACAGCGGCCGGAGCCTGGAGAACGACTCCGTCACCCGGTCCCAGGCCGCCTCGAAGCGCTCCAGCGGCGTCGCGTCCGCCTTGACGTCGGCCGCCAGGGTGGCCCCGAGCTCGTCCCCCCACTCCCGCATCGTCTCGAAGAGCGCCTCGTTCATCAGCGCTTCCTTCGACTTGAAGTGGTAACCGATGCCCGCCAGGCTCACCCCGGAAGCGTTGGCGATGTCGCGCGCGGTCGTCCGCGAATAGCCCTTCTCGATCAGGCACCGCTTCGCCCCGGCCAGCAGATCTTCCCTGTTTCCCATGCCCGGAGACTAGCACAACTGTCTTGAAAATTCGTCCTAGACAAGCGTCTGAGACGTATGTACTGTCATGGCCATGACGAACATCCTCATCTCCGGCGCGAGCATCGCCGGCACGACGACGGCGTACTGGCTCAAGCGGCACGGCTTCGACGTGACCGTGGTCGAGCGGGCCCCCGCGATCCGCGAGGGCGGCTACAAGGTGGACATCAGGGGCGCCGCCCTCCAGGTGGTCGAGCGCATGGGGATCATGGACGCGGTCCGCGCCAGGAGCACGGACATGCGGATCGCCACCCACTACGACGCCAGGGGCAGAAAGGTCGCGGCGATGGACGCCGCCCTGTTCGGCGGCCGCACGGGCGACGACGTCGAGATCATGCGCGGCGACCTGAACGAGCTGCTGTACGACCTCACGCGCCACGACGTCGAGTACGTCTTCGGCGACTCCGTCACGGGCATCGCCGAGGACGGCACGGTGACGTTCGAGCGCTCGGCGCCGCGCAGGTTCGACCTGGTCGTCGGCGCCGACGGCGCGCACTCCACCACCAGGAGGATCGCCTTCGGCGAGGAGTCCCGGTACGCCCGCGACCTCGGCTACTACATCTCCATCTGCACGGTGCCCAACAAGCTCGGCCTGGACCGCGAGGAGGCCGTGCACGCCGCCCCCGGCAGGACCGCGAACGTCTACAGCACCAGGCAGGACACCGGCGCCAAGGCCCTGTTCATGTGGTCCTCGGAGCCGCTGGCCTACGACCACCGCGACACCGGCGCCCAGAAGGACCTGCTGGTGAAGGCCATGCGGGGCGTCGGATGGGAGGTGCCGGCGCTGCTGGAGTCCGTACGCGACGCCGAGGACTTCTACTTCGACTCGGTCACCCAGATCCACATGGACCACTGGTCCAAGGGACGCGTCGTGCTCGTGGGCGACGCGGCGTACTGTGCCTCGCCGGCCTCCGGCCAGGGCACGAGCCTCGCGCTCGTGGGCGCGTACGTGCTGGCGGGCGAGCTGGCGAAGGGCGGCGGCACGGAAGGCTACGAGCGCGAGCTGCGCGAGTTCGTCGAGGCGAACCAGGCGCTCGGGCCGGCCAACGTCAAGGGCATGGTGATCGGCTCCCCCGTGGCGATCTGGTTCCAGACCAGGATGATCAGGCTGCTCCCGCACCTGCCCGGCCGCGACCGGATGATCGACAGGATCGCCGGCCCCATCCACCGCGCCGCGAACGCCATCACGCTCAAGAACTATGTGGAATAAAGCGTTCCGTTCTGCTAATCTAAGAGCAGAACGTTCCGTTCCAGAGAAATAAGGGGTTCGCCATGACCATCCTCGTCACCGGAGCCACCGGGACCGTCGGCCGTCTCGTCGTCGAGGAGCTCCTCGCCGCCGGGCAGCACGTACGCGCCCTGACCAGGAACCCCGCCAAGGCCGGCCTCCCCGAGAGCGTCGAGGTCGTCGCCGGAGACCTTGCCAGGCCCGATTCGCTGAAGGACGCCTTCGAGGGCGTCACCGGCGTGCACCTGATCAACTTCGCGGGCGACGACTACGCGCCCCTGCCGGACGGCGCCGCGATCGCGCAGCTGGCCGTCGAGGCGGGCGTGCGACGGGTCACCGTGCTGGGCGGCCGCGCGGACGGCCCGCTCGAGCAGGCGCTGGCCGCGACCGACCTGGAGTGGACGCTGCTCCACCCGGTCGAGTTCATGTCCAACACGCTGCGCTGGTGGGCGCAGACGGTGAAGACGGAAGGCGTCATCAAGGAGCCGTTCGGCGACCGGCTGAGCGCCCTCGTGCACGAGCGCGACATCGCCGCCGTGGCCGCGACGGTGCTGGTCGAGGGCGGCCACGGCGGCAGGACTTACGTGCTGACCGGTCCCGAGGCGATCACGCTCAGGCAGAAGGTCGAGATCCTGGGGACGTCGATCGGCAGCCCCGTCGAGTACGTGGAGCTGACCGTGGACGAGGCGCGGGCCAAGTGGGCGGCCGACGGCATGGGCGAGCAGACCATCGAATTCCTCGTCCACGCCCTGGGCAACACCCCCGAGGTCGGCTACACCGTGGTCCCGACCGTGCGCGAGATCACCGGCCGGGACGCGCGCAGCTTCGCTCAATGGGCCTCGGAGAACGCCGACGCGTTCCGGGTGTGATCGGAGACCTCGGGATAGTCCTCGACCGGGGCCGGCTTGCCGAGGAGGTGCCGGTCGAGGAAGCCGACCAGGTGAGCGCGGACGATCCGCAGCGCCCGCGCGCCGTCGAGCTGCTGCGCCGGGAGGCCGAGCCGCGGCCTGAGCACGGCGTAGTCCACGAATGCCCCGTGGTCGGTCCCCACCACCGTGATCCAGCGCTTCCAGCCCGTCAGGCCGGCCCACGCCTTGTCCCACGAGCCGTAGCCGGGGGCGTGCCCCGGCGCCCCGACCAGCATGAAGGGCCGGTCGAGCGGCTCGTCCAGCGCGAACGTGCCGTCCAGGTTGACGCCGGCCTTGATCCGGGTGTCCGCGAGCATGGTCTGGGCGGTGGCGTACCCGCCCATGGAATGGCCGATCATGGCGATCCTCGACCGGTCGACCGCCCTGCCCCACCGGCCCTTGACCAGCTCGCCGAGCACGAACCGCACGTCCTTGACCCGTCCCGCGGCCACCTTCGCACTGTCCTGACCCTTCACGCAGGCGAGGCAGGTGGTGGTCCGGCCGTCGGGAAACGTGGTCGCGACCGACTCGTAGGTGTGCTCCACCGCCGCCACCAGGTAGCCGCGGCTCGCGAACTCCTCGGCCAACGAGGTCAGGGTGGCGCGCGGGAAGGAGAAGCCGGGCGACATGACGACCAGCGGGTGCCGGCCGGGGCTCACGGGCGCGCCGAGCCGGGCGTACGTCCTGGTCCTGGTGAGCGCGTCCGGAGGCACGTCCGGGAAGTCCTTGAGCACGGCGGCGGACTCCTGGGACGTCATGTACGGCGCCGGCCGCCCCACGGCCCGCTTCGCCGGGTACCAGAGCGAGACCATCAGCTCCCGCTCTGACGCCTCGGGGTTCCACGGGTCGGGGCGGCTCGAGTCGACCAGGTGCAGGCTGGCCGTGCCGACCGGCCGGGAACCGGTCGGCTTCGGCAGGGCGAGATCGGCCGCGTGCGCCGGAGCGGCTCCGGCGAGGACGGCCAAGGAGATCACGACTGTCGCAAGGGTTTTACGCATGGGCCCAGGCTGGTGCCGAAAACTCCCGCCCAGGACGCCCCGATCGTCGATCGGCTCTTACTACTTTCGTCGTAATGTCCTTTTCCGGGCGGCCCATACGCTGTGAGGCATGCGGTTCGTGCTGCTCGGCGGAGGGGTCTTCGCGGCCTCGCTGTTCGTGGTGAAGGGGCAGGTCGGGGTGCCGTCGAGCCTGCCACTCCCGGTGCTCGTCGCGGTCGCCGCGGTCGCCGGCCTGGCCGCATGGCGGGCGCGGCGGTCCTGGTGGCCGCTGGCCGCGGTGGGCGCCGCCGGCTACGTGTGGCTGGTGATGTGGCCGCCGCTGCTGGTGGCCTCCTACTACGCGGGCCTGACCCTGAGCGGGCGGCGCCTGGCCGCCTACCTCGGCGGCTGCCTGGCCGTGTGCGGGATCACCGCGCTGGTGGGCGCGCAGTGGGGCGGCCCGCACGAGCTGATGACCGCCACCACGGGCAACGCGCCGGCCCTGGCGCTGGCCGTGATCGGGCTGCCACTGGTGCTCGGCCTCCTGGTCCGCGCCCGCCTGGACGCGGCCAGGGAGCGCGCGGAACGCCGCGAGCGCGAGCAAGTCATGCGGGCCGAGCAGGCCAGGGCGCAGGAGCGAGCCAGGATCGCCAGGGAGATGCACGACGTGGTCGCACACCGGGTCTCGCTCATGGTGCTGCACGCGGGCGCGCTGGAGATGCGGGCGTCCGACGAGGAGACGGAGCGAGCCGCCGCCCTGATCGGCGGGATCGGGCGGGAGGCCCTGGCGAACCTGCGCGACGTGCTCGGCGTCCTGCGCGCCCCCGAGCACTCCCCGCTCCGGCCGCCGCCCACCCTCGGCGACCTCGACCGGCTGCTCGACCAGTCCCGGGCCCTGGGCATCGCGGTGACCAGGCGCGACGAGGGCGAGGCGCGAGCGGTCGAGGCGAGCGTGGAGCGGACCGCGTACCGGGTGGTGCAGGAGGCGCTCACCAACGTGCACAAGCACGCGGGGGACGCCGCCACGGACGTGCTGATCCGCTACGGCCCCGAGGAGCTGGAGGTGGAGGTGCGCAACCAGGCGCCGGGGTCGCCGCCCGGGGAGCTGCCCGGCGCGGGCTGGGGACTGGTGGGGCTGCGGGAACGGGTCGAGCTGCTCGGGGGCACGCTGCGCACCAGCGCCCAGGACGGCGGCGGCTTCCTGGTCAGCGCGAGGATCCCGGCGTGATCAGGGTGCTGATCGTGGACGACGAGGAGCTCGTCCGTTCGGGGCTGCGGCTGATCCTGGAGGCGGCGGGCGACATCGCCGTCGCCGGCGAGGCGCGCGACGGCGCCGAGGCGCTCTCCGCCGTGCGGCGGCTGCGGCCGGAGGTCGTGCTGATGGACGTACGCATGGCGGGCATGGACGGCCTGACCGCCGCCGCCCGCCTGATGTCCGAGCCGGACGCGCCCAAGCTGATCATGCTGACCACGTTCGACCTCGACGCCTACGTGCACGAGGCGCTGCGCCTGGGCGCGGTCGGGTTCCTGCTCAAGGACACCCCGCCGAGGGAGCTGGCCGCCGCCGTCCGCACGGTCGCCGGCGGCCAGGCCATGCTCTCCCCCTCGGTCACCAAGCGCCTGCTCGCCGCCTACGTGGACCGCGCGCCCTCACGGGCCGAGGCGGCCCGCAGGCAGCTCGCCCAGCTCACCGGCCGGGAGGAGGACGTGATCAGGGCGCTGGCCCGCGGCCTGTCCAACGCGGAGATCGGCCGCGAGCTGCGCCTGACGGAGGCCACGGTGAAGGCGCACGTCAGCCGCGTGCTGGCCAAGCTGGGCCTGGCCAACCGCGTACAGGCCGCCATCCTCGTCCACGACGCCGACCTGAGCTAACCGGTCACGTCCGCGTAGTAGCAGGCCGCCTGCGCGTCCGGGACGGCGGGCAGGATGTCCAGCAGCTCGGACCGGCACCTGGCGTCCACCCCCGCCTCGGCCGCCTTCCCGGACGCGAGCACCTGGCAGCGGGCGTGGAAGCGGCATCCGCCGGGGATCCTGGTCGGGTCCGGCGGCTCGCCGGTGAGCACGACCCGTTCGGGGGACTCCGGCAGCACCGACATCAGAGCCTGCGTGTACGGGTGCCGCGGCGCCGTCAGGACCTGCTCCACCGGGCCGGACTCGACGATCCGGCCCAGGTACATGACCGCCACCCGATCGGCGATGTTCCAGGCCAGGCCCAGGTCGTGGGTGACGACCAGCGCCGACAGCCCCAGCTCATCGCGGAGCTTGAGCATCAGGGCCAGGATCTCGCCGCGTACGGAGGCGTCCAGCGAGGCCACCGGCTCGTCGGCGATCAGCACCTTGGGGTTCAGCGCCAGCGCGCCGGCGATCACCACCCGCTGCCGCTGCCCGCCGGAGAGCTCGTGCGGGTAGCGCAGGAAGAACCGGTCCGGCGGCCGCAGCCCGGCCCTGGACAGCGCCTCGGCCACGACCTCCCGCTCGTCCGGCAGGCCGTGGATGCGCGGCCCCTCGGCGACCGCCTCGTACACGGTCTGCCTGGGGTTGAGCGAGCCCATCGGGTCCTGCAGCACGAGCTGCACCTGCCTGCGGTACGCCTTGAGCGCCCTGGAGCCGTAGTCCAGGGCGGCGCCGCCGTACCGGATCTCGCCCGAGGTGGGGCGCTCGAGGCCGAGCAGCGTGCGCGCCAGGGTGGTCTTGCCGCAGCCCGACTCGCCGACCAGGGCCACGATCTCGCCCTCGCCGACGGCCAGGTTCACGCCGTCCACGGCCTTGGCGCGGCGCCCGCGCGAGGAGAACTCCACGTGCAGGTCGCGGGCCTCCAGCAGGCTCGGCCGGGCCGTCGAGACGGCCTCCGTGGTGGTCTGCGTCTCGGTCATGAGGCCCCCTCCTTCTCGCGTACGTGCACGCAAGCGGCGGTACGGCGCTCGCCCGCGGGCCACAGCCGCACGTCGAGCGTCGGGCATTCGTCCAGCGCCACGGGGCAGCGCGGGTGGAACGCGCAGCCGCTCGGGAGCTGCATGGGGTCCGGCGGGTCGCCGCCGAGGCCCTTCGGCGCCAGCCGCGAGGCCGGGTCGCCCACCGTGGGGAACGCCGCCGCCAGCGCCCGGCTGTAGGGGTGCTTGGCGTCGTGGAACACCTCGGCGGACGGGCCGTGCTCGACGACGCGGCCCGCGTACATGACCGCGAGCTGGTCGCACACGTCCGCCAGGACCGACAGGTCGTGCGAGATCATGATCAGGGAGATGTCGTGCTCGGCGACCAGCTCCTTGATCAGGCTCAGGACCTGGGCCTGCACCATCACGTCGAGCGCAGTGGTCGGTTCGTCGGCGATGATCAGCCGCGGCGAGCAGGCCAGCGCCATCGCGATCATCACGCGCTGCCGCTGCCCGCCGGAGAGCTCGTGCGGGTAGCTGCGGGCCCGCCAGGCGGGCAGGCCGACCTGTTCGAGCAGCTCGGCCACGCGCCTGCCGGCGGCGTCGGGCTTGGCCAGGCCGTGTACGAGCAGCGGCTCGGCGATCTGGTCGCCGATCCTGCGCACCGGGTTGAGCCCGTGCTGCGCGCCCTGGAACACGATCGAGGCCTCGGCCCACCGCACGGCACGCATGCGGCCCCACTTCATGGTGAGGATGTCCTCGCCGTCGAGCAGGATCCGGCCGCCGACGTGCGCGTCGCGGGGCAGGAGCCGCAGCAGCGCCATGGCCAGTGTCGACTTGCCGGATCCCGACTCGCCGGCGACTCCGAGTGCCGCTCCGGAGTCGAGCGTCAGCGACACACCGCGTACGGCGGGCACCTCACCCGACGCGATGCGGTACGTCACCGACACGTCGTCGAGCTCTAGCAACGTCATGCCGCCCTCCTGAGCCGCGGGTTGAGCACGGCCTCCAGCGCCCGCCCCACCAGGGTGAACGCCATGACCACGGCCAGGATGGCGAGGCCGGGGATGAGGATGTACCACCACGCCTGGTGCGTGGCCGCGCCGAAGTCATAGGAGGCGCGCAGCATGGTGCCCCACGAGGTCTTGTTGGCGCTGGCGCCGAGGAAGGCGAGCGTGGACTCCGTGACGATCGCGCTGGCCACCTCCAGCGTGGTGCTGGCCAGCAGCAGCGGCGCCACGTTGGGGAGCACGTGCCGGGTTGTGATGTGCCAGTGCCCGCCGCCGAGCGCCCTCGACCGCTCGATGTACGGTCGGGACTCCACGGAGAGCGTCTGCGCCCTGATCAGCCGGGCGGTCGACGGCCACGTCGTGATCCCGATCGCCATGATGATGGTGACCGTGCTGCCACCCAGGATGGCCGCCAGCACCAGGGCCGTGACCAGCGAGGGGAGCACCAGGAACCAGTCGGTGACCCGCATGAGCGCGCCGCCGAGCCAGCCGCGGAAGTGTCCGGCGGCGACGCCGACCACCAGGCCGATCACGATGCTGAGGAACGCGGCGAGAAAGCCGATGAGCAGCGACGTGCGCGAGCCCCACCAGACCATCAGCAGGATGGAGCGGCCCGACTCGTCGGTGCCGAACGGCTCGCCCAGGCTGGGCGCCGCCCACTTCTCACCCGTGCCCTTGACGACGCTGGTCACGTCCTCGCTGATGAACAGCGGCGCGACGAGCGCGAGCAGCACGGCGACGACGAGGATCACGAGGCCGACCGTTCCGGCCCGGTGACGGCGGAACTCGGCCCAGAAGCGGCTCAGCGCCAGCCGCCTGCGGGCCGCGGCGACACTCGTCATGCCGACCTCACTCTCGGGTCGAGCATGTGGTAGACCACGTCGGCCAGCGTGTTCATGACGATCACCGACACGGTGATCAGCAGGAACGTGCCTTGCATGAGCGTGAAGTCCGGCACACTGACCGCCTCGTAGAACAGCTGTCCCAGTCCGGGCCAGGTGTAGATCGTCTCCACGGTGACCGCGCCGCCGACCACGAATCCGATGCGCATGAAGACCAGGGTCACCGTGGGCAGGAGCGCGTTGGGCACCGCGTGGCGGCGGCGAACCTCGTCGTCCCGCAGGCCCTTGGCGCGGGCCACGGTCACGTAGTCCTGGCTGACCTCCTCCAGCAGCGAGGAGCGCATGACCAGGAGGTACTGCGCGTACACCACGGCCACGAGGGTCAGGCACGGCAGCACCATGTGCGAGGCCACGTCCAGGACGTAGGCGAACCCGTCGGGCGCGTCCACGCTCTCGATGCCCCTGAAGGGGAAGATGCCGGGAATGGGGCCGATGCCCACGCCGAACACCATCATGAGCAGGAGCCCGAGCCAGAACGTCGGCACCGACCAGAGCAGCAGCGACACGCCGGTGGAGAACCGGTCGAACCTGCTGCCGGGCCGCCACCCCGCCCGCGTGCCCTGCCAGATGCCCAGGCTGACCGCGATGACCAGGCCCGTGCCCGCCAGCAGGAGGGTGGGGCCGATGCGCTCGCCGATCAGGTCCAGCACCGGCCGCTTGTACTCGTACGAGGTGCCCAGGTCGAGCCTGAGCGTGTCACCGACGAACTGGAAGAACTGGTCGATCAACGGCTTGTCCAGGCCCAGCCGGTGGCGTTCGAGGTTGAGCTGGTCCGGCGTCATGTTGCGGCCCTGCGCGAGGTTCCGCACCGGGTCGCCGGGCAGCAGCCGGAAGACGAAGAACGTCCCGACGATCACCATGGCGATGCTGAACAGCGCCCCACCGGCCTTGGACAGCACGTACTGCAGCGTGCCGCGGCGGGTGGAGCGCTCGTCACCAGGGCCCGCCGCCTGGACGGCGGCGGGCTCTGCTGCTTCTAGCGGAGTGGTCATTCGCGCTCGTCGGCGACGCTCTTGCGCCGCCTGCTCAGGAGGAAGACCGCCAGTCCGATGACCACGACGCCGCCCACGATGCCGACGATGAGGCCGGTGTTGGAGCCGCCGCCGGAGCCGCTGCCACCGCTCGCCGCCGTGGCCTTGACGTCCACGGTGTAGAACGGCCAGTAGCCGCTGCCGCCGTACAGGAGGCCCTTGTCCTCAGGGATCGGGGTGATGCTGGTGATCCGGTCCTTGCGGTAGCCCTCGAGGTCGTTCGGGTAGTAGATCGCGATGATCGGGGCCTGGGTGTAGAGGCGCTCCTGCATCTGCTTGATGATCTCGGCGCGCTTGGGCCGGTCGAGCTCCTTCAGCTGCTCCTGGTAGAGCTTCTCGAAGGTCTCGTCGCAGAAGAACGACTCGGTGCCGCCGCCCTCGCCGTTCGGGGCCGGCCTGCGGCTGCACAGGTGGGTGGCCAGGACCTCTTCGGGGTCGGGGTTGACCGACCAGCCGCTGATCGCGATGTCGAAGTTGCCGGTGGTGCCGGTCTCCTCGGTGAACTTGCTGGACTCCAGCTTCACCGTGGTCAGCGTGATGCCGACCTCCTTGAAGAAGCCCGTCAGGTACTCGGCGAGCTTGTCCTCGATCGGGGTGTCGGTGTGGATCGTGAAGCGGAACTCCAGCTTCTTCTTGCCGTCGGGCATCGTGCGGACGCCGTCGGAGCCCTTCTTGTAGCCGGCGTCGTCGAGGATCTTGTTGGCCTTGGCGGGGTCGTACGTGACCTTCTCGTCGCCGCTGGCCTCCCAGAAGAAGTCCTTGTACATCGGCGGCACGATCGAGCCGTCGGCGGGCTTGGCCAGGCCGTTCTGGACCTCGTCGACCAGCTTCTGCTTGTCGATGGCGTAGTGCAGCGCCTGGCGGACCTTGACGTCCTTGAGCGCCGGGTGGCCGTCACCGACGGGCTTGTTGTCCGTGGTGGTGGCGCCGTGGTTGATCTGCAGGTACGCCGCGCGGCGGCCCTGCGTGTTCCACGCCTCGATGTTCGGGTTGTTCTGGATGGCCTCGAACTCGGGCGGGAACAGTCGGCCGATCAGGTCGATGTCACCCTTCTGCAGACCGGCGATCGCGGCCTGGGGGTTGTCGTAGAAGATGACCTGCAGCTCGTCGACCTTGGGCTTGCCCCGCCAGTAGTTGGGGTTGGCCTGCAGCTTGACGTACTGGTCCTTCTTGTGCTCGATCGCGATGTACGGGCCGCTGGTCACCGCCGGGTACTTCTCGGCGTCGTAGTTCGCCAGGTCGGTGACCGACTCCCAGACATGCTTCGGCATGATCGGGATCGGGTTGTCCAGCATGGACGCCTGCGGGGCCTTGAGCTTGATCGTCAGGTCCTGGCCGCTGGCCGTGACGCTCGCGAAGTTCTCCACTGCCGGGCCGTTGGCCGTCTTGGCGGCCTCGTCCGTCATGATCTTGTTGAACGTCCACGCCGCGTCGTCGGCCGTGATCGGCTGGCCGTCCGACCACTTGGCCTGGCGGATCTTGAACGTCCACGTGAGCCCGTCCGGCGACGTGGTCCACGACTCGGCCAGGTCCGGGCTGGGCTGCAGCGTCTTGGAGTCGGGGACCGTGAGGTAGCCGTACATCCAGCGGTGGATCGACGTCGAGACCAGGCGGACCGCGAGGAACGGGTTCATCGAGTCCATGGACTGCGTGGCCCCGATGCGGACGACCTTCTTCCCCGCCGCAGGTTCCTGAGCATGGGCCGCCGTCGCGCCCTGACCTGCCACTAACAGCGCGACACCCAGCACAGCCAGGCGCGCGAACCATTTCCTCATAAGTGCCTCACCTTCAGGCGGGGGTTTTCCTGTGTAGAGAAAGGCACACCATACGGAGTCCGCGTGTCAACGAGTGGCGGAAAATTGTTTCACTCTCGTTTCCATTTTCGGTGTAAATTTTCACCAACCGTGGTAGCTCCCTGACACGGCGCCCCCCGGGAGTCCGGCACCACTATGCCGCCGGCCGGAGCGGATGGCGAACGGCATACCCCCTCCCCGTACAAGACGCATACACCCAGCCCCCTCGGAAAGGGGGGAGAGGACATGCAACCAAGGGAGGAGTTCACATGTTGGACGGCAAGACCATCGCGTTCCTGGTCGCTCCCGAAGGAGTGGAGCAGGTGGAGCTCACCGAGCCGTGGAAGGCGGTCAAGCAGGCGGGTGGCACACCCAAGCTGGTGTCCACCAAGTCGGGCCAGATCCAGGCGTTCAACCACCTGGAAAAGGCCGACAGGTTCGCCGTGGACGAGACGGTGGACGACGCCGACCCGGCCTCCTACGACGGCCTCGTGCTCCCCGGGGGTGTCGCGAACCCCGACTTCCTGCGCATGGAGCCGCGGGCCGTGCGGTTCGCCCGCGCCTTCTTCGACGCGGGCAAGCCGGTGGCCGCCATCTGCCATGCGCCCTGGACGCTGGTGGAGGCGGACGTCGTGCGCGGCCGTACCGTCACCTCCTGGCCCAGCCTGCAGACCGACCTGCGCAACGCGGGGGCGACGTGGGTGGACCAGGAGGTCGTGGTGTGCACGGAAGGGCCGAACACCCTGGTCACCAGCCGTAAGCCGGACGACCTCAAGGCGTTCTGCCAGGCGGCGACCGACGCGTTCGGCGAGCAGCAGTCGTAGGTTCAGGCGAGGAGGGCTGCGGCCAGGCCCCTGACCGAGGACTTGAGCCGGGCCGGCCCGCCGTCCGCCATGACGTGCCGGGCGAGGTCGGCGTCGAAGGAGCCGAGCAGCGCGTGAGCGGCGAACTCCGCGTCGAGCCGGCCTTCGCCGCCGCCCGCCCCGGCCTCGGCGATCAGCGCGGTGACGTGAGCGTGCCAGCGCAGATAGGTCGGATCCCGATACTTGTCATCGGCGCAGGCCCGCTCGTGCGCGGCGAAGAGCGCGAGGTTGCGCTGCGCCAGCTCGGCCAGCTCGTCCAGGAAGGCCAGCAGCCGCTCCTTGGGCGGGCTGCCGGGCCCGAGCGGCGAGCCGGGCGACTCGATGGCGAGCGCCAGCGCGGCGGCCCGCTCGGCGAGCAACTCCTGGAAGAGCCCGGTCCTGCTGCCGAAGCGCCGAAACAGCGTGCCCTTCCCCACCCCGGCCGCCGCGGCCACCCGATCGAGCGAGATGTGCTCGGCGCCGTGGGTGGCGAGCAGGTCCTCCGTGGCCCGCAGGATCGCCTCCCGGTTGCGCGTGGCGTCTGACCGCACCTCTCACCCTCCTCGGCTTGCAACCGGACTACCGGTCCCCATACTATCCCTGCCATCGAAACGGACCGACAGTCCGGATTCTGCGGTTCAGGGAGGTCGCACATGCGCGCATTGGTGTCGGGTCCAGGGGGCGAGGGACGGTTCGCCGAGGTACGCGAGCCCGTGCCGGGTCCCGGTCAGGCGCTCGTCGAGATCCATCACGCGTCCGTGAACTTCAGCGACCTGCGGCACATGGCCCGCCTGCCGCAGGGCACGGTGCTCGGCTACGACGCGGCCGGCGTCGTCGTGCGGGCCGCCGAGGACGGCACGGGCCCTGGCGTGGGCGCGAGGGTGGCGGCGTTCGGAGCGGGGGCGTGGGCGGAGCGGGCGGCGTTCGACACCGGCTCGCTGGCCCTGGTGCCTGACCAGGTCGATCTGGTACGGGCCGCCGCGCTGCCGATGGCCGGCCTCACGGCGCTGCGCTCGCTGCGCGCCGCCGGACCCGCGCCGGGCTCGCGCATCCTGGTCACCGGGGCGTCGGGGGCGGTGGGGCGGCTGGCCGTGCAACTGGCCCGGCGGTCGGGCGCGCACGTCATCGCCTCCGTGAGCAGGCCGGAACGCGCCCACCACCTGACCGCCGGCCTCGCCGACGCGCCCGAGGAACACGGACGGCCGGGCAGTGTCGAGGCGGCCGCGGGCCGGGGACGGCCGGGCAGTGTCGAGGCGGTCGTGGGGCGGGGACGGCCGGGCAGTGTCGAGGTGGTCGTGGGGCTGGACGGTGTCGAGCCGGTCGACGTCGCGATCGAGACGGTAGGCGGTCCGACGCTGGTCACCGCCTGGTCCCTGGTGCAGCCCGGCGGCAACCTCCAGAGCGTCGGCTGGGCATCAGGACAGTCCGCCGTCTTCCCCCCGAACTCGACGTTCTCCCTGGGCCCCGCCAAGTCCCTCAGCTCGTTCGGCGACGTGGCGGCCCCCGCGGCGGACCTGGCCCACCTCCTCGCCCTGGTGGCCGCCGGCGACCTCTCCGTCGAGATCGGCCGGCACGGCTCGTGGGAGGACCTCGGGGGCGCGAAGGCCGCCCAGCTCGACGGCTCCCTGAGCGGGAAGATCATCCTGAAGGTTGGCCACGTGCCTGACTAGCCCGAAACCCATCCGTAACGCCTTGTCCTCGACCGGGAAATGGTCTAGATGTAGTCCAAATAGAGCGTCCTCCGCGCCCCCCAGGGAGACCTCATGACCACTGAAGAGGATTCCAGGCGACTCGCCGAGCTCGGCTACAAGCAGGAGCTGGCCCGCACCTGGAGCGGTTTCTCGAACTTCGCCATCTCCTTCTCGATCATCTCCATCCTCGCCGGCTGCTTCACGACCTTCGGACAAGCCTGGAACAACGGCGGCCCCGTCGCCATCTCATGGGGCTGGCCGCTGATCTCCCTGTTCATCCTGATCATCGGGTTCTGCATGTCGGAGCTGGTGTCGGCGTACCCGACGGCGGGCGGCATCTACTGGTGGGCCGCCACGCTGGGCAAGCCGATCCACGGCTGGTTCACCGGCTGGCTCAACCTGATCGGCCTCATCGCCGTCACCGCGTCGGTCGACTACGGCTGCGCCACGTTCCTCAACATCACGATCAGCCGGCTGACCGGCGGCGCCTGGGAGGGCACGCTCCACCAGGCGTTCCTGCTGTTCGTGATCGTCCTGGTCCTGCACGCTCTGATCAACATCTACAGCCACCGGCTCATCTCGCTGCTGCAGAACATCTCGGTCTGGTGGCACGTCGCCGGCGCGGCGGTCGTGGTCGCCATCCTGGTCTTCGCGCCCACCCGGCACCAGTCACTCGGCTTCGTGTTCACCGAAATGATCAACAACTCCGGCTTCGGCTCGCCGGACGACCGGGGACTGCCCTTCTGGCTGTACGTCCTGCCGCTCGGCTTCCTGCTCACCCAGTACACGATCACCGGCTTCGACGCCTGCGCGCACGTGTCGGAGGAGACGCAGGGCGCGGCGAAGACCGCCGCCCGCGGCCTGTGGCAGTCGATCTTCTACTCGGCGATCGGCGGCTGGATCCTGCTGCTGTCGTTCCTGTTCGCGGCCACGAACGTGGACGAGATCAACAAACAGCTGGGCTTCGTCGGCGCCATCTTCACGACCGCGCTCTCCTCGCCGCTGGCCACCGCGATCTTCGCGATCTCCACGATCGGCCAGTTCTTCTGCGGGATGAGCTGCGTGACCTCGATGTCGCGCATGACGTACGCGTTCTCCCGGGACGGCGCGGTGCCCGGCTGGCGGCTGTGGTCGAAGGTGGACCGCAACCGCACCCCCGTCAACGCCATCCTGGCCGGCTGCGCCGTGGCCGCGCTGATCACGCTGCCCGCCCTCTACGCCCCTCCCGGCTCGACGACCCCGGTCGCGTTCTTCGCCGTCGTGTCGATCGCGGTCATCGGCCTCTACCTGGCGTTCCTGATCCCGATCTGGCTGCGGCTGCGCATGGGCGACAGGTTCGTCCCCGGGCCGTGGACGCTGGGCAGGAAGTACAAGGCGCTGTGCTGGATCGCCTGCGTCGAGATCGTGATCATCTCGATCTACTTCATCATGCCGTTCTCGCCCGCCGGGGTGCCCGGCAACAAGGACTTCACCTGGACCTCGGTCAACTACGCCCCGATCGCGGTCGGGGTCGTGCTGATCGGCATCGCCCTGTGGTGGACGCTGTCGGCCAAGCACTGGTTCACCGGCCCCCGCCGCACCATCGACGAGGTCCCGGTCTCCTGACGCCCGCGTGGGTACGGCTGACACCGGCCGTACCCGCGTGCTAGCAACCTGCTAGCATCATCTTATGGCAACGCTCTACATCCGCGATGTCCCGGAATCTGTCGCCGAGTCATTGAAGGAGCGCGCGGCCGAAGCCGGCATGTCCCTTTCGGCTTACGTCGCGAGGGAGCTGGCAGATATCGCCGCCAGGCCGACCAATGCCGAAATAGTCAAGCGGCTCAAGTCCCGAGATCGCTCCCGGGGGCCCTCTACCGCTGACATCCTCGAGGCCGTCCATGAGGGCAGGCGTTGATCATCATCGACTCGTCCGCCATGGTCGGGGCTTTGACGGGACGCGAAGCGGATCCTGAGCTCATCGACGCCCTCCAGGCAAGCGTCCATGCCCCCCATTTGCTCGATGTCGAGGTTCTCTCGACCCTGCGGGGCCTGGTGCTCGGCGGCAAGCTCGGCACGTCTGCGGCCGAGCTGGCACGAGCCGACTATCTCGCACTGAAGATCACCCGTTACGAGATCAAGGGCGTCGCGGAGCGCATCTGGGAGCTGCGGCACAATTACACCGCCTACGATGCCTCCTATCTGGCACTCGCCGAAGCGCTCGAGGCACCCCTGTACACCTGCGACGGCAAGCTCAGCGGCGGCGGACATGACGCCGACGTGCAGGTCTTCCCGCGCAGTTAACCGTCAGGACGCCTCGAAGGCGGCGGCCACGGCCGTGCGGACCTCGGCCATCGAGGCCGTGCCGAGCTCGCGCTTGAGCGAGGTCATGTCCACGTCGGGCATCCCGCAGGCGATCGCCCAGTTCCAGGGCTCCAGGTCGCCGTCCACGTTGAGCGCGAACCCGTGGCTCGTGACGCCCCGGCTCTGCCGCATGCCGATCGAGATGATCTTGCGGCCGGTCTCGGTCGTCCAGACGCCGGTGAGCAGCTCGGAGCCCGGCGGCGTGTCGCGGCGCTCGGCGGAGAGCCCCAGCTTGCCCAGCGCCTCCACCAGCCGCAGCTCCACCTCGCGCACGTAGTCGACGATGCCCTGGTCCTCGTCGAGCTTGACGATGAGGTAGCCGACCAGCTGCCCGGGCCCGTGGTAGGTGAGCTGGCCGCCGCGCCCGGTCTCCATGACGGGGATGCCCCGCGAGGGGTCAGGCAGGTGGGCCATCGGCGTGCGGCGCCCGATCGTGTAGACCGACGGGTGGCTGAGCAGCCACAGTGTGTCCGGCAGCTCGTCCCGCTGGCGCCGGCCGACCATGTCGGTCATGCGCTCCATCGCCGTGTCGTAATCGACGAGATCGTCCTGGATGAGTGTCAGCGGCCTTGCCCTCATCCTTCGAGGATAAGCCGCCTCCCGAGCTGCCTGAACTCGGGATCCCGCATGGCCCTGCCGCCACTCTTGTAACCATTTTTCCACTTCTTACCAAGCAGGGGCGTGAACCGACGAAGGGAGCACGCCGGTGCGTCGCAAACAGCCGAAGATCGCCACGGACGCCGTGGCATTCGAGGCCTTCTACCGGCGGCACGTCGATGCGGTCACCCGGTTCCTCGCCCGTCGTGTGGACGACCCGCACACCGTCGCCGACCTGGTGGCGGAGGTGTTCATGGCGGTGCTCGACTCCGCGCAGACCTACCGGGCCGACCTGGGCACCGAGATCGCCTGGCTGTACGGCGTGGCGCGCAAGACGATCTCGGCCGAGCGGCGGCGGGCGTACAAGCAGTACCAGCTGACCGACCGGGTGAGCGGGCGGCGGCCGTTGGACACCGACGACGTCGCCCGGCTCGAGGAGCGCATCGACGCGGAGCGGCGGCGCGCCGTCGCTCCCACCGCCTGCGGCGGCTCGCCCGCGCACGCTACGCCGCCGTACGGTAGCCCCTCGGCTCTTCCGGGATGAGGATCCACATGGCGACGTAGACGACCCACAGCGGTCCCGGGATGAGCGACAGCAGCAGCCAGAGAATGCGGACCAGGGTGGGGGGCAGGCCCATCTTGTCGGCGAGACCGCCGCAGACGCCGGCCAGAATCCTGTGCTCTCGTGAGCGGTACATGATGTTTCCTCCGTGTGTGACGACCTACCTGTGAAACGGACAGCCGGACCCACGGACTCCCGTCAGGAACCCTGAGAAAACCCTGTAAGGGTCAGCCACTCATGCGCCATGCCCAGATGGCGGCTGGTCAGTCCCGTTCTGGGCTCCACGTGGATGAGGAGGAAATCAGCCAGACCCTGATGCACCCTGAGGTACTCCTCGTCCTCCGCCCACACCTGGTCGTCGAACCAGACGAACGGCCGCCGCCCCGCGTACTCGGCCACGCGCGGCGTCTTGAACATCTCCCCGTGCTCGGAAGGCACGTCCGGGTTCATGGGGATGACGGGGAGCGAGGGCAGGCCGATCCTGGGGGCGATCCAGTCGTTGGCGTGCTGCTCCCAGGTCGTCGCCCAGACCAGCTCGGAGCCGGTGGTCAGGGCCAGGTCGAGGAGCCGGCGGCCGTGCCTCGGGTTGAGGTTCACGATGTAGGTGTCGTCGCCGATCGTGCACCGGTAGCGCCTGAAGTCGGGGGCGGGCCGCCCCATGGGGTTCAGGACGCCGTCCACGTCCAGCAGCAGCAGAGGTTTCATCACATTCCGCCGGCTCCGGTCCGGTACTCCTGCGGGCTGATCCCCCGTACGCGCTTGAAGGCCGCGCTGAGCGCGAACGGGCTCCCGTACCCCACCTTCCTGGCCACCGAGCCGATGGTCGCGTCCGGCTCGCGCAGCAGGTCGGCGGCGAGCGCCAGGCGCCAGTCCGTGAGGAAGGACATCGGCGGCTCCCCCACCAGCTCGGTGAAGCGCCTGGCCAGCGAGGCCCTGGAGACGCCCGCCTCGGAGGCCAGGGCGGCGACCGTCCACGGGTGGGCCGGATTGTGCTGCATCAGGCGCATCGCCCGGCCCACGACCGGGTCGCCCATCGCGCGGTACCAGCCCGGCGCCTCGCTCGACCGGGCGGCGAACCACGAGCGCAGCACCGCGATGAGCAGCAGGTCGAGCAGCCGGTCGAGGACGGCCTCCTGCCCGGGCTCGTCCTTGACGATCTCGGCGCCGAGCAGCGACATGATGGGGTCGCCCGGCTGCGTGAGCAGCGGCGGCAGCGCCTCGAGCAGCCGCCTGCTGACCTCGCCCTCCAGGTTGTACGTGCCGGTGAGCAGCACCGCGCTCCCGTGGGGGTCGGTGCCCCACGTACGCACGCCCAGGTCCATGTCGTCGTGGAGCGGCCGGCCGTCGGGCGTCGAGCAGTGCTGGCCGGGGTGGATCACGATCTGCGGCGCCAGGTCCGGATCCGAGGCCACCGTGTACGGCTCCGGCCCCCGGCTGATCGCGACCTCTCCCGGCGAGAGGCGTACGGGCTCGGCGTCGTCGTACACGATCCACGACTCCCCGCGCACCTGCGCGATGACCGACAGCGGGGCCTCGTCCTGGATCCGCAGCGACCAGGGCGGATCGAGGATCGAGCGGAGCAGGAAGGCGCCACGGGCACGCGGGCCGTCGAGGAGCGCCGCGAGGTGATCCATGGGCTAGACGATCGCATATGGGAATGCGCTTCTCAACCATGGAGAGTCTTATGGGTATGGCGGCTTACTAGGCATATGACGATTTTGGTGCTGGGCGGCACGGGCAAGACCGGCCGCCGTGTGGCTGACCGGCTCACCGCTCTCGACCTGCCCGTGCGGATCGGGTCGCGCCCGCTCTTCGACTGGCAGGACCGCTCCACGTGGCCGAAGGCCCTCGACGGCGCGACGGCCGTCTACCTCTCCTACTATCCCGACCTCGCCTTCCCCGGCGCGTACGACGACGTCAAGGCGTTCACGGAGCTGGCCGTGACCACCGGAGTGCGGCGGCTGGTCCTGCTGTCCGGGCGGGGCGAGCCGGAGGCGCAGGCCAGCGAGCGCACCGTCCAGGAGTCCGGCGCGGAGTGGACGGTGGTCCGCTGCAGCTGGTTCATGCAGAACTTCAGCGAGGGCTTCCTCCTCGACCAGGTCCGGGAGGGCGTCATCGTGCTTCCGGCCGCCGACGTGCCCGAGCCGTTCGTGGATGTGGAGGACATCGCGGACGTGGCCGCCGCCGCGCTCAGCCAGGAGGGCCACGCCGGCAAGCTGTACGAGCTGACCGGACCCAGGCTGCTCACCTTCGCACAGGTGGCGGACGAGCTGTCGGAGGCCGCCGGCAGGAAGATCTCGTTCGTACCGGTGACGCCGGAGGAGTACGTGGCGGGGGCGATCGCACAGGGAGTGCCGCGTGAGGAGGCCGAGGGCTTCGCCGCTCTGTTCACCGGCATCCTGGACGGCCGCAACGCCCACGTCATGGACGGCGTGCGCGAGGCCCTCGGCCGCCCGGCCCGCGACTTCGCCGAGTACGCCGCCGCCGACGCCGCGGCATGGCAGGCCTAGCGGACGCCTGCGGCCCCCGTATCCGCTAGCCTCACCTCGTCAGTGCCGCGTCCTCGGAGGGTGTCGTCGTGATCGGCTGGCTTGAAGCGGTGGTTCTGGGGTTGGTCCAGGGGCTCACGGAGTTCCTGCCGATCTCCTCCAGCGCCCACATCAGGGTGGTCTCCGCTCTCGCCGGCTGGCAGGATCCGGGGGCGGCGTTCACGGCGGTGATCCAGCTCGGCACGGAGGCGGCCGTGCTGATCTACTTCCGCCAGGAGATCTGGGAGATCATCTCCACCTGGTTCCGGTCGCTGTTCGTCAAGGAGCTGCGTACGCACTGGGCGGCGCGCATGGGCTGGTACGTCATCGTCGGCTCGCTCCCCATCGGCGTGCTCGGCCTGGTGTTCAAGGACCAGATCGAGACGGTCTTCCGCGACCTGCGCCTGGTGGGCACGACACTGATCGTGTTCGGCTGTGTGCTGTGGTTCGCCGACCGCACCGCCCGCAACAAGCTCACGCTCGAAAAGCACCTGAGCTTCACCCACGCCCTCGTGTACGGCTTCGCCCAGGCACTCGCCCTCATCCCGGGCGTGTCCCGCTCCGGCGGCACGATCACCGCGGGTCTGCTGCTCGACTACCGGCGCGAGGACGCGGCGAAATACTCGTTCCTGCTGGCCATCCCGGCCGTGCTGTCGTCGGGGCTGCTGGAGCTCGCCAAGATCGGCAAGGGCCCCGCACCCGCCTGGGGGCCCACCATCCTGGCCACGATCATCTCGTTCATCGTCGGCTACGCGGCCGTGGCCTGGTTCCTGCGCTACATCAGCCACCACCGCTTCACCGGTTTCGTGATCTACCGGATCATCCTCGGCTTCTTCGTGATCCTCGCGGTCACCGCGGGCTGGATTCCGGCAATGGGCTGACGGCGGCCCTCTCGCGGGAGGGATAGTAGGCCGCCCACGCCTCGTCGCCCATGCGCAGAACCTTGATGCCGGTCCAGCCCAGCGCGATGGCCGGCAGGATCCAGAACAGCACGGTCACCGGCCCGTACGGGATGGGGAACGAGGCGACGTAGCCGACGAAGACGAGCAGCGGCACCCACCACCCGACGAAGCCCGTCCGCCAGACGGCCGCGGTCAGCAGCGGCAGGCCGAGGATCGCGAAGAACATCCACGGCATCTGGAAGCCGAAGATGACCCCGGGCAGGTTCAGCATCTCGTCGAGGATCTTCTGCGCCTGCTCCGGTGAGTTGTGCTGCCCCAGCCACCACTCGACGGGGTCCGTCATCAGCAGGCCGGAGGCGGAGATGTAGCCGACCACCGTCGCGGCGCCGGCGACGTGGCCGAGCCTGGTGGCCTTGCGCCTGGTGAGGTGCACCAGGCCCAGGGCCGCGACGGCCATCAGCAGCCAGCTCCAGTGGTAGAGCGCCGATTCGGTCTGCGCGAGCGCGGGGTTGTCGCCGTAGCTGACCGCCTCCCTGTCGTCGCCCCAGGTGCCGGGGTCGACGACGACGGCGACGGCCTGGAGCAGCGGGGCCACGACGAGCAGCGTGCCTGCCGCGACGCGCCGGAATGTCACCTGGTTGTTCAACATGGGGACGACGGTAGGCACCGCGACCATCGGCGGTCGTCCGCCTGCGGGGCGACCGGGTGTCACCTGAGCGGCGGAGAAGATCGCGGGCGCGGCGCTCAGCCGGCCCGGGGATAGCGGCTGCAGAGGGCGAAGACGACGGCAAAGAGGGTCCAGGCGGCCACGTACGCGACGGGGTGGGCCCAGGAGTCGCCGATGATGTCGGCCAGCGTGGGCCGGCCCTCGAAGTAGAGCGCCAGCCCCGCCACCGCTCCCGGGATCGCGCCCCACCAGCGCTGCCACCACACCTCGTGAACGACCACCTCGAACACCACCAGGGCGATCGGCCCCAGGAGGAGGAACTTCAGCCCGGGCGGGTGGGACAGGAGCGCGGCGAGACCCATGACCGCCACCGCCGAGGCGGCCGTCAGGAGCACCACGGCCCCGAAGGGCGCGGGCTCGGTGCGCGGGTCCCCCTCGGGACGCATGGGCGGCTCGCCGTCGCCTTCCTCATTCCGGAGATCGCTCATGATCACTATTATGTCGACGCCGGGCTACCCGACGGCCACGCCCTCCTTCGGGGAGATCGCCGCCGGGCGGTAGGTCGCCAGCGTGAACAGCAGCGCCGCCAGTCCGAGCGCGGTGGCCAGCACGACCACGCCGGCCCGGCCGTACCAGTCGAGCGCGGCGCCACCGGCCAGCCCGGCCACGAAGAGGCCGACGTACTGCGCGGACGACAGCAGCCCCAGGCCGATCGGCACGTTGCCGGGCACGGCGCCGACCGTCCTGAACTGCTGGGCCGGGGCCACCAGCCAGCCGAGCGCGCCCCACAGGAACGCCCACACGAGGGCGACGGGCAGGGCGATGTTCGCGATGGGGATGAGGGCCATGAACACGGTGCTCGCGGCCAGGCCGAGCAGCACCATCCTGCGCGGGCCGTACAGGTCGGTGAAGCGCCCGCCGAGCTGGTTGCCCACGATGCCGCCGAGCCCCCACGCCCACAGCACCGCCGGCAGCGGCAGGTCGAACAGCGACCCGATGTAGGTGTACGCGGCGAACGCGGCCGCGAACATGAGCAACTGCGTCGTCAGCACCGCCAGCACCCGCCGGTCGCCCAGCGGTGCGAACCGCTCCCTGAGCCGTCCCGACGCCGGGATCCGCACCGAGGGCACCACGGCCGCGACGCCGATGAACCCGATCACGCCCAGCCCCGACACCATCCAGAGCGTGGCCCGCCACCCGGAGGCCCCGCCCAGCCAGGTGCCCAGCGGCACGCCGATCGCGGACGACACGGTCAGCCCGCCCATCACCAGTGCGAGCGCGCGCCCGCGGCGCTCGGGCTCGGTCAGCGCGTTCGCCACGCCGGAGGCGGTCGGCGTGAACATCGCCGCACCCGCCGCCGAGATCACCCGGGTGGCCATCACCAGCGGGTACGTCGGAGCCAGCGCGGTCAGCACGTTGCCGAAGACGAACACGCCCATCGCCACCACCAGCAGGGTCTTGCGCGACAGGCGGGCGGTCAGGGCGGCGAGTACGGGCGACAGCAGCGCGTACGCCAACGCGAACACGGTCATGAGCTGCCCGGCCGCCGACGACGAGATCCCCAGATCTTTCGAGATGGGCGGCAGCAGCCCGGCGGTCACGAACATGCCCGTACCTATCGCGAAATTTCCGACAGCAAGCGGGTAGAGCCGGGAGCTCATGCATCCTCCAGCGCCATGAGAGTTAGACACCCATCAAACTGTCTTATAGTTGGATTGTTGTCAAACAATAAGTCGGAGGTAGTGTTTCACCATGCGCCTGCTACCGCACCCCTCGACGGAGAACATCCAGCTCACGGAGGTCCTGCGGGCGCTGTCCGACCCGGTGCGCCTGGAGATCGTCGTACGTCTCGCTCTGCGGGGCGAGATGACGTGCGGCGTCGCGGGCGACGACCTCGGCGTGCACAAGTCGACCGCCTCGCACCACTACCGCACCCTGCGCGAGTCCGGCGTGGTCATGACCAAGCAGGAGGGGCGGCTGAAGTACATGAGCCTGCGCCGCGACGACCTCGACTCCCGCTTCCCCGGCCTCCTCGACGCGGTCCTCTCCGCCGCCGGCATCCCGAGCACCGGCGTCCCCGTCCAGCGTTGATGCGCCACGACTCGCTGCCCATCCGGCACGTCCTGGCCGAGTTGCTCGGCGTCCTCGACCGGCACGGCAGCGCGGTTCTCACGGCCCCTCCCGGCACGGGCAAGACGACGGTCGTGCCGCTCGCCCTGGCCGAGACGGGCATGCGGGTACTGGTGGCCGAGCCGCGCCGCCTGGCCGTACGCGCGGCGGCTCGGCGGATGGGCGTGAGCCACACCATCAGGGGCGAGCGGCACGTGGGCGCGAACCCCATGGTCGAGGTGGTCACCACAGGCATCCTGCTCCAGCGCCTCCAGCGGGACCAGGAGCTGGCCGGCGTGGACGCGGTCATGCTCGACGAGTGCCACGAGCGCCACCTGGACGCGGACATGGCACTGGCGTTCCTCCTGGACGTCCGCGACACGCTCCGCCCCGACCTGCGCCTGCTGGCCACCTCCGCCACCGCCGACGCCGAGCCGTGGTCGCGGCTGCTCGGCGGCCCCGTCGTCGCGGCCACCGGCGCCACGTACCCGGTCGAGACGGTGTGGGCCCCGTCCACGCGCCCGGTCGCCCCGCCGCACGGCCTCCGCGTCGATCCCGCCCTGCTCTCCCACGTCGCCTCGGTGGTGCGCAGGGCGCTGGCGGAGCGGGACGGCGACGTGCTCTGCTTCCTGCCGGGCGTGGGCGAGATCGCCAAGGTCGCGGGGATGCTCGACGGCGTCGAGGTCCTCCAGGTGCACGGCCAGGCACCGGCCCACGTTCAGGACGCCGTGCTCGCGCCCGGCTCGGCACGGCGGGTGGTGCTGGCCACGTCGGTCGCCGAGTCCAGCCTCACCGTCCCGGGCGTCCGGGTGGTGGTCGACTCCGGCCTGGCGCGCGAGCCGCGTACGGACCACGCCCGCGGCCTCGGCTCGCTCACCACGGTCCGGGTCTCGAAGGCATCGGCCGGCCAGCGCGCGGGGCGGGCCGGCCGCGAGGCGGCGGGCACGGTGTACCGGTGCTGGTCGGCGGCCGACCACGAGCGCCTGGCCGATCAGGCGCGCCCGGAGATCGCGCTCGCGGACCTGACGGGGTTCGCGCTGCAGGCGGCCTGCTGGGGCACCCCCGACGCGTCCGGGCTGGCGCTGCTGGACCCGCCGCCGCCTGCCGCGATGTCCGCGGCGGCCCGCACCCTGGAGGCGCTGGGCGCGCTCGACGGCGCCTCACGGGTGACGGACCGGGGCCGCCGGATGGCGCTCGCCGGCGTGCACCCCCGCCTGGCCAGGGCCCTGCTCGACCTGGGCCCGCGGGCCGCCGAGGTGGTGGCCCTGCTGTCGGAGCAGCTCCCCCGGGACGCGGGCGACGACCTGGTGGAGGTCTGGCGCGCGGCCCGCAGGGGCGGCACCGGCTTCGCCGCCCGCTGGCGCCAGGAGGCCCGGCGCCTCCAGCGCACCGCCGCCCAGGCCCACGACACGACCCCGCCCGGCTCGCACCCGCTGAACGCCGAGACTCCACACAGCGCGGCCCCACCGACTCCACACGGCGCAACCCCGCCGGCTCCTCACACCACGGACCCGCGCGCTCCACACGGCGCAACGCCCGTCGGCCCGAGTGGGCGTGTCACGGCCGGGACGGAGGGGCGGGGTACTCCTGGGGAGCCCGGCCGGGTGGCGCCGCGAACGGAGGAGGCGCCCAAGGCCGATGACGCGCTGGCCGGGACGGCCGTGGCGCTGGCGTTCCCCGAGCGGGTGGCGCGCCGGCGGGGCGGCGGCTACCTCATGGCCTCCGGCACCCAGGCGCAGCTCCCGGAGGGCTCCAAGCTGCACACCGCCACGTGGCTGGCCATCGCGATCGCCGACCGGCCGACGGGGTCCGCGTCGGCCCGCATCAGGCAGGCCGTGGAGATCGACGAGGAGACCGCCAGGCTGGCCCACCCCACCACCACCGAGCACGAGATCACCTGGCACGTGCCCCCGGGCTCGCGCCGCGGCGACGTGCTCGCCCGGACAGTCGAGCGGCTGGGCGCGATCGAGCTCTCCGCCGCCCCGCTCAAGGACGCCGACGTCCGCGAGGCCATCCTGTACGGCCTCCGCACGGAACCCGACGTCCTCACCTGGACGAAACAGGCCAGAGAGCTGAGGGACCGCCTGGCGTTCTGCCACCGCGCCATCGGCGCCCCCTGGCCCTCGATGGACGCCCTCATCGACCTGGCCGACCAGTGGCTGGAGCCGGAGCTGTCCAGGGCCCGCCGCCGGGCCGACCTCGAACGCATCGACGTCGCCACCGCGCTCAGACGCCTGATCCCCTGGAGCGAGCGCCTGGAGCAGGCCGCCCCCGAACGCATCGAGGTGCCCAGCGGCTCCCAGGTCCGCGTGGACTACTCCGGCGACCAGCCGGTGCTGGCGGTCAAGCTGCAGGAGCTGTTCGGCTGGCAGGAGACGCCCGAGATCTCCGGCGTGCCCGTGCTGGTGCACCTGCTCTCCCCGGCGGGCCGCCCGGTGGCCGTCACCGCGGACCTGGCGTCGTTCTGGCGTGACGGCTACCGTTCCGTACGCGCAGAGCTCCGCGGCCGCTACCCGAAGCACCCCTGGCCGGAGGACCCGCTCACCGCGCCTCCCACCCGCCGTACCAAAGAGAGACGACCATGACGAGCGTGGCCACCGCCGCCCGCGACAACGCCGAGTGGTGCGACGCGATGTGCCGCGCGCACGGCTCGCCGGGCACGTTCACGGCCCTGGCCTGGACCAACCCGGCCAGGACGCCACCCCTCTACCCGGACGCCGTCACGCTCTCCCCCGACGCGACGGCGGCCGACGTGCTCGACCACATCGACGCCGGTCCGGGCGCGTCGGTCAAGGACAGCTTCGCCACGCTCGACCTGCCGGGCTTCGAGGTGCTGTTCGAGGCGCAGTGGATCCACCGCGAGCCACCGGAGCGGCGCGAGCCCGCGATCGCCTGGGAGGTGGTGAACGACGCCGCCACGCTGGGCGAGTGGGAGCAGGCGTGCTTCGTGGGCGGGGTCACGGGCCTGTTCCTGCCGGCGCTGCTGGAGGAGGTCACGATCGTCTGCGGCCGGATCGAGGGCGACATCGTCTGCGGCTCGGTGCTCACCGCCCGCGACCAGGTCGTGGGCGTCTCCAACGTGTACGCCTCCGGCTGCGACATGGGCACCGCGTGGGAAGGCACCCTGGCCATGGCCGCCGACCTCCACCCCGGCCGCCCCCTGGTCGGCTGGGAGATCGACCCGGCGGACGCCGTGGAGCACGGCTTCGCCACGATCGGCCCGCTACGCGTCTGGAGCAAGATCCTCTAGCGTCGGGTGCTCGAGAACTGCGAACCGCTCGGCCCCCACCCCCACGTCCTTGAACCCGCTGGACGTGGCGACGCACACGACCGGCCCGTCGAAGTCCAGCCGCGCCTGCCGGTATCCGGCCAGCCCGGCCGCCCCCGACAGTTCCTGCCACAACCCCTGCCGGGCGAGGTCGCGCTGCGCCGACCGCAGCTCCTCGTCGGTCACGAGCAGGGCCGCGCCGCCGCTGTCCCGCACGGCCACGACCCCTCGGTGCCCGCCGACCGGCCCGGCGATGCCGTACGCGTCGCTGGACCCGACCTCGACGACGGCCGCGGGGGTGCCGGTGGCCAGGGCCCGCGCGTGCGGCCCGCCGGCGGCCGTCTCGCAGGAGAACATCCGCGGCACGGTGCCGGCCAGCCCGAGCAGCCGCAGCTCCACGAACCCCTTCCACACGCCGTAGAGCAGCTCGGCGTACCCGGTCGGCGTGAAGACGGCTGCGGGGACGCGCCCGAGCTGCAGGAACAGCTCGTAGGCGATGGTCTTGTACCCTTCGGGCCCGAACGGATGCCCGGTGTGCGTCACGGTCTGGTTGCTGACCGGGTGGTAGCCGAGCCGGTCCACGACCTCCCGCAGCAGCGGCCACCGCTTCTCGGCGGGCACGGAGAGGACCCTGGCGCCGTACGCGCGGACGAAAGCCTGCACGGCGGGCGGCGAGTCCGCCGAGGTCAGCACGATCGCGGGCAGTCCGGCCCGGGCGGCGTAGGCGGCGGCCGACGCGCCGTGGTTGCCGGAGGAGGCCACGACCACCCCGGGCGCGCCCGAGGCGACGGCGGCGCTGACCGCGACCCGGTTCAGGCGGTCCTTGTGCGACCAGGTCGGGTTGCGGGACTCGTCCTTGACATAGACGCAGTTCTGCGATCTGCGGTGCGCCGCTGAACGCGGCGCACCGTAGATGCCGTCGAACTCCACCAGCGGCGTCCCGCCCTCCCCCAGCGAGGGCGCCTCCAGCGGCGGCAGCAGCGGCGCCCACCGCGCGATGTCCGTGCCCGGCTCCTGCTCGAACAGGCGGCGGTCCACTCGGGCGTAGTCGTAGGTGATCTCGAGCGGATACGCGATCTCGTCCGTACTGGTCTTCGGGCAGCCGCGCGTCAGCGGCGGGAACAGCGGGAACTCGGTCGCCGGGTCGCCAAGAGAGCGCTGGCGGAGGGCAAGGGACGGTCCGTTCACGTGTACCGACCCTAGCGGGGCCCTATCGAGGCGAGCGGGCAGCAGGCAGACTCTAGTCATGTTGTGGACAGGCAGGTCCGCCATCGAGATCGCGACGGCCGTCCGGCGTGGGGATGTCACGGCCACGACCGTCGTCGAGGAGCACCTTCACGCCATCTCGGAGCGGGATCCCAAGGTAGGGGCGTTCCGGCTGGTCAGAGCGCAGGCCGTGGAGGAGGCGAAGGCCCTGCAGAAGCGGCGCGACCTGGCGGAGCTGCCGCTCGCCGGCGTGCCGGTCGCGGTGAAGGACAATCTCGAGGTCGCGGGCGAGGCCACCCGTGCCGGGTCCGGGGCCACGGCGGACGCGCCCGCGCCGGACGACCACCCGACGGTGGCGCGCCTGCGCGCGGCGGGCGCGGTGGTGGTCGGCCTGACGAACATGCCGGAGCTGGGACTGACGGCGTTCGGCGACAGCGCGTACGGCATCGTACGCAACCCCTGGAACCCGTCGCGCACGGCCGGCGGGTCGTCGTCGGGCAGCGCCGCGGCCGTGGCGGCGGGCATGGTACCGGTCGCGCTCGGCAACGACGGCATGGGCTCGCTCCGCATCCCCGCTGCCTGCTGCGGCGTGCTGGCCATCAAGCCGGGCGCGGGGCTCGTGCCGCCACCGGCCGACGACTGGGACCGCCTGTCGGAGAACGGCCCTCTCGCGACGACCGCGTCCGACCTGGCGCTGGCGCTGTCCGTACTGGCCGCGGACCCGGCCCTCGCGGAGTCCTGGCGGGGCGGCAGCCGCGTCGAGCCCCGGCCGCTCATGCTCCGCTCGGTCTGGGCGGACGACGACGAGATCTGGGAGCCGCAGCCGCCGCAGGAGAGCCCGGAGCCGTTCGACCTGCGGGTGGCGTACGCGCCCCAGCCGCTGCCCGCCGGCCTGCCCATGGACAAGGAGTTCCAGGCCGCGGTGCGCGGGGCGGCGGAGACGCTGCGCCTGGCCGGGCACACCGTGGTCGAGCACGGCCACAGGCTGCCTGCCTGGCTCGGGCCGGCCACGATCGCCACCTGGCTCACCAGGGCCGCGGCCTCGCTGGGCGACCTCGACCGGCGCCGGCTCGAACGCCGCACCCTCGCGCTCGCCCGCACCGGGCGGGTGCTCGCCGCGCTCAAGCTGGACGGCGTTCGCGGCCGCGAACGCTGGAGCGGCTACGGGGCCGACCAGTGGTTCGGCGACGCGGACGTGCTGCTCATGCCGGCCCTGGCGACCGTCCCGCCGAAGGCCGAGCGCTGGGGGGATCGCGGCCTCGTCCGCAACGCGGTGGCCAACGTCAGGTACGCCCCCGCCACCGGCCCCTGGAACATGTGCGGCTGGCCCGCCATCACCGTCCCCCTGGCCACGCACTCCAGCGGGCTGCCCATCGCCGTCCAGATCGTCGCCCCGCCCGGCGGCGAGCCGCACCTCCTCGGCCTGGCGGCCCAGCTCCAGTCCGCCCACCCACCGGTCCGGCCGCCGGGCTTCTCCTCCTGATTCACAGCCGTTTGTCCGTGCCACCCCTAGGGTGCCGTGGCATGCAATCAGTTGATCTTTCCGCTCTCCGCGCCCAGCTGCCGTCCACGTCCCCGAAGAACGCCTGGAAAATCGTCCGGCGGCTCGCGCTCGAAGGCAAGGGCGAGGCCCTGGAGCTGGCCGCCGAGTTCGCGGAGGTCGCCGAACCCGCCCTCGACAACCTGCTCAGGCTCTGGCCACAGGCCCTCGACCCGGACGGCTTCGCCGAGCACCTGCTCGCCCCGGCCTTCGCCGCCGAGGGACGCACCGAGCTGACACTGCGCAGGCGCGACTCCATCATCGGCCTGCGGCACCTGACGATGCTGCGGACGCTCCGCCTGGACCACTGTGCAAGGGCCTGACGGACCTCTCCGAGCGCTCACCTCGCTCGACGGGCTCGAAGGGCACCCATCGATCAGCAAGATCAACCTGTGCTACGCCACGACCCTGACCGACCTCTCCGCGCTGGCCCGCATGCCGGCCCTGCGCGAGCTGACCCTCCAGGGCATGGACCACCTCGGCGACCCCAGCGGCCTGCCCGCCCTCCGCACACTGGAGGTGTGGAAATGCTCCGCGCTGAGCGACCTCGGGTCGGTCGCCGACCTGCCAGGGCTGACGGAGGTCTCCGTACGGGACTGCCCCGCACTGCCCTCCGGCATCCTGTCCGACCTGCGCGCCCGAGGCCTGCTCAGCACGTGACGGCTCAGATCCCGACCGGATGCCAGACCGTCTTGGTCTCCAGGAACCGGGTCATCCGGCCGGTCCCTGGATCGGCCGCCCAGTCCTCCCGGGAGGGGCGCAGGACGCGCTTGAGGTTCTCGGCCGCCGCCTGCTCGCAGCTCAGCGCCAGGTCGGCGTCCTCGACCCCGGTCAGGTCGAGCGCGTTGACATCCATGTGCGCCGCCAGCCAGGGCGCCAGCTCGGCCTGGTGGCCGGTGAGGACGTTCACGACGCCGCCCGGCAGGTCGGACGTGGCCAGAACCTCGGCCAGCGTGATCGACGCGAGCGGCGCGGGCTCGGACGCCACGACGACGCAGGTATTGCCCGTCACGATCACGGGCGCCACCACCGAGACCAGCCCGAGCAGCGGATCGGCGGGCGCGATCACGGCCACCACGCCGGTCGGCTCGGGCGAGGACAGGTTGAAGTACGGGCCCGCGACCGGGTTGGCCGCCCCGTGCACCGCGGCGATCTTGTCGGACCAGCCCGCGTACCAGACGAGCCGGTCGACGGCGGCGTCCACCTGCTCCAGCGCCGCCTTCTTGCCGCCGCCGAGCTCGTCGGCGAACTGGCCGCGACGGCCCTCCAGCATCTCGGCGACGCGGTAGAGGATCTGCCCCCTGTTGTACGGCGTCGCGCCCGACCAGCCGGGGAAGGCCTTGCGCGCGGCCACCACGGCGTCTCGGGCGTCCTTGCGGGAAGCACGGGACGCGTTGGCGAGGAACTCGCCCTTGGCCGAGGTCACAGGGTAGGACCTCCCACTCTCCGAGCGCGGGAACGCCCCTCCGATGTACAGCTTGTAGGTCTTTCTGACGGACAACCTACTCATCGCCCCGCCCTCTCCACGTGGACTCCTGCGACATCTGGACCGGCACGAAGACCTGGCCGCACCGGCTCACGCCGCAGCGGTGGGCGTACCAGCCGGTGCGGACGGGCCGCCCGGCCCGGGCGAAGGCGTGGCCCCTGGTGGCCTGCGCCCGCCGCTCGGCGCGACGGGGACGGCGATGATCACACATCAAGGTACGCCTCCAGCCCGTGCAACCCGCCCTCGCGGCCGTAGCCCGACTCCTTGTAGCCGCCGAACGGGGAGGCGGGGTCGAACTTGTTGAACGTGTTGGCCCACACGACCCCGGCCCGCAGCTTGTCGGCCATCCACAGGATGCGCGAGCCCTTCTCGGTCCAGATGCCGGCCGACAGCCCGTACGGGGTGTTGTTGGCCTTCTCCACCGCCTCGGCGGGCGTGCGGAAGGTCAGCACGGACAGCACCGGCCCGAAGATCTCGTCCCGGGCGATGGTGTGCGACTGCGCGACCCCGGAGAAGAGGGTCGGCGGGAACCAGAACCCCCGCTCGGGCAGCTCACACGCAGGAGACCAGCGCTCGGCCCCTTCCGACTCACCGATCTGCGACAGCTCGCGGATCTTGGCGAGCTGCTCGGCGGAGTTGATCGCGCCCACATCGGTGTTCTTGTCCAGCGGGTCACCCACCCGCAGCGTGGCCAGCCGGCGCTTGAGCGAGGCCAGCAGCTCGTCCTGGATCGACTCCTGGACCAGCAGCCGCGACCCGGCGCAGCACACATGCCCCTGGTTGAAGAAGATCCCGTTGACGATCCCCTCCACCGCCTGATCGATCGCGGCGTCCTCGAACACGATGTTGGCCGCCTTGCCGCCCAGCTCCAGGGTCAGCTTCTTGTCGGTGCCCGCCACCGCGCGGGCGATGATCCGCCCTACCTCGGTCGAACCGGTGAAAGCCACCTTGTCCACATCGGGGTGGCCCACCACCGCCGCGCCGGTCTCGCCCGCGCCGGTGACGATGTTCACCACCCCGGGCGGCAGCTCGGCCTGCCGGCAGATGTCGGCGAACAGCAGCGCGGTCAGCGGCGTCGTCTCGGCCGGTTTGAGCACCACCGTGTTCCCGCAGGCCAGCGCCGGAGCGATCTTCCACGCCAGCATCAGCAGCGGGAAGTTCCACGGGATCACCTGCCCGGCCACCCCCAGCGGCTTGCTCCCGAACCCCGCGTACTCCAGCTTGTCGGCCCAGCCCGCGTAGTAGAAGAAATGCGCCGCCACCAACGGCAGGTCCACATCCCGCGACTCGCGGATCGGCTTGCCGTTGTCCAGCGACTCCAGCACCGCCAGCTCGCGCGCCCGCTCCTGAATGAGGCGCGCGATCCGGAACAGATACTTGGCCCGCTCGGCCCCCGGCAGGCCGCTCCAGAGGCCGAACGCCTTGCGCGCCGCCTGCACCGCCCGATCCACATCATCGGAGGAAGCGGTGGCCACCTCGGCCAGCGTCTCCTCCGTCGCCGGGTTGATCGTCTTGAACGGAGCACCGGAACCGTCGACGAACTCGCCGTCGATGAACAGCCCGTACGACGGCTTGATGTCGACGATGTCGCGCGACTCGGGCGCGGGTGCGTACTCGAAGATCGCCATCATCAGTCCAGAGTGAAGTAGTCGGGGCCGGCATAACGGCCGGTGGCCAGCTTCTCGCGCTGCATCAGCAGATCGTTCAGCAGCGAGGAAGCGCCCAGCCGGAACCAGTCAGGAGTCAGCCAGTCATCACCGGCCGTCTCATGAACCAGGACCAGGTTCTTGATCGCGTCCTTGGTCGTGCGGATGCCGCCCGCCGGCTTCACGCCCACCTGCCGGCCGGTCACCTCGCGGAAGTCCCGCACCGCCTCCAGCATGATCAGCGTCACCGGCAGCGTCGCCGCCGGCGCCACCTTCCCGGTGGAGGTCTTGATGAAGTCCGCGCCCGCCAGCATCGCCAGCCACGACGCCCGCCGCACGTTGTCGTAGGTGGCCAGCTCACCGGTCTCCAGGATCACCTTCAGATGCGCAGGACCGCACGCGGCCTTGACCGCCACGATCTCCTCGAACACCGTCAGGTACCGGCCGGACAGGAACGCGCCCCGGTCGATCACCATGTCGATCTCGTCGGCGCCCGCCGCCACCGCCAGCGCGGTGTCGGCCACCTTGACCTCCAGCGAGGAGCGGCCGCTGGGGAAGGCCGTGGCCACCGAGGCCACCTTCACCCCCGAGCCGCGCACCGCCTCGGCGGCCACCGCCACCAGGTCGGGATAGACGCACACGGCCGCCACCCGGGGAGCGCCGCCCCCGGGGCGCACGGCTTTGGTGCACATCGCGCGCACCTTGCCCGCCGTGTCCGCCCCTTCCAGGGTCGTCAGGTCGACCATGGAGATGGCCAGGTCGATCGCCTGAGCCTTGGCCGTGGTCTTGATCGAACGGGTGCCCAGCATCGCCGCCCGCTGGTCCGCGCCGACCCGGTCAACCCCGGGCAGGCCGTGCAGGAAAGCTCGCAGCGCCGCGTCGGACGAGGCGACGTCCGCGAGCGAGGTAGTCACAGTTGACACCACCACAGCATCGCCGACCAGGCCCGTGAGCTCCAAACCGGACCGCCTTAGGCGGCCTGCGCCCAGGTCTTAGGCATGTCCTACCCATCCGCGTACCGGAGATAAGGCATCCACCCGATGTGGGAGGCGGGGCCTTAGCCCGAATCTTGAAGGTGTCAGCAAGAAGCACGAAATTTCAGGAGAACACCATGCATCCCGAGATCGAGTTCGAGCTCATGAAGACCCACATGAGCGAGCTCCACAGGGCCGCCGCCGACCACCGGCGCGTACGAGAGGCCGAGCGTGCCAACAAGTCCGAGCGCCGCTCGGTCTTCGGCAAGCGCCGTTCGTCATGACCACCACACGAGAGCCCGGCCACCATCTCCCTTGTGGCCGGGCCTCGATGCCTCCGTAAAACCCATAAAAGCGTCGAAAGCAACCGAACGGGCATGACATGCTGGATGACATGCGGGGACGTTCTGTCAGTCCCGTCTTCGTCGGGCGGGAAGAGGAGCTGGCGGCTCTGTCTGACAGCTTTGACGAGGCACGTAAGGGGACGGTGACCTCCGTCCTGCTGGGCGGTGAGGCCGGAGTCGGCAAGACCAGGCTCGTCCAGCGTTTCGCCGAGCAGTGCCAGGCCGGCGGCGCACACGTGCTGTTCGGCGCGTGTGTGGAGCTGTCCACCGAGGGCCTGGCCTATGCGCCGTTCACCGCCGCGCTCCGGCAGCTCGTCAGAGAGCAGGGCCCTGCCGCCGTCGCCGCGCTGCTGCCCGGCGGGGCCGAGCGCGATCTCGCCCGGCTGCTGCCCGAGTTCGGCGAGCCCAGCGGCGACGGGGAGACCGACGCCGGACGCGCCCGGCTCTTCGAGCAGTTCCTCACCCTTCTCGAACGCCTCGCCTACGCCCGTCCCACCGTCCTCATCATCGAGGACATCCACTGGGCCGACAGGTCCAGCCGCGACCTCATCGCCTTCCTCAGCCGCAACCTGCACGCCCCGCAGGTGCTGATCGTGATGACCTACCGCTCCGACGACCTGCACCGCCAGCACCCCCTCCGGCCGGTCCTGGCCGAGCTCGGCAGGGTCAACGGCGTGCACCGGCTCGACCTCCCCCGCCTGTCGAGGGACGAGGTCGCCCAGCAGATGGCCGGCATCCTCGGCAAGGTCCCCGAGTACGGCGAGGCCATCAAGGTCTACGAGCGCAGCGAGGGCATCCCGCTGTTCGTGGAGGCCCTGCTGGAGTGCGGCATCGACTGCGCGTTCCCCGAGTCCATGCAGGACCTCATTCTCAGCTCCGTCGAACGGCTGCCGGAGGAGACCCAGCGCGTGCTGCGCGTGGCCGCCGCCGGCGGCATCCGGGTCGGCCACCAGCTGCTGGCCGCCGTGAGCGGCCTGTCCGACGTCGAGCTGGAGAGCGCGCTGCGCCCCGCCATCGCGCGCAACGTCCTGCAGATCGCCGACAACCGCGCGTACGTCTTCAGGCACTCCCTCATCCGCGAGGCCGTGCACGACGAGCTGCTGCCCGGCGAGCACCAGCGCCTGCACGCCAGGTTCGCCGAGGAGATCTCCAAGGACCGCGGGCTCGTCCCGCCCGGCCGCGCCGCCGTCGAGATCGCACACCACTGGTACGGAGCCCGCAACGACACCTGGGCACTGATCTCCGCCTGGGAGGCGGCGCAGAAGTCGTTCAAGGCGTTCGCCTACACCGAGGCCGTCCCGCTGCTCGAACGCGTCCTCATGCTCTGGGACCGGGTGCCCGACGCGGCCGAGCTCATCGGCGCCGACCACACCGCCGTGCTGGAACGGGCCTCCGAGGCCGCGAACGCCGGCGGCGACGCGGACAAGGGCGCCAAGTTCGTCAAGGCCGCCCTGGCGGAGCTCGACGAGAGCGAGCAGCCGGCGCGCGTCGCGCGGCTCATCGTGCGCGGCGTGGCGTTCAAGAACTCCAAGAGCCAGCTGGGCGTCATCGCCGATCTCAGGCACGCCCTCGAGCTCGTGCCCGAGAACGGCCTCGACCGGGCCGACGTCGTCGCGGTGCTGAGCCGCCACCTCATGCTGAGAGGCGAGGTGGCCGAGGCGAGCGAGCTGATCGCCGAGGGCCTGCGCCTGGTCAGGGAGCACGGCGACCGTTGCCTCGAAGCCGACCTGCTGATGAACCTGGCGCTCGGTCACTCGCTCAACGGCGAGATCGAGACCACGATCGCCCTCAACGAGCAGGCCATGGAGATCGGCATGGCGAAGGAGTCGGCCCGCCTGATCACGAGAGCGATCGCCAACAACATCGACTCGCTGATCGACGTGGGCCGCCACGAGGACGCGCTGCGCCTGGCCAAGCACGGCTGGAAGCTGGCCAAGAAATACGGCAGGCTGCGCGGCAGCGGCCTGTTCATCAAGAACAACTGGGCCGAGGTGCTGGAGTCGCTCGGCCGCTGGGACGAGGCCATCGAGATCCTCGAAGGCGCGCTCAGCCACGGGCCCGCCCTGCGCCACAGACACGCCATGCTGCGCGTGCGCGCCGACATCGCGCTGGCCAGGGGCGAGGTGGAGCTCGTCGAGAGCATCCTGTCCGAGGTCGGCGTGCTGAAGGACCGTCCCGAGGAGTTCGTCCAGGACATCATCAGCAACGCCCGCCTGCACATCGGCTGGCACCTGTTCCGGGGCGAGCCGGCGTCCGCGCTGGCCGTGGCCGAGCGGGTGCTGGCCCACCCCCGGCAGTCGAGCAAGGCCATGCTCAGCTGGCGGCTGCTCGCCCTGCTCCGCGTGGTCTGCGACGCCGCCGAGGCCACCGAGCCCGCCAGGACGGCGACGGTACGCGAGCACGCCGCCGGGGTGGCGGCCGAGCTGACCGTCATCGGCCCGGTCGCGCAGGCGTACCGGCTCGCCTACAACGGCGACTTCGACGCCGCGGCGGAGGCCTGGGAGCGGCTCAGCCGCCCGCACAACCAGTCCAAGGCCCTGCTGCGCGCGGCCACCGTGGCCGCCCGCGGGGGCGACCGCGAAGGCGCCGCGGCCCGGCTGAAGGTGGCGCTCCCGCTGGCTCAGGCCCTGCGCGCGACCCCGCTGATCGAGGAGATCGAGTCCCTGTCGCGGCGGGTGGGCGGGGTTCAGCCGGCACAGGAGCCTTCGGACCTGCTGACGCCGCGCGAGCTGGAGGTGCTGCGGCTGGTGACCCAGGGGAGGACCAACCGGGACATCGCGACCGAGCTGTTCATCTCGGCCAAGACGGTGAGCGTGCACGTGTCCAACATCCTGGCCAAGCTCGGCGTCACCACCCGGGGCGAGGCCGCCGCCGCGGCCCACCGGCTGTCCCTGCTGTCCTCCTGACAGGCCCTCGCTAGACGAGGGCCTCGACCAGCAGCACGACGCCGAACACCGCGAACGCCGCCGCGGCACCGTACCGGATGAACTTCTCCGGCAGGTGCTTGCCGAGCAGCCGCCCGACCAGGATGGCCAGCGCGTCCGCCGCCACCATGCCGACGGTCGAGCCGATCCACGTGCCGAGCCAGCCGTGCTGCGTCGCCAGCGTGATCGTGGCCAGCATGGTCTTGTCGCCCAGCTCGCTCAGGAAGAACGCCACGGTCACCGCGACCAGGGCGTTCCTGGTGGTGCGCTGGGCCTTCTTCGACTCGTCCTCGGTCAGCTCGTCGCCGCGCAACGTCCAGACCGCGAACCCGAGAAAGGCCACGCCCGCCACCACCGAGATGGCCGTCGTCGGCAGCGCGGTCCCGATGAGGCCGCCCACGGCGACGCTGAGCAGGTGCACGACGGTCGTGGCGATCGTGATGCCCGCGAGCACGGGCCAGATCTTGAAACGGGTCGCGAACGTCATCGCCATGAGCTGGCTCTTGTCACCGAGCTCGGCCACGAAAATGGCGGCGAGACTGATCCAGAAGGCTTCCAAACGATCCTCTTCCGCGCGGCCTGGGCCGGAGGCGGGAACCCGGGGAGTTTTCGGGCACGTCTTCGGCCCGGCAGCGTCTTGTCAGATGGCTACCAGGCCGAAGGTCTCGTCCGCCCGTGAAGGCCCGCGTGACCGGGCGCGGGGAAGCGCCAGTGTGTCGATCACGCGATTTGGGACTACTCCCCTTCGGGTAATTCCAACCAACCATAACAGCCCGCGCAGAGGGCCTATTCCGGGCACCTACTCCGGGCGCCTACTCCGCCAGGGAGCACCCGACCAGCACGGGCTCGTTGACCAGCGTGACGCCGAACTTCTCCCGCACCCCGTCCCTGACCTCCCTGGCCAGGGCGAGCAGGTCGCCGGTGGTGGCGGCGCCGTCGGGGTTGGTCAGCGCGAGCGTGTGCTTGGTGGAGATGCGTACGGGCCCGCGTTCGTACCCCTTGGGGTAGCCCGCCTGCTCGATCAGCCACGCGGCGGGCACCTTGACGGACCCGTCGGACAGCTCCCAGCGCGGGTGCCCGGGGGCGCGGACCGCCAGCTCCTCCGCCTCCTCGGGCGAGAGGATCGGGTTGGTGAAGAACGACCCGGCGCTGCGCGTGTCGGGATCGTCGGGGTCGAGCACCATGCCCTTGCCGCGCCGCAGCGCCAGCACCGCCTCACGGGCCCGCGCGAGCGGCACCCGGCCGCCGGCCTCGGTGCCCAGCCGCCCGGCCAGCTCCTCGTACGCCACCGGGCCGGACATTTCCGAAATATCCAGCGCGTACGTCACCGCCAGCACCACATACCGCTCCAGGTCGCGCTTGAAGGCGCTGTCACGGTAGGAGAACCCGCACTGCCGGGCCTCCAGGTCCACCACCTGCCTGGTGCGGCGGTCGTAGGCACGCACGCAGCGGATGGTCTGGGCAACCTCCTGCCCGTACGCGCCGACGTTCTGGATCGGCGTCGAGCCGACCAGCCCGGGGATGCCCGACATGCACTCGATGCCCGACCAGCCCTCCGCCACGGCGCGGGCCACCAGACGATCCCAGTCCTCCCCAGCCTCGACCGTGATCACCGCCTGCTCGCCGTCGCGCGAGACGGCCACCCCCTGGGTCGAGACCTTGATGACCAGCCCGTCGAACCCCTCGTCGGACACGACGACGTTGCTGCCTCCGCCGAGCACCAGGGTGGGGAGCGCCTTCCGGTCCGCCTCGGCCACCAGGGACACGAGGTGCTCCGCCGTCGTTGCTTCGGCGAAATCACGGGCGGGGCCGCCAAGGCGCAGCGTCGTATACGGCGCGAGCATCTCCATGGGCAACTAGCTTATGAGGTGCCCAGTAGATGAAGCACGGCGTCGTAGTTCCTCCTTGACTCCCGCTCCTCATAGTCCGGGTCGATGTCGTGGGATTCCAGGCGCTCCACCGGCAGGGGCTCCTCGGGGACGATCAGGTCTCCGTGGAGGGCGAGCGAGAGCTCCAGATCGGCGTTCCTGCCGTAGTTGGCGTCCTCGGGCAGCGCGCCCAGCGCCGCGGACCGGCGTACCGCCATGAGCTCCCCGGTGAGCGCCCGCACCTTCCCCGTCGCCTGCCGCCAGTCGCCCTCCACGAGCTCCAGGCCCTGCCGCCCCGCCGCCACAGCGCCGTCCGCGACGGCCGCGACCAGCGGGGTCAGCGCGTCGCCGTGCAGCACGACGTCCGCCTCCATGAGGACGTGCACCTCCGCCTCGTCGAGCCGCAGCAGCTTGGTACGGCACTCGCCCCAGGTCGCCGTGCCCCCTCGCCAGTGCGGCGACTCGGCGACGTGCCATACGGCGATCCGGTCCGGATGGCGGTCGGCCAGCTCGTCCAGCACGTCACCCGCGCCCTGGATGTTGCCCAGGTCGAGGGCGAGCACGCGAGCGTTCGTGTGGTCGATGACCGACTGCACGCTCTTCCTGACGTCCAGGGGCCGGCCGTCGACCAGGATGCTCACGCTGACGGTGACATCCTTGGTCTCCATGCGCTGGCGTTCCAGGTTGACGCCGAGGGCGTCGAGGCGGTTGGTGGCCAGCGTGCCGTCCCAGGTGCGCTGGGCGTGCAGCATGGCCTCACCCGTGTCGCCGTGCTGGCCGGGGTCTCCCGAGAAGCCCAGCTCGGCAGCGGGATTGGCCTGAGCGTGCGTCCCTCTGGGCCGCACACCCGCCGTGCCGACCCCGGTCGCGCCCCCAACCTGGGAACTCGTACCGGGCTCGGTCTCGGCACTTGTGCCACCCGCCGTGTCCCGCCCGGTGCCGGTGCTCCCCGCCACCTGCTCGGCCCGCACGGGCCGCAGGTGGGCGGGTGGCTTGGCATCGGTCACGGCGGAGACCGGAATCGATCGGACCGTGGGCCAGACTTGTCGCGCAGCTTCACTCATGAGTAAACGCGCTACCCGGGACCCGCCCGGAATATCACCCCCGGTCAGGACAGCTGGACCACCGCCCGGGCCTTGGACAGCACCTGCGCGTCGCCCGACCTGGCGGTGAGCCCGACGACCACCCGCTTGTCCTCGAGCTTCTCCTCCACCACCCCGCTCACCGTGACGGTCGCCCCCTGATCGTCGTCGGGTACGACCACCATCGAGGAGAACCGCACCCCGAAGTCCACGATCGCTCCCGGATCCCCGACCCAATCGGTGACGAACCGCCCGGCCTGCGCCATCGTGTACATCCCGTGCGCGATCACGTCGGGCAGCCCCACCATCTTGGCGAACCGCTCGTTCCAGTGGATCTGGTTGAAGTCCCCGGAAGCCCCGGCGTACATCACCAGGTTGAGCCGGCGCACGCTGTAGTCCACGGCCGGGATCTCGTGCCCGACCTCGACCTCGTCGTACTTCACCGTGGCGGTCATCTCAACCGGCCCCTCCGCGCTCGACGATCGTGTTGTAGGTCACGCAGACCGGCTCGCCCTCGACGGTCGTCACGTCGCTCCTGACCGTCAGCAGCTCGTTCCGCCCCGCCGTGCGGATGTCGGTGATCATGGCGGTCATGACCAGCTGGTCGCCGGCGCACACCGGCCGCACGTACTCGAAGCGCTGCTCGCCGTGGACCACCATGGCGAGGTTGAGCCCGAGGTCGGGATCCACGAGCGCCTCACCGCCGCTCTGCAGGCTGAACACGATGGGGAACGTCGGCGGCGCGATCACGTCGGGATAGCCCGCGGCCTGGGCGGCCTCCCTGTCGCGGTAGAGCGGGTTGTTGTCGCCGATGGCGGCCGCGAACTCTCTGATCTTCACCCGGCTGACCTCGTACGGGGGACTGGGCGGATAGGTCCTGCCCACGAAGTCACGGTTCAAGGCCATCAGTGCTCCCTCGCGTGTTCTCCTGACGAGCGCTGCCGAGGCCGACGGTAACAGAACAAGGTTCGGCTGTCGCCGCTGATTATCGGGTTTTTGCCAGGCGGCTCGCCCTCGCGCAGACACGACAAACCGGCGCCCTGTGGCAGGACGCCGGTTGTGCGATATGAAGGACGAGAAGCCCTCTTCGGAGACCTATCGGGTCTCGCGGTGCGCGCGGTGGCAGCGGCAGTTGGGGCAGTACTTCTTCAGCTCAAGCCGATCCGGGTCGTTGCGCCGGTTCTTCCGCGTGATGTAGTTGCGGTGCTTGCACTCCTGGCAGGCCAGCGTGATCTTCGGCCTAACGTCGGTGGCAGCCACTTGGGAGTGCCTTTCTACGTTCGGGACATGGACACGCCCGTACCCAGGTCGGTCGACCTGGGGATGGGCAGTAGCGGAGGCCGGACTTGAACCGGCGACACAACGATTATGAGCCGTTTGCTCTGCCTGACTGAGCTACTCCGCCTTTGGGCCGGTAAGGATCCCAGCCCCGTAGAGGATACCCGACGCGGCGAGCACATTCGTAACTCGCCCGAACGGGTGGGGTGCTCCCAGTATGCCTCAGGAACCCCCGACAACCGAAATCCATTAACCACCCCGTCGCCGTCCACCCCCGAACGGCCCGGGTCACCTCAAGCCATGGCGATGGTCAGCGTAGCAGCGATCAGGCCCCACATTCGAGATGGCGGGGCCCGATCGTCACCCTCCCGCTATGCGGGTTTGCAGTATCTCGCGACGGCGTCCTCGAATCCTCTGCCGTAGGACAGCTGGTACGGGGTGGGGTTGGGCGGGTCCGCTGTCACGGTCGCGTGAAAGCCCGTATCCGGAACGGCGGAGGCATCAGCCCCTGCCGGCCAGAGCGCGACGGTGGAGTAGAGCGCGGCTCCGAGGATGAGCGAGGAGGCCGGCGTGATGTCGGCGATCTCGCGGTCCCATCGCACCAGAGTCGCGCTCAACGCGAAACGCCCGCCTCCGAGATCTCTCAGAGCGGGCGTTTTCCTTGCTCACGATAAGAGCCCCCAAACGGAATCGAACCGTTGACCTTCTCCTTACCATGGAGACGCTCTGCCGACTGAGCTATAGGGGCCTGTCCGGCGCTGCGGACAGGTGTAACCATACACGGCACTCACCGATGATGCGAACTCGTTCGGGCCTCCGCGTGCTCCCCGGCCCGCCGCCACAGGGGCAGCTCGACGACTTCGCACAGATCCGCCAGGTCGACGTGCCTGGCCACCTGCGCGACAGAGGTGCAGTCGGCGACCACCTGCCCATGCCGGCGCACCCGCAGCACCTGCCGCCCGGCACGCATCACGCCCACGACCTCGTAGCCGTCGAGGCCGACCCATCGCCTGTCCATAGCGGCACAGAGTAGCCGCCGGGTCTCTCAATTTTCGCCACGCCACAGGCGTTACAGACATACCGAATCGGTTCAGAGCCGGTAGAAGCCCGCGAAGTCCTTCCTTCGCGCGATGTCGTCGACGCGGACCACGGCGCCGGTCTCGGGGGCGTCCATCATCTTCCCGCCGCCGAGATAGATGCCTACATGGCGAGTTTTAACGCCCTTTTTGGTGACTTTGCCGAAGAAGACCAGATCTCCCGGTATGGCCGTCACCACCCGGCGCATCCGCCGCACGTGGTCATTGGTGTTCCCGGGCCCCAGCACGTCCGAGCCGTGCGCCATCGCGTACACCCACCGCGCGAACCCCGAGCAGTCGAGCCCGCGCGTCCGCGCGGCCGGACAGGGCCTGATCCGGCCGTGGTAGCCCTCGCAGGTCCCGTTCGAGGGTCCGGGCTCGGCGTCGTGGCCGCCGCCCCACGAGTACACGATCCCGCGCTGCTCGATCTCGTACGCGATCCGCACGATGTTCCGCGACACGTACAGCCCGAGCGGCACGGAGGCCGTGACGGCCGTCAGGACCAGCACCGTCGCCACGGCCGCCGACCGCCACCGCCTCATCCCGACCCCCGACAGCTCTCCATGGCTCCCAGGAATCATCCTGCCTTATGTCGATTTATAGTGCTTTATCCGGTCTATCAGGGTTTATCTGGCCTTGAGGGTGAGCTGCACCGACCCCACCGTGACGTTCATCCCGACCGTGCCCTTCGGCCGGGACGGCTTGGTGGTGATCGTGAACGTCACCTTCTTGTCCCGGGCCAGCTCCGCGACCTGGCAGAGCACCGCCGTACCGCTGAACTTGCACCCGGGCGCCTTCACCACGCGCTGCCCGCCGAACGTCCGCCCCGACACCTTGACGTCCTTGACCGGGTGCGGCCCAGTGTTCGAGACGGTCACCGTGTACGTCTTCCTGCTCCGGGCCGCCCCTGAGACCGTCACCTCGGCCGGCGGGTTGGCCAGCTCCTTCAGCTGGGACTCCGAGCCGTTGAACGAGTTCTGGCCGCCGGCCAGCGTGCCCTTCTCCGCCGACTGCCAGAACGTGTGCCTCTTCCAGCTCTTCGGCAGCTCGCCGGGGTCGTCGCCCCAGCGGGCGATCCAGAGCGGGTTGGACCTGAACTTGTCGGAGTTGCCGGTGCACGTCTGCCACCAGCTCGTGGTGGTGTAGATGATCGCGTGGCGGCCGGTCGCCTGGCGGTACTTCTTGGTGAAGTCCTTGATCCACGTCACCATGTCCTCGGGGGACAGGTCGTAGCAGTTGTTCTTGCCGTTCTTGTCCTTGTACGGGTTGTCCTCGATATCGAGCACTCCCGGGAGTGTTTGGCCGTCGCTGCTCCAGTTGCCGCCGTTCTGGAGGAAATAGTCGGCCTGGGTGGTCCCGTCGGACTCGTGTGGTTGCGCAAAGTGATATGCGCCCCGGATCAGCCCCGCGTTCGCGGCGCCGCCGTACTGCGCGTCGAAACGCGGGTTCCGGTAGTTCGTCCCCTCGGTGGCCTGGACGAACGCGAACTTGCCGCCCCCCGAGGTCACGGTCTCCCAGTCGACGTCGCCCGTCCAGTTACTGACGTCGACCCCGGGAACGCCATCGGCCGCTTCGGCGACCCCGCCGATCCCCAAAACGGGAATTATCGCGAATAACCACAGACGTTTCACGCGGCAGATCATTGCGGAGCCACACACAATTCCGCAAGTCCCGAGATATCAACTGCTTTCGACGTATCGACGCAATAGACCGGCCCGCTCCAGCCCGGCGAGCACCACCGGCCGCAGCGGCGCCGGGGGCGCCCGTCCCAGCGCTCGCGCGAGCGTGGTCCTCCCTGCTCCCGGCATCCCGTTCACCAGCACCACCGGTCGGCACACCGACCCAGCATGCCGCCAGAAACGGCGGAGATTCTTCCGGGCAACGGGAAAACCGCACTTCAAGCCCCTGAAATTGGCCGTCGAAGGCGACGCCGACAGACGGGGTTTCCGCAGGTCAGGGGCGTTTATGAATGTCATGTTCGCGTTTGCCAAACCCGATTTCAGCTGCACAAACTGGGATCGATCCTCAATCGCGCCCCCGACCAGGGGTTTCTTCGCCATGCCCGCAGGAGGGCGACCATGATCCATGCCCGGGGACTGACCCGAGTGTTCAAAGTCAAGAAGGAGAGGGTGGAGGCCGTACGCGGCATCGACCTGGATGTGGAGGCGGGCCAGCTCGTCGCCTTCCTCGGCCCGAACGGCGCGGGGAAATCCACCACGCTGCGCATGCTCACCACTCTCCTGCCGCCCAGCTCGGGCACCGCCACGGTGGCGGGCAGCGACGTGGCCAGGGACCCGGCGGGCGTGCGCGCCCGCATCGGGTACGTGGGCCAGCGCAACAGCGCGGGAGAGGGCTTCCTCGTCCGCGACGAGCTCGTCACCCAGGGCCGCTGCTACGGCCTCGGCACCAGGGAGGCGGCCGCCCGCGCCGACGAGCTGCTCGGCCTGCTCGACCTCGAGCCGCTGGCCCGGCGGCGGCCCGGCACGCTCTCGGGCGGCCAGCGCCGCCGCCTGGACATCGCGCTCGGCCTCATCCACCGCCCCGACCTGCTCTTCCTGGACGAGCCCTCGACCGGCCTCGATCCGAAGAGCCGCGCGGACATCTGGCAGCACATCCTCCGGCTGCGGGAGACGTACGGGACGACGTTGTTCCTGACCACCCACTACCTGGAGGAGGCCGACAGTATGGCCGAGCGCGTGGTGATCATCGACAACGGCCGGATCATCGCGGACGGCACCGCCGGGCAGCTCAAGAACGACCTCGCCGGCGACCACATCACGATCACCACCAGCACGGAGGAGGAGGCCCGCCGGGCGGCCGACCTCGGCGGAGGCACCGCCGACGGCACGACCGTGCGCCTTCGCGTCCCCAACGCGGCCGCCGCCCTCCCCGACCACCTCCGCACCCTGGACGGCGCCGGCATCAAGGTCACCGCCGCCGAGACCGCCCGTCCGACCCTCGACGACGTGTTCCTCGCTCTTACCGGGAGAAGCCTCACCGATGACGACATTCCTGCGTGACACCGCCACCGTTTTCTCCCGCGAGGTCAAGCCGGCCGTACGCGAGCCCGTCACCCTGCTCTTCGAGATGGGCCAGCCGCTGCTCTTCCTCTTCCTGTTCGGGTCGCAGCTCGACGGTGCCGTCGGGTCGTCGTGGCAGTGGTTCGTGCCGGGGATCCTGGTCATGATGTGCCTGACCGGCCCCATGGGCGCCGGCTACGCGCTGCTGGTGGAGCTGATCGGCGGCTCGATGGAGCGCATGCTGGTCACCCCGCTGAACCGCACGGCGATGCTGGTGGGCCGGACCATGAAGGCCATGGTGGTCCTGCTGGTGCAGGCCGTCCTGATCATCCTCCTGGCCCTCCCCCTCGGCTTCGACCTGCACGCGGCGGGCGTCCTGGCGGCCCTGGCCCAGCTGGTCGTGTTCGGCGTCGGCCTGGGCTCGCTCTCGTTCGTCCTGGCCATCAAGTCCGCGCCCGGCGGCACGCTCTTCTACGTCGTCAGCCAGTCGATCCTCTTCCCGCTGCTGCTCCTGTCCGGGGTGCTGCTCCCCCTGGAGACGGCCCCTGGCTGGCTACGCGTGCTCGGGTACGTCAACCCGGTCACGTACATCGTGGACGCGCAGCGAGCCCTCTTCGCCGGGAACCTGACGAGCCCCTCGATCCTCTACGGCACCGCCGCCGCCTGCGCGACGGCCGCGATCGGCCTGTATCTCGGCAACCGCGCCATGCGCCAGGGCGTCTGAGACCCTTGAGGGGTGACACATCTGACGGTCCCCTGGATCCCCGTACGCCACCGGCTCGAGGTGATCCGCTCCGAAACGCTCCCACCCCTCGACAAGACCACGTCGGCGTTCGCCTTCGTCTCGGACCAGACCGGCAGAACCCTCATGACCTGTGTGGACAAGGAGGGCCGCGGCTGGGACATCCCCGGCGGCCACCTCGAACCCGGCGAAACGGCGATCGAGGCCGCGGCCCGGGAGCTGTATGAGGAGACCGGCCTCCGCCTGCCTCCTTCCGCCCTGTCCGTCTTCGCCTGGCAGCGCATCGAGCTCCTGGACGCCGCCCCGGCCGACTACCGCTACCCGTCGCTGACGTACATGGCGATGTTCAGGGCCCGCCTCCCCCACCCGGGCCCGCCGACCCACCCGCCGGCGGGCTCGGAGAGCACCAGCGCGGAGTGGCTGCGGCCGTCGGAGATCAACCGCGTCTGCCCCGGCCGCACCTGGCTGTCCCTGCTGGACGGAGCGGACCAGCGCTAGACCGTTATCCTGCGCCCATGTCGATCACTGACCAGGGGCTGGCCCTGACCGCGGCGCAAGCGGGCGCCGACGTCGTGCGTGCCATGTACGGTGCGGCGCTGACGCGCTTCGAGAAGGGCGCGGGTGACTTCGCCACGGCGGCGGACATCGAGGCGGAGCGGGCCATCCTCGACGTCATCCGCACGGCTCGGCCGGACGACGCCGTGACAGGGGAGGAGAGCGGGAGCACGGGCCGGGGCGGCGCGGAGCGCATGTGGCTGGTCGATCCCCTCTGCGGCACGCTGAACTACGCCGCCCGCACCATGCTGGTCGCCGTGAACGTCGCCCTGCGCGTGGGCTCCGAGATCACGGTCGCGGCCTCGGTGGACCCGTTCGCCGGCGAGGCGTTCTGGACGGACGGCACTCATGCGTACGTCCGGCGCGACGGCGTGGACGAGCGCCTGACGCCGTCGCCCGATTCGCGGCTGGTGGAGGTCAACCTCGATCCGCCGTTCCCGAACGAACCGGGCTTCCGGGCCGTCCGGCTGCTCGCCGAGGCGGAGTTCGCCGAGCGCTTCCGCCCGCGCGTCGTCTCCACCACCCTGGCCGTGGCGTGGGTGGCCGCCGGCCGCCGGGCCGCGTACGTCACCGACGGCCATGTGCGGGACAGCGTGCACTTCGCCGGCGGGATCGCGCTGTGCCAGGCCGCCGGGTGCGTGGTCACCGGCATCCACGGTCAGCCGCTGCACACGGGTGCGGGCGGGCTCGTCGTGGCGGCTGACCGGGAGACGCACGCCGCGCTGCTGAAACTCATCGACAGGTAGCTCAGGAGGCCCGCAGCAGCGAGACGAGATCGTCCCAGCGGGACATGAGCACCCCCAGAACGGCGCCGAAGACCCCGGCCACGATGGCGAAGCCGGGCTCGAAGGAGCCGTTCACCAAGGAGGCCCCCAGCCCGAGCAGGGCGATCGCGATGAGAATGCCGTTGCGGACCACGTGCTCCACCCCCAGGGGCGTCGTGGAGGCGCCGAAACAGCGGCAGGGAACGGCGGCGCCCCTCCGGACGACCATGGTGACGGCGACGGTGAGACAGCCGAGCAGCCCCGCCGCGAGGATGAACGACAAGGATCCGGCCCAGCGGAGGGGAACCGCGGCCAGCACGATGACGCCGGCCTCGGCCGCCGCCGTCGCCACCGCGGCGGCCGGCGCCTTCGCGTTGTCGATCACCGCCATCGTCCTGATCGACCTGACGAACTCGTTCCACGCGCTGCGGCTGGAGATCTTGCTGCCGAGCGCGAGCGCGAACACCGTGAGCAGCAGCAGCCTGCTCGCCACATCGACATACTGCATGATCGAAACCTGCCACTTCCGAGCAAATCCGGCAAGAGTGTGATTGATCGCGCAATGCGACCCGCCTGCCGCACAGGCTGGTTACATGGCGCGATGGATCGTGCCCGGCGGCGGCCGCCCCGCCGCCGGGCACCCACGCCTGCCGGTCACCCGATGTCGGCGCCCTCCCGGTAGCCGCTGGCCTGGGTCTCGAACAGGTGGGCGTACCGGCCGCCCATGGTGATGAGCTCGTCGTGCGTCCCCTGCTCGACGATCCGCCCGTCACCGAGCACCACGATCAGGTCCGCGTCGCGGACCGCCCCGAGCCGGTGCGAGACCAGCAGGCTGGCGCGTCCCGCCCGGTGCTCGCGCAGCCGCCGGTGCACCTCGTACTCGGCCTGCGCGTCCAGCCCCGAGCTGGGCTCGTCGAGGATGAGCAGGTCGCGGCCCTCGCGCACCAGCGCGCGGGCGAGGGCCAGGCGCTGCCACTGGCCTCCGGAGAGCGTCACGCCCGCCTGCGGGTCGTCGCCGTCGGAGCCGAAGAAGATGCGGCTCAGCATGGTGTCGTAGCTTCGGGGCAGCGCCTGTACGGTTTCGTGCGCGCCCGCCAGCTCGGCGGCGGCCCGGATCCTGGCCCGGTCGGAGATCGCCTCGAGCTCGCCCACCCCTATGTTCTCCGCCGCGGTGAGGTCGTAGCTCATGTAGTCCTGGAAGAGCACGCCCATCCTGGCGCGCAGCTCGGCGGGTGGCACGTCGCGGAGGTCGATGCCGTCCCAGAGGATCGCGCCGCGGGACGGGTCGTAGAAGCGGCAGAGCAGCTTGATCAGCGTGCTCTTGCCGGCTCCGTTGAGTCCCACCAGCGCGACGGCGGCGCCGTGCGGGATCGTCAGGTTCACCCCGCGCAGCACCCAGGGATGGCTCTCGTCGTACCGGAACCACACGTCGCGGAGCTCGATGCCGCGGCGCAGCGCCGGCAGCGACCTCGGTTCGCCGGGCGTCGGCAGGTCGCCGGGCAGCGACATCACCCGTTCGTGGTGGGCGAAGAGAAGCAGCGCCTGGCGGGCGTTCGCGGCGTTCTCCACGGTGGCGACCAGCGCGGCCTGTGTTCCCGCCACGGAGGCGGCGAACGCGGTCACGTCGCCGAGGGTGAGCCGGCCGGACAGGGCGGAGTACACCGCCCAGAGCAGCCCGGCGCCGCTGACCGCGGCGGAGAGCGCCGCGAGCGCCGACTGCGTGACCGCCTCCCGCCGGTCCAGCCGGCGCTCCCCTGCCTGCACGGAGGCCAGCTCGCCGAGCACCCGGCGCTTGAGGAAGTCGCCGAGCCCGAAGAGCCGGACCTCCTTGACGGCCTCCACATCGGTGATCAGGGAGGAGTAGAAGATCTGCCGCCGGGCCGCGGCGGACTGCCCGGCGATCATCTCGATCCGGCGCTTCTCCAGGGACATCCGCGCCGCGAGGATGGGCAGCGCCGCCAGCGCCACCAGGGCCGCCATGAGCGGGCTCAGCACGGCGAGGGCGACGAGGAGTCCGGCCAGGGCGATGGCGTTGCGGCCGAGGTCGAAGAGGCCGGAGGTGATCGGCCCCATGGCGCCGCCCGTCGCCTGCACGGCCATGCGAAGATCGTCGAGGAACACCGGGTTCTCGAACCGCGACAGGCCGTGGAACCCGTTCACCCGCGTGTACAGGCGATCCTGCAGCAGCAGGTCCAGCCGGCGGTCCACCTCGCCCCGCAGGTAGCCGGTCAGATACGGCAGCACCCCGGCGACCAGCCCCAGCGCGACGAGGGCGGCGACCGGCGGCAGCACGCGTTCCGGGCGGCCCGTCGTCAGCCCGTCGACGAGCAGCTTGGTCGCCCACACGGTGCCCGTGGGCAGCAGGCCGGACAGGACGGTGATCGCCAGTTGCGACACTGCCAGCACCGGCCCGGCCCGCCAGCACAGCAGTGCCAGGGGGACGGCTCGCCGCAGCGAACCCCGCCACCCCTCCGGGGGCTCGGTCACGTGGCCGGTGCCGCTGCGGCGAGGTCGTCCAGATCCGTGTGCGCGGCCACGATCCTGCCGTCCGCGTCCGCCCTCAGGAACGTCGGGAACGCCTCGATGCCGAGAGCGTGCACGATGCGGAGCGCGTCGTCGCCCGTGACCACGTTCGCCACGCCGCCCACCATCTCGATCAGGTCGCCGGCCGCACCGGCGTCGCCCGCGACGATCGCAAGGGCGGTCTGGTCCTTGGCCTCCACGGCGAACTGCGGCGCGCGCTCATGACAGGTGTCGCAGCCGACGTCGAAGAAGCCCACGAGCCGCGCTCCTGCCACGTCGTGCGGCAGCGTGCGGCCGACCAGCACTCCGGGATCGTACGGCATGAGCGCCGGCCTCCCCGCGAGGCGCTCCAGCTCGGCGGTGTGCTCGCGGAGCCGGCGCACCACTGCCAAGGTGAGCACCAGGTCGATCAGGCAGAGCACGCCGACCAGCACGACAGCGGCGATCAGAAAAGGCATCGGTCACCCCTTGTGTCCGGAGGCCGGCGGCGGTGGACGCCGCCGACCCACGTGTTCTGCCTAGCCGCAGATTCTGAACGCGTAGCAGGACCCGCAGCGGGTGGTGCCGCCGGCGGTCGTGCAGATCTTGCGGAAGTCGGAACGCTCCCTGCAGTAGCAGTGCACGTACCATTCGGCGGCCGCCTTCGCGGACGCCTTCGGCACCAGCCTCTCGAGAATCCTGTCGCCGAGCTTGCCCAAGACAGCAGTCATGTTCGCTCCTTTGTAGCGATGCGGTCAGGCCGAAACGCTATGTGGGCGAGATACAGCGGCCGATACACCCCGTCTATATCCGCGCGGTGAGCAGCCTCTCCAGCACCGGATCGCGCCGCACCGCCGGATCCGCGAAGAGCTCCTCGGCCCTTCGGGCGTCCTCGGCGGCCCGCGGATCGCCCGAAGCCGCGCGGGCCCTGGCGAGCTGGCGGGTGCAGGCGGCGTAACCGTACGCGTCGCCGATCTGGGCGGTCAGCTCCAGGGCCCTGGTCAGGTCGGCCTCCGCCACGGCAGGGTCACCGGACCGCAGCCGGATCTCGGACCTGCTGAGCAGCACCTCCCACTCGTCCTCCCTGTTGCCGGTCTGCTCGCAGCGGGCCAGCGCCTCATCCAGCACGGCCAGCGCCTGGTCCCGATGGTCGAGCAGGCAGTGGGCGCGGCCGAGCGCCGCCAGCGTGATGCTCTCGCCGTACAGGTCGCGATCGGTCCGGCGGACGGTCAGGCACCGTTCGAAGCGGTCCACCGCCTCCGCGTCCCTCCCCAGCCGGAGGAGGACCTCGCCCAGGTTGTGGCCGGCCAGCCCGACCCGCTTCGACCCGTGCGCCTTGAGCAGCCGCAGGCTCGCGCTGATATGGGCGAGCGCGGCGCCGAGATCGCCGGTTCGCATGCACAGCCAGCCGAGGTTGTGGAGGGCCAACCCTTCCTCCTCGCGGTCGCCCAGCTCGCGCCAGAGCTCGGGAGCCCGCCGCAGAAGGTCGTAGGCCGACTCGATCTGGCCTGCCCGCCATTCCAGCAGTCCCAGGGTCGCGAGCGTGGCCGCCTCCGCGCCGCGGTCGCCGTCCCTGCGCGCCACCTCGATGGCGAGCCGCGCGACGGTCTCGAGCTCGCGCCAGTAGCCGCCCTTCATCGCCATGGCCTTGACCAGGGCCATCAGCTCGACGACGAAGCGCGCCACGTCCGGTTCACCGCGCGCTGCCTGGACGGCCGCCGCGACCAGGCAGCGCAGCTCCATGTCGAACCACCGCACCGCCGCGGCGGGGTCACGCAGGACTAGGCCGGGATCGCGCCGGCGTGGCCCGCTCCCGCCGCCGGCCCGCAGGTGCGGCTGGAGCAGGTCACGCATCTGGTGGCAGAGATCGAGGTACCAGTCCAGGGCCCGCCGTACGGCCCGGGCCTGCTCCTCGGGCGGGTCATGGGCGGCGGCCAGCTCGGCCGCGAAGAGTCGCAGCAGGTCGTGCGTGCGGAACCGGCCCTCGCCGACCGGCTCGATCAGGCGCGCCTCGACCAGCTCGTCGAGGGCGGCCTCGGCGGATTTCCGGTCGGCGTCGGCCAGCGCCGCGGCGAGCTCGACGCCCACCTCCGGCACCTCCAGCACGCCGAACAGGCGGAAGACCGTCTTCGCGGTGCTCGTCAGGGTCGCATAGCCGACCTCGAAGCACGAGCGGAGACGCAGATCGGCCGCCTGCAGCTCGTCCAGCCGCCGTCGCCGGCTGCCCAGGCGCTCGCTGAAGCTCGCGAGCGACCAGTCCGGCCGGCTGGCGAGCCGGGCGCCGGCGATGCGCAACGCGAGCGGATGGCGGCAGCACCAGCGGGCGATCTCGGCCGCCGCCTCCGCCTCGGCCGCCACTCGCGCCTGGCCGGCCAGCAACGCCAGCATCCGTACCGACTGCTCCTCGTCGAGCGGGTCCACGGCGATCGGCACGGCGTCCAGCGTGGTCAGCGCCGACCGGCTCGTGACCAGCGCCGCGCAGCCACCGGCCGCCGGCAGCAGAGGGGCCACCTGGGCGGCGCCGACGGCGTTGTCGAGTACGACCAGGACACGCCGGTCGGCCAGCGACGACTGGTAGAGGGCCGCCGCCTCGGCCGGTGCCGCGGGCACCTCTCCGGGAGGCACCCCCAGGGCGCGCAGGAAGCGGCCGAGCACCTCGGCGGGGCGCAACGGCGCCAGGCCCGAGGTCGATCCCTGCAGGTCGACGTAGAGGTGGCCGTCCGGATAGCGGTCGGCCGCGCGGTACGCGGCCGTCAAGGCGAGCGTCGACTTGCCGACCCCGCCGGGGCCGTGCAGTGCCAGCACGGGCGGGCCTGCGTCGGCGCTCAGCGCGATGTGGATCCTGAGGAGTTCGGCCGAACGGCCCACGAACACGGCCGGCGCCCGTGGCAGCTGGCGTGGCCGGGTGCGCCCGTCGTCAACGGGGGCCTCCGTCAGGAGGGTGGCGTCCCTGCGCAGGATCAGCTGGTGCAGTCTGCGCAGGTCAGGGCCCGGGTCGATGCCCAGCTCATCGGCGAGGACCCGGCGGGCGGCCCCGAACGCGTCCAGTGCGCCGACCACGTCTCCGCTCTGGTACAGGGCCACCATGAGCTGGCCGTACAGCCGCTCGCGCAGCGGGTACTGCCCGATCACCTCGCGCAGCCGCTTGGCCGCCATCGCGTGCCTGCCGAGGGCGAGCTCGATCTCCGCGTGCTCCTCCACGACGCTCAAGTAGTGGTCGGTGAGGCGCGCGACCACCTCCCGCAGGGTCGGCCCGAGCGGCACGTCCTCGGCCGCCATCCCCTCCCAGAGCGCGAGTGCCCGGGCGTACGCGTCCAGGGCGCCGCTGAGATCGCGCCTGGCCAGCGCCTGGCGGCCGTGCCCGGACAGCGCCTCGAACTGGAAAAGGTCGAATTCCTCGGGTTCGACCCGTAACAGATATCCGGCGTCCGAAGTGACCAGGCGCTCGACCGCCGGGTCGGCCGCGGGCGGCATCAGCTTGCGCAGCCGCATGAGGTACGTACGCAGGTTCGCGACGGCCGACGGGGGTGGCTGGTCGTCCCAGACCTCCGCCACCAATGTCCGGATCGGGACGACATGGCCGGCCCGGGCGAGCAGCATGGCGAGCACGGTCCGCTGCTTGGGCGCCGTGATCCTGGCCGGCGCGCCGTCGGCCGCGACCTGCAGCGGCCCGAGAAGCCGGAATTTCACCTCACGCCGCCTACAGGGCGGATCCGCCCAGCCGTCTCAGCGCGACCCCGAGCAGGCGATCGCCCGTGAAGAAGCCGCGCTGCCGCGAGTCGACGCTGTGGGGGTTGTCGCCGTAGACCACCAGCGAGCCCGCGGGCACGCGGTCCACGGCGCCGTCGATCCCCGGCGGCACCGGGTCACCCGGCAGGGCGACGGCGCGCTTGATGTTCCAGTGCCGGCCGTCCGTGCCGGGAGGTCCGGGCAGGATCTTCCCGGTGGGATCGAGCGGGGGCTCGAGCACCACGACATCGCCCCTGGACACCTGGTCGAGCCGGCGCCGCCGTACCAGGACCCGGTCGCCGTCGCTGAGTGTCGGGGCCATGCTCGTCCCGTTGACGGTGACCACCACATAGCGACGGCGGGCCACCAGGGCGGCGGCCGCCGCCACGAGAACACCGGCGAGCAACCCCATGCTGATCGGCTTCATCGCTCACTCCCGCCGTCGGACTTATCGATCTTCAACTGGCTAAGATCTCCGCCGACTCTCCGAACTGTCAATACGGAGGGCTCTGCCGCGTGGCGGCGGCGATCCGTTCGGCCAGCCGCCGGGAGCACTCGACCAGCTCGGGCGGCCCCTCGATCGTGTACGGCACGCCGACCGCGGCCAGCATGACGGCCAGCCACTCCCAGGAGTCGGCGGCGGTGACGTAGCGGCAGGTGTCGTCGTCGATCGCCTCCAGCGAGCCGGCCTGGGCCATCAGCCGTCCGGAGACGTGGGCCAGCGGGGCGGCGAACCGGACCACGCCGTGGGACTGGCCGCCCTGGGGGAAGCCCACGCCCTCGCCGGAGGGCGGCTCGTGCGGGGTGAACGTGGTGCCGGGAACGGCGAGGCGATCGATCCGGTCGAGGCGGAACGTGCGCCAGTCCTGGCGGTCGGCGTCCCAGCCGAGAAGGTACCAGTGGCCGCCGAACAGCACCTGCCGATACGGCTGGACCCGGCGTTCGGTGCTGTGCCCGGTGCGGCTGGTGTAGTGGAAGCGCACGTCCTGGTGCGCGTGCGCGGCGGTGCCCAGCAGCTGCACGGTCCGCAGGTCCAGCGGCCGGGCCACCCGCGAGACGGCCTCGGTGGAGGCCGACAGCGCCTCGATCCGATGGCGCAGCCGCGGCGGGAGTGCCTGGCCGAGCTTGCGCAGAGCGCTGTCCGCCGCGGCGACGGCGCCGTCGGCGCGGGAGAGCGCGGCGAAGCGCAGGCCGACCACGGTCGCCACGGCCTCGTCGTCGGTGAGCACCAGCGGCGGCATGGCCCGGCCCGCCAGGAGCTGGTAGCCGCCGCCCGGGCCCCGGACCGAGCGGACCGAGTAGCCGAGGTCCCGCAGCCGCTCGATGTCACGCCGCAGCGTACGCGGAGAGGTACGCAGCGCCTCGGCGAGTTCGGCGGCCTGCCAGGCACGACCGTCTTGCAGGAGCGACAGGAGCTCCAGCATCCGCTTGCTCGGATCGGGCACCCTGTCAGCTTCGCACAGGGTTGTGGCCATGATCTGACCACAACCCGTCCTAGCCTCACCGCATGGCACGCGATCACATCCGCATCGCCGGAGCACGGGAGCACAACCTGAAGGACGTCACCGTGGCCGTTCCGAAGGGCCGGCTCACGGTCGTCACCGGTGTCTCCGGATCCGGCAAGTCGTCGCTGGTCTTCGACACCATCGCCGCCGAGGCCCAGCGCCAGCTCAACGAGACCTTCACCACGTTCGTCCGCAACCGGCTCCCCCGCTACGGCCGGCCGGACGTGGACGAGATCGAGAACCTGTCCGCCGCCATCGTCGTGGACCAGCGGCGCCTCGGCGGCAACGCCCGCTCGACGGTCGGCACGATCACCGACATCTACGCGCTCATGCGGCTGCTCTGGTCGCGGGCGGGCCGCCCGTTCGCCGGGTACTCGAACGCCTTCTCCTTCAACGATCCGCAGGGCATGTGCCCGCGGTGCGAGGGCCTCGGCACGACGCGTACCGTCGACGTCGACCGGCTCGTCGACCGCCGGCTGTCGCTCAACGAGGGCGCGATCCGCTTCCCCACGTTCCAGGTAGGAAGCTGGATGTGGCGTACGTTCGCCGAATCCGGCCTGTTCGACCTCGACAAGCCGCTGGCCCGCTACACAGCGCGGGAGTGGGAGGCGTTCCTGCACGGCAAGGGCGTGCCCGCGAGCCCGCGCGGGCAGAGCGGGCCGGCCGCCAACTTCGAGGGGCTGCTGCCGCGCTTCGAACGGATCTGGCTGCCCAAGGACGCCGAGTCGCTCAAGGGCAGGACCCGGGAGGCCTACGAACGGGTGGTGACCAGGGGACCCTGCCCCGCCTGTCACGGCGCCCGCCTCTCCGAGGCCGCGCTGTCCAGCCGGATCGGCGGCCGTAACATCGCCGAGTGCGCGGCCATGGAGGCCGACGAGCTGGTCGAGGTGATCAGGGCCCTCGACGCCCCGGAGGCGCGGCCGGTGGTCCCCGCCATCGTCACCCAGCTGGAGCGCCTGATCTCGGTCGGCCTGGGCTACCTCACCATGGACCGGCCGACCTCGACGCTGTCCGGCGGGGAGTCACAGCGGGTCAAGATGGTACGCCACCTGGGCAGCAGCCTCATGGACATGACGTACCTCTTCGACGAGCCGAGCGTCGGCCTGCACCCGCACGACGTGGCCCAGCTGACCGCGCTCCTGCGCGAGCTGCGTGACAAGGGCAACACGGTCATCGTCGTCGAGCACGACCCCGACGTCATCGCGGCGGCGGACCACGTGATCGACCTGGGGCCGGGAGCCGGCCTGGACGGCGGCCAGATCGTCTACCAGGGCGACGTGGCCGGGCTTGCCGCGTCCGGCTCGGCCACGGGGCGGCACCTCCGGCACCGGCCGCGGCCGAAGGCGGTCACGCGCGAACCGGCGGGGTTCATCGAGATCCGCGGCGCCACCCGGCACAACCTGCACGGCGTCGACGTCGACATCCCGATCGGGGCGCTGACCGTGGTGACCGGCGTCGCGGGATCCGGCAAGAGCACCCTCATCCGGGGCTTCCTGCCCGAGGTGTGTCCCGACGCCGTACTCGTCGACCAGGCCGCGGTCCGCGGGTCCCGCCGCTCCAGCCCGGCGACGTACACCGGGATCCTCGACCCCATCCGCTCGCTCTTCGCCGCCGGCAACGGGGTGAGCGCCTCGCTGTTCAGCCCGAACGCCGAAGGCGCGTGCCCGCGGTGCGGCGGGCTCGGCGTGCTCTACACGGACCTGGCGTTCATGGACCCGATGGTCAGCATCTGCGAGGAGTGCGACGGCCGCCGGTTCACCCCTCGAGTCCTGCGCTATCGCCATCGCGGTCGCACGATCAGCGAGGTGCTCGACCTCACGGCACGGGAGGCGCTCGAGGTCTTTCCCGAGCGGCGGATCCGCCGGGTGCTCGAGAGCCTCGTGGAGGTGGGGCTCGGCTACCTGCCGCTCGGGCAGCCGCTGAGCACCTTGTCGGGCGGGGAGCGGCAGCGGCTCAAGCTCGCGAGCGAGCTCGACCGGCCCGGCCGCGTCCACATCTTCGACGAGCCCACCGCGGGGCTGCACATGTCGGACGTCGCCGACCTCGTCGAGCTGCTGAACCGCCTGGTCGACGGGGGCGCCACGGCGGTCGTGGTCGAGCACGACCTGGACGTGATCAGCCAGGCTGACTGGGTCATCGACCTCGGGCCGGGGCCGGGACGCCACGGCGGGCAGGTGGTCTTCCAGGGCCGGCCACGCGACCTCGTCCACGCGCCGGACTCCCTGACGGGCCGCCACCTGCGCGCACTCAGCTGACGCCTGTCGGCTGTCGACGGCCGAGCGCGGGCGGACGAAGCAGGGCCGAAAGGATCTTTGATCTCTGCGGCGGTGGGTGATAAAAGGTAGATCGGTGCGATTCCAAGGTGCGGCGGTGAGAGCCCGCCGGTTCCGCCGGGCCTGGCGGGACGACTCGGTGCGAATCCGGGCCATGCGGTGACACCCCGCCACCTCTCGGGCCTGTTCCGGGCCCCTGGTTCTTCGTGCGGTGAGGGCTCGTCCTCCCGCTGTCGAGAGGTGGTGTCGCATGTTCACCGGGAACATCCAGGAAATCGGCACGGTCGTGGCCGTCGACGAGGCTCGCATCGCGGTCAGCGCTCCCAAGGCCGCCGCGGGCGCGCCGGGTTCGGTCTGCGTGAACGGCGTGAGCCTGACCGTCCTCCAGGCCGCGCACGGAACGGAGGTGCTGGAGGCCGGGCTTTCGGCCGACACCCGGCGCAGATCGACCTTTGACCAGGTCCGGCCGGGCACACGGGTCAACGTGGAGACCCCTCTGGCTCTGGGTGACCCGCTCGCCGGCCATCTGGTCCAGGGCAACGTGGACGCCGTGGGCAGGATCGTACGGATCGATGACGAGGGAGCCGCGCGGCGCTTGTGGATCAAACCACCCGAGCGCTTCCTCCCCCTGATCGTCGCGAAGGGCCGGATCGCGGTCGACGGCGTGAGCCTGACCGTCGCCGAGGTGGCCCGCGACCGGTTCTCGGTGGCGCTGATCCCGCTGACCCTCCAGGCCACCACGCTGTCGGAGCTGTCCGCCGGCGATCGGGTCAACCTGGAACCCGACCTGGTCGTCCGCCTGGTACGGCGCCGGCTGCCCGACCTGGCGCAGGCGGTGACCGACGTGGTAGCGGCGCTTCCGTGGGCCGGACGGCTGTCCGGCGGGCGGGGCGTGCAGAAGGCGCTCGCGCAGCTCGCCGCCGGAGGAGCCGTGGTGATCTGGGATCCCGACCGGGAGGGCGAAGGCGACGTGGTGTTCGCGGGAGCGCGGCTGCGCCCGCAGGCGTTCACCTTCCTGCTCACCCAGGTATGCGGCCATCCGACCGTGCCGTGCGCTCCTGAGGTGCTGGAGCGCCTGGAGATCGACCCCATCCCCGGCCCCGGCGACCGGCACGGCACCCGTCCGCACGTCCCGGTGGATCTGGCCACCGGGACCGGCACCGGGGTGTCGGCCGCCGAACGCGCCGCGACCGTGCGCCGTCTGGCCCACCCGGACGCCGGGCCGGCCGACTTCCTGCGGCCGGGACACGTGTTCCCGCTCGCCGCCCGCCCCGGAGGGCTGTCCGAACGCGCCGGTCACACCGAGGCCACCGTCGCCATGTGCGTGGCGGCCGGACTGCCTCCCGTCGGCGTGTGCTGCGAGGTCATGAACCCCGACGGGACCATGGCCCAGGCCGCCGACCTGGAGATCGCCGCCCTGCGCTGGGGCCTGCCCCTGCTGGACGTGGCCGACCTCAGGAAGCACCTGTGACCTCCATGACGGACAGGAGCGCCCGAATGACGGCGAACGCGAATCCGTACCAGACGATCGGGCTCGGCTACTCCCACCACCGCCGCCCCGACCCCCGGATCGCCGCCCTGATCGACCAGGCCCTGGGATCCGCCCGAACGGTGATCAACGTGGGCGCCGGAACCGGCTCCTATGAACCGCGCGGCCGGGAGGTCACCGCCGTGGAGCCGTCCACGGTGATGATCGAGCAGCGTGCACCCGGCTCCGCGCCGGTCGTCCAGGGGTATGCCGAGTCCCTCCCCTTCCCCGATCAGTCGTTCGATGCCGCGATGGCGATCCTCACCGTCCATCATTGGAGCGACGCGGCCGCGGGCCTCGCCGAGCTGCGCCGGGTGTCCGCCCGGCAGGTCGTCCTCACCTGGGACCCGGCCGTCTCCGCGCGGTTCTGGCTGGTCGCGGAGTACCTCCCGGAGATCGCCGTAGCCGACGCCCGGCTCGCCGCGCTCGACGCGGTCCGGACTCATCTCGAGCGTGACGGCGCGCCGGTGGCCGTCGTCCCGGTGCCGGTGCCCGCCGACTGCACCGACGGATTCCTGGGCGCGTACTGGCGGCGCCCGCACCGCTACCTCGATCCGCAGGTCCGCGCCGCCATCTCCGCCCTGGCGATCCTCGACCAGGAGCAGGTCGAGCGCGCGGTGCGGCGCCTCGACGCGGACCTTGCCACCGGGCGCTGGCATGAACGCCACCGGGCTCTCCTCGACGCCGACGCCCTCGACCTCGGTTACCGCCTCGTCATGGCCGCCGCCCATTGAGGGAAGCCATGGAGGACCAGACGCGACAGCAGCAGGCGAGCCCCGAGGCGCAGAGGTCACTGGTCGCGGCAGGCCGCCAGACGCTAAAAGGCGCGAACAGCCGGAGAGCCGCCGTTGAGCCTCACTCTCCGTCGTGATAGACCTTGGGCCCGACCGCGTGGAACGCCGCCTTGGAGGCGTCTTTGAGCCACGGCTTCGCGCTGGAGGCCGTGGCGCGATTGGTGTAGATGGCCACGGTATGGACCAGATATCGGTGGGTGTACCCGGTCCACCCGTACGTCTGCGCGTTGGTCCAGCTGCCCGAGTCACAGAGGCCGGCTCCCGGGCCCTTCCTGGGGCACACGATGCCCCAGGCCTCCGCATAGAGGTCGTCGAGCTTCGCGTACGCGGTGTCGGCCCGGTCCGCGCTGTTCAGCGGGACGACCCACACGGAGACCATGATGCGCCTGCCCGCGGGCGCGCCCGGGTTGACGTACGCACCCGTGACCATCTTGCCGCAGCGCGCTCTGCTGAGGGCGGAGCGGACGCTGCCTTCGTGGTACGAGCCCGGACACTTCTCCAGCCCGCCGGCCCTGAGGGTGTAGCGCACGCCCTTGGCGGTCGTGAAGGAGTTCGGGAGCAGCGCCTGCGCCATGATCGGAGTCGGGTCGGTGCCCTTCGTGTCGAGGTCGGAAGGGTCGAACGGATCCTCGGACGGCTCCTCGGACCGCGTCTCAGAGGGCTCCGGTTCAGGGGAGGTGGAGGAGGGCTCGGCCGCGGCGTACGGGGTGCTGGAGGACGGCGTGCTGGAGGACGACGCGTTCGAGCCGCCCTCGTCCGAGCTCTCGGCCGCGGTGATCCCGGCCACCACGGCGAGCATCAGGCCGATCACTCCCGCGGCGACACCGAGGCCGATCTTCGCCGACCGGGCGGGGCTGGGGACGGGTCGTGCTGCGAATGAGGGGGTGGGGCCCGGCCCCGGGGGGCCGGGCGGAGGCGGCGGCACGACGGTGGGCGTGGTGGAGGCGGAGAGCGCGGCCGGCCTCAACTGCGCGGCCCACTGCGCGGGAAGGGGCCGCTGGTCCGGGGGCTGATGGAGCGCCGCCGCCGCGAGGTCGGCCAGTGCGGGGCTGACGGCGGCCAGCCGGCCGGGATCCGTGGAGGACTGGTCGCGGGCGAAGACGCGGACGGCCAGCAGCGCGAACTTGTAGGCGTCGCTCTGCGGCGTGCCCTTCGGCTCGCCGTCGGGGATCTGCCAGTCGGGCGTCTCCACCTGGGGCAGGGCCTCCACCCCGCCCAGCCGCATCGCGTCGCAGTCGATGAGGAAGCACTCCGGCGAACCCTCCGTGGCGAACAGCAGGTTCTTGGGCGACAGGTCCCCCACGACGATGTCCATCGAGTGCAGTCGGGTGAGCGTGTCGGCCAGGTCGGCCAGGAGCAGCAGGCGGTCGCGCTCGCTGACCCGCAGGCCGATCCGGCCGACGTACGCGTCGTCGTTGAGCAGGAACTCCACCGTCGCCAGTTTCCGCTCGGCGCCCGACAGGGTCCGCAGGTCGAAGGAGAACCTGTGAGGCACGGACCGCATCAGGAAACCGGTGACGGCCTCACCCGCCTCCACGAGCCCGGCGGGCCAGGCCGTCTTGTCGCACAACCACGCCGCGTCCCACCCCGGGAGCCGGCCGATCAGGTCCGTCATCGCGGTGAGGGCGGCGACGTCGAGATGGCGTAGGGCGTCGGGTTCGTACTCCTTGTAGACGACGTCCCACTGACCGTTGATCTTGCGGTCGAGCACCTCGTGGACCGCCCCCTGGCCGCCTTGGCCGAGGCGCCGTCCGAGCGTGAGAGCGGCGCGGTCCGTACGGCTCATCGGGCGCCGCTCCGCGGCCAGAGGGCCAGCAAGGTGCGGTCGTCGTCGAACGTCTCCCGGGAGAAGTCGAGCAGGTGGGCCAGCCACAGAGGCGCCGGCGGCGTGGCCAGGTGCTCGGCGAACAGCGCGCCGACCTGGCCGTCCCCGTCGCCGAGCGGATCGCCGAACCCGTCGGTCCCCACCAGCAGGACCTGGCCGGGCACCAGCCTCCCGAACCACTGCTCCAGCTTCCGCGGCACCCTGGGCAGCGCGCTGACCGCGGTGGCGACCACGTCCCCCTCGGTCTTCGTGCCGAACAGCGGATGGTACCGGGGCCGGGCCAGGTCGAGCACCCAGGCGCCCGAGTCACCGACCCGGAACAGGGAGATCTCGATGCCGTCCGGGCCGCGGCGAGCCGTGCCCGCGACGAGGGTGGTGGCGAAGAGCTCCTCCACCTGTGCCAGGTCCGGCTCGCGCTGGAGCATCGCCGCCGCCTGCCGGTGCAGGGTCTCGACCGCGTACCGGACGACCGCGGGGAAATCGTGCCCTGGCCGGCCCTCGTCGAGCTGCGCGTGAATGGCACAGACCGCTGCCCAGCAGACCTCGGCCGCTCCGACACCCGCCGCGGTGGCGCTGGACACCCCGTCGGCCACGGCGAACACCACGGTGCCCGTTCCCTCGTGGACCACGGCGCAGGTGGCGTCCTGCCGGGGCTGGCGGTAGTAGCGGTGCCGCTCTCCCCGTACGGAAGCCGATCGGAGCGTCACCTCCGCGGTGGACCAGCCGTCACATTCGGAATCGGGGCACGTGCCGCCCAGCAGACGCGGGGGTGTCGGCTCGAACTCCGGACCGGGAATGTCGATCACGACACGTTGCCAGGGCTGGATCTGGTCGGCTTGCCGCCGTACGTGCTGCACGTACACGACCTCCTGAGCTCGCGCCGGCGTCAGATCTCGTCGATCGCCAGCCGGAACTGGTCCGGACGGTTGATGACGAGTGTCGGGTTGCCGTCGGCCATGGCGCGGCCCGACGCGACCAGGCTGGCCGTCAGCGCGTGGAAGAACTCGGCGATCGCCCTGCCGATGTCGGCGCTGGGCACCGCGACGAAGGCGAACTCCCGGCGGGTCGCCACCTGCAGCATCGTGTCGGCCCGCGCCGACCCGATGCCGCAGGCGATGATGTTGGGCGCGAACGGCGCGGCGTTCCGGTCGACGAGCATCCGGTGCGGGCCGTGCCAGTGCTGCCCGTCCGTGGGCTGGCCGTCGCTCAGGAAGAAGACCACCGGGCGGTGCACCTTGTAGCCGTCGTTCTTGAGCATCCGCACGTCATAGGGAATGCGCTGCAGCAGGTCGGCGAAGGCGGCGCCGTAGTTCGTCGCGCCGCGGACCGCGAGCTGCGGCAGCCTGTCGACCATGCGCATGTCGCTCAGCCCCTGCCGCAGCTGCACGTCCTCGGAGAACCCCAGGATCGCGAGCCGCACCTTCGCCGCGATCATCGGCTCCGCGCGTAACCCGTTGCACAGCGCCGCCAGTCCCCCGGACAGATCCTGGTAGTACGGGCCCATCGACGCCGACTCGTCCGCCACCACGTAGGCGGGCAGCAGCACTCCCCTGGTCTCGACCATCGCGCACCCACCGCCCCTTCGGCTTCGGCTCAGTATCAGAGCGACACTAACGTCCCTGTATAGAAGATCAAAGACATGGAAACCAGGATGTGTCGGTTATAGAGGATGCGTTGATGTTGTGTAAGTGAGGCGTTCTGGCTCCTCGCGCGGGTCGGCGAGATCGTGTCCGGAGCGGACCAGCCAGATCACCTTCTATCCGGCGCTGCTGTGGTGAGAGGTCCTGTCTTTGCTGGTGAGGGCGTCCGTTGCGCCTCCGCGTTCGAGCGTGGACTTGCCCGCCTGGTAGCGCACGAAGTCGACCACCTCGCGGGGACGCTGTACAGGGCCAGAATGCGCCCCGGAGTAGATCCGATCCCGGTCAGGGAGTACCGCGGTTCCGGGGCGGCCTGGAGCTATGAGGCCTGATCGCTGCGTAGTTCCTCAGCGGTGAGGCACAGAACTCGGATTATGCACACTCGGCGACGGCCACGCCGTGCGGAACCGGCTCTGCAGTGACCGCGTTGGGCAGGAGCAGCGCCCCGAGCGCCAGCCCGATCAGCCCAGCGACGACCGGCGCGCCTGTCCACAGCTCGGGCACAACGGTGGGCAGGCCGCCCCCGATGGCTGAGGCGACCCCGATGTACAGCGACCAGGTGGCCAAGGCCGACAGCCCGGCGAAGGTCCAGTAGGCGGCGCGCCGCTCACCCGACGGCCGCAGCCGGCGGATCAGCAGGTCGCTCACGAACCCAGCGGCCACGAACGACAAAAGGATCGGCAGGTTACGGAAGGCCGTCTGGGCACCCGGCATGAGCGCCATGATCGTGTACATGACGGTCACCGAGCCGAACGGCAACAGCCAGCGGCGCACCAGGAACAGCACCGGGCTGAGCATGACGACGTTGCTGACGACCATCGTGACGGCCACCCGATCGGCGCCTACAGCGACAGGTCTGGGGCCGGCTCCCCGTGGCACGGCGCCCGAGTCCTGTGCCAAGGAGAACGCCTGGACGATTGCCTGGGGCCGGTACTGCAAGGCGTCGCCGTACGACAGGAACAGCGACACCAGCGTGGTGGCGAACGCGAGCCCGACCAGCGCGGGCAGCAGGCGGCCGAGCGAAGGCCGGGCGCCGACATCGGGGGCGTTCCACGCCGAGCGCAGCGGTGTCGTGATGATGAGCATCATCGTCACGACGAGGCCGAGGTGTGACGGGCTGAAGAAGATGTCGATGGTCGTCTCGATGCCGAGGATGGTGTGCCACATCATGTCGGCGAGCCCGAAGGCGGCGAACGCGGGAATCGCCACCAGCCCGGCGAGATAGCCGGTGGGGACGGCCGCCAGCCCCTGCCGGCCGGCGCGTACGTTGCGCCACACCTGCCAGACGATCCAGCCGGAGACCACGGCGAAGCCGGAATAGAACACCGCGTGCCAGGGAGTGAAGAACGTCTCCAGCTCCGTCAGGTTGCTGTGCGCCCAGGCGTCGATCATCAGTCCGGCCCCGAACCAGATGCCGAGCAGCGCCGTCACCAGGTCTGTCCTGGGGGACACCCATCCGCGGGGCTCCCCCGTGTCCGCCGTGAAGCGCCGAGTGCCGGCGGCGTCAGATGCCACTTCGGGGTCCCTTTCCGTTGATCAAAACGATTCGTCCAGACGCCGGTGGGCCGGGCGGTCGTCGGCGAGCGCTGGTGAGGCGGATGCGGTCTCTGCGGGGTTGTGCGGGCCTCGGTCCGCTGAGCGCCGCTGCTGCCGATGCCTGCTGAGCGGGGCCGGTCACGCTGCTTCGGCGCTGAGGGCCTGCGCCACGGGTCGGCGGGCCGCCAGGCGTGCGGGTAGGGCGGTGAGTACCGCCGTCGTCAGGAGGGTGGCGAGTGCGGCGCCGAGCAGCCAGGAGGAGGGGGGTTCCGTCGAGTTCCTGGCGGCGAAGAGCGAGAGCAGGCCGGTGCCCAGAGGGATGCCGATGATGGCGCCGGGCAGCGCGGGCAGGAGCTGGGCGGTGGACAGGCCTGCGGTGATCTGTCCGGGGGTGGCGCCGAGCGTGCGGGCGATGGCCATGTTCGGCCGGGCCTCTATGGCGGTGGTCCAGGTGAAGGTGATGGTGTTCACGACGGCGAGGGCGATCAGCAGGATGGTGACGGCGAGCATCAGCTGACGGTCGTGCTCGCCCTGCAGGTTGGGCAGGGTGGAGGAGCCATCCAGGCCGTAGCCCCTCTCCGGCTGGGCGTAGAGGGTCAGCAGGGCGACGATCGCGATCACTGTGGTGGCGGTGGAGCACGCCTGCAGCACAGCGCGGCCCGGCCGGCGGGCGGTGAGCCGCAGCCCGAGCAGGAGCGGCGTGGGCAGCAGCGCGGACAGCGCGGTGAGCCAGGGTCGGTGACGTGGCTGGTGCGCGGTGGCGGTCAGCGCCGTGACGGTCGCCGTCCGCATGGCCCGCAGCGTGGGACGCAGCGTGGACAGCACCGCCACCGCCACGGCGAGGAGGGTCGCCGTGGCAACGGTGGCGCCGGTCGGTCCGGCCGCGTCGCCGATCCGGCTGGCGGTGGGGCTGGCGATGGCGGGTACGGTCAGGCGGGCGATCACCAGCCCCAGCGCGTCGCCGACCAGCGCCAGCGCCAGGTATTCGGTGAGCAGGACGGTGGCGATCAGACCGGGGGTGGCGCCGACGGCCTTGAGCAGCCCGGCCCGGCGCGTCTGCTCGACGGCGCGCCCCGCGGCCAGCGCCGCCACTCCGGTGATGGCCAGGAAGCCGAGCAGCCAGCTGCCGACGACCAGGATCGGCTGGGTGTTCCTGACGATCACCATGTCCTGCTCGGCAATGAACTGCCAGGTATGGAAGTTCACCGGGACGGTGGGGACGCTGTTGGCGTCCAGGAACGCCTGCGCCGTGGCGGGGTCACGCAACTTGACGTCCAGGGCCAGGGTCACCGGGAGGTGGTGGGACGACGCCAGGGCCCGGGCATCTGATCGGGTCATCCAGGCGAGGCCACTGTAGTCGCTGGGACCGCCGCCCGGCCCGATCTGCGCCGCCCAGGGGTAGATGGAGGTGGCCGCGGTCACGGCGATCCCGACGACGGGGTACGACCGGCCGGCGATGGTGACGCGGTCGCCGACGGTGACGCCCAGCGCTGTGGCGAAGCCGCGTTCGAGGACCGTGCCGCCGGAGCGTACCCAGCGCCCCGAGGTCACCAGCGGCCGGTTGACCGTGCCGGGCGTCTCGGCGAAGCCTTGCACCACCACGGGGGACGAGGTGGAATCGCGCGTGGTGAGGGTGGCGTAGACGATGCGATAGGGGCCGTGGTGGGCGGTGACTTCGGGCTCGTTCGCCAGCGAGGTCAGGGCCGAGGTCACGGCTGGGTCCGTGTCGCCGGACAGTGCCACCACGTCCGGCCCGGCGGTGGCCGCGCGGGTCTGCTCGTACAGCGCGTCACTCACGCCGCGCAGGGACAGGCCCAGTGCCATCGTGGCGGTGGCCACGGTCACCGCGAGCAGGAGCATCACGGCCTGGGCCTTGTGCCGGCGGACGTCGGCCAGGACGAGGCGGACGACGAGCACGATGGAGCCCATGACGTTCAGCCCTCCAGCCCGATCAGCCCGCCGAGCCCGCGCGTGGGGGAGCCGTCCAGCCGGGTGTCGTCGACGAACATCCCGTCGCGCATCGAGACCAGCCGGTCCGCGGTGGCCGCCACCCGCTCGTCGTGCGTCACGATCACGAAGGTCTGCCCCGCCGAACGCAGCTCCTGGAAGATCCTCAGCACGTCGAGAGTGGCGGCGGTGTCGAGATTGCCGGTCGGCTCGTCGGCCAGGAGCACCAGCGGGTCGTTGACCAGCGCGCGGGCGACGGCGACCCGCTGACGCTGCCCGCCGGACAGTTGCGAGGGCAAGTGCCGGGCACGGTCGGTGAGCCCGACCCGTTCCAGCAGCAGGCTCGCGCGCCGTCTGGCCTGGCGGCGCGAACTCCCGGCCAGCAGCGCGGGCAGCTCCACGTTCTCAGCCGCCGACAACTCCTCCACCAGATGGAAGGCCTGGAAGATGAACCCCACCAACCGGCGCCGCATGCGCGCCAAGGCCCGCTCGCTCAAGGTGTCGATGCGCCGCCCGGCCACCCACACCTCCCCACCGGTGGGCCGCTCCAGGCCACCCAGCAAGTGCAGCAGAGTGGACTTCCCGCAGCCGCTGGGTCCCATCACCGCCAGCATCTGCCCCTGCGGCACCTCCAAATCGACCTCGTCCACCGCGCGGACCCGGCTGTGCCCCTGACCATGCGTCTTCACCAGGGCGCAGGCCCGGACCGCGGCATTTGACTCGTTCACGCATCCTCAACTTCGTCATCGACCCTGGACCAGGCCCGCTCACAGGCATCCAGCCAGCGCAGATCCGCCTGCAACCGCAGCACGACCCCTTCCAGCAGCAGGCCGGCGGCCGATCCCACCGGCTCGGCCAGCGCCGCCTGCTGCGCCTCACGCAAGCGGCGCAGCAACTCCCGGCGCTGCGCCGCCACCAGCTCCACCGGGTCGGCCAGCCGGGCCGCGGCGGCCACGGCGAGCTTGAGATGAAACTCCGCCAGGTCCGGTTTCGGCCAGCCCACCTCGGCCAGCCAGGCGGCCACCCGCTGCTGCCCGGCCGGTGTCAGCGCATAGACCTTGCGCTCCGGCCGCTCGGGCAGGCCGTCCGCCCGCTCACAGACCACGAGCCCCGCTCGCTCCAACCGGGCCAACGTCACATAGATCTGACCACGGTTCATCGACTCGCCCAGCGGGCCGAGACTGCGCCGCAGCCGAGCGTGCAAGTGGTACCCGTGCGACGGCTCCTTGGCGAGCATCGCCAGCACTGCGTCCTGCACTCCACCCCCCTAACGGTTAGCCAATAGATAGCGGTTACCCGTGGGAGGTGTCAAAACGCTACATCTGGCGATCTCCTGGCCTGGCCCGCCATCAACTGAGGGATGGAGGAAGGGCAGAGGCAAGGGGGCGGGCCGGCGGACCTGTCCCGGCGAGGACGGTTCACTGCGCCGCCGCGCCGCCGACGAGTCCGTCGAGCGCGGCCAGCGCGAACACGGCGGCGACCGCCAGCGCGATGACGTACACACCTACGATGAGCAGGGCAGGGATGGATAACCGGTGACGGAGCACGCGGCACTTCCTGGGGGCGGACGAGGTCGGACGCCTTACCGTAGCGAGCCGTTGCGACGAAGTCGATCAAGAAATCCGGGGGCTACCATGGCCGCCCATGGCCCACTTCATCTCCGTCCCGTTCTATGACCTGCTCGCCGAGAACAGTCACGTGGCGACCATGCGCGAGAAGTTGCCGCCGGTCCTCGCAGGGGTCCACAGGAGCGTCCTGGAGATCGGCGCGGGCAGCGGCCTGATCACCGTTTCCTTGGCCGAATGGACCTCGGCCGAGCTCTTCGCCCTGGAGCCGTCCGCCGGTATGCGCGGGATGCTGCTCTCCCGGCTGAGCGAGCGGCCGGAGCTGCTCGAGCGGGTCACCGTGCTCCCCTATGACGCGCTCAGCCTGGATCTGGACGAGCCGGTCGAGGCCATGGTCATGATCAACGTGATGTACGCCCTGGAGCCCGACTACCGCAAGCGGCTCTGGCCGGTGCTGGCGGAGCACCTGGAACCGGGCGGTCTCCTGGTCTTCACCTGGCGCGACGGCGGCCTCCCCGCACCGCGTCCGCTGAAGGAACTGGACTCCCGCCAGGTGGGCCGGCACACCTACACGGTCTCGTCCGAGATTTTCGAGTCGGACGAGGAGTCCTTCAGAGGTCGCTACCTCTACCGGATCACCCAGGGCGACAAGGTGATCAGCGAAGAAGAGCTCGTGGGCCACGGCTACCGACCGACTTGGCAGACGCTCCAAGGCGAACTCGTGGGTGCCGGATTCGTCCAGGCCGACGCGCCGGAGGGGCTGCTCACCTGGCGGCTCGCCTGAGGACGCTCACCCGAGGACGAAGGGGAGCCTCCCGGCCAGCTCGCCCAGCTCGGCCCGCTCCGCGTCGGTCGGGACCCGACGTCCGGTGCCGACCAGCAGCGCGTCCTTGTCGGAGAACGACGCGGGGAACGCCGCCCTGGCGATCTCCTCCAGCATCTGGCGGCAACGGGCCAGGCACTCGGCGGGCGGCTCCGCCGCGTCCGGGAGGTGCGCGATCAGGTCGAGGTGGTGCAGCGTCCATTCCATGACGTACACGGAAAGGTAGTCGCCCACGGTGATCACCTCGTCCCGGGTGCCGACCCGGAGCTTCGGGTCGGCGAGTTCGGCGGCACGACCGGCGGCCGAGCCGACGTCGTCGAGGTGGAACTTGAGCAGCCGGGGCTCCTCGTACGCGGCCGCCAGCCGCACGGTCAGCGCGTCGAGCGGGTCGTCCCCGGTCGGCGGCGTCCGGGAGACCTCCCAGTACGTCACCGCGTCGCGCGTCGGCTCGGTTTCCGCGGGCGTGACGAGGGTGATCAGGACGTCCTGAGCGTCGATGATCAGGTGGCACACCAGATCCCGCACGAGCCAGCCGGCGCAGCCGGACGGCCGTGCGAAGTCCTGGTCCGGGAGTTCGGCGACGGCAGAGCGCAGCGCCGTCCAGGAGCGTGAGAAGAGGTCCACCGCCGCAAGCTAACAGCGCCCGGAGCGCCGCGGCGACCGATTTAGCCCCTTTCACCATCGTGGGATCCCAACGATCTCATGATGTGCTACCGTTCGCATAAATTGAGAAAGGATCGCCGATGAGAACAGACCCCGCCATGGTCGCCGCGGCGGTCGTTGAGATGGCGCGCGACGGGCGTTTCGCGGAGATCGAGGAGCGGTTCGCCCCGCCACTGCGCGCGGTGGTTTCCGCGCAGACGTTGCAGGCCGAGTGGGAGCGCCAGACCTCCGGCATCGGGGGGATCTCCGCGATCGGGACGCCGGCCGGCGAGCCGGTCAGAGCAGGGCTGGTCCGGGTGAGCGTGCCGGTGACGGGCGAGGGCGGCGGGCTGACGGTGGTCATGTCGGTCGACGAGACGGGCCTGCTGCAGGGCCTGCGGCTCGCGCCCGCGCTCGCCCCGCAGTGGACGCCTCCGCCGTACGCCCGCCGCGAGAGGTTCGGCGAGCACGAGGTCACCGTGGGCTCCGGCGCACTGGCCGTGCCCGGGACGATGAGCCTGCCGCGCGGCGACGGCCCGTGGCCCGGCGTGGTGCTGCTCAGCGGCGGCGGACCGTTCGACCGCGACGGCACCGCCGGCCCGAACAAGCCGCTCAAGGACCTGGCCTGGGGGCTGGCCGGCCGTGGCGTGGCGGTGCTCCGCTTCGACAAGGTGACGTACGCCCACAGCGAGGTCTCGGCCGAGCCCGGTTTCACGATGAGCGACGAGTACGTCCCGCACGCCGTCGCCGCCGTCCGCCTGCTCCAGCGCCACCCGGCCGTCGATGCCGCGCGCGTGTACGTCGCAGGCCACAGCATGGGCGGCAAGGTCGCCCCACGGGTCGCCGCCGCCGAGCCGTCCGTGGCCGGCCTGGTGATCCTGGCCGGCGACACCCAGCCCATGCACCAGGCCGCCGTACGCGTCGCTCGCCACCTCGCCTCGCTGGACCCCGGCGCGCAGGCCGCGGTTGAGACGATCACGCGTCAGGCCGCGCTCGTCGACAGCCCCGCCCTGTCGTCCGACACGCCGGCCGCGGAGCTGCCGTTCGGGTATTCGGGCGCTTACTGGCTGGACCTGCGCGGTTATCACCCCGTGGCGACGGCGGCGGCGCTGGACAGGCCGATGCTCATCCTTCAGGGCGGCCGCGACTATCAGGTGACCGTCGCCGACGACCTCGCGGGCTGGCAGGCGGGCCTCGCCCACCGGCCGGACGTCACCATCCGCGTCCACGACGCCGACGACCACCTGTTCTTCCCCGGCTCGGGCCCGTCCACGCCCGCGGACTACGCCTCTCCGCAGCACGTCGATCCCGCCGTGGTCGCCGACATCGCCGACTGGCTGGCAGTCCGCCAGGGGGCGTGACCGGCTCATATGGTTCTTACATGACCATAAGCCTCCGCCTCGCACCTATCACCCGCGCCAATATCGACATGGCCATTGCGGTGAAAGTCCGCCCCGACCAGGAGCACTTCGTCTCACCGGTGGTGAAGTCGCTGGCCGAGGCGTACGTCTACCCGAACGTAGCCTGGCCCCGGCTCATCCTCGACGGCGACCGCGCCGTGGGCTTCCTCATGGCCTTCCTCGACATCGACTGGAACGGCAAGGGGGTCGACTTCCGGTCCGGCCTGTGGCGTCTCAACGTGACACCCGACGCGCAGGGGCGCGGAGTCGGCCGCTTCGCCGTCGAATCGGTGGCGGCCGAGGTGAGACGTCGCGGCGGCACGCAGATGTACGTCTCCTGGGAGCCGGGAGAGGGCGGCCCCGAAGGCTTCTACCGGAAGCTCGGGTTCCGGCTCACCGGCGAGCAGAGCGGAGGCCAGACGGTCGGGGTGCTGGATCTGGCCCGCGACCAGGGCTGATCCGGACCGGCGGAGTTCCCGGGAAGATCCAGCTTGCGTACTTCGTTCCCCATGTGAGTACACTGTGCGCATAACGCGAACGACGCACGCGAACGGAAGTGGGAACCATGTCGAAGATCACCAGTTGGGACATGAAGGGCACCTGGGACGGCAGCGGTGCTTGGGAGACCCAGGGACGCCGGGAAGAGGGCCGGCGCGCCGGGCTGTCCGAGGCGGGCCTGCGGCGGATGCGTGACGTGCTGAACGGCCATGTCGCCTCCGGCGCGGTCCCCGGCCTGGTCGCGCTGGTCAGCCGGGGAGACGACACGCGCGTCGAGGCGATGGGCACCATGCACGCGGGTGGCGCCGAGCCCATGCGGCGGGACACGATCTTCCGGATGGCGTCGCTGACCAAGCCGGTCACGGCCGCCGGAGTGATGATCCTCGTCGAGGAGTGCCGGCTGCGGCTGGACGAGCCGGTCGACGAGTGGCTGCCCGAGCTGGCCGGCCGCCAGGTGCTCGCCCGGATCGACGCCCCGCTGGACGAGACGGTGCCCGCGGCCCGCCCCATCACCGTACGCGACCTGCTGACCTTCACCTTCGGGTTCGGTGTCGTGCTGGCGGCGCCGGACACGTACCCATCCAGACCGCGATCCGCGAGCTCGGCCTGGACACCACCTCACCGGACTTCGGTCCGGAGGAGTGGATCCGGCGGCTCGGGACGCTGCCGCTGATGCGTCAGCCGGGCGAGCTGTGGCAGTACCACGTCGGGTCCGACGTGCTCGGCGTGCTCGTCGCCAGAGTGACCGGGCAGTCGCTGGAGGAGTTCCTGCGCGAGCGGCTGTTCGCCCCGCTCGGCATGAAGGACACCGGCTTCCACGTACCCGCCGACCGGATCCACCGGCTGCCGACCAGCTACGCGCACGACCCCGAGACCGGCGAACCGGTCGTCTGGGACGAGGCCACCGGCGGGAAGTACAGCCGTCCGCCGGTGTTCCAGGCAGGCGGCGACGGGCTGGTCTCGACCGTGGACGACTACCACGCGTTCTACCGGATGCTGCTCAACAAGGGGGCGCTGGGCGGCGAGCGCGTCCTGTCGCGGGCCTCGGTCGAGCTCATGACGATGGACCACCTGACGCCGGCGCAGAAGGTCGAGAAGGACGCGTTCGGCGACCACTTCGGCCGGCACGGCGGGTTCGGCTTCGGCATGGCGGTCCGCACCCACCGCCGCGACCTGGCCTCGCCGGGCCAGTTCGGCTGGGACGGCGGCCTGGGCACCACCGCGTACGCCGACCCGGCCGAGGACCTCGTCGGCATCCTGCTGACCCAGAGCGCGATGGACTCGACACACACACCGCGCCTGCACCGCGACTTCTGGACCACCGCCTACCAGGCGGCGAGTTGAGCGCGGCGCCTCAGGCGCCTGCTCACACGGAGTGGCCGGTCTGCCGTGCGAATGACCTGGCGGGGCGCGCGGCGACGACCATGACGACGACGGAGGTCAGGGCGATGCCCGCGCCGACATAGAGCGGCGCGGCATATCCGAGGCCCGCGGTGATGGCCAGACCGCCGAGCCAGGCGCCAAGGGCGTTGCCGATGTTGGACGCGGACACGTTGGCGCTGGCGGCCAGCGCCGCCCCGTGGGCGACGTCGGTGACGCGAGTGATCATGCCGGGCACGCTGGCGAACCCGAACACCCCCATCAGAAACACCAGTATCACCGACGCGGTGGCGCTACCGGCCAGCAGGCCGAACACGGCCAGGGTGATGGTCAGTCCGACCAGGGAGAGGACCAGGGCGCGGTCGCGGTCACGGTCGGCCGCTCGGCCGCCGATCAGGTTCCCGGCGACCAGGCCGACTCCGTACACCATCAGCAACCAGGCGACATCCGCCGAGGAGAAGCCGCTGACCTCGGTGAAGGTGTAAGCGATGTAGCTGAACGCGCCGAACATCCCGCCGTAGCTGAGCGCGGTGGCCGTCAGGGTCAGCCAGACCTGCCAGGACCGGAACGCGCGAAACTGCGCCCGCAGGCCGCTGGGCGGCATCGGATCGGAGCGGCCCGTCACTGCCGGCGGCCGCGTCTCTCCGGCCCGGCCGGGGACGAGAGCGACGATCCCCGCCAGCGCGAGCACGCCGATCCCGGTGACCGCCCAGAAAGCCGCTCTCCAGCCCCAGTGCTCACCGACCAGCGCGCCGAACGGCACGCCCAGCACGTTCGCGACCGTCAGCCCGGCGAACATGACCGCCACCGCGCGGGACTTCCTCTCCGGCGCGACCAGGCTGCGAGCGACCAGCGAGCCGATACCGAAGAACGAACCGTGACACAACGCCGCGACGATCCGCCCGAGCAGCATCACCGGGTAGCTCGGCGCGACGGCGGACAGCAAGTTGCCGATGACGAACAGCGCCACCAGGCCGACCAGCACGCTCTTGCGGGGCAGCCGCGCCGTCGCCGCGGTCAGCGCGATCGCGCCGACCGCGACACTTAACGCGTATCCGGAGATCAGCCAGCCCGCCGCCGCCTCGGACACCGCGAAACTCGACGCCACCTGCGGCAGCAGCCCGGCGATCAGGAACTCGGTGAGACCGATGCCGAAACCGCCGAGTGCCAGCGCGATGAGTCCACCCGGCATCCGTCGCTCTCCAATCGCGCACCCGACGAGGCCCGCCGCGGCGTGTGGACGCCCGGATCCCGAACCGCACGCGTGCGGCCCGAAGCCGGACACGCGCGGCGCCGAGGCCCCACTATGCCACCACGGGTTCGACTGAGTTCGCACGGGGCGACCGCCGCCACATGAGTGCCTGCTACCTGGGTAGACGGGCACCGAGTTCTCCCCCCGCGTCACCAGGGGGAGCGGCATGCGTCTGCGTAGCCTGATGGCGCCGATGGCGAGATCGTGCGCTGGTCTGCGGGCAGGCTCGACTTCGCCGCGCTGCAGCACCGCATGGTCGCCGGACATCGAGGGGCCGAGCAGTTGGCCCGGACGCAGCCGTGCCACTACGTCGTTTTCGACGTGTTGAGAGTGCGTGGCCGGGACATGATGGCCAGGCCGCTGATCGAACGCCGCAAGGTGCTGGAGAAGCTCTTCACGTCCGTCCCCGCGGCCGGCGTGCTCGCGCTGGGCATGCAGACGGCCGACGAAAGCGAAGCCCGCGCCTGGTACGGCTCGCTGCACCTGGCGGGCGTCGAAGGGCTGGTCATCAAGCCGGCCCGGTCACGGTACGAGCCGTCGGCGCAGGGCTGGCTCAAACTCAAGTACCGCAGCACGACGGAGGCGATCGTGGGCGGGCTGACCGGTGACCTGCGCCGGCCGGATCGGACCATCCCTGGCCGCCGCGATTGCCGCCGGCGTGGGCCGGCGGGGTCTACGGACGGCCGGACCCCATCAGCTACATCAAGGTCGAGCCGGGCGTGGTGGTGGAGGTCCTGGCCGATGTCGCCACCGAGCACGGTCGTTACCGGCACCCGGTCCGCCTCCTGCGCTCTCGCGCCGACCTGGCTTCGGCGCAGGTGGCCGTGCTGGACGACGTCGAGCCGTTACCCCGCGAATGGCCTCTGACCTGCTGGGTAGCTGCCGACTCATGGCTACCGACGTCATCGACCTGATCACCAAGGACCACCGGACCGTGGAGGGCCTCTTCCAGAGGCTCAAGAACAAGGAGGGCGACCAGCAGGCCGTCGTGGCCGAGTTGCACGCCCTCCTGATCGCGCACTCGCGGGCGGAGGAAGACCGGGTCTACCCGGATATCGACGCCCACCACAGCTTCGAGGAGCACAAAGAGATCGAGATCCTGCTCGACGCGCTCATGCGGGCCGAGCCGGGGACGAAACAGTTCGACCGCACGCTCGGCAAGCTGACCAAGTCGGTCGATCGCCACGTGCAGGAGGAGGAGAGCAAGGTCCTGCCCAAGCTGGCGAAGTCCGTCAGCAAGAAGCGGCTTGAGGACCTCGGCAGAGCGTTCAAGAAGCGCAGAGCGGAGGAACTGGAGGCGCTCAGCGCCCAGGCTCGAACGGGTAGCCGATCTCCTGCAGGTCGGCTCGGACGTCACGCAGGCCGATCTCCGGGTTGAGCGCTCTGACCACCAAGGCAGCGCGGCGGCCGCCCCGTCAAGGCGACCGTACCGGTCAAATCCGCGGGCTGGTGTGCAAGACGACGAACAGACCCTGCGCGCGGGTGCCATCCGGCAGCTGCCAGGAGCCGGCGACGTGGCCGATCGCTTCCGCCGGAAGGAGAGGCCCGCCGTCCTGGGCGGGACGAAGGACCCGCTGCAAGCGGATGGACGTGCCTTGCGACCCGAGCAGCTCGGTGCCCTCCTGGTCGTCGGCGGCGGTGAAGTCCGGCGAGGAGAGGCCGTCTCCGTCGTAGGAACGGATGACCTCCCGGTCGGGGGTGCCGCTGGTGTTCTGGTCCTGGGCCTGGGCCCGGCCCTGGACCAGGGCGAGCAACTGGGCGACCAGCACCGGGTCGTGGCAGCCGTCGTAGGCCCAGCGCTGCCCCAGCACGCCGTGCTCCATGGTGCCGACGAGAGCGTGCTCCGCCCCGTCGAGCGGGGCGCCGCGATAGGTGAGCGGCACCAGGTAGCTGGCCGGGTCAGCGCCGGAGGTGTCGGTGACCACCATGAACTCGATCCCGACCTCACCCTGCGGGTCGTCCAGCCGGAAGCCGCCGGCCTTGGCCAGCGCCGGGGCGCCCGCGCCGCCGACGTACCACGGCCGGGAGGGCAGCCAGGAGGTGAGCAGTTCCAGCTTGGTCGGCTTGAGGGTGGTGTGGTGGATGACGGCCATGCCGAGGATTCTCTTCCATTCAGCCAGTACGGCCTTCGCATCTTCCCATCTACCGGCAGAACGGTCCTTCAGCCGACAAGGAATACAACAGTGCTGTTATTTTAGTCGGATGCACCGCTTTCCTCCCATCGAGCCCTACGACCACGGATATCTCGACACCGGCGACGGCCACCTTGTCTACTGGGAAGTCTGCGGCAACCCCGGCGGCAAGCCCGCCCTGGTCGTCCACGGCGGCCCAGGCTCCGGCTGCACACCTGGTCAGCGCCGCTGGTTCGACCCCGGGCGCTACCGCATCATCCTGTTCGACCAGCGCAACTGCGGCCGCAGCCGACCACACGCGAGCGACCCGGACGCCGACCTGTCCACCAACACCACGCACCACCTCGTGGCCGACATGGAGCGCCTGCGCGAGCACCTCGGCGTCGACCGATGGCTGCTGTACGGCGGATCGTGGGGATCCACGCTCATGCTCGCCTACGCCGAGGCCTTCCCCGAACGGGTGTCAGAGATGGTCTTCACCGGCGTCACCATGACCCGTCGCTACGAGATCGACTGGCTGTACCGCGGCGTCGGCCGCTTCTTCCCCGAGCAGTGGCAGCGCTTCCGGGACGGCGTACCCGAGGCCGAACGCGACGGCGACCTGCTGGCCGCCTACGCCCGCCTCATGTCCGACCCGGACCCCGCCGTCCGCGCCCGGGCCGCCCGGGACTGGACCGCCTGGGAGGACGCCGTGATCTCCCTGGAGACCAACGGCAAGCCGAACGCCTACAGCGACCGTCCGCCGGACGCCCTGCTGGCCCTGACCCGCATCTGCAGCCACTACTTCTCCAACGGCGCCTGGCTGGAGGAGGGAGTCCTGCTGCGCGAGGCCCACCGGCTGGCCGGCATCCCCGGCGTGCTCATCCACGGCCGCTTCGACCTGGGCGCGCCGCTCCAGTACGCCTGGGAACTGGCACAAGCCTGGCCGGACGCCCGCCTCGTGGTCGTCGACGACTCCGGGCACACCGGCAGCACCACCATGAACACGGAGATCCTCACCGCACTGGACGGCTTCGCAGACCGGGCGGGCTGAACCTGGGCCACCCCGCCCGCGGCGTTTCCCCATTGTCGGCTTCATCGGGGCGGTGAAGGGTCCTGCGCGGGCGGGCGGTCCTCAGGGGCCGGGGTGGGCGAGGGACGCATCATCGACGGGTCGGCGTACGCGAGGTAACCGTACCGGGAGTAGTGCTCGGCCCGCCGTAGATCCTCTTCCCGCCTCTCGAGATCACGCAGCGCCTTGCGGGCGAGCGGCTCCTGCTCGGGGTGCCCGCCGGCGATCACCTCCCCGTACCAGCGGCGAGCCTCGTCCTTGTTGCCCTGCTGCTCCTCCAGCCACCCGAGACCATACTTGGCGGCGGGCTCGTAGTCCGGGTGGCCGGAGGCGATCGCCTCCCGATACCAGTGGCGGCCCTGCTCGAACTTCCCTTGGCGCACATCCAGCTCCGCGAGGTTGCACATCGCGGCAGGCGCCTCCTTCTGGTGACCGGACGTCATCGCCCTGCTGTACCACTGCCGCGCCTGCTCCGTGTTCCCCCAGTGGTGATCTTCCAGCCACGCGAGGGCGCGCATCGCGGCGGGCGCCTCGTTCGGATGACCGGAGGCGATCGCCTCCCGCCACCAGCGCCGGGCCTCCTCCATATTGCCCTGCTGCTCCTCCACCCACCCAAGATTGTGCTTGGCGATGGGCGCGTTGCCGGCGTGGCCGGAGGCTATCGCTCCGTGATACCAGCGCCTGGCCTCATCCATGTTCTCTTGCTGCTGTTCAAGCCACCCGAGGTTGCACATCGCGGCGGGCGCCTCGTTCGGATGACCGGAGGCGATCGTCTGCCGGTACAGGTCTCGGGCCTCGTCCAGATCACCCCGGTCCTTTGCCAGCCAGGCGAGCGTGCGCAACGCGATGGGCGCCGCATCCGGGTGACCAGAGGCGACGGCCTCCCGGTACCAGCGCCGGGCCTCGTCCAGATCGCCCTGCTCCTTCTCCAGACCAGCCAGGCTGTTCATCGCGGCGGGCGCCTCGTTCGGGTGACCGGAGGCGATCGCCTCCCGGTACCAGCGCCGGGCCTCCTCCACATGCCCTTGCTGCCTTTCCAGCAACCCCAGGTTGTGCATCGCGTACGGGGCGTGGTCGAGATGGCCGGAGGCGACCGCCTCGCCGTACCAGAGCCGGGCGGGGGCGATCTCGTTCTGCTCCTGCAGCAACCAGCCCAGATGGATCATGGACCAGGGCGCATGGTCGGGGTGGCCGGTGGCGATCGCCTCACCGAACCAGTGCCGGGCCTCGTCCAGATTGCCCTGCTGCTCCTCCATCAGCCCCAGGGCGCCTTTGGCACACGCTTCGTGGTCGGGATGACCGCTGGCGATCGCCTCGCCGTACCAGCGCCGGGCCTCCTCGAAATTGCCCTGGCGTTTCTCCATCAGGCCGAGTTCGTACATCGCCTCCGGCGAGTGGTCAGGATGGCCGAGGGCGATCGCCCTCCGCCACCAGCGGCGCGCCCCGTCGAAGTCTCCGGCGTCATGCAACTGAAGGGCGGTGCGCCCCCACACGCCCGCCTCGACGTCGGTGTCGGTGTGGTCCAACAGGGAGAACGCCGCCGCGTACGCCTGCCGCTGCAGGGCGGCATAGCCGATGTCCCGGCGCTGGTCCCCGTCGAAGAACTCGTCGGCGTAAAGCCATAAGGCGTCGTGTACGGGCCAGGAGGCCGTTTCGTCCAAGTCCTCGGCGAACACGGTCAGCAGCGAGTGAGGAGCGTAGAACCGGCCCGACCCGGAAGCCTTGAGCTCGATCAACCGCGGTCGGCTGCTGTCGGCGGCCATGGCCCATTTCAGGGCAGAGCGGTAGCCGGTGACGGGAACGGGAGCATCGGGCGGCAGCGCGGCGATCTCCCGCCGGTAGGTCTGGAAGAGATGGTCCAGGATGTCGCGGGTGAGCAGCCGCCGGCTGTCCAGGTGCAGCCGGTACCAATCGGTGACGGCGTGCAGCAGCGCGATGCGGTCGGTGGAGCGTTCCCCGTCAGCCGCCAGGGCACGGCGGATCTCCTCCCAGGCCACCATGAGGCGGCCCATCAGCACTTCATGCCCCTCGGCCAGCACCGGCCGCAGAGCCGCGTAGGCGTCGCAGGACTCGAGGGCTCGACGCTCGGTCGGCGTGATGGTCCGCAGTTCGACCCGCGCCGCGTTCTCGTCGAGGAATCTGGCCACCCGGCCGGAGAGCGGCTCTTCCCGGGGCCCGCCGTCGGCCAGGGTGGCCGCCACCCACAAGCCCGGCGTGAACTGCTCCAGCGGGATCGCCGCCAGCTCGCCGAGGCGCTGCGGGGTCAGGCCGTCCAGCCAGAGCACCACACCGCCGTGATCGGCGCGATGACGGCCCGCGTGCTCGATCATCGCGCTGATCGGCAGGCGAGGATCGTCCTGGTAGGCCACCACCCGATAGTGGCCGGGCAGGTGAGTGAGCACCGCGTGCGCGAGCGTGGCGGTGGCTCCCGCCAGCCGCGGCCCGTGGACGATCACGAGCCGCGGGCCGTCGTCGCCGGTGAACGCCGCCGCCAGCGCATCGTCGGCGGCACGCGGAATGTAGGGTGGCTGCCCGCTGACGGCGAACCGGTTGACATGCGCCCCCAGATCCTGCGGAGTGATCCCGCTCAGTTCTTTGGGGCGGCCACTGCCGTCAATGAGCTCCGGCCAGAGGACCGGCCGGAGTTCGGCGTCGGCGAGGTTCCGCCGGTCCAGCCACCGCTGCAGCACTATGGTGAGCACCGCCAGCACCAGCCCGAGGACCAGCCACAGCGGCTGGAAATCGGTGCCGTTGAGAACCTGGTTGGTCGCCACACCCAGGCTGATCGTCAGCACCGCTGCGGCGATGACGTACGCCACGTTGCGCGCGGTCTTCCCGGCTGGGCGCCGGCGAGGTGCGGCATTGCGATGAGGGGCCATGCTCGGTCCTCTCCAGAGCTGCAGGGTCCCGCAATGGCTCAATAGTGCACCGGGAATGCCGTGTCATGGAGTCCGCAGAGTGCGTTCAAGGGCGCTTCAGCTTCACCGCCAGGAAGGACGGCGCTTGGTGCAGCTTGTCGTAGGCGGCTTCGTCGATCTCCCGGAGGCCGGCCGTGGGACGCGGTTCGATCAGTTGCTCCAGCACGAACCCGGCGGCCAGCAGCTCGCCCAGGAAGGTCTCCAAGGGCATGCGCTGGTAGTGGATCGAGAGCTCGCCGTCCCCGAGGGGCAGCTCTCTCCAGTCGTGGCTGAAGTACGAGCCCCCGAAGTGACGCCAGTCGGCTGTCGGATGGGTGGTCGACATCAGGAACCATCCGCCTGGCCGCAGGACGCGGCGTAGTTCGCCGAGCAGTTGCACCCGGTTCCTGATGTGCTCGTACACGAGGGCGCAGACCACCCCGTCGAACGATGCGTCAGCGGCGAACCCGAGCGGCTCTTCGAGATCATGGAGAAGCAGTTCGGCGTGGCCGTTCACGCGTGCCCGCGCGTGGCGCAGCAGTGTGGCGCTGCCTTCGATCCCGACCACCTGGGCACCGCGGGCCGAGAGCTCGGCCGCGTAGTGGCCTGCCCCACAGCCGACATCCAGGATCCTGGCCCCGGAGACGTCGCCCGCGAGCTGAAGCATCGCGGGCCTGTCGGTGTAGGCGTTGTAGGGGCTCGTCTCCGCATGCCTGGCGAAGTGATCGCCGAGCGCGTCATGGTAAGCGGTCGCCTTGTCCATCGGAACATCATGGCGTGGCCGCAGGCCCGCGCGGCGCGGGCCTGCGGCCGGCATCAGTCGATCTTCGGGGCCCTCCGGCCATGCCGTCTCGGCGATGAACCGCAGCAGGTCCAGAGCGACCTCGTCGGGCTTCCGCCGTGGCAAACAATTGCCATATATCATCGGCGGCTCCGGTCCAGAATTGGCAAGGAATTGTCGTGGCCCAGGCAAGTGAGCTAGGCTCGGGCTCAATGCACCCCACCGGACGTCGTACGACGTCACCACGACCCGGGAGTTCGACATGCTCGAGCAGCCAGTCTTCGGCCGCCGACTCAGGCAGCTGAGGACCGAACGCGGCCTGACACTCGCCGCGCTCGCCGGCACGGGCATGTCCGCGGGATACCTGTCCCGGCTGGAGTCCGGTGCGCGTCAGCCCACCGAGCGGGCCATCGCGCATTTGGCCGCACAGCTGGGCATCAGCCCGGCCGAGCTCACCCGATCCACGGCGAGCTCCCTTGCCCAGAGCCTGACGCTGGCCACCGGCCTGGGCCAGGACGAAGCCGGCCAGACGCTCAGCGAAGCCCTGAAGGCTTCGGGGGGCGAGGATCCGCTGCTGCGCTGGCAGGCGCTCTGGCGGGTCGCCGAGTGGCGCCGGCAGCGGCAGGAGTACGCCGAGCAGCGGTCGTGCCTCGACGAGCTGGTCGCGCTCAGCGCGGAGATCGGCCTGCCCGAACTGCAGGCCAGGGTGCTGGCCGAGCTGGCCCGCTGCATGCGGGATACCGGTGAGATCAACGGCGCCGTCGACACCGCGACACACGCCTACGAGCTGGCGAAAAGCGAGGCGCTGCCCGCCCGCGTACAGACCCCGACGCTGCTCGCCCTGGTGTCGGCGCTGGGCGAGGCCGGGCGGATCCCCGACGCCGCCCGTTACACCGACGAGCTGCTCGCCGTGGCGGAGAAGGGCTCCGGATCGCAATGGGCGCAGGCCCTGTGGACCGCGGCCAACATCCGGACCCGTCAGGGCGATCTCGACGCCGCCGCAGAGCTGATGGACCAGGCCGTCCACGGCTTCGACGGTCGAGATGACCTGACGATGTGGATGCGCCTGCGCATCAGTTCGGCCCGGCTCGATCTCATGGCCGATCCCCCGCGAACGGAGACCGCGAAGCGGCGCGTCGAAGAGGTCCAAGGGGCCTTGCCGTTCGCGGGCGCGCCGGCCATCGAGCAGCAACTGCTGGCGGTGCGCGCCCGTATCGCCGTCATCACCGGCCGCGCCGACGAGGCGCGCGCGCTGCTGGACCGGCTGACCGGCTTCGACGACCTGCTGCCGTACCAGGAGCGGATCAGGCTCGACGTGCTGCGCAACCGCGTGCTGCTCCTGGAGGGCGAGCAGGATCCGGCGCTCGCCGGGCTGCGGAAGCTCGCCGAGCAGGCCCAGCAGAGCGGCAACATGGACCTGGCCGCGGAGATCTGGCGGCTCGTCGCCGAATCCCTGGCGAAGTAGGCGCGCTCAGTTCGCGGGCGCCGCGCCACATCAGGGCATCCACAGGAAGATCTTCGCGCGTCTTCGCGCGTTCGCCGTGTGCCCGGTGTAGTGCCCACGACATCATGCCGCATGTCGAATACGCAGGTCAGAGGCCATTTTCCGGCCGAAGTGGGACGCAACGGGCTGCTGGTCATCGCGGCACGGGCGCTGCGGACCTTCGGGTACGGATGCACCAGCGTGCTCCTGGCCGAGCTGCTCGCCGAGGACGGCGACGCCCCCTGGCAGACCGGCCTGCTGCTGGCCGTGGCCTCCGCCGGCTCGGTGTTCGCGAGCCTGCTGCTGGGCCTGTTCGCCGACGTGTGGGGACGGCGGCGAACGCTGATCGCGTGCGGCTGCCTGATGGCGGTGACCGGCGCCGTGTTCGCGCTCAGCGAGTCGTACCCCGTCCTGGTCGCCGCCGCCTTCATCGGGACGATCTCGCCCTCCACCAACGACAACACGCCGTTCTCCGGTGTGGAGCAGACGATCCTCGCCCAGACCTGCCCCAAGGCCCGCCATACGTCCGTCTTCACCTGCTACAACGTCGCCGCCATGGCATCCGGCGCACTGGGCGCGCTGGCCGCCGCCGCCCTCGGGCTCCAACCGTGGACATCGGCCCCCGACGCCGCCTTCGCCCTGTACGCGGTCCTGTCAGCCGGCACCGTGACGATGTTCTGGCACCTGACGCCGGAGATCGAGGCGCCCGAGATCGCACGACAGGACAAGGGCGGCTCCCGCGTACGGGTGCCGAGGCAGGTCCGCCTGCTGGCCGGGCTGTCCGCCCTGGACGCCCTGTCCGGCGGGCTGGCCGTCCAGGCGGTGCTGGCCTGGTGGTTCGCCCATCGCTACGGCGCCACCACCACGCAACTGGGCCTGGTGTTCTTCGCCGCCAACCTGCTACCGGCCCTGGCCCAGCTCACCGCGCCGCTGCTGGCCGCCCGGCGCGGCCTGCTGGCCACGATGCTCGTTCCGCACACGGTGGCCAATCTGCTGCTCGCCTGCATCCCGTTCGCCCCGGACCTCGCCACCGCCGTCACCCTGCTGCTGCTCCGCCAGACGGTCTCCAAGATCGACGTACCGGCGCGGCAGGCCTTCACGGCCGCGGTCGTTCCCTCCGCGCACCGCACGGCCGCCGCCAGCATGACCAGCCTGGCCCGCAGCATCGCCGTCTCCGCCGCTCCCATCGCCGCCACCACCCTGCTGACCGGCACTCTCGCCGCGCTGGGGGCTCCGCTGCTGCTCGGCGCGGCCCTGGGCCTGGGCTACGACCTCGCCCTCTGGCGCGCCTACCGGGGCGCGCCCTTGGCCGAAGGATGAGCGGCCGGCGGCCCCGCGAAACCGGCGCTTCTCTGCACCATCCGATGACGCTTCCTGATCATCTGTCCGAGTCTCAACACTTAGCCCTTGCGCTAACTATTGCAAGATGGCAATACTTAGCCACATGGCACAGTATTCGGTGCAGCTCGACGGGGTGTTCGTCGCCCTCGCCGACCCGACCCGGCGCGCCGTCGTCCGGCGCCTCGGCCACGGGCCCATGAGCGTCGGCGACCTCGCCCGCGAGTTCCCGATGACCCTCCCCTCGTTCATGAAGCATGTACGGACGCTCGAAGCGAACGGGCTCATCCGCACCGTCAAATCCGGCCGGGTACGCACCTGCGTGCTCAACCGCGAGCGGCTCGCCTTGGTGGGCGATTGGCTCGCCGAGCAGCGCCGGATCTGGGAGGAACGCACCGACCGCCTCGAACAGTTCGTCACCGACCCGGAGGAGAAACGGCAGTGAACCCCGAACTCGACCTTGCTCTGGAGCGGATCATCCGTGCCCCGCGCGCGACCGTGTGGCGGGCCTGGACGGACCCGTCCCGGCTTGAGCAGTGGTGGCTCCCGGCTCCGACCCGATGCCGGGTGGACCGCCTCGACCTGCGGCCCGGCGGGGCGTTCGTGACGCGGCTGAGCGACGACGGGACCGAGTTCCTCCCCCACCTGGACGCGTGCTTTCTCGCCGTGGACGAGCTTGAGCGGATCGTGTTCACGAACGCGATCGACAGCGCGTGGCGTCCCGCGAGCGCCGCCCCGGTCGCGATGACCGCCACGATCACGCTGAACGATCACCCGGACGGCACGGACTACCGGGTTGTCGTCCAACACGGCGACCCGGAGGCCCGCACTCATCACGAGAAGCTCGGCTTCGCCGAGGGCTGGGGGACGGCCACCGCCCAGCTGGCCGCTCTCACCGAGGGAGAGCAATGAAGATCACTCTCACCGAGTTCCTCACCCTCGACGGGGTCAGCCAGGGACCCGGCTCGCCGGAGGAGGACACCAGCGACGGATTCACCCGTGGCGGCTGGCTCGTTCCCCATCTGGACGGCACCTTCGTCCAGCGCGCCTCCGACTGGCTCGACCTCGCCGACGGTCTGCTGCTCGGACGGCGAACCTACGAGGCGTTCGCACGCGACTGGCCGAAGATCACCGACCCGGCCGACCCGTTCACCGAGCGGATGAACACCCTGCCGAAGTACGTCGTGACGAACACTCTCACCGAAGGAACCTGGAGCCCCACGATCGTCCTCAAGGGCGATCCGATCCACGCGGTCACCGAGCTCAAAGCACAGCCAGGCCGGGAGCTCCAAATCCACGGCAGCGCCCGCCTCGGCGACTCACTGCTGTCGGCGGGCCTGATCGACACGCTTCGCCTCGTGATCGCCCCCACCGTCCTCCGGACCGGCCGACGGCTGCTGACCGGCATGGGCGCCACGACCGGCCTCCGCCTGCTCCACCACGAGGCCACACCGAACGGCATGCTGCTCCTGGAATACGAGGTAACCGGGCGAGCACCCCAAGGCACATACGGGGGCGTCACTGCCTTCGTATAGCGGGGTGAGAGATCAGCGGAGCGCGCGCATCTCGGGGTAGGGATGGGCACCGGCCTGGGCGGCCTCGGCTCTGGCCTTGGCGAGCGGGGACGCCACCACCGAGATGCCGGCGTTGGCCAGACGGCGGCTGGGCAACGACGCGGACCTTTGCACGTGGTCGACGTGAGCGACCCCCTGACCTTCTGGCGCAGGCCGTTGCACGCGATGACCGACGCCTTCACCACCGCCGACTGCCGGCTCGGACGACCACGTTATGCCCGGGCGATCATGAGCGGAGCCAACGGGACAGTCACATGATCGCCCGGCCCTTGATTCAGCGTCATCCAACGTCGAAGGGCGGCAGCTCAGCCAGGCCCAGAATGGCTGCCGGTGGGAAGTCCGGCCACGAGGGCGCCGGGTCCTGGTTCAGGTTGCGCAGATGCTTGTCGATGAAGCGCTGAGTATCCCGCAGAACCCTGGCCGTGGTGGCGGCATCGATGGCGCCGTCCTGCAGCGCGTCAGCAAGCTCGTCGAGGTCCAGGACTTCGTAGCGTCGGCTGACCGGGGGCACGACGATGTCCACGTACAGATCGTGGACCACCAGCCGCTTCGGGGCCGTTTCCTCCAGTTCGACCAGGTCGACGTACCAACCGCCTTCGAGTGCGTCGACGAAGGTGACCGGCCTTCGGATCTGTATCCCCTCGTCGGCGATCACGAAGCAGCGATCGGTCGTGGGTCGGCCGGGAGCCCGCCACGGGGCAAGGATCTCAACGTCGTAGGCCACGATGTTGTCGCCGGTTCGGACACCGGAGCACCATTGCCCGCTGCGGTGGTGGACACGTACCTCTTCAAGGGTCACGAACCGCAGTATGACTGCGTCTGGATGCTGTTGCCGTCGATGTCGGCATGCCGCCCACAGCGCGAGGTAGTTGCATCATTATTGTTATTGCGAGATATATGCAACTAGGAGCTTCTGAGGAGAGAGACGCCCATGGGTGAGTACACCCTTCCGGACATGCCCTACGACTACGCGGCGCTGGAGCCCGCGATCACCGGGGAGATCCTGGAGCTGCACCACGCCAAGCACCACGCCGCCTACGTCAAGGGCGCCAACGACACGCTGGAGAGGCTGGCCGAGGCGCGCGACAAGGGCGAGTTCGGCGGTCTGGTCGGGCTGGAGAAGACGTTCGCGTTCAACCTGTCCGGGCACGTCCTGCACACGATCTTCTGGCAGAACCTGTCCCCCGACGGCGGTGACCGCCCCGACGGCGAACTGGGTGACGCGATCACCGAGCACTTCGGCTCCTTCGACGCGTTCAAGATGCAGCTCACCACCGCCACCGCCACGGTGCAGGGCTCCGGCTGGGGCGTGCTGGCCTGGGAGCCACTCGGCCGCCGCCTCGTGGTCGAGCAGGTCTACGACCACCACGGCAACGTCGGCATGAACACCACCCCGCTGCTCGTGTTCGACGCCTGGGAGCACGCCTACTACCTGCAGTACCGCAACGTGCGCCCGGACTACGTCGAGAAGCTCTGGGACCTGATCAACTGGAACGACGTCATCGCCCGTTACGACGCCGCCCGCGGCGCCTGACGTCCGGATGCCGGCGGCGCCCGCCCATCAGCCCGAGCTTGGTCCGCAGGGCCGGGCGGGCACCGCTCCCGCCCGCCGTGGATCGAGCCGCACCAGGCCGCCCGCAGGCGTACCCGTCATCACATGGCACTATGACCGGGTGCATATCGGCCGGCCTGTCCTGCGCGCGATGCGTGCCGCGGTGTTCGCGGCAGTGTGCGTGCTGGTCTCGGCTGCCTTGCACGGATTCGCCGGCGGCGAGCCGGTGCGCCCGGGCATCCTGCTCGGCGCGTCCGTGCTGGCCTGGGCGGGCGCGTACCTGCTCGGCGGCAGCCAGCGCGGCATGGGAGCGCTGCTCGCGGCGTGCTTCGCCACGCAGTACGGCATGCACCAGCTGTTCGGCGCGGGCACGGCCAATGCGGTGACGGCCGGTCACGAGCACGGCACCGGGGTGGGAATGTTCCTGGTGCACGCCATGACGGCGCTCATTTCGGCCTGGTGGCTGGAGCGCGGCGAATCGGCTCTGGCTGCTCTGCTCCAGCTCGCCGTGACCACCGTCCGGCGCTGGTGGAAGGTCCTGCTGGTCCTGACCGGCGGGCTGGTCGGAACGAGCCCGCACAGCCGCCGCCGGCCATGGGACGAGCACGTCCCCTTCCCGCGATCCCGGTTCGCGGCGGCGATCTCCCGGCGCGGCCCGCCGGTGCGTTTCTCCCTCATCTGACTCCTCCGCGGCCACGGTCATGCCGTCGGCCTGCGTTCCGCCGCGCCCTGTGAACGGCACGGCGTACCTCGAATCCCCTGATGAGAGCACGCGTACCTCAACGTGCGCGTCGCCCTGTGAGTGGAGAAACGCCTGATGACCTCGACCACTGACGTCGGCAGCGCCGCCGGCCACGCCGGCCCGCCATCCCCCGGACAGCGCACGGCGACCTGGACCGCACTGCGCCCGCTGGTGCTGCGCCTGCACTTCTACGCGGGCATCCTCATCGCCCCCTTCCTGCTCGTCGCCGCCTGCACCGGCCTGCTGTACGCCACCTCCTACCAGCTCGAACAGATCGTCTACCAGCACGAACTCACCGCGCCTGCCGGCGGGCCCAGCCTGCCGCTCAGCCGGCAGGTCGCGACGGCCCGCACGGCACACCCCCAAGGCACCGTCAGCGCGGTGCGGCCCGCCGCCGAGCCGGGCCAGACCACCCGAGTCCTGATCAGCCAACCGGGACTGGCCGAAAGCACCCAGCTGGCGGTTTTCATCGATCCCCACAACGGCCAGATACGCGGCACGCTGGAGAGCTACGGCAGCTCAGGAGCGCTCCCCGTACGCGCCTGGATCTCCACGCTCCACCGCCAGCTCCACCTGGGCGAGCCCGGACGGATCTACAGCGAGCTGGCCGCCAGCTGGCTCTGGGTCGTCGCGCTCGGCGGCCTGATCCTCTGGATCGCCCGGCGGCGCCGCAACCGCCGCCATCTCCTCGTCCCCGACCGCGCCGCGTCCGGGCCGCGCCGCACGCTGTCCTGGCACGGCTCGGTCGGCCTGTGGGCGGTGCTCGGCCTGCTGTTCCTCTCCGCCACCGGCCTGACCTGGTCGAAGTACGCCGGAGCCAACGTCGACGAGCTGCGCGCGGCACTCAACTGGACCACGCCGTCGATCGACGTCTCCGGCAGCGACCACGCGGGGCACACGGCATCAGGCGGGCACCATGCCACCGCGGCCGACGTCGGGGTGGACCGCGTCGCCCAGACTGCCGCCGCCAAGGGCCTGTCCGGCCCGCTGGAGATCTCGTGGCCCGCCGAACCCGGCCGGCCGTACCTGGTGAAGGAGATCGACAAGACCGCGCCCACCCGCCTGGACCAGATCGCCGTCGACGCCGCCACCGGCGAGGTGACAGCCGAGCTCCGCTTCGCGGACTACTCCCTCGCCGCCAAGCTCGCCCGGTGGGGCATCGACGGGCACATGGGCCTGCTGTTCGGCCTGGCCAACCAGATCCTCCTGGCTCTCCTGGCCGTCGGCCTCATCACCCTCATCGTGCTGGGCTACCGCATGTGGTGGCGCCGCCAACCCACCCGCGGCTTCGGCAAGCCGTACGCCCGAGGCGGCTGGCGGAACGTGCACCGGGCCCTGCTGGCACCGCTCGCTCTGCTCGCCGCCGCCGCCGGGATCTTCCTGCCACTCATGGGCATCTCATTGGCGGCGTTCCTGGTGATCGACGTTCTGCTCGGGCTGCGCTCCCGAACGGCGTGAGTTCTTCAGCGCGACAGCCCCGATCCACAGATCACCGCAGACATGGAGCCAAAATGACAGTCACACAACCACAAGACGGCAGCGGCACGTCCGTCCAGCTCGTCATCGGCGGGATGACGTGCGCGGCGTGCGCGGCGCGGGTGGAGCGCAAGCTCAACCGCATGGAAGGGGTGAGCGCCAGCGTCAACTACGCCACCGAGAAAGCCACCATCCAGGCCGCCGATGTCCCGGTCGAGGAGCTGATCCGGCAGGTCGAGCGTGCCGGTTACAGCGCCGAACCGTACCTCCCGCACACCACCGCCGCACCGGACGACGCCGACGACCGGCGGGTACGGATGCTCGGCCGCCGCATGGTGGTCGCGATCGGACTGGCCGTGCTGCTGATGGACCTGTCCATGGGGATGGCGTTCGCGCCGGCCTGGCGGTTCGACGGATGGCAGTGGGTGCTGATCGGCCTGACCCTGCCGATGGTGACCTGGTGCGCCTGGCCGTTCCACCGCAACGCGTTCAGGGCCGCCAGGCACGGCACCACCTCGATGGACACCCTGATCTCGACCGGGGTCATCACGTCCACCTGTTGGTCGTTGTACGTCATCCTGTTCCCGATCGACGCCGCCCCGACCGGCTCGGGCATGTGGGCGCTGCTGTCCGCGCCGAACAGCGCCCTCTATCTCGACGTCGCCGGCGGGGTGACCATGTTCGCGCTGACCGGCCGGTTCCTGGAGGCCCGGGCACGGCGCTCCTCCGGAGCCGTCCTGCGCCGGCTGGCCGAACTCGGCGCCAAGGACGTCAGCGTCCTGCGCGCCGACGGCAACGAGTACCGCATCGACGTCGCCGACCTGCGGGCCGGCGACCTGTTCGTGGTCCGCCCGGGCGAGAGCATCGCCGCCGACGGCCGGATCGAGTCCGGGCAGAGCACGATCGACACCAGCGCCATGACCGGCGAGCCGGTGCCCGCCGAGGTGACCGAGGGCGACACGGTGACCGGCGCGACCGTCAACCTCAGCGGGCGACTCGTCGTACGGGCCACCCGGGTAGGCGCCGACACCCAGCTCGCCGCCCTGATCCGCCTCGTGGAGCACGCCCAGGCCGACAAGGCCGCCGTGCAGCGACTCGCGGACCGGATCTGCGGCTGGTTCGTCCCGGCGGTGTTCGCCCTGTCGGCGCTGACCCTGGGCGGGTGGCTGATCGCCGGAGGGCAGGTGCACCAGGCGGTCACCGCCGCGCTGGCCGTCCTCATCATCGCCTGCCCGTGCGCGCTCGGCCTGGCCATCCCCACCGCCCTCCAGGTCGCCTCCGGCACCGGCGCCCGGCTCGGTGTCTTCATCAAGAGCCACCAGGCCATGGAGTCCGCCCGCACCATCGACACGGTCGTCCTGGACAAGACCGGCACCCTCACCCACGGCCGCATGAGCGTGGTCGATCTGACCACCGCCGAGGGCGTTCGACCGGATGACGTGCTGCGCTACGCGGGCGCCGTCGAGAACGCCTCCGAACACGCCATCGCGGCAGCCATCGCCGACAAGGCGCGCGCCGAGCTCGACGAGCTGCCCCCGGTGGACGCCTTCACCGCCCTGGCCGGGCTGGGCGCCAGGGGGACGGTCGGGGACAGGAAGGTCCTGGTCGGCTCGGCGCGGCTGCTGCGCCAGGAGGGCATCACCGTCCCACCGCTGCTCGATCGTGCTCGGACCGACTGGGAAGGCCAAGGCCGCACCGTCGTCCTCGTCGCGGCCGACGGTGCCGTCCTGGGAGCGCTCGCCCTTGCCGACACCATCAAGCCCTCAGCCGTGGACGCGATCGCCCGGCTGCATGCCATGGGCCTGCGTACGCTGCTGCTCACCGGCGACAACGCCGCCACCGCCCACGCCGTCGCCGCCCAGGTCGGCATCACCGAGGTCATCGCCGAAGTGCTGCCGGCCGACAAGGAGGCCACCATCGCGCGGCTCCAGGGTGAGGGGCACCGCGTCGCCATGGTCGGCGACGGCATCAACGACGCCCCGGCCCTGGCCCGCGCCGATCTCGGACTGGCCGTGGTGGAAGGCACCGACGTGGCCCTGGCCGCCGCCGACCTCATCCTCATCCGTGATGACCTCGACGTCGTGCCCACGGCCATCACCCTGGCCCGAGGCACCCTGGCCACGATCCGCGGCAACCTCGTCTGGGCCTTCGGCTACAACCTCGCGGCACTTCCGCTGGCCGCCGCCGGGCTGCTCAACCCCCTCATCGCCGGAGCCGCCATGGCACTGTCCTCGGTGTTCGTGGTCTCCAACAGCCTGCGCCTACGCCGCTTCGCCCCGGCGCCCACGACCCCCGATCCCTTCACCGACCATCCGGACGACCTGGACGAACCACACCGACCAGTCCCAGCCACAGCCACAGGCGGCGCGCCTACGCACCGGTAAAACGGGCGGAGGCTCCCTGACGGGAGCCTCCTCAGGTCGGTGACGGCGAGCCTCGATCTCGCCACCGAGCTGGGGCGCGCACGCTGCCGGAGATCCAGCCAGGGATCAATCTGCACCCTCCCCGGCTGGAAAGGGTCTGACTGGCGATGTCGCCTGATGGGATGATGCCCATCATGGCGGAAGGCATCGAGTTGATCGGCGGGCAGGAGAGGCGCGACATCACAGTCGTCCCGTACGACGAGGCGTGGCCAAGGCGCTTCGCACTGGAGCGAGAACGCGTCATCGTCGCTCTCGGCCCGCTCGCCCGCCGGGTGGACCACATCGGCTCGACCGCGGTCCCCGGCCTGGCGGCCAAGCCGATCGTCGACATCGACCTGAGTGTGCCCGACGCCGACGACGAGGACGCCTACCTTCCACAGCTCGTCGCCGCCGGCTATCACCTGCGCGTCCGCCAGCCCGGCCACCGCATGGTGCGCACCCAGGACCTCGCTGTCCATGTGCACATCTGCACCACAGGCAGCGACTGGGAACGCCGCCATCTCCTCTTTCGTGACTGGCTCCGCCACGACACCGTCGACCGCGAGCTCTACGGGGAACTCAAACAGCGACTCGCCGCTCGCGACTGGCCCGACATGAACGCCTACGCGGCGACCAAGAGCCCGCTCATCGCCGAAATCACGGAACACGCAGAAGCCTGGGCTCGCTCCACTCAGTGGACTCCGTAATCGGCCCAAGAACTGTAAGACCTCGCCTCTCCAGCCCCCAGAACCTCGCCGGCGAGGAGGCGCCGGTGCTACGCGACGCCCGTCGGGCAGAGGACGGCGTCCCCGTCTCGTGCGCGCCGTGCCATGGCCATGTCAGACGCTCAGCGGAGGACCCCGCGGCGCCGATCGGTGTCGGACACCGGGAATCCTGCCGTGCCACCGCACCCGGCCTTCCACGCACGGCAGGAGCCCAGTGGCCGGGTCAGCTCAATCCACGGTGATCAAACCCCGCCGGTAGGCGCGGACGAGGCGCCGCGGCACGAGCAGCTGCCGCCCGTTCACGGTGACCGGGACGAGATCCGGCACGCTCGCCTTCCACTGGCTGCGGCGGTGCCGGGTGTTACTGCGGGAGGTCCTACGCTTGGGCACGGCCACGGCTACCAGCTCGCCTTCGTGACACCCGGCAGCTCGCCGCGGTGGGCCATCTCCCGGAACCGCACCCGGGACAGGCCGAACCTGGTGAGGTGTCCGCGAGGACGGCCGTCGACGGAGTCGCGGTTGCGGACGCGGGCGGCGCTGGCGTCGCGCGGCTGGCGGGCCAGTGCCCGGAGCGCTTCGGCCTGCTCCTGCGGCGTGCCCGTGCGGATGATCTGCTTCAGCTCGGCCCGCCGCGCGGCGTAGCGCTGGACCACGACCTTGCGCCGCTCGTTCGCGGCGATCTTGCTCTTCTTGGCCATCAGACCTTCTCTCCTCTTGCCCGGATCTGGGCGACGGCCTGGTCGATGCCGATCCTGTCGATGGTCTTGATCGCACGGGCGCTGAGGGTGAGCCGGACGTAGCGGCCCTCGCTCTCAAGCCAGTAGCGGCGCCGCTGGATGTTGGGGTCCCAGCGCCGCCGGGTGCGCCGGTGGGAGTGGGAGACGTTGTTGCCGAAGACCGGCTCAACCCCGGTGAGCTGGCAGTGCGCGGACATCAGGCCCTCCCGTAACGCTGGTTGAACCGCTCGACGCGACCGGCGGTGTCCAGGACGCGGCTGCGCCCGGTGTAGAAGGGATGACTGGCCGAGGACACGTCGACGTCCACCACCGGATAGGTGTTGCCGTCGGTCCACTCGATCGTCTTGTCGCTCGTGATCGTGGAACGCGTGAGGAACGCGAAGCCCGCGCCGGGATCGCGGAAGACGACCGGGCGGTAGTCGGGGTGGATGCCCTTCCTCATCGCTCCTCCCGGAAGGGCACGTGCTGACGGATGGTCGGGTCGTACTTGCGAAGGGTGAGCCTGTCGGGTGTGTTCCGGCGGTTCTTCCTGGACACGTAGGTGTAGCCCGTGCCCGCCGTCGATCTGAGCTTGATCACGGGGCGCATCTCATTTCTGGCCAAAACGGTTCCTTTCCACTTGCCGCGGTGTGCCATGATAACGAAAACTGTTTTCATTCTCGCAACTGGAGGCTCCGTGCCCACCCCGGTCGTCCTCATCGCGGGCCTGCACGCCACCGCTCGCACCGCCGCCGTCGAACAACTGCTCGCCGAACATCCCGGCTCGCTCGTCATCCACCACGACCTGAGCCAGATCACCCACGGACGCGTCCGCCGCAGCGTTCGGGACAGGACCGGCGTGCTCGACACGGCCGAGGTACGGCTCGCGCACGGCTGCGTCACCTGCACCGTGCGCGAGGACCTGCTCCCCCAGCTCGTCCTGCTGGCGACCGGCGCGGCCCTGCTGATCGTGGACCTGTGGGACGCGGTGGAGCCCCGCTCGGTGGCCGAGGCGATCGACTGCGACGAGGCCCGGGAGACCCTGCGGCTCACCGCCGTACTCACCGCGCTGGACGCCGCGGCCTTGCCCGATGACCTCACCCGCGGCGAACGCCTGAGCGAGGTCGGCAGGCCCGCGGCCGCCGGTGACCGGCGTTATCTGGCCGAGGTGCTGGCCAGGCAGCTCGAATATCCGACCGCCCTGGTGCTGCACGGCGGCGACGAGGACGACCGGGAGCTGTCCCGCACGATACTCACCCACCTCGCCCCCTTCACCCCGGTCCACACCGTCGAGGCCCTCCCTCCGCTCGCCGACGCCCGGGTATGCGCCGCCGAACTGGCGGAACGCGTGGACCCTGCCACCGCCCAGCTGCCCGGCGACCTCCAGACCGGCGAGATCGTCACCGCCGTCTGGCGCACCCACCGCCCGCTGCACCCGGCCCGCCTCTTCGAGGCCGTCGACGAGCTGGTTACCGAGTCGGTACGCTCACGCGGCCGCTTCTGGCTGGCCAACCGCCCGGACGAGCTGCTGGCCTGGGACGCCGTGGCCGGCATCGTCTCGGTCGAGGCCGCGGGCCCCTGGCTGGCCGCGCTGCCCCGAGCCGCCTGGGACCTGGTGCCTCCGGCCCGCCGTCTGGCCGCCGACCTGGACTGGGACCCCGAGCGCGGCGACCGCGTCCAGCACCTGGTCTTCACCGGACCCGACCTCGACGCCGCCCGCTTCCGGGCACTGCTCGGTTCCTGCCTCCTCACGGAGGAGGAGGAACGAGAGGGCTCGGATGCCTGGGCCCGCTACGACGACCCGTTCGCCCCCATCCTCGCCATCAAGGAGAGCGCATGAAGACCCGCCGCACCCCGCGCAAGAAGCCCAACCCGCTCCTGCATGTGGACCGCATCGACTACAAGGACACCGCCCTGCTGCGCAAGTTCATCTCCGATCGGGGCAAGATCCGCAGCCGCCGCGTGACCGGCGTCACCGTGCAGCAGCAGCGCCTGATCGCCAGGGCCATCAAGAACGCCCGCGAGATGGCCCTGCTCCCCTACGCCTCACGCCCCAGCGCATGAACAGACCGCATCTGGAGCCTGCTCGACTCCTGCCGCATCGACCAGGGCGACGGCCTGCCCGCTCCGGAACGGAGATCGGGATACGAAGACGAGCCGCGATCATGCTGGCGACGCTCTCGGCGTTGCTCCTCGTGGGGTGCGGCGGCCAGGAGCCGCCAGGGCGGAACAGCCGGCAACTGACCCTGGCCGCCCCGCGCGACCTCGTCGCGGGTCCCGAGGATCCGTACTACACGCACCAGACGTTACGGGTGTGGGAGCCCCTGGTGACCGTGGACGACAAGCTGCGGCCCGTTCCCGCGCTGGCCACCGGCTGGGACAGCGCGGACCAGGGGCGGCGCTGGACGTTCACGGTGCGCGACGGCGTACGGTTCAGCGACGGGACACCGTTCACCGCCGAGTCGGCGGTCGCCAACATCAAGCGGTTCCTGCGGATCGCGCCCCGCCAGTCGGCGTTCTTCAGCCTGGACGCCGGCATGGAGGCGGCGTACGGCAGGCTCGGCGACGTCCGGGCCGAGGCCGGCAGGGTGACGTTCGTCCTGGACCGGCCGGTGGCCGACCTGCCGAGCAGGCTGGCGGGCTTCTACAGCATGGTCCAGTCGCCGCAGGCGTTCACGCCCTCGGGCGACTTCGCCGGCAAGCCGGTGGGGACGGGGCCGTACACGCTGGTGAGCTGGGTCAAGGGACAGCAGGCCGAGCTTGCCGCGAACCCGTACTACTACGGCCCCGCCCCCGCCTACAACAAGATCGTGGTCCGGGTGATCCCGGACGCCAACGCGCGGGTCGCGGCGCTGCGTGCCGGCGAGGTGGACGGGCTGATCGGCAAGGGCGCGCTGCTGCCGGGGCAGGTCACGGCGGTCGCCGGCGACAGCGGTTTCCGGGTCGTCCGGAGCCCCTCGGTGCTGACGCACTACCTGACCTTCAACGCCTCGCGGAAGCCGTTCTCCGATCCCCGCCTGCGCGAGGCGGCCGACCTGGCGATCGATCGGCAGGCCATCGCCGGCAGACTCCTCGCCGGCACGGCCGCCGCGGGCGCCGGGTTCCTGTCACCGGTCTTCGGCGACCTCGCCGAGCCCGGACCGGCCGTGCGGTACGACCCGGGCAAGGCTCGCGAGCTGGTCACCGCCGCGGGCGCGCCCGCCAAGCCCGTCTCCATCCTCATCTCCTCGGCCGAGACGGGCCAGTTCCCCTACACCGACATCGCCGAGGTGCTGCGTACGGCGCTGCAGCAGGCGGGCCTACCCGCCAAGGTGACCGTGGCCGAGGCCACCAAGTCCGTGATGGAGGCCGGGGAGTACGACATCTTCCTCAGCGCCTACAGCGTGCCCAACGGCGACGCCGACTACTTGTTCCGCCGATTCCTGCGCTCCGACGCCTCGTGGAACGTCGAGCGCCGGCTCGGCTACCGCAACACCGCGTTCGACGACCTGATCGACCAGGCCGCCGCACAGACCGACGCGGCCCGGCGGCGTGACCTCTACCACCGGATCCAGCGGCTGCTCGCCGCCGACCGCCCGATGATCCCGCTCGCGTACCAGGACAATCCCATCGTGACGACGAGCAAGGTCGGCGGGGTGGCACAGAGCGTGGCGTACGTGCTCGACCTTGGCAAGCTGGCCCCCCTGAGGTGACGGTCACCGTCCTACGGCGCGCCGCCGAGCTCCTGCTGGTGCTGCTGGGGCTGTCCGCGCTGGTCTTCCTGCTCACCTCGCTCGCGCCGGACGATCCGGCGGAGGAGATCCTGCGGCGCGGCGGCATCCAGCCGACGGCGCGCAGTGTGGCGGCACTGCGCGCCGAACTCGGTCTCGACCAGCCGCTGTTCACCCAGTACCTGCGGTGGCTGCTCGCCGTACTGCGCGGCGACTTCGGGCACTCCTACACCGACCGTTCCCCCGTCGCCGCCGAGATCATCTCGCGGGTCCCGGCGACACTGCGGCTGGCAGGCGCGGCGGCGCTCGTCGCGGTCGCACTCGCCGTGCTCGCCTCCGTCAGGGCCGCCTTCAGACCGAGGGCGCTCGACAGCCGCGCGATCGCGCTCGTGACGGTGGCGATCGCCGGCGTCCCGCCCTACATCGTGGGGATCCTGCTGATCAGCGTCGTCGCGGTCGGCCTGCGCGCACTGCCCACGGGCGGCGCGAACAGCCCCGGCGCCGTGGTGCTCCCCGCCCTCACTCTCGGCCTGGCGGGCGCCGCGACGCTGCTGCGGCTGCTCCGGGCCGACCTGGCTCAGGCCTTACGGCTGCCGTTCGTCAAACTCGCCACCGCCAAGGGGGTGCGGCCCGGGCGCGCGATCACGGTGCACGCCCTCCGCGTGGCCGCGCCGAACGCCATCACGGCAGCCGGTACGGTGCTCGTGGAGCTGCTGGCCGGCGCGGTGGTGGTGGAGACGCTGTTCTCCTGGCCGGGCGTGGGACAGCTCGCGGTGTCGGCGATCAGGCAGCGGGATCTTCCCATCGTGCAGGCGTACGTGCTGGTCACCGCGGTCGCGACCGTGCTGGTCCTGGCCCTGGTCGAGCTCTGCCTGGCGGCCTGCGACCCGCGGGTGCGCCGCCGATGACCGGCCGCGCCGGCACCGCGCTGCTCGCTCTGATCGTACTGTTCTGCCTGCTCACCCCCATGCTGTCCGGGTACGATCCACACCTGCCCGACCTGGGGCACGCTCTCCTGCCGGCGAGCACGGAACACTGGCTCGGCACCGACCAGCTCGGCCGCGACCTCCTCACCAGAACCGCCGCGGCCGGCCGCACCTCCCTGCTGTTCGCGCTGGCCATCACCGCGATCACCACGATCCTCGGCACGCTGTTCGGCACCGTGGCCGGGCTCGCCGGAGGCATGCCCGACCGGCTGCTGCGCCTGGCCGCCGCCATGGCGCTCGCCCTGCCCGGCCTCACATTGGCGCTCGCGCTGGCCGGCGTGCTGCCGCCCGGGTACGTCACCGTCCTGGCAGCTCTCGTACCACTCGGCTGGGTCAACTGCGGCCTCGTCGCCCACACGGCCACCCGGCGGGTCGCCGCCTCCGGCTACGTCCTGGCCGCGCGGGCCATCGGGGCCTCCTCTCTCTACCTGCTCCGGCGTACCATCGGACCGCACATCGCCGGGCCCGTCCTGACCGTCGCCACCGCAGACTTCGCCAGAACGCTGATCACCGTCACCTCGCTGAGCTTCCTCGGCATCGGGCTACCGCCGCCCGAGACCGACTGGGGCGGCATGGTGAGCGAGGCGACGCCGCTGCTGGTCGCCACGCCACGCCTCGCGATGATGCCCGCCCTCGCGCTCGCCCTCACGGGACTGGCCGTCGCGCTCGTCGTGGACGCCCGCCACGAACCGGGCCGGCCTCCCGAAGGCTGAGATCCGGAGCCCCTTGCTTGAGCACCGCGCAACTGGGTCACTATCCGGTCAATAGAGCACAAATGGCACAGACGTCCACATCAGCCGGGTACGTCCACTACGTCAGGAGAAATACGCCAGGAGAAAGAAGCCGCACATGGCCGAAGCCTGGTTACCTCACGGAGGGCAGCACCCATGACAACCGCCGCCGACCCTCAAGTCCACAGCAACCAGGACCACCAGCATGGTCCGACGTGCGGGCACGTGGCCGTGCCACACCAGGGCCACGTGGATTACGTTCACGACGGCCATCTGCACCGCCTGCACGATGACCACGCCGATGACTGCACTCCCCATGGCCACAGCACTCACACCGGCCATGATCATCGGCATGGGGCCGACTGCGGCCATGTCGCGGTGCCACACGAGGACCACGTGGACTACATCCATGACGGCCACCGTCATGCACAGCACGAGGACCACTGGGACGAGCACTGAGCATCGCTTGACACGCCGCACGAACACAAGCCGCGCGGGCTGAAGCAGCGGGGCGAGGACGACGTCCACCGAGGTCTGGCAGGAAGCCCGCGCCCTGGCTCTCAGCCCTCCACAGGACGCGCTGCGATTTCACAAGGTCACCTTTTGAGCACGCCGACTGGCCCTGCCGCCGCGGGGGCGATAGAGACGAAGGGTGCGCCGACTTCTCCCGTTGCTCCTGGCCGCTCTTCTTCTGGCCCTCAGCGCCTGCGCTGAGGATCCCGCCGCGCGCGCCGCCCGCGCCCACGCCGACCAGATCGCCGAGCAACTCGGCCGCGGCCTCGACTGGGACGCCGAGGACGTCGGCTGGGTGCTCTCCCGTGACGAAGATGTCGACGTGTACTCCGTGACAGGCACCAGATACAGCACCACCGACCAGGGGCGCGTCCTGCTGCGGATCCGCGCCACCAGCCGGGTCGGCGCAGACGGCCGGCCGCAACCGGTGAACGAAGCCACCCGCGCCTACGAAGCGACCCACGGCCCGTCCCCGAGCACCCACCCGGTGACATCCGTATGCTTCGAGATCTCGGTCTCCTACTCTGACACCGACGTGGCCGAGGTCGACTGCCCGGCGGGCGAACCGCGAGCCTTCCGCTCCCCCGCGTCGATCCCGGACAACGCCTTCGAATGGCTGAAGACGCACCTCCCCAAGACCCCCGACCTGACGGCCGCCCGTAAGGCGGTCGACCATCTGGACCTTGACGACCGCATCGGTAAGGACGTAGCCGAGATCGACGGCGTCATCGGCATCGCGCTGCGCGAGCGCCCGGGAGAATGCCTGTTCGCCCGCGTGCGCCAGCAGGGCGTCGAGGTCTGGCGCCCCTCCCGCGTGCAGGCAATGCCCGGGGAGAGCAGTTGCAGTGCCGCCGAGGCCGTCCACGGCCACGCTCAGCGCCCACCTCATTGAAGTGATCAACGAAGGCCAGTCATGCAGCTGTCTGGCCCCGCGGCCACCGCCTCCTGGTGGTGCGCCGCCATCTGGGCCAGATATCCGGCCTCATCGCGGACCTGAACGCTGGTCCGCCCGCTCCGATCATGGTTTCGACGCCTTGTCGGAACCGATCACTGCCGATGATGGCCGTACGCGGTGGCCGCAGCCGGGCGGCTCAAGGTTGGGCGGCGGCCATGACGCCGTGAACGGCCTGGTCGATGCGCTGAGCGGCCTGGTCGGGGTCGGGCTGGCCGGCGTCCAGCCACGCGATGACGGCCTCGATGGTCAGGGTGGGGATCAGGTTCGCGGCCCAGTCCAGCCAAGGGCCTGCAGGGATCCTCCTGGCCAGGTTGCGGTGGGCGACCTCGCGGGAGGCGGCGGTCATGGAGTCGATCAGCTCGCGGAAGTCGGGCTCGCGGGCCGCATAGCGGAACAGCAGCCTGAAGCCGTCGGGGTCGGCGGCAGCAGCGCGCACAAGGGCAGGGAGGGCGCGCTCGTCGAAGTCGTCGGTGCCGGTGGCCTCGGCCAGCCGCACGCATGCCCGGTCGAGCACGGCTCGGTACAGGTCGGCCTTGGAGTCGAAGTGCCGGTACAGCATCGCCCGGGTCAGCCCAGCCTCGGCGGCGATGTCGTCAAGGCCGGTGGGGGCGTAACCGGCGCGAGCGAAGGCGCGGGTGGCGGCGTCCAGGATCTGCTCACGCCGCTCGGGGCGCCGCAACCGCCGCACCGGCGAAGCCGGGACGGCCTCAAGACCAGTGCCGCCTGCGTCGGGATTGCTCATCCCACCTCCACTTGTAGAAGCAGAAGTATACATGTAGCTTTTTAGACATCGAAGTATACAAAGCAGCGTCTACATCTTGGAGGAGTCGTGTCCGAACCCGTCCGGCTGCCGTTCCAGCAGCCCGGCCCGATGCAGCCGGCGCCGCTGCTGCGCCGGCTGCAGGGCCAAGGCCCGATCCACGCCATCCGCACCGCCGTCGGCGATCCGGCCTGGCTGGTGACCGGCTATGAGCAGGTACGCGCTCTGCTGGATGACGACCGGCTCGGCCGCGCCCACCGCGAACCCGACCGCGCCTCCCGCACCGGCGAGTCAGCGCTGTTCGGCGGCCCGCTGGGCGACTTCGACACCGAGCAGGCCGACCACCGGCGGATGCGCTCGCTGCTGCAGCCGCACTTCTCGCCCAAGCGCATGCGCGCGCTGCGCACCCGTGTCGAGACGCTCACAGCGAACCTGCTGGACGAGATGGCCGCCGCCGGTCCGCCCGCCGACCTGCACGCCGCGCTCGCCCTGCCGCTGCCGATCGCGGTCATCTGCGAGCTGCTCGGCGTCCCGTTCGAGGACCGGGCACAGTTCCGCGCCTGGACGCAGGCCGCCGCCGACATCACCGACCGGGTCCGCTCCGAGCAGGGACTGGCCGAACTGTTCAGCTATGGACAGCAGCTGGTGGCCCGCAAGCGCGCTACCGGCGATACCGACGCCGATGTGATCTCCCGGCTGGCCGCCACCGACGGCGTCAGCGACGACGATGCCGCCGCGATGGGCATGACTCTGCTGTTCGCCGGGCACGAGACCACGGTCACCGTGATCGGCAACGGCGCGCTGTGGCTGCTGACCACCCCTGGCCAGTGGCAGGCCCTCGTGGACGACCCGTCCCGGATCGACGCCGCCGTGGAAGAGATTCTGCGCGCGCCTGGTCTGGGCGGCAGCGGCATCCCCCGCTACGCCCGCACCGACCTGGAGATCGCCGACGTGCACGTACGGGCAGGGGACCTCGTGCTGCTGGACACCGGCGCGGCCAACCACGACGCCGCCGTCTTCGCCGACCCCGACCGCTTCGACCTCGACCGGCCGCCGGCGCCGCACCTGACCTTCGGCCACGGCGCCCGCTACTGCATCGGCGCGCCACTGGCCCGCATTGAGCTGCAGGCCGTCTTCTCCCAGCTCGTCGCCCGCTTCCCCACCCTGAAGCTCGGCTGCGCGGTGGAGGAGCTGACCTTCAACCCGAACGTGCTCACCGGCGGCCTCACCGCCCTGCCCGTCACCTGGTGACCACCATGGTGAAGACGACCGTACGGCGGCCGATCTTCGGCTGGATGTATCCCAGGAGGGGCATGGACGGAGGGCGGCATGGCCGGACGCCGCCCCGATCTGGCCGAACCCCTGCCCTTTGGCCGATCGCATCGCAAATGCCCGGCGGTCGACGCGCGACCAGCCGAGCTGGGGCAAGCATTACCCCTGTCTTCGCATCGGATCACCAGCGACCGGGCAGTCCTCCGGCGTGATGCCGTCCAGCCGGACCGCGTCGGGCTGGCCAGGGGACGAGGGCTGAAGGTGACGGACGAAGCAAGTGCTACCTGCGAAACGCCGATTGTGCGCCGCCGCGAAATGCTCAGCCTGCCTGTCGCCTTGGCCTGCGGCTCAGCGATGCTGACCGGGTGCGGCACCGCACAACAAGCCGGCAGCGCCGCAACGTCCACCCCTCCCCCCGACCAGGAGCAGGCGCAAGAGGTGCCGGTCACACCACCGGAGGACCTCATGCGGGAACACGGGGTACTCAAACGCGTACTGTTGATCTACCGGGAGGGAATCCGCCGGATCAACGCCGGCGAACAGGTCCCCCAACCGGCCCTGCACGCCGGGGCAGGCATCATCCAGACTTTCATCGAGGAGTACCACGAGCGACTCGAAGAACGGTACGTCTTCCCGCGCCTGGTCAAGGCCGGCAAGCTTACCGACACCGTCTCGGTGCTGCTCCAGCAGCACCAGCGCGGACGCGTCCTGACCGGCCGCATCCTGAACGCCACCGCCAAACCCACACCCCGGCAGGCCCGTCGCGACCTGGTTGCGAACATGGCCGCCTTCATCCGCATGTACGAGCCACACGAGGCCCGCGAGGACACTGTCGTCTTCCCCGCCATGCGGGACGTCATCCCGCCCAAGGAATTCGTCCGGATGGCCGAGACCTTCGAGGACGAGGAGCACCGCCGCTTCGGCGCGGCCGGCTTCACCGGCATCGTCACGCAGGTCGCCGACATCGAAAAGACGCTCCGCATCTACGACCTGAGCCAGTTCACACCGCGCGTATGACGGCTCCCCGGCCGGACCTCGGAGGCGAGCCCGAGGCTCTCGGGCACAGGCGCTGAGGCAGCTACCCCGTTCAGGGCTCAAACAGCCCCGGTGGCCGTTCCGGTTCCGCCTCGGGCAGCACCTCATGTGCCAACTCCAGCAACGCCTTGCGGTCCTCCACCAACGCTGCCACACCCGCCTCGGTGGCCCGGTGGATCCGCCGCACCCGGCCCTCGACCGCCTCCTGCCGCGAGGACAGCAGCCCATCCGCCTCCAGCCGATGCGGCGTCGGTATACAGCGTGCCAGGGCTGGTCGCATAGCCGTGCCGCTTGAGCTCATCGGTCATCCACACCCTGTGAATGTCCTGCTCGGCAGCTGCCGGACCCTGGTCACCCGCGTGGGGCGTACATAATGACGAGCACGCCGATGAGGCAGATGGCCGATCCGATGATGTCCCACCGGTCGGGCTGGAACTTGTCCACCACCACGCCCCAGATCAGCGAACCCGCGACGAACACGCCTCCGTAAGCGGCGAGGATGCGACCAAAGTGGGCATCCGGCTGGAACGTGGCGACGAACCCGTACAAGCCGAGAGCGATCACACCCGCCCCGACCCACAACAACCCACGATTCTCCCTCACCCCCTGCCAGACCAGCCAGGCTCCGCCGATCTCAGCGAGCGCGGCGACCACGAACAGCAGTAGGGAACGCGCGACAGTCACGTTTGCGACTGTAGGGGACCCGCCAGATCGGATAACGGCAACGGGCAACGCGGGCTCGCGGCGCACGCCACCAGATCGTCGCACCCGGCATCCACGGCCTCGATCAGCGTCTCCCGAATCGCCTGCAGATCTGCGATCTTCTGCTCTACTTCGGCGAGCTTCGCCGTCGCCCGCGCTTGCATACCTCGGTCCGGCCCCCCATGACGATGGCCACCAAGCTCAACCAGGTCTGCGACTTCGTCGAGGGTGAAGCCCAGCCGTTGCGCCGCCTTTATCACCCGAAGCGTCACCACGGTCTCCGGCGGATACAGCCGATGACCGCCGCGAGGCAGCGGCGGGCCGGATCATCCCTTCACGCCACCAGCCTCGACGCCATCAACGCGTGATTTCAAGATCCAGTAGACATCTTGAGCATCTTCACCTGCTGGTCTTACCGTCGTGGCCATGCGACAGATCGATGACCTGGACATGCTCAGGGTCTTGACCAGCCGGTTTCGGATGAAGCTCTTCAGCCTCCTCTTCCGGATTGGCCCGGTCACGGTAAGCGAGCTCGCCAGACGAATGGGTGCCGACCCCGGCCAGGTGAGCTATCACCTGCGGCAAATGCAGAAACATGGCTTGATCGAGGACGTGCCGGAGCTCGCCCGGGACAGCCGGGAACGCTGGGTGCGGACAGCTATGGTCGGGTGGGTATTGGACACGGACATCGAAGCCCCGGAAGCCGCAGCCGTGGTACAGGCGTGGACTTCACAGTGGGTGATCGACCAGTTCGAGCGGCTGCGCGACTTCCAACGCACTCACATGACGCTTCCCGAGGACTGGCGCGGCGCTGGTTTCGGGAGCAGCCGCCACCTAAGGCTCACCAAGGATGAGCTGGCGCAGCTCGCCGACCAGCTCGATGCCGTGTTGCAGCCGTGGCGCGAGCTGACCAGGTCGCGTGTCGAATCGAGCGAGGCTCCGCCGGATACTTGCCCGATCTTCGTCTTCTACCACGCATTCCCCGAAGCACCCTGAGAAGCTTTCCATGTATGCCATGCATGAGGAGCTGGCCCGCGCCTACCTCGCTGAGCAGCGAGCCGAAGCCGCACGGTTACGCATGATCCCGCCGCGCTCGCGCCGGCCTGTCCTTCTGCGCCTCCGCGGCCGGTTCGCGATCACCCTCCGCCGCCTCGCCGACCACCTCGAACCTGCCTGATATTCCGTACGGGTATCTGTCGACGTAAATCTCCAGAGCATGTCCCGCACGACTCACACGTTACGGACCCGCATATCTCTGAGTAGGGAGCCCGGTGCCGTCTCTCAAAGACGGGCCAGCTTTTCGTCGGACTCGCATGCCATCCTCTTCATGATCTGTCCCGGGAGAACAGGATCCCTGTGAGTGGCTACGACTGGCTCGATGACGACGCCTTCTGTGCAACCTTCGTCCGCGGTCTCACCCCGCGCGAGGCGCTGGCCCGCCTTGGCATTAACGCGTTCGACGGGGATGACGAGGAAGGCGATTTCGAGGAAGGGCTCATCTGCGCCCGGTCGGCCGAGGGCGGGACCATCCTGAGCGAGTCGAACGGCTTCGCCGGCACGCTGCCCGAGGTGCTGCGGCGCTTGTCGGCTGGGACGGTCACGGCGAGTGTCTTCGTCAACGTGAACAGAGTCGCGTCCTTCGACCATTACGCAGACGGTCGCATCATCCTGACCTTCGATCCGCTGTTCGGCGGCGATGAGGACGGCATCCCGGAGGACTACCTGGCCGACCGGATCGAGCTCGGGCTGGCCGGCGACAAGTCGGAGGGCGGGCTCGCCGCTGCGCTGCTGCTGGCCGAGCGCATCACCGAGGTGCGGCCGAACGCGTCAAGTGACGTGGTGGCCGCCCATGGCGTTTTCGAGTACTGAGGCACCTTGCTGTCGTTCCATCGCAAACGCAGCAGTGCCGATGACGCAACCCGAACCGCATTAGCAGCCCGGCCGGTTCGGGCGGGTGGAGCCGTGCCGTCAGCGCGGGCGTACCTGCTGGGATTGCTGGCTCCGATCGAGCGTAAGAACGGCTGGCAGTTGGCCGAGGCGGCCGGGGATGCGGCGCCGGATCGCATGCGGCGCTTGTTGGACAGCGCACGCTGGGACCCTCGCCAAGTACGTGCTGACCTGCGCGATTATGTGATGGACCACCTCGGCCACCGCGATGACGTGCTGATCGTGGATGAGACCGGGTTGCTGAAGAAGGGCGATAAGTCGGCCGGGGTGCAGCGTCAGTATTCCGCTACCGCGGGCCGGATGGAGAACTGCCAGCTGGGCGTGTTGCTCTCCTACGCCTCCCCGTCGGGTCGGGCGCTGATCGATGCCGAACTGCATCCGCCGAAATCCTGGCCCGATGGTCGAGCCCGATGCGCCCAGGCCGGCATCGGCGAAGATGTGCAGTTCGCCACCAAGCCCGTACTGGCCCGGATGATGCTCTAGAGGCGGGCGTACTCACACTGGCCGGGTTTGGACCTGCGGCCCCGTGACCCCCAGACCTCGGCAAGCGAGCGATCATTCAAACGGCTCAAGGCTGCGGGATCGTCGGTGTTCGCCGGAGTTCGCTGACGATCCCGCCGGTTGCTGTACTTCTCGGCTGTACCGTGCGCCCCTTCCTTGGGTGGCCCGAAGCCCGGGCCGATCCGCGGTTGGGTACTCAGCGCCTGGTCTCGTACCTGGTCAGGAGTACGCCGTCGGGGAACGTCCGGGTCTCCATCAGGGTCAGGTTCACCCAGTTGTCCAGGGCCGTAAAGAACGGCGTGCCGCTGCCCAGCAAGACCGGTGCGGTGACCAGCACGTACTCGTCGATCAGCCCGGCCCGTATGGCCGCTGCGGCAAGTGTGGCGCCGCCGATGTCCATGGGGCCACCGTCCTCGGCCTTGAGCCGGGTGATCTCGGTGACCGCGTCGCCGTTGACCAGGCGGGTGTTCCACTCGACCGTGCTGATCGTCGAGGAGAACACCACCTTCGGCATGTCTCGCCAGCGGCGGGCGTACTCGATCTCCGCCGGTGTGGCGCCAGGCTGCTGGTCGGCGGTCGGCCAATGGGAGCTCATCGTCTCCCACAGTTTGCGCCCGTACAGCGCCAGGCCCGTCGCGCCCACCCGGTCAGACCACCACTGGAACAGCTCGTCGCTCGGCACGCTCCAGCCAAGGTCGTCGCCGGGTGCGGCGATGTAGCCGTCCAGGCTCAGGTTCATGCCGAAGGTCAATTTCCGCATGTCGTCAGCTTCCTGTAAGTCGGTATTCGGCGTACAGACCAGCACGGCGCGGAAAAATCATCGGTCAAGCCATACCGATCTATGCCGAAGTACCGGAGCAGGTGGGACAGGGCGCGGACGAGCGTACGCGCGGGCCTGGAGTGCCCGAGGTGGATAACCGACCCTCGGCGCCGACAGGTGGGACAGCCGGGCAGGTCGGGTCCGCGCCGACCACGCCATCGCCGCCCTGGACCGGACGGCCTGGCAACGCTACTCCTGCGGTCACGGCGCCAAGGGCCACCGCTTCTACGACTGGGCGTGGATTCCCTTGGCAGAACACGGCGCACACGATTGGCTGCTGGCCCGCCGCTCGATCAGCGACCCGACCAAGGTGGCGTTCTATCGCTGCTGGGCCACCGGCCCGGTCCCGCTGCCCATCCTGGCCCGGGTTGCCGGCGCCCGATGGAGCATCGAGGAGTGTTTCCAGGCCACCAAGAACGAGGTCGGGCTCGACCACTATCAGGTCCGCCGCGCCATCTCCTGGTACCGCTACATCACCTTGGTCCTGGTCGCCCACGCCCACCTGGCCTTCCTCGCCGCCCAGCAGTCGGCCCCGCCCACCACACAGGGGGCCCTGCGCTGGACAATCACCACCCGAGCCCACCGACCCCTACAAGCCGGAGACGGCACAAGAGCTGGTCCCGCTCACTGTCAACGAGATCCGCCGTCTCCATGCCCGCCTCCACCAGCCCCAGCACCCAGCCTGGCATTGTTTGCACTGGTCACGATGGAGACGCCGCCACCAAGCCCGCGCCCGCCGCTGCCACTACCAGCGACAACAACGCCTCCTCAACAGCTAAGTGCGGCTGGAGTACTACTGAGGCTTCGCCTCGGACCGCCGAGAGTGCCGGTTCCCCTGGCGATTTTGCCTGGGTGGGTTCATCGTCATGACCATAGAAACGGTTGCGGTGGGTGGTCATCATGGCGCGGGTCGTGACGGTGAACGAGGTGCTCGAGGGGCACGTGAAGCTGGACATCGAGTGTCTGGACCGGATCTACCTCAACGCCTACGTGCCGATCCTGCAGACCAGCTCGCAAGTGGTGGCGTTCCTTTCCGGGCATCTGGGCTTCCCGTTTCCCTCGCCGGTGCTGTTCAAGCAGCTGGGCGATCGGTTCCGGCGCGCGGTGGCCGCCTTCGCCGAGGCCAACCACATCCCCTGGGTCAAGTTCTCCAAGGACCAGGCCAAGCTGGAGACGATGACCCCGTACCTGGCCCGGCAGGCCGCCACCGGACGCTCGGGCGTCGCGGCGATCGGGGTAGCCCAGGAGTTCCAACGCGTGTGGACCGCCTACGAGGGCAAGACCTCCACCGGCACCCCGCGCTGGTCGGTCGTCAAGGCCGACCGGCGAGTGACCTGCTACTACTTCTATCTCTGGGACGCCGACTTCGGCCCGGCCTTCATCAAGATCTGCGCCTACTTCCCCTACCCGGGCAAGATCTGGATCAACGGCCACGAGTGGGCCAAACGCCAAGCGGTCAAGGCCGGCCTCGGCTTCACCGAACTGTCCAACGGGTTCGCCACCTGCGCCGACCCCGCCGCCTTGCAGGAGATCTGCAACCGGCTCAGCTCGGGCACCATCAACGTGTTCGTCCAGCGCTGGCTGCACCGGCTGCCACTGCCCTTCACCGAGCACGACCACGACGCCGGCTACTGGTGGGAGACCTCGATGCGGCAGATCGAGATCTCCCGCACCCTCGTCTTCGACGCTCCCCGCCACGCCCGCGGCTTCTTCGAAGCCCTCATCGCCGACAACCTCGATATCGGCCGCCCGCACAACGTCGAGGTCATCTTCGGCCGCCGGGTACGCCGTGACACCGCGGGAACCTTCCGCACCGCGATCGATCGCCGTGACAACGGTGGGGTGCTGGTCAACGTGTTCTACAAGCATTCCCGGATCAAGCAGTACCTCAAGGACGGCCGGGCGATGCGCATCGAGACCGTCGTCAACGCCCCTCGTGATCTGGGCTGCCAGGCCCGCCTGCACAACCTGGAAGAGCTTCAGGCCAAGGCCCGCGCCGCCAATCAGCGCATACTGGAGGTCGAACGTGCCGGCCAGGGTTGCCTCCTTGCGAGTCCAGCCTTTGAGCGGATCGCGCACCCCACCACCGACGAGGTGGGGCGCAGGACCCCGGCGCTACGCTTCGGCGATCCTCGGGTCATGGCCCTGGCCGGCGCCCTGTGCCACACCCTGCTCGCCGCGACCGGCTTCACCAACAAGAACCTTCGTGTCTTGATGACCGGACTGCTCGGCACCACCAGCTACAGCACGGGCCAGATGACTTACGACCTGCCGAGACTCCGTCTCAACGGACTGATCCGCCGGCTACCCCGGTCCAACCGCTACGTCCTGACCGAAGACGGCGTGCGCATCGCCGTCTTCTACACCAAGATCTACAACCGGTTACTCGTCCCGCTGACCGCTGCCGATCAAGCCCAAGCGCCGCCCGAACTCCGAGCCGCGCTCAAGACCATCACCCGGCACATCGACGACTACGCCACCCAAGCTCGACTCCCTCGGGCGTCGTGAAACTTGACACAAACGTCCAGAAACGCGAGACCAAAGATCGCTAGTGCGCCGGCGCACCCGCGGATCGTAGCGAGGCCGCATGGTCGGCGACAGTGCGCCTTGGGACAGTAAGTACGTGTCAGTGCGACGAGTGCTGCGTACGGCGGACGGCTTCCAGCGACCTGCGACTGCCTACGGGGCAAGCCGCCCAATGCGAAACACCAGGTCAGAAGCATGATTCGAGGTGGAGGATGGTAGGGCGCCCAGGGACTCGAACCCGGAACCTACGGATAAAGGTGGATCGCTCTTCCCGCGGATGATGGCTTGCTGACCTGTGGCCGAGGTGGTTGCTCCCTCCCAGGTTGGGAAAAGCGTTCTGCGCATATTCCGGATCTTGGGAGTAAGGGGCCTACTGCTTCCGGCCGACCGAGCGGACCCAGTCGGGTTCAAGGCTTTGAGGGTGAAGTCGTGTGACCAGGCATTCGCGGTGGGAGACGATAGCGGTGCTGCCGGGGCCGTCGGCGCTTCGGACCTCCATGACCGCTCCATCGCCGCCCGGGCTCAAGATGGCGTGCGTTCCGCAAAAGTCGCACCGCCATCGGAAGCACGCCAGGTCCTCTCTGCGCATCGTCAACCGCACCCAGGCGGGCGGGGAAGTGTCGGCTGACTTCCTGTACGACGGCGTCGACCTCGGACCCTATACGAGGGTATTCGCAGGAGAGGGCACGCGAGCTCCCTGAGGGGCTGTCGATCATCGCTCCGTCCACGGATGCGCCGATGTCCTCATGACCGGAGATAACCACCATGTCACCCCACGGCTCATGGCTGGTCACCTGGACTCGCACCGCTTGCCCGGGGGCAAGTCCAGCCCCCGCGGCATCGAATCGCTGCATCCGGTTATTCTCCCGAACGCGGCTGTCAGTGCCTCCCGCGCCGGTGCCGCTGAGGCCTGTCCATCGGTTCTCCAGACGTTAGGGTCTGTCGTGATGACGACTTCTGCTTTATCGGGCGCGCGGTGGTTGCTGCTGGACGAGTACACCGGTGAGGTGGGTGAGCCGGACGTCACGCTGGGCGTGTGCCACGACATCGACGGGCTCTTCGTGGACCCCGAGCCCGTCCCTCCGCCCGAGACCTTCACCCTGCTCGGCTGCGATCCGGCGGGTTCGCTGCTGGAGGCGCTGCGGTATCTGGGGATCGAGCGGGCGTGGCTGCGCAGCATCGCCCTGACGCCCGTCCATCGGCCACAGCAGCGACCCGCCCGGTGCTGGGAGTACGAGCACGGGTGCACGTGCGAGGAGGAGCTTATCGACGTCACCGTGGTCAGCCGACGACCGTCGGCGGCGCGGGACGGCCTGGTGGACCTCGACTTACGCGGATATGTCCGGCTGCTTCCGGAGTGTGGGATGCCGGAGGAGAAGCCCGACGGGACGGGGTTTCGCCTGTCCGCGCTTGATAACGAGAAGCTCGGCGAGTGCCTGGACGTCGCCGGAGTCTTCCGCGTGCGCCCCGCCGCGCCCGTCCCGCCGGTGACGCTGATCGGCTTCCGCCCCGAAGCGCCGCTGCCGGGGGTTATTGAGGGACGCAGGATCACGGCGTCCCTCATGGCTATCCAACGCGACGGATGCACCGTTGGGGGTGCCGGGGTGCTGTCGGCCGCCATCGTTTCCGCCCATCCGTCGAGGTTGGGCGACGGTCTGCTGGACATCGCCTTGGACGGCGGGGTGGAGGAGCCGCTGCCGAGCGGCGCCCGCGAGATCTTCCAGATGTGGTACGACGGCGGCCCGGCCGAGCCCAACCTGTGGGCACGCTACGGTCGGCTGCTGCGGCACGAATGGGCCGGCCTGGCGGGCAGTCACCGTCCTCGGGGCCTGCCCGACAAACCGGCGGGAACGACGTATCACCTCGACGGCCGTTTCGTCACCGACATCGACGCCTTCTACTGCGCCATCGGAGAAGCGATCAACGGTCCCGGCGGCTACTTCGGCTGGAACCTCCACGCCCTGCACGACTGCCTCTACGGCGGATGGGGTGCCGCCAGTCCGTTCCGGCTGGTCTGGCACCACTCCGACGTGGCTCGCCGGCATCTCGTCCCGGGTTACGACCGGCCCACCCACGACCTGCGGTATTGGGGACCGAATGTCGAACTGGACGACCTCCTGGAGATCTTCTCCGAGCGTGGTGTCGAGGTCGAGTTCCGCTGATCCAACCGCTGGCCGCCTCTCGTCTTCCGAACCGACATGGCCTCACCTCGCAGCCCCGTCGTGCGCAATAGATCACCATCCGGCCGGGCGGAGCGGGTGGCGGGCCGGGCGGCGGCGCGGAGCGCCGTCGCCTTGATCCTCAAGAGAGCTATTTGGCAAGTTGCACGGGACCTATGGGCCAGACTCTCCGAGCAGATGTGAGTTGACTGCTCGTGCGGTTGGGCGAGTCGGCCCTCGGGTTACCTTCCCCGGGTTGCGGCGACCCGAGCGTAGGGCCGGGATAGGTGCCTGCGTACGGTGGTAACTAGATGACGCTCCACATGAGGAGAGCCATGATGGCCAAGCACACCGCGCGGACTCCGGCTACTCCACGCGTCCTGACTGATCCACTCCGCAACCGGGGCGTGGGGTTCACGCAAGCGGACCGGGACGAGCTGGGTCTGACCGGGCGCCTGCCGTCCGCGGTGCTGACGCTGGAGCAGCAGGCGCAGCGCGCGTACCGGCAGCTGCAAGCTCAGGACGGTGACCTAGGCAAGAACGTGTATCTGGAGCAGCTGCACGACCGCAACGAGACCCTGTACTACAAGGTGCTCACCGATCACCTGGTGGAGTTGTTGCCGGTCGTGTACGACCCCACGGTGGGCGAGGCGATCGAGAAGTACTCCCATGAGTACCGCCGCCCGCGCGGCGTCTTCTTGTCCATCGACCGGCCCGAGGACATCGAGAAGGCCTTCGCCACGCTCCAACTCGGGCCCGAGGACGTGGACCTGATCGTGTGCAGCGACGCGGAGCAGATCCTGGGCATCGGCGACTGGGGCGTGGGCGGCATTCAGATCGCGGTCGGCAAGCTGGCGGTCTACTCCGCGGCAGCCGGCATCGACCCGGCCCGCGTCATCCCCGTGTCACTGGATGTGGGAACGGACCGCGAGGCGCTGCTGAAGGATCCGCTGTACCTGGGCAACCGGCACCCCCGGGTCCGGGGCGCCGACTACGACGCGTTCATCGAGACGTATCTGCGGACGGCTTCGGCGATGTTCCCACATACGCTGCTGCACTTCGAGGACTTCGGCCCCAGCAATGCCCGGCGGATCCTGGAGACGTACGGCGGCTACCGAATCTTCAACGACGACATGCAGGGCACCGGTGCGATCACCCTGGCCGCAGCCCTGTCGGCCATCAAGGTCAGCGATGTGCCGATGCGAGAGCAGAAGGTGGTGGTCTTCGGCGCGGGCACCGCCGGGGTGGGCATCGCCGACCAACTGCGCGATGCCATGGTTCGTGACGGTAGGAGCCGCCAGCAGGCCACGGCCCAGGTCTGGCTGATCGACAAGCCGGGCCTGCTCACCCGCGGCACAAGTGACCTGCGTGACTTCCAGCAGTCCTACGCGCGCGATCCTTCGGAGGTCGCCGACTGGAGGAAGGACGACGGCGGGATCTCCCTGCTGGAAACCGTCAAGCAGGTCAAGCCGACGATCCTGCTGGGCACCTCCACCGTGCACGGGGCGTTCACCCGCGAGGTCGTCGAGGCCATGGCCGAAGGCACCGAGCGTCCGATCATCCTCCCGCTGTCCAACCCGACCTCGCGTATCGAGGCCATGCCGGCCGACGTCATCGCCTGGTCGAAGGGCAAGGCCCTGGTCGCCGTCGGCATCCCCGTCCCACCCGTCGAGCACGACGGGGTGACCTACGAGATCGCGCAGGCCAACAACGCGCTGCTGTATCCCGGGCTGGGCCTGGGAACGATCGTTTCCGGCGCATCGAGGGTGACCGATGGGATGCTGCTCGCAGCTGCCCGGGCGGTGGCCGACCAGGTCGACGTCAGCGCACCGGGCGCCTCCCTGCTGCCGCCGGTGGAGAACCTGCGCAACTCCTCCGCGATCACCGCAGCGGCGGTGGTCGAAACGGCGGTCAGCGAGGGCGTCGCCACCAGCGAGCCGGCCGATCCCGGCCAAGCCGTCCGCCAGGCCATGTGGGAGCCCGTCTACGGCAACGGAGCGACGGCATGACCGCGCGGCAGTCGGGTAAGGACGAGGACACCCCGGAGGTTCTCGACGTGCCCATTGGTCTGGACGCGACCGGAACCCGGCGGGAGACGGACTCGATGGGCGCGATCGACGTACCGGCGGACCGGTACTGGGGTGCCCAGACACAGCGGTCCCTGATCCACTTCTCCATCGGGGACGACCGGATGCCCAAAGCGGTCTACCACGCCTACGGCTACGTGAAGAAGGCGGCCGCGATCCTCAACGGGCGGGCCGGGCGGCTGCCTGCTTGGAAGGCCGACCTGATCGAAAAGGTCGCTGACGAGGTCATCGCGGGCAAGCTCGACGACCACTTCCCGCTGTATGTGTGGCAGACCGGGTCCGGGACGCAGTCCAACATGAACACCAACGAGGTGATCAGCAACCGAGCGATCCAGCTGGTCGGCGGCGAGCTGGGCAGCAAGTCCCCGATCCACCCCAACGACCACGTCAACATGGGGCAGTCCTCCAACGACACCTTCCCCACCGCCATGCACGTCGCCGCGGTCAAGGCGGTCCACGAGCACCTGCTGCCCAGCGTGCAGGCGCTTCAGCGGGCGATCGAGGTCAAGGCGGAGCAGTGGCGCGACGTGGTGAAAATCGGCCGCACCCATCTGGAGGACGCGGTCCCGCTCACCGTCGGGCAGGAGTGGTCCGGCTACGCCCACCAACTGACGCAAGCGGTCGACCGAGTCACCGCCTCCGCCGAGGGCCTGTACGAGCTCGCCGCGGGCGGCACCGCAGTCGGCACCGGACTGAACGCCCCACCCGGTTTCGGGGAGCAGATCGCCAGCGAGATCGCCGCCGCGACCGGCTATCCCTTCCGCACCGCGGAGAATAAGTTCGCCGCCCAGGGCGGCCTGGATGCCATGGCCAGTGCCTCCTCCGGCCTGCGTGCCCTTGCCGTGCCGCTGATGAAGATCGCCAATGACATCCGGTGGCTGGCCTCAGGGCCCCGCTGCGGCCTGGGCGAACTGATCCTCCCGGCCAACGAGCCGGGATCCTCGATCATGCCGGGCAAGGTCAATCCGACCCAGTGCGAGGCGATGGTCATGGTCTGCCTCCAGGTTCTCTCCGAGGACGCTGCCGTCGCCTTCGCCGCCTCGCAGGGCAACTTCGAGCTCAACGCCATGCGCCCGGTCATCATCAACAACTTCCTGCACGCGGCCACCATCCTCACCGACGCCTGCGCCAACCTGCGCCAGTACTGCATCGAGGGCGCCCAGCTCCACCGCGACCAAATCGACTCCTATGTCGACCGGTCCCTCATGCTGGTCACCGCCCTCTCCCCAGTCATCGGCTACGACAAGGCCTCGGCCATCGCGCACAAGGCCGACGAGGAGGGCACCACCCTGCGTGAGGCCGCACTGGACTCCGGCTCTATCAGCGCCGAGGACTTCGACCGCATCGCCAACCCGGCCGCCATGGCCCGCCCGCATCATCGATCGCCGTAGGGCCCGGATGTCGAGCACCACGCTGACCGCTCTGGTCATCTGCACTGCGCTCGTGGGCCTAACCCTCGGGCGAAGCTCCGAACAGCACACCTAACACCGATGGAGGATCTCGGTGACTGACCCTGCGACCAGCGCTGGGCAGGTCTGCGAAAGCAACCCTGTCCGCGACCTGCCCCTGCACGACCTGGCGGGATTCACTCACCGCTGGGTCGACGCGGACGGCGTCCGCCTTCATGCCGTCGAAGGCGGACAGCCGACCGGCCCGGCCGTTGTCCTGCTCGCCGGATTCCCGCAAACCTGGTGGGCATGGCGAAAGGTCATGCCCAGCCTCGCCGGCCAGTTCCACGTCATCGCGATCGACCTGCCGGGTCAGGGCCACTCCGAGCGTCCAGAGCGCAGCTACGACACGCACACGGTCGCAGCGCACGTCCACGCCGCCGTGAAGGCTCTCGGAGTGTCGACTTACTGGCTGGTCGCCCACGACATCGGTGCCTGGGTCGCTTTCTCCCTCGCGCTCAAATTCGAGAGCCAACTGCGCGGGGTCGCTTTGCTCGACGCCGGAATTCCCGGCATCACCCTCCCCGAAGCGATTCCCACCGACCCCGATCGGGCGTGGAAGACCTGGCATTTCGCGTTCCACCTTGTGCCCGACCTGCCCGAGACGCTGCTTGCCGGCCGCGAACGGGACTACGTCGGCTGGTTCCTGAAAATGAAGGCCCTCTCTCCCGACACGTTCGACGACGCCGAGCTCGACCACTACGCGGCGGCCGTCGCCGTCGACGGTGGCCTCCGCGCTTTCCTCGCCTACTACCGAGACGCCGCCGAGTCGGCGCGCAAGAACCACGAGGCGCTCAAGCGGCAGCACCTGACTGTGCCCATCCTCGGAATCTCCAGCAGCCATGGCTCCATCCCGGACATGGCGGCCTCCATCAGCCCATGGGCCGACGACGTCACCGGAGTCGTCGTGCCCGACGCTGGACACTTCATCCCCGATGAGCAGCCCGAAGCCGTCGCTGCCGCTATAGCCGATTTCATCCTCGACGGCGACTGACACCAGTCAAACCTGCCCGACTGCGCACCGCCCCAGGCCGCGTCTCATTGAAGATCCACCATATTGAAGTCGCTGGTCACTGGGCTGGTGTGAGTCGTTGATCGTGCATTCGTGCTGGTTGCGGGCGGTTGTCGGAACTCAAGATCGCCTGCCGTTTCGGTGACCGCGGACACCGGTTCCCCGGCGTGCGCGGGATGCCTGTCCGTACGATCCGGGCGGGAGGTGCGTCAGGTGGCCCAGGATGCGGAACCCGACCTTCGTGAGCTGGTCAAAGCCCGCAGGGCCGAACTCGAGGTGCAGGCAGTTGATCGTAGATGACACTGGCTTGGCGGTGTTCTCCCGAACGTGACCCCAGCCGCAAGGTAGGTCGCGGTGCCTCCTACTGGTCGAAGACTCGCTCGACGACGGCGGCGGTCCCGGCGGTTCCGGCTCGGAAGTACCGCGCTGAGGTGTCCAGAGACGAGTGACCGAGCAAGGCGCCAAGCTCCTCGGCGTCAGCCCCGGCACCCTCGACAACGGCATCCCCGACCTACAGGAACTGCGGACCGGCCGCGTCCCCGCCCAGCTCGACGGCGGCCCCTGGTGATCCCCGGACCGCACCAGCACAAGGGCGCAGCCCTCCGGCTCGGCGCCGACGGCCCTGCCTGCACGGCCCCCTCGGCACCTGGACCGCCCCTAGCTGGTCGCCGTGGTGGCAGGCGCCGCGCGGCTTGGCGCCCTTCCACGGCATGCACGGTCTGCGCGCCCGTCTGTCCGATCCTCTACGGGATCATCGGGCGGCGACGCTCTCGGCGACCTCTGCCTCGTCCGCGGCCACGGGGGCCGGTTTCTTCGGTCCGCGCAGGGCGATGTAGACGAACAGGGCACCCATGACGGCGGTGCCCACCCACATGGCCTGCTGCCATCCGTCAACGAAGGACTGCTGGGCGGCGTGGACCAGGTCCTGCGCGCGCGGGCCTGCGCTGGGTGCGGCCTCCAGGGCGCTGGCGATGCCGTCGCGCGCGGTGTCCGCGGTACCCCGCGGGATGCCCTGAAGCTTGCCGTCGATGGAGCTGCGGTAGCCGGCCGACAGCAGCGCGCCCAGCAGCGCGACGCCCAGTGCGGTGCCGAACTCGCGGGTGACGTCGTTGAGGACGGAGACGAACAGCGCCATCAGGGCCAGGCCGACACCGGTCAGCGCGATGCCGATGGCCCGCTCGCGGCAGCGGCTGGCGCCTGGGGAGGCTGGCTCGGGGTCATGGGCACCTCTCAGAAATGGGCACGGGGAGTCAGCGCCGGCACGTGACCGGTCGCCGAGTGAGGGGATGGGGCCCGGCCACAGCGGCACCTTCGGGGCGCGCGGCACGCGGATGGCCTGGGGGTTCCATTCCGTGAGCGCTGCCAGAATCGACGCAGTAACGATAAAAATCGACACGGTGTAGACTTTTACTGGAGAGGGCGACCCGGCTCCTCGCGAGACCTCTCTGGAGGAACAATGGAGAAGCAGAACTGGCTCATCACCGGCGTCAGCACGGGCCTGGGGCGCGCTTTCGCCCAAGCCGCCCTGGCCGCCGGGCACACCGTCATCGGCACCGTCCGCTCCGAGAAGGACCTGCGGGCCTTCGAAGAGCTCAGGCCCGGGCACGCTCACGGCCGTATCCTGGACGTGACGGACGGTGACGCCGTCTCCGGCGCGGTCGCGGAGGTCGAGCGGAGCGTCGGCCCTCTGGACGTCGTCATCGCCAACGCCGGCTACGGCCTGGAGGGAACCTTCGAGGAAACCCCGCTGGCCGAGGTGCGACGGCAGTTCGAGGTGAACGTGTTCGGGGCGGTGGCCACCCTCCAGGCGGCGCTGCCCCACATGCGCCGCCGCCGCCGCGGACACCTGATGGCCGTCACCTCCATGGGCGGGCTCATGGCCGTGCCCGGCATGTCCGCCTACTGCGGCAGCAAGTTCGCCCTGGAGGGAATCCTGGAGGCGCTGGGCAAGGAAGTCGCGCAGTTCGGAATCCATGTGACGGCGATCGAGCCCGGCTCCTTCCGCACCGACTGGGCCGGACGGTCCATGACACGTGCCGCGCGGACCGTCGACGACTACGACGAGTTGTTCACCCCCATCCGCGAAGCGCGGCAGAAGGCCAGCGGGAACCAGCTGGGCAATCCGGCCAAGGCGGGGGAAGCGGTCGTGCACATCACGACGGTCGAGCAGCCGCCGGCCCACCTCGTCCTGGGCTCGGACGCGCTGCGGCTGGTCACCGCCGCGCGCACGGCCGTGGACGAGGATATCCGCGCGTGGGAGACACTCTCGCGTACGACCGACTTCGCCGAGGGCGCTCAGCTCTGATGCCCGGCCACCATTCCGCGCGCAGCCGTCGTACCACCGAGCGCAAGGGGGATGTCCGGGAGCGGGCCATCCTCGACACCTGCGAAGCCCTGCTGGCACACAAGGGCTACGATGCCATGACCGTCGGCGACATCGCCCAGGGTGCCGGCATCACACGCGGGGCCCTGTACTTCTACTTCGGCTCCAAGCAAGAAGTGGTCACGGCACTCGTGGCCCGGACCGTCGAGCACTTGTGGGAACGGTCCCGGGTCACCGCGCAGACCGACGAGCCACGCCAGGCCATCGCAGCAGCCATGCAGCGCACGGTCGAGCTGTGGAACGAACACGGCCCGGTCATGCGCACAGCGATTGCCCTGTCGTTGACCGTGCCGGAGATCGGTGAACTGTGGAAGCACACGGCTGACCTGTTCATCGCGGCCATCACCGCCGTCCTGGAACACGCCGGCATCCAGGCCGGCGCTGCACCGGACCAGGCCTCGGCGATGGCACGCGCCCTGTGCTGGATGATCGAGCGGACCTTCTACCACGCTTCACAGGAATCCCGCGAGAAGCTCCAAGAGGCGTCGGCGACATGCGAACACATCTGGCTGACCTGCGCCGGCCTGATCACGTGAGGTATCTGCCATGGACGCGGTGAGGCGCGGAACCATGAAGTCCGGGTCGAGCCTTGCCCCCGTGAAGTGGACACCTTTTCGCGTCGCCCAGCAGGTGGGCCGCCAGCCGGCCTCGACAAACCAGGGTCATCCCCCTGCGGGAGGCAGGAGGGGCATGATCTCGGCCGCCGGGCGGGCTGTGTGCAGGCTGAGCAGATCGGCGATTAGGTGGTCCAGGGGCGGCCAGGGAAGGTCTCCGTGGTCGTTGTAGAGGCTGACCAGGCCGTGCAGCCCGGTCCAGAGTAGGAGGCCCGCCTGCCATTGCTGCTCCGTCGAGGGCGGCCTGCGCCCCTCCTCGGCGGCCGCTGCCAGGGAGGCCGTGACGGCCTTGAGTGGTTCGGCTCCGGCGCCGTGCGCTGACCCCAGGATCAGGTCGTCCGGCATGCGCCCGCCGAAAAGGGTGCGGTAGTGGCCGGGCTGGTCGACTCCCCAGCGTACGTAGGCGGCGCACCGGGCGGCGAGGTCGGCCAGCGGGTTCGGGGCGGACTGCGCGGCTTGGTCCATCAGGCGCGCCAACTCCGCGTAGCGCAGTCGCAGCACGTGCTGGACCAGCGCGCTCAGGTCGGGGAAGTGGCTGTAGATGCTGGCCGGTGCCACCCCGACCTCGCGTGCGACCTGCCGCAGGGTCAGCGTCTCCGGCTGGTCGAGGGTGGACAGCAGCTTTGCCGCGGCGTCCACGAGTTGGGCCTTGAGTACCTGTCCCTGCCCGCGCGGATTACGGCGACGGCGAGCGGACTGCTCCTGCGGCGGCACCTTGGCTCCCTTCTGACCGGGCTGAACGATTGAGCAGCAGGGGTTCACCGTACAGCCGGGTCTCGCCTTGACAGTAATAACCAACAGTTGTTTAGTTATGTCGCCAACAGTTGTTCAGTCAAGGGATGGATCATCATGCGCATCGCCATACTGGGAGCGTCGGGGCGGACCGGCGGCACGCTCGTGCGTCAAGCGCTGGAGCGGGGGCACGACGTCGTGGGACTGGTCCGGACGCCGGCCGCGTTCGCCGTGCCCGCGCCGCGGCAGGTCGAGGTCCGCAAGGCGGATGTCACCGACCCGCGGAGCTTCCCCGACCTGGCCGACGTCGACGTGACCGTCTCCGCCATCGGCATCGCCAAGGGCGAAGGTCCGGGCGCACTGGTCGCCGGAGCCAGGGTGCTCGCGGCGGCCGGCGTCCGCACGGTGTGGCTCGGCGCACTGGGCTCGGGCGTGTCAAGCCGGTCGGGCGGGCTGATCTACGCGGGGGTGATGCGGATGTTCGTCGGCTCGGAACTGGCCGAGAAGGCCGAGGCCGACCAGATCGCGCTCGCCGCCGGCGCCACGGTCTTCCACGCCCCGGACGTCACCGACGGCCCCCTCAGTTCCGCCGGCCGCATCGTGCCTTTGGCGGAACTGCGGCGCCCCCTGCTCCCGCCCCGGATCTCCCGAGCCACGCTGGCCTCCCTGCTGCTGGACGAGGCGGAGACGAACAAGTACGGCAGCGGAATCGTCGTACCCCTCAGCTAGCCCCGTTTTCCGCAGGTGAAGTCGTTTGAAGATCTGCGGGTTGCTGTGATGATCGTCGTCACGGTATGACCTGGCTGGTGAAACAGGGTGCGAAGTGGGGCCAGGCCAGTGTCGAGAAGATGCTCGGAGCGTTGCCGGTGATCGCGGGGTTTTGCTCGCGGTTACGGATCCGGAGCCGGTGGATGCCGCCTGTCCGGTGCGTGATGTCGCGGAGCTGACGCACGGTCAGGTGATCGAGGTGCTGGTGGCCAACCGGCTGACCTCGCCCGCCCCGTGGTGCACGTTCAGGACTGGGCGCGCTCCTGGGCGGTGGGCGAGGCGTTCGGCGTAGAGCCGGAGTTGCTCAACGATGACCGGATCGGCCGGGCGTTGGATGCCATCGCCCCCGCATCTGGACCTGCCGGCCGGGTCGGTCGGGCCGGCCGCGATCGAGGCCTTCGGTCTGGAGGTGACACGCCTGCACTGGGACATGACCTCGATCTCGCTGCACGGCGACTACGACGAGGCGGAGCCCGGTTTCGCCCAGCCGCGTTTTGGTCATCCCAAGGACCGGCGGCCGGATCTGAAGCAGGTCCAGGCCGGGATCGCGGTGGCCGCTGACGGCGCGATCCCGGTCTTTCACCGTTCCTATGACGGTGCGGCCGGTGAGGTGGGCCAGGTCATCGGCGCGATGCGGGGCTTGCAGAAGCTGGCCGGCCCGCAGCAGATGCTGATGGTCGGTGATTCCAAGCTGATCTCGTATGCGAACCTGTCCGCCATGGAGGGTGCGGATGTGGCCTTCATCGCGCCTGCTTCCAAGCACTACGTCAGCGCCGAGACCCTGGCTGGTCAGAAGCTGTCTGCGGCTACCCGGGTGGACTATGTCGCCGGCCGGGACGCCGGCGAACCCGCCGACCGGCGTGGCGTCTGGCACGTGCGCGAGGACGTCATGACGCTGGCCGGGGATGGCGGTAGGGTCGGGAGCTGGTGCGGTGGTTTCTCCTGGTGGTAGGGCCTGGGGCCTTTGATTCCGCCGGTTTCCCGGACGGGTGTGCCACCCCAGTGACCTTGACCAGGTTCTTGGCTCCGTTTCCAGCTCCCGCCACTTCGAACCGTGCATGCGGTTCTCCCGCACACGGCTCTCCGACGCCCTTCACCGACGGCGTTCGGCCGTTGCCCGCCAAGACCGGAAAGGCCTGGGAGCGACGACGGCTCCATTGAGGTTGATCAGGCCGAGCTGGGTCGGGTCGGTGTAGACGACCTGAAGCCAACCCCACTTGCGCCCCCGTTTGTGCTTCTTACCGAGGAATAACGCGAGCCTCGCGAGGGCGAAAGTCCTGATCTTGTCGAAGACACGGGCGGAGTTTCCATAGCGGAAGTAGCCGACCCAGCCGCGCAGGAAGGCGTTGACCTGCTGCACGATCGTCTCGACTGGCACCAGCAGCCGGGACCGGTCCGACAATTCCCGGATCCGATCGCGGGCGTGCTGGGCCGCCTTGCGCGAGGGCCAACGGGCGAGGAAGACGACACGCCTGGCCCCGGTGCGGCCGCGGGCGCGCACCAGACGATGGTGGAAACCGAGGAAGTCGAACCCTTCCCCGCCTTCCACCAGGTGCACGATCCGGGTCTTGGCCGCCTTCGGCTGCAGTCCGAGGTCGGACAGCAGTTCGGTCAACCGCGCCAGCGCGCGTTCGGCCTCACCCTGGGTCCGGCACATCACGACCAGGTCATCGGCGAAACGCACCAGCACCCCATCAACCCCATGCCGCCATGCCCGATCGAGTCGGTGCAGGTAAATGTTGGCCAGCAGCGGAGAAACGACTCCGCCCTGCGGGGTGCCGGTCACCGATCGCCGGATCTGTCCTTCCTGCATCACTCCCGCTCGCAAGATCGCGCGCAGCAGCTTCAGGACGGACTGATCACAGATGCGTTCCTCGACCGCCTGCATCAACTTCTCCTGCGGAATCGCCTCGAAGCAGTTGGCGATATCCGTCTCGACCACCCAGCGGCGCCCCTGGAACGACTGATCCAGCAGCACCTGGAGCGCATCGTGCGGTGCGCGTCTGGGCCGGAACCCGAACGAGCACGGATGGAAGTCGGCTTCGAAGACCGGCTCGAGCACGATCTTCACGGCCGCCTGCACGATGCGATCGCGCACCGCGGGAATCGACAGCGGGCGCCGTTCGGCGCTGCCGGGCTTGGGGATGAACACCCGGCGCGTCGGCAGTGGCCGCCAACGCCCCTGTCTCAGGTCCGCGATCAGTTCATCGAGAAGCCGGACGACGCCGTACTCCTCGACCATTTCCAGGGTGATCCGGTCGATGCCGGCCGCGCCGTTGTTGCGGCGCACGTTGGTCCACGCCCGCCGCATCACGTCCCTGCGGAGGACTTTGTCATGCAGCGCGTGAAACCGTCGTCCGGGATCGGCCTTGGCCGCCCGGTAGAGCGCATGCTGCAAGGCTCGGACCGGATCCATCACAGATCCCGACGCGGCGGGACTAGCCACCTGGGCACTCACCGGGCCCCTCCTCGACACCACGCGCATGGACGAAGCAGCGGCCCTTCCCTCACCGGGGGTTATGTTGTCCGCCCGGCTCGATCAGCACTATGGCCGCCTCCGACTCCCTCCCGGCCCGACCTCCACTTCCCGGCTCCTCACCGGTTATAAGACGTCGTTTCTCCGGCGGAGTCTCGCAGCTCCGCCAGGCCGGGGAGGGCCTCCCCAGTTCCCGCCGTCACCGTCTGTGCGTTCCACGTCCTCTACGCCGGGGAGTTCTTGAGGGCTGCACGTTCAGGATCTTCACCCCGTCCATGGCCTTCGCCCTGAAGGACCGGGCTCGGCTCTCCCTTTGCCCCGCACACGACGGGCACACTAACGACGCGGCAGACTTCGCTTGACGCTGCGGACCGCACAGTCGCCTCCCCTGACAGGGCCTTCGACGCTGGACTCCGACCCGACCCGTTTCCAGGCCAGACCGCCAGCCTGCTACCGGGCTCCCTGACGATTACCCGGACCGGACTTGCACCGGCAGGCGACGACGAGCTTCCGATCAGGTCATGATCGCATCTGCGATCACCTCCAGATCTCTGGGCGTACTCCCGTGGAGTGGTGTAACTACGTGATCGAATGTCGTGGCTCTGATTGCGTAGTGAGCTCGGCGGGATCGCGAGGGGCGATGCTGGTGCGGAGTTCGGCCATGGAGGTCTCCGAGAGGTAGCGGCGGTCGGTGACTTGCCATTCGTCGTGGAGTTCGGCCAGGACAGCGCCGGCCAGGCGTTCCAGGGCGGCGGCGTTGGGGAAGACCTGGACGACGTCGGCGCGGCGTTTGACCTCGCGGTTGAGCCGTTCCAGCGGGTTGGTCGACCAGATCTTCTTCCAGTGCGCGACTGGGAAGGCGGCAAACGCGGTGATGTCGTCGGCGGCGTTCAGCAGCATGTCTTTGACCTGAGGGAACTGGCGGCCGAGCATGTCGGCGACGGTGTGCAGCTGGGTGCGGACGGCCTCGGCATCTGCCTGAGCGAAGATGGTGCGGATGGTGGCTGCGACCATCTCGCCCGACCCTTTTGGGGTCTTGGCCAGCACATTTCTCATGAAATGCACGCGGCAGCGCTGCCAGCTGGCGCCGAGCAGCACGGTGCGGATGGCGGCGACCAGGCCGGTGTGGGCATCGGAGATGACCAGACGCACCCCATGCAGGCCGCGGGCGCGTAGCGAGCGCAGGAACTCGGTCCAGAATGCCGCGTCCTCGCTGTCGCCGACGGCCAGGCCGAGCACTTCGCGGTGCCCGTCGGCGGTGATGCCGGTGGCGATCACCACGGCCTGGGAAACGATCTGATGGTTGACGCGCACCTTGCAGTAGGTGGCATCCAGGAACACATACGGGAAGGCGATGTGGTCCAGCGGCCGTTCCCGAAACGCCGTGATCTCCGCATCCAGGCCCTGGCAGATGCGCGAGACCTCGCTCTTGGAGATGCCGGTGTCGGCGCCGAGTGCTTTGACCAGGTCGTCGACCGCGCGGGTATATACGCCGTGGACGTAGGCCTCCATGATGACCGCGAACAGGGCGCGGTCGATGCGGCGGCGGCGTTCGAGCAGGCTGGGGAAGAACGAGCCGGAGCGCAGTTTGGGGATCTGCAGTTCCAGGTCGCCGGCGGTGCTGGACAGCAGCCGCTCGCGGTGGCCGTTGCGTTGGGTGGTGCGTTCCGGGGTGCGCTGGTAGGGGGCGGCGCCGATCACCGTGGTGGCTTCGGCCTCGATGAGTTCCTGCAGCATGCGTTGCAGGGCGCGGCGGACCATCTCCACGCTGTCGGCCGCGCGTAGTGACTCCAGCAGCTCGGTTAAGTCAGACTGGGACAGAGCCATCGTGAACGTGTCCTTCCGGGAAGAATGAGCGCTTCCCTTGACCGTCACACGATGGCTCACCTTCTGCCAGACCCCGGTGACTGATCGTCACGAACTACACCACTCGATGGGACGCCATCGTAGTCAGTGGCTGGGAGCCGGATCTTCCCATCGCCGTCGCCCAGGACAAGCCGAGCGGGTCAAGGGCTGGAGGCGACGGGAAGATCCGGCGGGTACAGAGTGTGCGTCCGCACAGGGCAAGACGGCCGTGATCGCGTGCCAGATCCGTGCCAGATGCCACGGGAAACCAGGGGGAATCATGGGAACTCACGGGCAATCAACGCGAGAGGCCCCTCACTGCGTTTCCGCTGGTGACGGGCCTCTTCCCGCTGGTGTGGCAGGTGCAAGGTTCGAACTTGCGTAGGCTGAGCCGACGGTTTTACAGCGGGCTGACGTTCCTGACCGCATCAGGCCTCTGACCTCGGTGTACGGCTCTCGCCTTCCCCCTACCAGGGAAGATCATCCCGCGTATATCCCGCGAGGCAGAGCCAGCCATGAGCGCCACTGGAACCTGCGGACTAAAGCTAGGCCGATCATGCTTCCAGACAGTTCAATGCAGGTCAGAGGACGTGCGCGGTCCATCCTGAACGCCCTTGGACGGCGTCGTATTGCAACCCGAACTGCAACTCTGGGGCAGGTCATCGGCGGCGTCCGAGGAAGCCAGGACGGTAGCGACTATCAGCCGTATCCCTGTGACGAGTGCGGCCAGAAGAACAAAGAAGAGCCAGTAACCCCACGCATCCCGACCCGCTGTCCAGGCGATCGCGAGCGCCACGATGAAGGCGGCGAGAGTAGTGGACAAGTAGAGGATCTTGCGTCGCGGGCTACGTGACGTCACAAAGAGCGATGCCACGACGATAACGACAGGTATTGCGTACATAAGGATCATCGCGAGTAACACGCTGGACTCCTCGGCTCCCACGAGCACTGGGTGTACGTTCCCCGCTTGGATCTTCTCACATAGCCCAGGTTCAGTTTGCTCGGCCCACGGTTGGATCTTTCCGTCACCGTCACCGTCACCGTCAGTTCTGCGCGAGGCATGTGACAGAACGTCCACCTGGAGTGGAAGCGCCACCTATCGCTTCATAGCTCTGTACCGCTTGAGGAGCGCCGTGATTTTGTCGTAGTCACGCGCGCCGTTCAGCTCGTCGAGCAGGTCGTCAGGGCATAACTCGTAGAGGTCGCCCCACCAGCGACGCGTCTTGTTGTCCCAGATCCGATAGCCGCCGGGAATGCCTCTGGCGACGTAACGCCTCCTGCCCATAGTTCGTCACCCTGCGTCCGCCCGTTCAGGTAGTCAAACGCGGCGATCAGCTACCTTGCACGGTGAGCCAGGGTGAGGAACGAACCCTGGATCGTCGATCGCCCCCAAGCACCTACGGCGGCCGGCCACGCTGTGGCGATCGTAAGGGCTGCATCTGTGCGGCGGCGCGGCAACTCGGGTCGGAGCGTTCGGTCCGCACGGTGCGTCAGGCGTGCGGCGCCCGGCCCGGTGTCCCGCCGCCGTCCGGGACCGGCCCCCAGGCCGCACGCCCGGACGGCGGGCGGGCGGAGGGCCGGCGGTACGGCGGCGCGCCGCGCCGCCGCCTTGATCCTTAAGAGAGCTATTCGGCAAGTTGCGCAGGACCTACGGGCCAGACTCACCGAGCAAATGCGCGTTGACTGCTCGCCCGGTTGGGGAGTCGGCGTTGCTGTACAGCGCGGCCTCATCACTCGGTGCTGTCAGCAGGAGGGTTGGGCTGTTGTACGTAGGTGCCCTTCCCGTGAACGCTGCGGATCAGGCCGCGCTCTCGTAGCTCTTTCAGCTCGCGACGAACCGTCATCCTCGCGACGCCATACTGCTCCGCAAGGTCCAGCTCCGAGGGGATCCGCTGCCCAGGCTTGAGCTCGCCACGTTCGATCCTGGCCGCGATGTGGTTCGCCACGACCATATAGACGAGTTCAGGCCCTTCACTGTCGATCTTCGGGTACTCGCTCTCCTCGGCCACGCTGCACAACATAGATGCCCTCTGACGTGCAAAAACGCCTAGATACGTCTGCAGATATTCAATACATGAACTCCGAGCCGCTCGACCAGACCTGCGACCTCGCCGCTCCGCCCGAATGGGAGTGCCCGGGAGTGTCACCACATCCGGCTCGCGCCCGCCACAACCACAAGGTCCTCGACTGGACCTCGCTCGCGCCTGATCGGTACCGCGTCCATGAACACACCTGCGCGTGTACGGCGGTCTACTACGAACTAATCGAGCACGGCGGGCTCTACCTGATCCACAAGGTCGTGCAGCTCGACACTCCAGAGCACACCTTCGCCGGTCCCTGGCGCCGCGCCGAGTCACGTCACCGGTAGTTGCTCTTGCTCCTCGGCGGCGCCCGGTAAGTGCCCGTGTACAAACTGATCATCAGGCGGATTCGGGAGACGCGGATCGGGCGAGTCGTCGCCCCATGGGGATGATCATCCCCCAAAGGACCATAACCTCGTGGCGCACTTGAAAGACAAGCGAAGTGGCGGAAGGTCATGAAGCATGAGTCGGTGACGAGCCTGCATCTGGTGGCTGGGACAGCGCTGTTGCGTCACGAGGAATGGCTTGCCGAAGGCGTTTGGCCGGGTATGCCGACGCGCCCCCTGGAAGTGGACGCCACAGCTGGTGGACGAGTGACGGGGTGATCTACGGGCCGTTCGGCATCTGAAGTGGGAGACGCGCGCGACCACTCCGAGGCCTCGCGGAGCCGCCGCTCAACAAAGCGAACAGACGTCAAACCGTCGCCGCTGTCCTCACGTGCCCACAGACGATCATCCTTCATCTGCTTCCTCCGTCCGGGCACGGCTCAGCTGTGCTCTGGCTTCTGCGAGTGTTTCTACCTGCCGAGTCCAGTCCCCGCCGTCAAGGCTGAGTCCAACCATGTCGGCTCCGGCCTCCGAGTAGGCGTGGAGGCGTTCCGCCACCTGCTCCGGGCCGCCAGTGACCGGGACAGCCTCTGCTTCCTCCGGCGCCATGCGATGCACGTCCACCAGCACGCGGATGAAGGACTCGATGGCAGTCGGGCTGTCGACGAGGATCGCATGACCTCCCACGGAGATCGATGGGACCGGGCGTCCGAGCTCATGGGCGACCTCACGTAGCCGTACCACCTTCTTGGCCAGAGCCGCAGGGCTGATCAAGGAGGGTACCCAACCGTCACCATGAAGGACGGCACGGTGCATCGCCGCCTCGGAGTTCCCCCCGATGAGGATGGGCGGGACCGGAGCGGCGGGGCCGAGGGTGACCTCACCCTCGCCCAGCTTGGTTGCCTCACCACGGATAAGGCCCGGCAACGCTTGCAACGCTTCGTCGGTCCAGCGCCCTCGACCCTGAAGTGGCGCCCCAACCGCACGCCAGAACGGCGAGCCCGGGAAGCCCCCGATCCCGACGCCAAGGACAACTCGGTTGCCTGACAGGTGCTGAAGGGTCTGCATCTGCGTAGCGACCCAAGCGGTAGGGCGCAGCGGGAGGCTGAGCACTCCGAACTCCAGTCCGATCCTGTCGGTCACGGTTGCGGCGGCCGCCAGAACAAGCGTGGCGTCAAAGGCCGGCGTCCCATCTCCGACGATGAAATCGGCCATGCTGACCGCGTCATAGCCAAGGTCTTCAAGGTGACGCGCCATCGCGATGTCAGGCACGCCGGCCTGTGTCATGGGCAGGGTGGTGCTGATCCGCATCATGATCCTCCTAAGCGTTCGGATCGGAATTGCAGACCACGCTAGAAGCTCAAGCAGAGTTGAGGTCAACTGCGCCGGCTGTCGCACTCACGACCAGGCTCAGCGGCGGATGCGCTGAAAGACGCCAAAAATCCTCCACTTGACCTCAACTCTGCTTGAGCTTCTACGGTCTTCAGCAGCAAGTACTTCTCGAAAGGATCACTGTGATGACATCAGTTGAACCCGTCCGGGTTTGATGGACAGCTGCCTACTGGGTTTCTGCTGTCGTGACGGCGTTGTAGTTGTGACGGTAGTAGATGGCTTCGAACTCTGCAGGCGGGCGGTAGCCACAGGCTGTGTGCAGCCGGCGGTGGTTGTACCAGTCGACGTATTCCAGCGTTGCCAGTTCCACGGCGTCGAGCCCGGTCCACGGGCCGTGGCGGCGGATCAGCTCGGCCTTGAACATGCCGTTGAAGGACTCGGCCAGCGCGTTGTCATAGGAATCGCCGCGGCTTCCCACCGAGCTGAGGGCGCCGGCCTGGGCCAGGCGCTCGGTATAGCGAATTGACAGGTATTGCTTGGGTTCAAGGAGTCGTCGCAACACTGCTGCTCAGCAGCAAGTTTAGATGATCGCTGAAGGCTTCTGCCGGCGTCTTCCACCCGAGGCTCTTTCGGGGCCTGGTGTTGAGCGCGAGCGCGACGGCCGCCAACTCCTCGGCGTTCCATCGTGACAGGTCAGTGCCCTTGGGAAAGTACTGGCGCAGCAGGCCGTTGGTGTTTTCGTTGGTGCCACGCTGCCAGGGGCTATGAGGATCGGCGAAATAGATTTTCAGGCCGGTGTCGATGCGTAGTTGATCATGCTGGGCCAGCTCTGTTCCACGGTCCCAGGTCAGCGAGCGGCGTAGCTGCTCGGGCAACCCGGTGATCTCTTTGGTGATCGCGTCCCTCACGGCTTCGGCGCCGCGGCCGGCCAGCGCCGGGCCGCTGGACCGTCCAGATCATCGCCACCCCGCCGGCCCTCGACTTCATCGACATCCCCGCCCTGGAGAAGCAGACCGGCCACCCCGTCCGCAGCCAGTACCGCAAGCCGGACGAACCGAAGTCACCCCGTGCCGACGCGATCATTGTTGCCCCGGCGACCTACAACACGATCAACAAATTCGCCCAGGGCATCGCCGACACCTACGCCCTAGGCGTCCTCTCGGAAGCGCCAGGCTTGGGCATCCCTGTTGTCGTCCTACCCTTCGTCAACAGCGCCCTCGCCTCTCGCACACCCTTCCGCCGCAGCATCGAAGACCTACGCGCCGATGGCGTGCGCGTCCTGTTCGGCCCAGGCCAATTCGAGCCGCATCCGCCGAACTCGGGAGCCGACCGCATCGACGCCTACCCCTGGAAACGCGCACTCACAGAACTTGCCGAATTGATCTCATAGGGATCAAGGCGGCGGCGCGGCGCGCCGCCGCACCCCCGGCCCTCCGCCCGCCCGCCGTCCGGGCGTGCGGCCTGGGGGCCGGTCCCGAACGGCGGCGGGACACCGGGCCGCCCGCCGCACGAACCGGAGGCAGCTGGCGTGGTTGCCGCGCCGCCACACAGATGCGGCCCTTACGATCGCCACGGCATGGCTGGCCAACGCATGTGCTTGGGGGCGATCGACGATCCAGGGTTCGTTCCTCACCCTGGATCACCGGAAACGTGGCTGAACGCCGTGCTGGTGAGAGTACGCCCATAGGTCACAAGGAGTCTTCGGCCAGGGCGTCGCAGCGGGCGAATGTGCACGCGGGGTGCGCGTCGCGCGAGAGGAGAGCCGCCTGAGCGCTGTGCCATGAGCGGGTATTAGGGGCTGTCTCTGCGGTCTTGTTGTTGGTGTCCATATGTCGAGTGGTCATGATCTGGCTGATGAGGAGTGGCGCGGCTTGCACGTCTTACGGCTGCTCCCCGCGTGCCGCGGTGGGGGCGGGGTAGAACCGACGGCGCGCTCCTTGGTCGACCGCGTAATCCCGCTCGGGAGTCTGATGCTGGCTTGGGTGTCAGGCGTCGCGGAGATCACCTGCTCCGTCCTGTTCGGTCAGGAAATAGACGGAGTGGCAGACAACCTGCCGCGCGGATGTGGGTAGATCGTCCGGCCCGTAGTAGTCGTTCAGCTGGCGCCAGAACTCTTCTTCCGTAGAGGCCGCGCCGATGACCGGATCGTCATCGATCGCCGTCTCCCATACCAACATTTCTCTCAAGCCAGGGCCGTCGAGTTCTTCCGAAATGGCCTCGTGTAAGACGTTCATCAGCCGGGACTCGTGTTCACGGCGGCAGTCACGGGGCAACAGCCAGCGCTGCCACCAGGTCCGAAGGTGATGGGCCGCGGAATCCGCGAAATCCTCAGCCGCGTCTTCGGCCGACTGATCGTAGTTCGGGTAGCTTGGCCGATTCACTCGGACCAGCAATTGGTGCTGACATTCTTCGGCGCTCGTGTACCGATATAGACGAAACTGCGCGAGCTGGATACCCATGGCCTGATCGTAGTGGGTGACCGTAACGCTGAACGGCGATGAGGTTCGGAGGCTCAGTCCGTGCACCCAGAGGCCCCGCCCGTTACCGTGCGATCGACCCCATCGCCTGGCGAGACGATAACCACAAGTCGTACTCAGGTGCCACCGAGAACGCGAGTCAAAGCGACCCCACAGCTCAGAGCCGTGATCGCTGTCCCATTCAGCGTGCCCGTTGCGTCCCCGACAAGGCGGGAGATCAGAGGGAACAGCGGGGAGCCACGTGGAGTGCGATCAGTGTGCTGAGCTGCGCTACAGCAGGCCGAGTAAGATCGTCGTACGTCTTTGCAAGCAGGATGTCAACCCGTTTGCGATTACGCTCCCGAATCTCCGCGGCGTCTCTCGCTGCGAAAACCCATGTCCCGGCGGTTCGCCACGAATAGGTTGATGTCGGGGAGGTCCTCGATCTCCTCCCGTGCAAGGTAGGTGGCTGCCATGGCCCGAATGGACTCATCCGGCGCAGGCTGTAGCCCAAGCTCTACGCACACCTGCTCATACTCTTGCCTCGACATCCCACGCGGGAACCGCCGCTCGAACTCCCAGCGCAGTTCCTTACGCTCCTCACGAAGCTGAGCCAGGATCCCCCACCCACGATCATGAGCCAGCCGCCGAAAGACCGTCTCAACGAAGGTGTGCTCAGGCGGGCCGGCACGACGATCCTTGATCTCCGGGCTGAAACACTTCTCGTCACTCAACGGGATCAGCTCCAGCTCAGCACAAGCCCGCTCGTACTCCTCACGAGTGAACTCACCCCTTGGCCCAGCCCCAGAAGCAACCCGCGCCCGCTCCAGCACCGACCAGACTTCCCGCCAGAACGGATCATCCGGATTGTAGGGACCCCACAGGCGGAGGAATCTCCTGCAACGGCATACCCAGCACCACCGCGCCACCACAGCAAAACGGCCGCTTCCACCACCCGACCTCGCCTCGTCGTAGCACCAGTGGCGTCCCTCGGTCGGCGCCGGCCTGTTCAGCCCCCTTGGAACGCCCCCTAGCCAAAGACGCCTCCGGCGGGGGCCTCAGGCTCCGAGATGATCTCGACAAGCCGAACGTAGTCAGTGGCTGAGGCGGACCGGCTCTTCCCGCGGGAGGGGTGCGTGCGTCCGCACGGGGGAACCCGTGATCGCCGTGCCAGATCCGTGCCAGATGCCACGGGAACACAGGGGGAATCGCGGGCACATACGGGCGATCAACGAGAGAGGCCCCTCACCGCGTTTCCGCTGATGAAGGGCCTCTTTCTGCTGGTGTGGCAGGTGCAAGGTTCGAACTTGCGTAGGCTGAGCCGACGGTTTTACAGACCGCTCCCTTTGGCCACTCGGGCAACCTGCCTTGTCTTCCGCTCTCGCGGCGACACACAGAAGAATAGCGGACTTCAGGGGTGGACGTGACACCAGTTTGTCCCCAGCCGGATGGCCGCTACGTGGTGCGCCGAAACGGTGCGGGTGTGGGAGGGGCGAAGGGGGATGGTCTGCCGTGCAAGGGGGCGGCGTCCTGCGCGGCGGGCCGATGCTGGCTAGGCTCGTGCGCTGGATCCCTCGCGTTTCGCGTACGGCGGCGAAGCAGGATCCGGGTAGTGCTTTCGCAGCTGAGAGGATGGGTGTTTTGGCCGATTCATCTTTCGACATCGTCAGCAAGATCGACCGCCAAGAGGTCGACAACGCCCTGAACCAGACGGTGAAGGAGATCGGGCACCGCTTCGACTTCAAGGGGACCGGGGCCGCGATCAGTTGGTCTGGGCAGGACAACATCGAGATCAAGGCGAACAGTGAGGAGCGGGCGAGTGCCGCGCTCGACGTGTTCAAGGAGAAGGTGGTCAAGAGGGGTCTGTCGCTGAAGATCCTGGACGCGGGCGAGCCCAAGCTGTCGGGCAAGGAATACCGCATGCTGGTCAGCCTGAAGGAGGGCATCGACCAGGAGCACGCCAAGAAGATCTCCAAGCTGATCCGCGACGAAGGGCCGAAGGGGGTCAAGGCGCAGATTCAGGGCGAGGAGCTTCGGGTCAGCTCGAAGAAGAAGGACGATCTCCAAGAGGTCATTTCGCTGCTGAAGGGCAAGGATCTGGACATCGCCCTGCAGTTTGTGAACTACCGCTGATCGGCGTGGAGCCGGAGCCGGGCGGGTGGCACGTCCGAGGTGCGTGGTGCCTCGATGTGCCGCCGCTCGACCGTGAGCCGTCTCGGCCGCAGGGCCTCGTCCGTCTCGGCCGTAAGCTCGGTAATCGTGACGAAGATCCCCCTGCGTCGCTTTACGGCGCGTGCCCTGCCCATTGACGGCCAAGATCGAGTTCTCCTGCTTTATGGCTTTGATCCGGCGCAGCCGGATCAGCCGTTCTGGTTCACGATCGGTGGGGCCGCGGAGGACGGCGAGACGCTGCAGGAGGCGGCGGCGCGTGAGCTGTTCGAGGAGGTCGGGATCCGGGCGAATGCGGACGAGTTCAGCGGTCCGTACGGCAGCAGCGTGATCGAGTTCTGCTGGGCCGAGTACGCCATCACACAGGATCAGACGTTCTTCGCGATCCGGGTGGGCGACGACGCGGTCGTGTCGTTTGATCACATGGAGCAGATCGAGAAGGATACGACGACGGCCTATCGGTGGTGGAGCGCGGAGGAGCTCGAGAGCACCGACGAGGTCTTCTATCCCGAAGATCTTGTGTCCATCATGCGTAAGATCACTGCCGGTTCGCCGGTCACTGAGGGCGGAGGATCCGTGTAGCGCCTGCTATGAGGGCCGTTGCCAGGATCCAGCCGGAAACGACCAGTCCGTACGCGAGCCACTGCGTCCACCCACCCGGGTCGAACAGCTCTCGTTGCCCGAATGCGGGGATCGGGAGCAGAAGGTCAAAGGTGTAGGCGAAGGCATTGAAATCGGGGCTCTCGGTGAGTTTGAGCGCTCTGGGAGGGTTGACGGTGAAGACGATGGTCCCGAGTGCCAGCAGCAGCGTGAACCACATGCCCGCGAGCCAGGGACGGTAGCCGTACCCGACGGTGACGTCGAGCAGCCGCCCCCATGCCCGGCCCCTAAGGCCCTGCGTCTGCCGCCTGGCGCGGAGTTTGGCGAGTTGGGTGCGGCGGGCGAGGGCGTCGTTGCCGTCGCTGAGGTACCAGGCGGCCAGTTGCTCGTACGGCTGCGGTCTGAACCCCTCCGGATCGCGCCTTACCCAATCGATTCGTCGGGTCACGCCTGAACCGCGCAGACGGTGATAGGTCAGGCCGTTGAGGCGTAGCTTCTCGGGCCACGTGGCTGGATCGTCGTGCAGCGTGCCGAGTGTGGTGTGGGCGAGGGTGACCACGCCTTCGATGGGCTCTGCGGGCTTGAGGTAGAGCTCGCGAACTTCCATGTGACTCGCGTGGAGGGCGTAGCGGGTGTCCGGACTTCGGATGGTTCCGCCGAGCGAGAGCGTGCCGTTGATTCGGGCGCCGCGTAACCGTACGCAGCCCGCTGCCTCGAATCCGTCGGTGCAGCGCATGATGTCCTCGACGACCATGTTGTCGGCGGCGAGTGCGTTCTTGCCGGGATTGCGGAGAGTCGCGCCTTGCAGGAAGAGTCCGCCGTTGAGGCGGGAGCCGGCCAGGCCGATTCCTCCGGTGAAGTCGGCGTTGCGCAGATAGGTGCCGGAGTCCACGACGGCGGCGTTCGCATAGAGCGCCCAGTCTTCGTCGTCGTCGGCGACCACTTTGGTGCCGCCGAGCCAGAGGCCGCTCTCGAACTGGGCCCGGTTCAGGCGGACGGTGCCGGTGATGTTCGAGCCGGACAGGCTGAGGTGCCCGGCCACCCGCATGCCGCCGCCGCTGAGCCCTGGGAGATGGCAGTCGGTCAGGCGTACGGTGCGGGTGGTGGAGTCGGTGAAACGGATGGGTTCGTCCAGATGGCAGCCGCTCAGGATGAGTTGGTGCGGGATCGTGCCGCCGACGATCGCGAGCTGGCCGATGATCCTGGCGCCGCGTAAGCGAACCGCCGGGACGGAGCCGGTGCCGGCGTCGTGGGCGCCGAGCAGCAGCTGGGCGATCACCTCGGCCCTGATCGAACGTTCGCGGCCCCACATGTGACCGTTTGTGGGCGCGTTCGCCCCGGCCGCGCGGCTGGTCCCGATCGTGAAGGGGCCCAGCTCGACGGTCTCGCCGGTGGGGAACGCGTTCCAGAGCCTCCGCTCCGCCTTGGTCAATCGGCGCATGTGGTCAGCGTCGGTAGCCGGCCATGCGCTCGAGGCGGGCGACCCGCTCGGACGTGGGCGGGTGCGTGGAGAACAGGCGGCCGAACCCGGAGCCGCTGAACGGGTTCGCGATCATCATGTGGGAGGCGGAGGTCAGGCGGCTGTTCTCGGGGAGCGGAAGCCTGCGGGCGCCCATCTCGATCTTGCGGAGTGCCGAGGCGAGGGCGAGCGGGTCTCCTGTGAGCCTGGCGCCCGATTCGTCGGCCTGGAACTCTCTCGTACGGGAGATCGCCATCTGCACCATCCCGGCCGCCACCGGTCCGAGCACCATCATCAGCAGCGCGCCCAGGAAGCCCGGCCCCTCGTCGTCGTCCGAGCCGCCGAAGAACACGGCCACATAGCTGAGCCAGGTGATCATCGTGGCCAGGGCTCCGGCCACGGAGGAGACGAGGATGTCCCGGTTGTACACGTGCGACAGCTCATGCCCGATCACTCCGCGCAGCTCCGCCTCGTCGAGCAGCCGCGTCAGACCGTACGTCACGCACACCGCGGCCTGGCGAGGGCTTCTGCCGGTCGCGAAGGCGTTCGGCTGGACCGTCGGGGAGATGTACAGGCGTGGCATCGGCTGGCGTGCCTGGGTGGAGAGCTCTCGGACGATCCTGTAGAGCGTGGGCTGCTCGACCTCGCTGACCGGTCTGGCACGCATGGCCGACAGGGCGATGCGGTCGGAGAAGAAATAGGCGAAGCCGTTGCCCAGCAGTGCCAGCACGAACGCGATCCGCACACCGGTGCCGCCGCCCAACCACGCGCCCGCCGCGACAATCAGCGCCGACAGGCCGCCGAGCAGAACGGCGGTGCGCAGACCGTTGTGGTGCAAGACTCCCCCCTTCGTGGTCTGGGTTCATCTGGTCCAACGACGATGACCCGGTCCATCGTTCCCCAACCGTCCCTCGTCCGTGTCGCGCCGTGCTCGAGTGGGGGCTCACCGCGACCTTCCGGTGACGACCGTGTCTTGTACGGGCACGGCTTCTCGGGTGCCTGGCCCGGGGCTCAGCCGAAGGCTGAGAAAGAGGTCATGTTCAGGACCAGCTGGGGGGCGATCGAGAACAGGACGGCCGCCACCAGGGCGAGGCCGATGGCCAGCCATGTCGCCGGAGGCGGTCGATGCCGGGTGGGTGCCGTTGCTTTCGCAGGGGTGACGAGCCGTGCCGCCCAGACGGCGTAGTAGTACAGGCCGATCACGGTGTTGACGGCCATGATCAGTGCCAGCCAGCCCGAGCCGCCTTCGACGATCTCGCGGAAGACGAACACCTTCGCGAAGAGCCCGGCCAGGCCCGGCGGGAGGCCGGCGAGGCAGACCAGGCAGAACGCCAGCGCCAGCCCTGCGGCCGGACGCCGGAACGCGAGGCCGCGGTAGTCGTCGAGCTCGTTGCGGGTGGCGGTCCTGGAGACGAGCATGACCACCGCGAACGCGCCGAGGTTCATGGCGGCGTAGATGACCAGGTATGCCATGGAGGCGCTGATCGCCCCCATGGGCATGGTCTCCGGGGGTGTGGCCGAGTCCATCACGGCCGTGAGAGCCGGGGTGTGGAGTGTGGCGGTGGCGGGTCCGGTGGCGGCAGTCGGGGCGTGGAGTGCGGCGGTGGCGGCGGCTGGGGTGTGGAGTGCGGCGGTGGCGGCGGTCGGGGCGTGGAGTGCGGCGGTGGCCGTGGCGCCTTGGGCTGTGGCCGCTGCCGCCGTCGCGAGGGGCGCCAGGATGTAGCCGGACTGTGCGACGGAGGACCAGGCCAGCAGGCGTACGGCGGAGCGCTGGCGCATGGCGAGCAGGTTGCCCGCGGTCATGGTCAGCGCGGCGATGATCCCCATGATGGGCGCCCAGGTGGCGGCCTGCCCGGACAGTCCGGTGACCAGCACGAGGATCAGCCCGGCGAATCCGGCCGCCTTGGAGATCACCGAGAGCAGGGCGGCCACGGGGACGGGAGCGCCCTGGTAAACGTCGGCGGCCCAGGAGTGGAACGGCACCGCAGCGATCTTGAAGGCGAATCCCGCCACCACGAGAACGACGCCGACCGTGCCGACGGCAGGCAGGTCCTGGCCGGCCGCCAGCGCCGTGCCCGCGGCGACGCCGGGCGCCGGGGCCCGGCCGCTGAACACGGCCGCCAGGCGGGACAGGTAGACCGTGCCCGCGATGCCGTACAGCAGCGACACCCCGAACAGCATGACGGCCGTCGACACGACCGACACGACGAAGAGCTTCACGGCGGCCTCGGAGGAGCGGCCGTCGTACCGCTTCATCGCGGTGAGGGCGAAGACCGGCAGCGAGACGAGCTCGAGCGCCACCACGAGCATGATCAGGTCTCGGGACGCGGGCAGCGTCACCGCGCCGACGAGGGTGCAGAGGAGCAGGAAGTACCACTCCCCGACCGGGATGCCGCCGGCCGCCAGCTCGGTCATCGACATCAGTACGATCACCACGGCCGCGACCAGCACCATGCCCGCGAACACCAGCGTGAACCGGTCCACCACGAAGGAGCACAGCCCGGCGGGCGCGGCGAGGTCGGCCGGGACGCAGAAGGTCGACCGCGGCGGGCCGCCCCTGATCGCCTGGGTGACGACGAGACCCAGGGCGATCAGCACGCCTGCCAGCGTGACCAGTCCCAGCACGGTCTTCGTGCGGGGGCGAGCCGGCAGGAACGCGTCCAGCAGCAGCACCAGCCCGGCCACCAGGGCGAGCGCCAACGGGGGCGCGATCACGAAATAATCGATCTGCTGGATCACGAGGCGGCTCCCAGCAGGGTCTGGACGGCCGGCGTGGTGAGCGACAACAGCAGTCCCGGCCAGAGCCCGAAGAGCAGGATCAGGACCACCAGCGGAGTCCATGCCAGCAGCTCGTAGCTTCTGATGTCATCCACCGTCCGCCGCGCGCCGGGCGTCGGTTCGGTGCCGGTTGGTTCGTCGGGGGGCAGTGGTGCCGGGCTTGGCTTCAAGGTGGCCGTCGCGGAGCGTTTCTCCGGCGAGCCGAGCGGTACGACGGGGCGTTCGTCGGGAGTGACGCCCTCCCAGGGGCCCTCCCATGGCTCCTCTTCCGGCCCCTCCGACGGCTCCGCTTCCGGCTGGGCGTCCGCGGGTGCCCCGGTGGCTGCCTGGGGACGGCCATGGGTGATGCGGGACAGCATGACGACGAAGTACGCGGCCGTCAGGACCGCGCCGAGGCCCCCGATCACCATGTACGTCAGGAACAGCGCTCGCGGCAGCCCGTTCGCCGGTTGGAACGCCCCGAACAGGGCCAGCATCTCGCCCCAGAACCCGGCCAGCCCCGGCAGCCCCAGCGAGGCGATCGCCGCGAACGTGAGCACCGATCCCAGCCGCGGCAGCGTCGCCAGCATGCCGCCGCCCAGCGAGGGCATGTCGGCGGTGTGGTACCGGTCCTTGATCCCCCCGGCCAGGAAGAAGAGCAGGCCGGTGATCAGGCCGTGGGCGACGTTCGCGAAGAGGGCGCCGTTGATGCCCACCGGGGTCAGCGTGGCGAATCCCAGCAGGACGAAGCCCATGTGACCGACCGACGAGTAGGCGATCATGCGTTTGAGGTCACGCTGGGCGAGGCAGGCGAGGGCGCCGTAGACGATGCCGACCACGGCGAACGCGCCGAGCCACGGCGCCACCGCCATCGCCCCCTCGGGGAGGATGGGGATGGCGATCCTGGCGAAACCGTACGTGCCCATCTTCAGCAGCACGCCGGCGAGCAGCACCGAGCCCGTGGTGGGAGCCTCCGTGTGGGCGTCGGGCAGCCACGTGTGCAGCGGCCACATGGGAGTTTTCACCGCCAGGCCGATGCCGATCGCCACGAACGCCAGGATCTGCACGGATCTCGGCATACCGGCGCCGTGGGCCGCGCTCAGCGCCTCGATGTCGAGTGTGCCGGTCCGGGTCCACACGAGCAGCAGGCCGAGGAGCATCACGACCGAGCCGAGCAGCGTGTACAGGATGAACTTGATCGACGCCGCCCGGCGCCCCGCACCGCCCCAGATGCCGATCAGGAAGTACATCGGGACGAGGACGATCTCGAAGAACACGAAGAAGAGCAGCAGGTCGAGGGCGAGGAACGTACCGATCATGCCTACTTCGAGCACGAGCAGCGTGAACACCAGCGCCCTCGGCCTCGCTCTCACGAACGCCCGCCGCGCGCCGCCCCAGCAAAGGTGGACGAAGCAGAGGAACGTCAGCAGGGCGGTCAGCACGATCAGCGGCAGCGAGATCCCGTCGACGCCGAGGTGGAAGCGCAGGTCCAGACCTGGGATCCACGGCAGGTCCACCTCTGACTGGATCCGCGCGCCGCGGCCGTAGTCGAACGTCGCCGCCAGCAGGACGGCGAGTGCCAGGGTGACGCCCGACAGGGCCAGCCCGTACGTGTGCAGCAGCGGGCGGAGCGTGTGCGGCACGAGGAGAAGCACGAGCGCGCCGAGCAGCGGCACCGCCAGCAGCGCGACGGGAAGCCAGCCCATCATGTGAACACCACCGCCCCCACCGCGATCAGCAGGACACCGGCCAGCACGCCGCTCACGTAGAGCTGGACGTTGCCGTTCTGGGCAAGTCGCAGCACTCCGGACAATCCGCGCGCCGACTTGCCTGATCCGCGCACCGCTCCGTCCACGACCACGTCGTCCGTTCTGACCACGAGCCTGGACAGCGCCAGGATCGGGCGGACGAACAGCGTGGCGTAGAGGCCGTCCACGTAGAACGCCCGCTCGCACGGCACCCGCAGCGGCCCGAGCAGGCGGGCCGGGTCGGCGATGGGGTCGATGCGCCAGAACGCGTAGACGACCCCGGCGCCGAGCGCGGCCAGCACGACGCTGATGGCCGCCACGCCGAGGTCCAGGTGCAACTCGCCGGCGAAGCCCAGCAGCAGGGCCGGGACGGCGAGGACGATGACGGGCACGAGCATCGTGCGAGGGGCCTCGGTGACGTCCACGACGTGGGCCGTGCCGGGCTCCGGCTCCGGGAGCGCCACGACCCGAGCCTCGCCGAAGAACGTGCGCAGCCAGGCTCTGGCGGCGTACGCGCCGGTGACGGCCACGGTCGCGAGCGCGCACCCGTACAGGAGGAGGGCGGCCGCGTCCGTCAGGCTCCCGTTGGACAGGGCGCCGTCCATGGCCAGCAGGATGCCGTCCTTGCTGAAGAAGCCGCTGGCCGGAGGGACGCCCATCAACGCGGCGAAACCTATCGTCATCGTCACGAACGTCACCGGGAGTTCGCGGCGCAGACCGCCCATCTGGGTCATCAGGTTGGAGCCCACGTGGTGGATCACCGCGCCCGCGCAGAGGAACAGCAGGGCCTTGAACGCGCCGTGCGTCAGCAGGTGGAAGATGGCCGCCCGGTCGGAGCCCGCGGCCAGCCCGCCTGCCATGTACGCGAGCTGGCTGATCGTGGAGTAGGCGAGGACGCGTTTCAGGTCGTCCTGGGCCAGCGCGGCCAGGGCGGCGCCCAGCATGCCGAGGGCGGCGACGACGGCGAGCACATCGAGCGTGGGCCGGGCGGCGAGGAACGCCGGGAACAGCCTGGCCACGATGAAGATCCCGGCGGCGACCATGGTGGCGGCATGGATCAATGCGCTGATCGGCGTCGGGCCCGCCATCGCGTCGGGGAGCCAGGTGTGCAGCGGGACCTGCGCGCTCTTGCCCGCCACCCCTGCCAGGAGGAGCATCGTGGCGGTCACCAGCGTGGCCGTGGACATCTCCGGCACCTTCGCCAGCACGTCGCTGATGCGGAAGCTGCCCGCCGCCAGGCCGAGCACGAAGATGCTGAAGAGGAAGCCGACGTCGCCCAGGCGGGTGACGAGGAACGCCTTGACCGCCGCCCGCGAATTGCTCCGGTCCTCCCACCAGTGGCCGATGAGGAGGTAGGAGCAGAGGCCCATGATCTCCCAGCCCACGTAGAGGACCAGGAGGTCGCCGGCGTAGACGACCAGGAGCATGGCGCTGGTGAACAGGCTGATGAACGCGCTGTAAGAGGGGTAGCGCGGGTCGTCCCTGAGGTAGCCGACCGAGTAGACCTGTACGGCCAGGGCGACGGCGGTCACCAGGACGCCGAGGATGCTCGACAGGTTGTCGGCCTGGATGGTGAGCGTGATCGGGACGCCGCCGGTGACGATCGTGCCGTACGTCGGGCCTGTGGGTGGTGGGGAGGTGGCGATGCCGTGGAGGAAGGCGAAGCCGGGGCCCCAGGCGAGCCAGGCGGCCAGGAACGCCGAGACGGCCGTCGGGAGGACGGCGATCCAGGCCGCCCTGGTGTTGGCCCGTTCGCCCGCCGCCACCTGGACCGCCTCGGCCGCCCTGACTGCCTCGGCCGCCCCGGCTGCGGTGGCTCTGGCTGCGGCGGCCTCGGCTGCGTCGGCTTCGCGGGTGGGGCGCCGGTGGGGCCATCGGGAGAGGAGCAGGCCCGCGGCTGCGGCCAGGAACGGCAGGAGCACGGCGATGAGCGGGTACGTCGTCATAGCCTGCCACCTCGCTTGATGGGGTGCTCGCTGCCGGCCTGGCCGCGTACCGGTGCCGTTGGAGAGGACGAGGGGGCCTCGGCGGGCGGATCCGCGGGTGCCGGCCTGCTTGAGGGCTCGTCGGCGGGTGCCTCCGGGGATGACGCGGGGTGGTCGGCGGACGTGTTCGGGGGTGCCGGCGCGGTCGAGGGTTCGTCGAGGGGCTCGGACAGGTCGCGGAGGTGGTCGATGTCGACGGTGCGGCGGTTGCGGTAGAGCGCCAGCACGATCGCAAGGCCCAGCCCCACTTCGGCGGCCGCTATGACGATGACGAACAGGGTGAGGACCTGGCCGCTGTGCAGGCGGTCGCCCAGCCACACGTCGAACGCGACCAGGTTGAGGTTGACGGCGTTGAGCATCAGCTCGACCGACATCAGCACGAGGATCGTGTTACGCCGGGCGAGCACGCCGTAGACGCCGACAGAGAAGAGGAGCGCGGAGACGACCGCCGGGTAGACGATGTGCACTAAAGACCCCCGGTCTGATCGGGCGGCGGATTGCCCCCGGTCGGGTCGGACACCGCGTTGTCACGGGTGCGGGGAGCCGGCGAAGCAGCAGTGGATGGTGACGTGTCCTCTGCCGACGGTGGGTTCGCTCCGGTGTGGGCATCTGGCGAGTTGCCGTTGCCGCCGGCCCGGTCAGGTGGTGGGGCTCCGGGGATGTCGGTGCGGGACAGGACGATGGCGCCGATCAGGGCCGCGAGCAGGAGCACCGACAGCGCCTCGAAGGGCAGGACCCAGGTGGCGAACACGCTGGCGCCCAACTCCTTGGCGGCGCCTGAGCCTGGGCGTAGCGGTGTGTACGCCGTGCGGAAACCGTCGATCACTACTATGACGAGGACGACTGCCGTTGCCACCGCCACCAGGGCCGAGACGAGGCGGTTGCCGCTGTCGAGGTCTGCGGACCGGCCTATGGGAGCGCGGGTGAGCATGATGCCGAACAGCAGCAGCACGACCACCGCGCCTACGTAGATCAGCACCTGGACCCAGGCCACGAACTCGGCGGTCAGAACGAGATAGCCGCCTGCCAAGGCGCCGAAGCAGACCACGAGCCAGAGGGCGGCGTGGACGAGTTGTCTGGTCGTGACGACAAGCAGCGCCGATCCAACCGCCACCGCGCCCAGCAGCAAGAAGACGATCTCTTGCCCGGTGGGTGACAGGTAGGAGGGCACCGCTTCGGTCACGACTCCTCCTCGGACTCCCTTGTCTCGTCAGGGCCGAGCCGCCCGGGTGGCCGGATGGACCGTGGATCGGCCATCTTGCGTCTGCGAGGGCTCGCGGCAGAAGTCTGCTGCTTCGGCTCGGGCTCCGGTTGCGGTACGCCCGAGGCTGTGGACAACTTTTCCGGGGACGGCCGGCCTGTGGATGAAACCGAGTCCTGGGGCGGCTGCTCGGCGGAAGGGTCGGTGGTCGGGGCGGCCTCTGTGGGGATGTCGGCGCCGGCTTCGGCCTCTGTGGGCATGTCGGCGCCGGCTTCGGCCTCTGCGGAGGCGTCGGCGGTCGGCTCGCCTGGCGTGGCGGGGCGGGTGAGCGGTCGGTCCTCGGCGGCTGAGGTGGAGGTCTCGTCCTGAGGGCGGGACGGGAGGGCGCCTGGAGGGCGGATTCCCCGTACGTTCTGCATGGGGCGGCGTGGGCGCCCGTGGCCGCCCTGAGGACGTGCAGGAGTGGCCTGATCCGATCCAGGGGCGCTCGTTGCCGCGCCGGCATCCTCGGCACCGGACTCGGCTTGCGTGAGGCCGGGCTGCGTGGCGCCGGGCTGCGTCGCTCCAGGCTGGGTGGCGCCGGGCTGTGTGGGGCGGGCGGGCTGTGTGGGGCCGGCGGGCTGTGTGGGGCCGGCGGGCTGTGTGGGGCGGGCGGGCTTGGGCTGCGTTTCGGCGGCGCTCGCTGCGGACTGCGGACCTGCGGTGCCCGCGGGGGGCTGCGGAGCTTCGGTGCCTGCTGTGGAAGGCGTGCCTCCAGCGCCTGCTGTGGAAGGCATGTCTTCAGCACCTGCCGTGGACGGCTTCCCTTCAGCACCTGCCGTGGACGGCTTCCCTTCAGCGCCTGCCGTGGACCGCGTGCCTTCAGCGCCTGTTGCAGGCCCCGTCTCCGAGGTCCTGAGCTGGGCGCTTTGGCGGGGCTGCGTGGCCGGGGATCCCGTCGTGGGCTCTTCAGTCGTGCTTGCGGGCCGCGGCGTCCTTGGCTCCTGGGGGCGGTCTGGCGTACCGGATGTGGGTCTGGCCGGCGTGCGGGCGGTCGCGGGGCGGCGGGGAGCGGCGGTGAGTTCCTTCGGGGGTTCGGCGCCTGGGTCGTGGGCCGGAGGTGGAGGGACCGTCTGGGTCCAGGCGGCCAGCTTGTCCTTTTCGTGGATGAGATTGCGGATGTCGCCTTCCGCGTACTCGAACTCCGGAGACCAGAAGAGGGCGTCGAAGGGGCACACCTCGATGCAGATGCCGCAGTACATGCAGAGCGAGAAGTCGATGGCGAAGCGGTCGAGGACGTTGCGCTGGCGGGGGCGGCCGCCCTCGGGGGCCGGGATCGTCTCCTTGTGGGAGTCGATGTAAATGCACCAGTCGGGGCACTCTCGGGCACAGAGCATGCAAGAGGTGCAATTTTCCTCGACCAGGGCGATGACGCCGCGGCTGCGGGGCGGGAGGGCGGGCTGCACTTCGGGGTACTGCTGGGTCACCGATTTGCGCAGCATGTGGCGAAGGGTGATGGACAGTCCCTTTGCCAGTCCGACTCCCGGTATCCGCGCCATGTTCAACATCATGACCCAACTCGCCTCGCAGGTGAACGAGCGGGGGTGTTGTCCCCAGTTTTTCCACAGCCATCCACAGGTTAGCGGGAGGTTATCCACAAGCTGTATTCATGCCCGATATGAACCGCAGCGGGGCGATAGTCTCTCGGCCATGCAGCAGAGCCATCAGGTCCGTCCCGGGGGCGGGGCGTGGGCGGCCGCCGTCGTGTGGGCCTGCCTACCCCTGTTCACGTGCGGGCTGGCGACCCCGTTCACCATCGGGTTCGCCGCGTTCTGGCTGCGGAGCATCTGGCAGGTCTTCGCGGCCTCCGCCTATCTGGTCTGCATCGGATCGTTCGTGATCGCGGCGCTGGCGTACGACACCTTCGAGGACATTCCTGAGACGCTCTCCGTGCTGGTCTCGCTCGGGCTGGTGATCAGCTGGATCGGCGGGGTGATTCACTCGGGGATCCTGGTGCCCGCCATGGTGAAGGCACGGCGTTGGGCGCCTCTTCAAGGGTCGACGCATCAGTCGCACATGGATCTGCGCCAGCGGACCACGTCGCCCAGCTATCAGCAGCGGCATCGGGAGTTCGAGTCGGAGTCCTACCAGCGGCGTCCTGCAGAGCCCCCGTCCTACCAGCGGGGTCCTGCGGAGCCCCCGTCCCATCCGCGGCAGCCTGGGCGGCCTGACCCCTACCGGCGGCATTCCGGGGAGCAGGGATCCCAGCAGCGGCGGCCCGGGGAGCCCGAATGGATAGGGCACTATCGGGTGCTCCGGTCGCTCGGGCGCGGGGGGCAGGGGGCGGTTTACCTGGCTGCGGCGCCCAACGGGGCGCGGGTGGCGGTGAAGGTGCTGCACGATCTCGTCGACGAGACGGCGCGGGCCAGGTTCGCGAGAGAGGTGGACGTGGCCCGGCGGGTGGCCACGTTTTCCACAGCCCGTGTGCTCGACGTGAACATCTCCGGGCAGCATGCCTACATCGTCAGCGAATACGTGGAGGGCCCCTCGCTGGAGCAGCTCGTCAAGAAGCACGGGCCGCGCGACGAGGACAGTCTGACCCGGCTGGCGTTATCCACAGCCGGAGCGCTGGCGGCCATCCACAAGGCGGGAATCGTGCATCGCGATTTCAAGCCGAGCAATGTGCTGATCGGGAACGACGGGCCGCGGGTGATCGACTTCGGGATCGCCAGGGCGCTCGATCAGATGACGATGATGACGTCGGGGAAGATGGTCGGGACGCCGCCGTACATGTCGCCTGAGCAACTGACCGGGGAGGCCGTGGGCCCGGCTTCGGACGTGTTCAGCTGGGCTGTGACGATCATGTTCGCGGCCACGGGGCGGCCGGCGTTCGGGGAGGACACCGTGCCTGCGGTGTTCAACCGGGTGCTCACCTACCATCCGGACTTATCGCCGTTGCCGCCTGCGCTGCGGGGGGTGGTGGGGGCGTGCCTGAACAAGCGCCCCGACGATCGGCCTTCGGCTTCCGATGTGATGCTCGCGATCGTGCATTGAGTGGCCAGCGAAGGCGGCCCAAGATGCCGGCCTTGCGGGCGAACTCCACCAGGTCGGGTTCATACCACTGAGCCGGGAGGTCGAGCAGGACGAGGCCGTCCGCGTCCAGGGCCGCCACGCCCTGGACGGTCTCGGCTCTCTCCAGGCAGTCGTAGCGGTAGAGGCCGGCAGGCGTCACGCGTACGGATAGGTCCGAGGCGTTGTCGATGACGGTCAGAGTCCGGCCGTCCGACGTCAGAACAGTTTGCGGGCAGCGGCTGTCTTTGGTCGCGCCGGCTAACGGAACGAGCTGGTTCACTGGTCATCCCCCTAAGCGGCCCCCTGCCCAGCTATGACGAATAAGGAAAAAGTAAAGTTTCCGCGCGCCAGGGGCTCAGATGAGGACTTTGACGACGCCGGTCAGCGCCAATTGCGCCAGGGCGAGGGGCACCAGGACGGCCCAGGCGAGCTTCTGCAGCTGGTCCTCGCGGAGCCGGGGGTAGGTGACGCGCAGCCAGATCACGACGAACGACAGCAGGAAGACCTTGACCAGGGTCCACAGCCAGCCCGGCAGGAACGGGCCGTGCCAGCCGCCCAGGAACAGGACGGTGGTCAGGAACGACAGGACCACGATCCCGACGTACTCGGAGAGCATGAAGAGCGCGAAGCGCATGCCCGTGTACTCGGTCATCGGGCCCATGATGATCTCGGACTCGGCGATCGGCATGTCGAAGGGAGGGCGGCGGAGCTCGGCCAGCCCGGCCAGGAAGAACACGACGCCGCCGACGGCCTGCCACGGCAGCCACCACCACTGCCACGCCTCGACGATGGCGGGGATCGACAGCGTGCCCGCCGCCATCGCGACGGAGGAGGCCGCCAGCACCAGCGGCAGCTCGTACGACATGAGCTGGGCGGCCGCACGCATGCCGCCGAGCACCGAATACTTGTTGGCCGAAGCCCACCCGGCCATGATCGCGCCGAGGACGCCGACGCCCATGACGGCGAGGACGAAGAAGAGGCCGAGGTCGAGGTCGACGGCGACGCGGCCGCGGTCGATGGGGATGGCGATCAGCACGACCAGGTAGGGGACGAGGGCCACGCCAGGCGCGATCATGAAGATGCGGCGGTCGGCCGCAGCCGGGATGACGTCCTCCTTCTGGGCGAACTTGACGCCGTCGGCGATGAGCTGTGCCCATCCGTGGAAGCGCCCCGCGTACATGGGACCCAGGCGCGACTGCATGTGCGCCATGACCTTGTGCTCGGTCTGCCCCACGATCAGCGGCAGCACGAGGAAGACGATGAGGATGACGGCGAAGCTCAGCACCACGTCAATCATCGGGCGGCCCCCAGTCGGGTGGGACTCCTGGTGGAAGCGTCCTGCGGCGGCTCGGGGCTCCGTGTCCTGATTCGCCGGGCTCCTTGGCGCCGGGCCACGGCTTGGCCACGCGGGCGGCCAGGATGAAGTCCTTGCGGAGCGGATGGCCCTCGAAGCCGTCGGGCAGCAGGAGCGGCACGAGGTTGGGGTGGTCGTCGAAGATCACGCCGAACATCTCGTACGTCTCGCGCTCGTGCCAGTTCGCGCCCCGGTAGACGCCCACCGCGCTGGGCAGATGGGGGTCCTCGCGAGGAACGCGCGTGCGGAGCAGCAGGCGCTCGCCGGCGGCCGGGTTGTAGACGTGGGCCACGACGGCGAAGGCGTCCGGAGGGTCGTCGACGCCGGTCAGCCAGTCGAAGAAGGCGTAGCCGAGATCGTCACGGACGTAGGTCAGCAGCTCGATCCAGTCGGCGGGGGCCACGTCGACCGTCGTGTCGCCGTACGACTCCGAGATCTCCACACGATCCCCACCGAAGCCCCCGAACCGCTCCGAAAACCCTTCGGTGGAGGTGGTCACGCGTCCTCCGCGTGGGAGCGGGACCACACGTAGCGGTCGCTGAGCTTCTCTCCGGCGATCTTCTCCTGGAGCTTCATGATGCCGTAGAGCAGAGCCTCGGGCCGCGGCGGGCAGCCGGGCACATAGACGTCGACCGGGATGATCTGGTCAACGCCGTTGGTCACGCAGTAGGAGTCCCAGTACGGCCCGCCGGTGTTGGAGCAGGCGCCGAACGAGATGACGTACTTCGGGTCGGGCATCTGCTCGTAGAGCCGCTTCACGGCCGGCGCCATCTTGTCGGTGACCGTGCCCGAGACGATCATCAGGTCGGCCTGGCGCGGGCCGTTCGCGAACGGGATCACACCGAACCGGATGAAGTCGTGCCTGCTCGTCGAGGTCGCGATGAACTCGATGGCGCAGCAGGCCAGCCCGAAGTTGAACACCCACAGCGAATAGCGCCTGCCCCAGTTGAGCACAAAGCGCATCGGCTTGGGCGCCAACCTGGAGACTGGGCCCACCGTGGGCATCGGGAGATCCGTCTCTGCCATACTGTCCATTCTTGCGCTAATCGCAGGTCAGGCAAAGAAAAGCGCGCTAGGTCCAGGTGAGCACGCGCTTGCGCCAGGCGTACAGGATGCCGAGGGCGATGAAGCCGAGGAAGACGAACATCTCCACGAGCGTCGTCAGCCCGTAGCCGGGGGCGTCGAAGACCGTGGCCCAGGGGAACAGGAAGACGGCGTCCACCGCGAACACCACGTAAAGGTACGTGAAAACGTAGTAGCGGACCTGCGACTGCGCCCAGCCCTCGCCGACCGGGTCGACCCCGCACTCGTACGTGGTCAGCTTCTCCGGGGTGGGACGGGTCGGGCGCAGGAGGCGGTTGGCCATCAGGGCTCCGGCCACGATGGCGACGCCGATGGCGAGCAGTGCGGCAACGAGCACGTATGACCCGAAATAGCCGTCCATGCCGAGATGGTAACCCGACACCCCATCCGCAAACCCCTACCCGATATGAGAGCGCAGGGTTGGGGTTCCCGAGGCATGGGCTGGGCCAGAAGCTGTGGGTGGAAATGGGGCCGTAAGCGGTCAAAGCGATGGAAGCCGTCTCCACCTCGTTACCCAGCGCAGCCAAAGCCTCGGGAGCGATCATGTCAAGACGAGGTAAACCGGAAGATCAACCACATACCCTGACAAACATGCACATGAAGCGATTCGTCCCCGGAATCGCTCTGCTGGCCCTCTCGGCCACCGGCTGCGGGCTGGCCGCCTCCTCCGAGAGCAGCGTCATGGTCCCGGCAGAGCCGACGATGATCGACTTTGTCGACCCCACGTCGATCGCCGGCCTGTCCACCAGGACGCTGACCGAAGGCCACTCCACCAGCGGCCGATATGTGCACATCAGCTACCCCGAGCTCCAGAACGCCCCCGCGCTCAACGAGGCGCTGCGCGCCCAGGTCGAGCAGCAGTGGCGCGAGTTCCGCGGGCAGGCCAAGGACCCCCACGCCTACCCGCGGCCCGAGCTGAACGTGGAGTGGCAGCTGGCCGCCGAGTCCCCCCGGGCGATCGCGGTACGGCTGCGCACCAGCGTGTTCCTGGGCGCGAGCTGGGGCAACTCCACCCGTACGTACTGGTTCGACCCGGTCGAGGGCAGGGCCGTGGAGTCCACCGGGCTGCTCGACGGCAAGGACGCCCTGAACCGCCTCGCGGAGCTGGTACGGCAGCAGCTCGGGAACCGCGGGTCCCAGGTCGTGCGGGACGAGGTGAGGGCGAGCGGCGACCAGTTCGACTCGCTGGCGTTCAACCAGGCCGGGGACCTGGTGGTCGAGTTCGACGACTGCCAGATCGGGCCGTGCTCGCTGGGGCGGCTCGCCGTGGCGATCCCCGAGCGGCAGGCACGACCGCTGCTGTCCGCGTTCGGGCGGCGGGCCCAGGACAGCGTGAAAGAGCGGGCCCAGGAGAGCGTGAAAGAGCGGGCCCAGGAGAGCGTGGAAGAGCGGGCCCAGGAGAGCGTGGAAGAGCAAGCCCAGGACAGCGGGAAGCTCGACGCGCCGTATGCGGTCACGCCGGCGCCCACGGGCATCCCGCAGGCCGTCAGCAACCAGGCGGGGACCGTGGACTGCGCCAAGGCCAAGTGCGTGGCGCTGACGTTCGACGACGGGCCGGGACCTCAGACCGCCAGAGTGCTCGACCTGCTGCGGGCAGGTCATGCGAGGGCCACGTTCTTCACGGTCGGCATCAACGCCGCCGCCCAGCCCGGGCTGCTCAGAAGGATGAGCGCCGAAGGACATCTGATCGGCAACCACACCTGGGCGCACAGGGACCTCTCGAAACAGCCGGTCATCAAGATCGCCGACTCCTTGGGGCGTACCGAGGCCGCGGTCGAGGCCGCCATCGGGCAGAAACCGACGCTCCTGCGGCCGCCGTACGGGGCCGTGAGCCAGGAGCTGCGCGACGTCGCCGCCCAGGAGGGGATCGCGCTGGTCACGTGGGATGTCGACACCAAGGATCAGCTCGAAGAGAAAGCCCGCGACATCGTCGACCTTGCCGTGCGTCGGGCGCATCCAGGTGCGATCATTCTCATGCACGACATCCATCGGGAATCGGTTGACGCCGTTCCGGACATCATCGAAAGGCTGCGCGGGAAGGGTTACAGCTTCGTCACCGTTCCTGAGCTGTACGGCCCTGCGGGGATGCAGGCCGGACGCTTGTACGGGTCGGGAAACGAGCTGCCGGGTAAGCAGCCCCTGACGTAAGACACGTGTTGGGGGGACGTATAGTTGGCGTTCGTGACCCGAACCGCCCTCTACGCCCGCCTGCATGTCGACCTCTGCAGGCTCGCGTCCGGGCTGTGTCGTCGTTCTCCCGCCTCACCCTGACTCAGACCGCGTCTACCGCGTTTACCCGCTCTTTGCGGGACACAAACGCGTGACCTTCCGAGGATTTAGCATGGAAACAGAGAACGCCGCGCCCAAGGCAACCGCGCTTCGGCGCGTCGAGGAGGACTGAGCTGTGACTAAGCAGGTGCAGCAGCTCGACCGTGTGATCATCAGATTCGCCGGAGACTCCGGCGACGGTATGCAGCTCACCGGCGACCGCTTCACGGCAGGCACGGCGGAGTTCGGCAACGACCTGTCGACGCTCCCCAACTTCCCCGCTGAGATCCGCGCGCCCGCAGGCACCCTGCCCGGCGTGTCGAGCTTCCAGCTGCACTTCGCCGACCACGACATCCTCACGCCCGGCGACGCGCCGAACGTGCTCGTGGCCATGAACCCGGCCGCGCTCAAGGCCAACCTGGGCGACCTGCCCAGAGGCGCGGACATCATCGCCAACACCGACGAGTTCACCAAGCGCAACCTGCAGAAGGTCGGCTACGACGCCAACCCGCTGGAGGACGAGTCGCTCAGCGAGTGGCACGTGCACGCGGTGCCGCTGACCTCCCTCACCGTCAAGGCACTCGAGGGCTTCGAGCTGTCCAAGAAGGACGCCGAGCGCTCGAAGAACATGTTCGCCCTCGGCCTGCTCAGCTGGCTCTACCACCGGCCGACCGAGCACACCGTCAAGTTCCTCGAGCAGAAGTTCGCGAAGAAGCCCGACATCGCCAAGGCCAACATCGCGGCCTTCCAGGCAGGCTGGAACTACGGCGAGACCACCGAGTCCTTCTCCGTCTCCTACGAGGTCAAGCCCGCCAAGCTCTCCCCTGGCGTCTACCGCAACATCTCCGGCAACCAGGCCCTGGCGTACGGCCTGATCGCCGCCAGCGTGCAGTCCAAGCTGCCGCTGTTCCTGGGCTCCTACCCGATCACCCCGGCCAGCGACATCCTGCACGAGCTCAGCAAGCACAAGCGGTTCGGCATCCGCACCTTCCAGGCGGAGGACGAGATCGCCGGTGTCGGCGCGGCGCTCGGGGCCGCGTTCGGCGGAGCGCTCGGCGTGACCACCACCTCGGGCCCCGGCGTGGCGCTGAAGGCCGAGACCGTCGGCCTGGCGGTCACCACCGAGCTGCCGCTGATCATCGTGGACGTGCAGCGTGCGGGGCCGAGCACCGGCATGCCGACCAAGACCGAGCAGACCGACCTGCTGATGGCCATGTTCGGGCGCAACGGCGAGTCGCCGGTGCCGATCGTGGCGCCGATGTCGCCGAGCGACTGCTTCGACGCGGCCATCGAGGCGGCCAGGATCGCCGTCAAGTACCGCACTCCGGTCATGCTGCTCTCGGACGGCTACCTGGCCAACGGCTCGGAGCCCTGGCGCCTGCCCGAGATCTCGGAGCTGCCGGACATCTCGCAGGAGTTCACCAAGGAGCCGAACGGCGCCGACGGCGAGTTCCTGCCGTACAAGCGCGACACCGAGACGCTCGCCCGCCCCTGGGCCATCCCGGGCACGGCCGGCCTCGAGCACCGCATCGGCGGGATCGAGAAGGCCGACGGCACGGGCAACATCTCCTACGACCCGAACAACCACGACCTGATGGTCCGCACGCGAGCCGCCAAGATCGCCGGCATCGACGTTCCTCCGCTGGAGGTCGACGACCCGGACGGCGACGCGAAGGTGCTGGTCATCGGGTGGGGCTCGACGTACGGGCCGATCGCCGCGGCCGTCCGGCGGATCAGGAGGAGCGGCGGCAAGGTCGCACAGGCCCACCTGCGCCACCTCAACCCGCTGCCCGCCAACACCGGCGAGGTGCTCAAGCACTACGACAAGGTGCTGCTGCCCGAGATCAACCTCGGCCAGCTGGCCCTGCTGCTGCGGGCCCGCTACCTCGTCGACGTGATCAGCTACAACCGTGTGCGCGGGCTCCCGTTCAAGGCGGAGGAGCTGGCCGGAGTCATCCAGGACGTGATCGAAAGTGACTGAGCTGCTGAACGGGAAGGGCCTGTCGCTCATCCCCAAGACCGACGTCAAGCAGAGCCTCAAGGACTTCAAGTCCGACCAGGAGGTCCGCTGGTGCCCGGGTTGCGGTGACTACGCGATCCTGGCCGCGGTGCAGAGCTTCCTGCCGGAGCTTGGGCTCAGGCGCGAGAACATCGTGTTCGTCTCGGGCATCGGCTGCTCGTCGCGGTTCCCGTACTACCTCAACACGTACGGGTTCCACTCGATCCACGGCCGCGCGCCCGCGATCGCGACGGGTCTGGCCGCCTCCCGGCCGGACCTGAGCGTGTGGGTGATCACCGGTGACGGCGACGCGCTCTCCATCGGCGGCAACCACCTGATCCACGCGCTGCGCCGCAACGTCAACCTGAACATCCTGCTCTTCAACAACAGGATCTACGGTCTGACCAAGGGCCAGTACTCGCCCACCTCCGAGGTCGGCAAGATCACCAAGTCCACGCCGATGGGCTCGCTGGACAAGCCGTTCAACCCGATCTCGCTGGCCATCGGCGCCGAGGCGTCGTTCGTGGCCCGCACCATCGACTCCGACCGCAAGCACCTGCAGTCGGTGCTGCGCGAGGCCACCGCGCACCGCGGCACGTCGCTGGTGGAGATCTACCAGAACTGCAACATCTTCAACGACAACGCGTTCGAGCAGCTCAAGGACCCCGACGTCCGCGACGACATCACGCTGCGCCTGGAGCACGGTCAGCCGATCGTGAGCTCCTCCAAGGCCGTGGTGCGCGCCGCGAACGGCGGCATCGAGGTCGTGGCGCGCGACGGCGTGAGCGAGGACCAGATCCTCGTGCACGACGCGCACAACCCCGACCCGTCGGTGGCCTTCGCGCTCAGCAGGCTGGACGAGCCGGCGTTCGAGCACGTGCCGATCGGGATCTTCCGCCAGGTCGACCGGCCGGCGTACGACGTGCTGATGGCCGAGCAGCTCGAGGAGGCCGTCGCCCAGAAGGGGCCCGGCGACCTGGGCGAGCTGCTGATGGGTGGCGACACCTGGCGCATAGCCTGATATTCACGATTTGATGGGGCCCGTTCGCGCGGGCCCCTTTTCGTATGCCCGCCGGCCAGAGGGGGGCGTTCGTGGAGTGGCATGGCAGGCGGGCCCTGGTGACAGGAGCCTCGGGGTTCATCGGCGCGCGCCTGGTCAGGCGGCTGACGGAGCTGGGCGCCGACGTGCACGGGGCGAGCCGCACCGGGAGCGGCCACGACCTGCGCGATCCGCGGGCCGTGGACGGGCTGTTCGCCGCCGTCCGCCCCGAGGTGGTCTTCCACCTGGCCAGTGAGGTGAACGGGGCCAGGGACGTGTCGGTCGTGGGGCCGACGCTGGAGGGCAACCTCAGGACCACGGTCAACGTGCTGACGGCCGCGGCCGGAACCGGGTGCCGGGTGGTGCTGGCGGGGTCGAGCGAGGAGCCGCGGCCGGGCAACGGGCATGCGCCGCCGCCGTCGCCGTACGCGATGGCCAAGGCGGCGGCGACCGGGTACGCCGAGCTGTACCACCGGCTCTGGAACGTGCCCTACACGATCGTGCGCCCGACCATGGTGTACGGGCCGGGCCAGCGCGACACCGCCAAGCTGGTGCCGTACGTGACGCTGGCCCTGATCAGGGGCGAGCGACCGCGGCTGACCAGCGGGTCCAAGCTCGTGGACTGGGTCTATGTCGATGACGTGGTCGAGGCGTTCGCGCTGGCCGGGCTGGGCGAGCGGGCGGTCGGGCAGGCGTTCGACGTGGGCACGGGGACGAAGGTGTCCGTGCGGGAGGCGGTCGAGCTGCTCTACCGGATCGCCGGGGAGGAGTCGGCGCCGCCGTTCGGGAGCGTTCCCGACCGGCCGCTCGACGTGCCGCAGACGGCCGATCCGGGGGCCGCGCGGGAGCTGATCGGCTGGCGGCCCCGGGTGGGGCTGGAGGACGGGCTCCGCCGCACCGTGGAGTGGTACCGCCGATGAGAGAAGGCGGTGGAGCCGGGGCTGCGATGAGACCCATAGAGGTGGGGCTGGCCGGCGCCGGGCTGTGGGCGGGGACCTTCCACGCGCCCATGCTGGCCCGAGGTCCGGAGACCCGGCTGGCCGGGGTGTGGGCCAGGCGGCCCGAGGCGGGCCGGGCGCTGGCGGACCGGTTCGGGGCGCCGTACTACGAGGACTACCGCGAGCTGCTCGACAGGTGCGAGGCGGTGGCGTTCGCGGTGCCGCCGGACGCGCAGGCCGAACTGGCGGCCGAGGCCGCGCGGGCCGGGCGGGCGCTGCTGCTCGACAAGCCGCTCGCCCTCGACCTGGCCGCCGCCGAGGAGCTGGCCAGGGTCGCGAGCGGCGTGCCGACCCAGCTGGTCATGACCAACCGCTACCGGCCCGCCGTGCGCGAGTTCCTGGCGCGGGCACGCGACTTCCCCGTGCTGGGGGCGCGGGCGAGCCAGCTCACCGGCGAGTTCCTCGAAGGCCCCTTTCTCGATCATCCGTGGCGGGTGCGGCACGGCGTGCTCTACAACACGGGACCGCACGGGCTCGACCTGCTCGACGCGGCCGTCGGCCCGATCAAGGAGATCCGCCCCGCGGGCGACCCGCACGGCTTCCTCGCGCTCACGTGCCTGCACGAGGGCGGCGCGGTCAGCCAGCTCTCGCTCTGCGGCAAGGTGCCGGGGGTGGGCAAGCGCACGGTCTACGAGCTGTACGGCCCGCAGGGCGAGCTGGTGCTCGACTTCGCCCGGATCCCGGCCGACCACGAGGCGACCCGGGCGGCGCTGCGGGCGGAGTTCGCGGAGGCGGTCAGGACGGGACGGTCGCACGCGATCGACGTGCGCAGAGGGGTGCACCTTCAGCGGTTGTTGGACCAGGTCTGGCGGGACTTGTAACGGTCTAAGGGAAAGGCCGGATACACAAGAGCTGAGCCGGACTGGGGGGATCGGTAAATGACGCTGACGGGATCGATCATCAACCTCACCGTTCATGGCATCGGTGACACCGATCGGCCCCTCGATCCGGGCGAGGACACGACCTGGGTCAGCGTGAAGCAGTTCGAGCAGGTGCTGGACGCGGTCGTGGACCGCCGGGACGTGCGGATCACGTTCGACGACGGCAACGCCTCCGACGTGGAGATCGCCCTCCCCCGGCTGCTGGAGCGCGGGTTGCGGGGTGAGTTCTTCGTGCTGGCCGGGCTGATCGGCGAGCCGGGCCGGCTGGCCGCCGACGGGGTCAAGGAACTGGCCGCATCGGGCATGCGGATCGGCTCGCACGGCTGGGGGCACCGCGACTGGCGGCGGCTCTCCCCGGAGCAGCAGGAGCAGGAGCTGTCGGCCGCGCACCGGTTGATCGGGGGATTATGCGGCCATCCGGTGACGAGGGTGGCGATCCCCTTCGGCTCCTATGACCGGCACGTGCTCGGCAGGCTCCGCAGGGCCGGCGTGACCTGCGCGTACACCAGCGACGGCGGGCGGGCCACCCCGGGACAGTGGCTCCAGGCTCGCAACAGCCTGCGCCACGACCTGGACGAGGGATGGATCCACCGGGTGCTCGACGGCCGGCCGCCGCTGGCCCAGCGGGCCAGGAAGGCCGCGGCCCGCCTCTACAAGCGGACGCGAGGCTGACCCGGATGCGTGTCGCGGTGGTGATCGTCACCTACAACAGCGCCGACGTGCTGGAGGGGTGCCTGCGGAGCCTCGCGGAGGGCGCGCGCGGCGTGGAGCTGGCCGCCGTCGTCGTGGCCGACAACGCCTCGGCCGACGACTGCGAGGTGATCGCCAAGCGGGTCGAGGACCTGCCGGTGAGCACGGTCCAGCTGGGCAGGAACGCCGGGTACGCGGCCGCGATCAACGCCGCCGTGGACACGCTGGACCTCGACGAGCTGGACGCCGTCTACGTCATCAACCCGGACTGCCGCCTGCTCCCCGGGTCGATCGAACCGCTGGCCCGGGCTCTGCGGGAGCCGCACAGGGGCATCGCGGTGCCGTACATGGTCAATCCGGACGGGTCGCTGCAGCCGTCGCTGCGCCGGATGCCCACCGTCGGCAGGGCCGTGGTGGAGGCGATCATCGGCGGCGACCTGGCCGGGCGGATGGGGCGCCTCGGCGAGCTGGTCACCGATCCCCGCGAGTACGAGCGCCCCGGCGCGTTCGCGTGGGCCACGGGGGCGGCGATGCTGATGTCCGTGCCCGCCATGCGCGAGATCGGGCCGTGGGACGAGTCGTTCTTCCTCTACAGCGAGGAGACCGAGTACTGCCTGCGGGCCGCCGACAAGGGCTGGCTCACCTGGTACGAGCCCGCGTCGGTCATCGAGCACATCGGCGGCGACTCGGGCACGAACCCGGCGCTGGCCGCGCTGCTGATCGTCAACAAGGTGAAGCTGTTCCGCAGGCGGAGGGGGCGGCTGGCGGGGACCGCGTACTACCTGGCCGTGCTGCTCGGCGAGGGCGCGCGGGCACTGGCGGGCAGGAAGATCTCCAAGGCGTCGTTCGCCGCGCTGCTGCGGCCCTCCAGCGTGATGACCGCCTCATGAAGGCGTTCGACGAGCTCACCGCGGAGGAGCTGGACGCCTGGCACCGGCTGCGGGCGGCGAACCCGGCGCTGGACAGCCCGTACTTCCACCCGGGTTTCGCGGCGGCCGTCCACGAGTTCGCGAAGGTCCACGTGGCCGTCTCCAGGAACGGGCGCGGGGAGATCGACGCGCTCATGGCCTGCCACCGCGACGGCGCCCGGCTGCGGCCCGTGGGCTGGCCGGGGGCCGACTTCCAGGGGCCGATCCGCGCGCCGGGCACGCCCTTCCGCCCGCTGGAGCTGCTCGGCGGGCTGGAGTTCGATCACCTGCTGGAGCAGGAGGGGTTCGAGCCGTGGGTCGTCACGCGCCGGGCCTCGCCGTACGTGGACGTGACCGGCGGGCTCGACGGCTACCTGGGCCGCGCGTCGCGGACCGGCAAGGAGAACATGGGCCAGGCCAGGCGGCGCGCCGCCAAGGCCGAGCGCACGCTGGGCCCCGTCCGTTTCGAGGCCGACACGGTCGATCCGGAGGCCCTGGAGCAGGTCGTACGGCTCAAGCGTGCCCAGTACGCCGCCACGGGCGCCAGGGACTACTTCGCCGAGCCCGGCCGGATCGAGCTGCTCACCAAGCTCCTGCACACCCGCGACCCCGACTTCGGCGGCGTGCTGTCCACCGTGCACGCGGGCCCGCACCTGCTGGCCGCCCACTTCGGCATGCGCTCCGGCGGGGTGCTGCACTGGTGGTTCCCCGTCTACGACCCCGTCCACTCCGGGCTGGCCCCCGGCTGGATCCTGCTGCGCGAGCTCGTACGGGCCGCCCCCGCGCTCGGCCTCACCCGCATCGACCTGGGCCGGGGCGACGACGAGTACAAGCGCCGGGCCAAGACCGGCGAGAGCGTCGTCTGCCAAGGGGTGGTCACGCGCAGCCGGCTGCGGCTGGCCGCACGCAGGGCGCGCGACGCGCTCGCCGCCCGGGCCAGGCAGTCGGAGCGCCTCAGGGCACTCGCACGCAAGATCAGGAACCTGTAACGCTCCAACAAGCTGTGGCGAACAAACTAGGGTGAGCCGGGTGGGGCACGACATATGCCCCGGGGCCCTGCTCCTGACGCGACGGGGGAGGGCCCGGACCGTGAGAATCAGTGTCTTCGGACTCGGTTACGTCGGTTGCGTGTCGGCCGCCTGCCTGGCCTCGATGGGGCACGAGGTCGTGGGCGTGGACGTCAACCAGACCAAGGTGGACCTCGTCGCCTCCGGCCGCGCGCCGGTGGTCGAGGAGCGCATCGGCGAGCTGACCGCCGAGATGGTCCGCACGGGCGCGCTGCGGGCGACCACGGACGCCGCCGAGGCGGTGCGGGCGACGGACGTGTCGCTGGTCTGCGTGGGCACGCCGTCGGCCGCGAACGGCAGCTTATCCACCCGCTATTTGGAGCGGGTCGCCGAGGAGATAGGCGGCGCGCTCAGCGCGGGACAGACCGTGGTCTTCCGGAGCACGATGCTGCCGGGCACGTGCGAGCAACTGCTCATCCCGATCCTGGAGGCCGCGTCGGGGCTGCGGGCGGGGCGGGACTTCGGGGTGGCGGTGAACCCGGAGTTCCTGCGCGAGGGCACCAGCGTCAGGGACTTCTTCGAGCCGCCCAAGACCGTGATCGGCGAGAGCGACCCGGCCGCCGGCGAGCTGGTGGCGGCCCTCTACGAGGGCCTGCCCGGCGAGGTGTTCCACGTGCCGATCGCGGTGGCCGAGATGACGAAATATGCGGACAACGCGTTCCACGGGCTGAAGATCAGCTTCGCGAACGAGCTGGGCGCGGTCTGCCAGGCACTGGGGATCGACTCCCACGAGGTCATGGACGTGTTCCTGGCCGACCGCAAGCTCAACGTCAGCCCGGCCTACCTGCGCCCGGGATTCGCGTTCGGCGGCTCGTGCCTGCCCAAGGACCTGCGCGGCCTGGTCTACGCCGCGCGCCGGGCCGACGTCTCCGTGCCGCTGCTCTCCCACGTCCTGCCCGCCAACGAGGCGCACCTGCAGCGCGCGTTCGAGCTCGTCGTGGCCGCCGACAGCCGCAAGGTCGGGCTGTTCGGCCTGTCGTTCAAGCCGGGCACCGACGACCTGCGCGAGAGCCCCCTGGTCGAGCTGGCGGAACGGCTCCTCGGCAAGGGGTACGACCTGCGCATCTACGACGAGAACGTGACCCTGTCGCGCCTGATGGGCGCCAACCGGGAGTACATCGAGCAGCGCCTCCCCCACCTGGGCGACCTGCTGACCACCTCGATCGACGACGTGCTCGAGCACGCCGAGGTGTGCGTGATCGGCTCGCGGGAGCCGGCGGTGGTGGACGCCGTCGCCCGCGCGGGCAGCCGTACGATCATCGACCTCGTCCGCCTCCCCGACGCCGCCGAGCGCCGGACGACCCCTGGATACGTGGGCCTTGCCTGGTAAACGAGCACTCATCCTCGTCGAGAACCTCTCCGTGCCCATGGACCGCCGGGTGTGGCAGGAGAGCGTCACGCTGCGGGACGCGGGCTGGGAGGTGCACGTCATCTGCCCGCGGGGAGCCAAGCAGGACACGGAGCCGTACGCGCTGATCGACGGCATCGCGATCCACCGCTACCCCCTCAAGGCGGCGACCGGCGGGCCGCTGGGCTATCTCAAGGAGTACGGCTCGGCGCTCTGGCACACGTTCCGGCTGGCCAGGAAGGTGGGACCGGTCCACGTGGTGCACGGGTGCAACCCGCCGGACCTGTTCTTCCTGGTGGCGCGGCGGCTGGCCAGGCGCGGCACGCGGTTCGTGTTCGACCAGCACGACCTGGTGCCCGAGCTGTACCTGTCGCGGTTCGGGCGGGGCAAGGACCTGCTTTACCGTGCGGTGTGCCGGCTGGAGCGGCTCACGTACCAGGCGGCGCACGTGGTGATCGCGACCAACGAGAGCTACCGGCAGATCGCGCTGACCAGGGGCGGCAAGCGGCCCGAGGACGTCTTCGTGGTGCGCAGCGCGCCCGCGGTGGAGCGCTTCCACCAGGTGCCGCCGGACGGGTCGGCCAAGCGCGGCAAGCCGTACCTGCTCTGCTACCTGGGCGTCATGGGGCCGCAGGACGGCGTGGACTACGCGCTGCGCGCGCTGGCCAAGCTGGAGCGGCAGGACTGGCACGCGGTGTTCGTCGGGGGCGGCGACACGTTCGACGCGATGGTGGCGCTGTCGAAGCAGCTCGGGCTGGGCGACCGGGTGGAGTTCACCGGGCGGATCCCCGACGAGGACCTGATGCGCTACCTGTCCACGGCGGACGTGTGCCTGTCGCCCGACCCCCTCAACCCGCTGAACGACGTCTCCACCATGAACAAGGTCATGGAGTACATGGCCATGGCCAAGCCGATCGTCTCCTTCGAGCTGCGCGAGGCGCGGGTGTCGGCGGGCGAGGCGGCCGTGTACGCGCCGGCCAACGACGAGGCCGAGTTCGCGAAGCTGATCTCGTACCTGCTGGACCATCCGGAGGAGCGGCGCAGGATGGGCGAGATCGGCCAGGCACGCGTCAGGGGACCCCTGTCCTGGGACGAATCCCGCAAAGCCCTCATAGCCGCCTACTCGAAAGTGATCGCATGAGTGCATACAAGTGGCTGCGGCGCAACGTCGGCCAGCTCCTGTACGAGCGCAGGTACGGCGTGCGCACGGCCGAGCGCGTCGACCTGGCCGACATGGGGCTCGAGGGCGAGGACCGCGTCTACTACGCCGCGCTCAACTGGCGGGCGCTGCGCAAGGCGCTGCCCAAGAGCGAGGTGGGCGAGCGGGACGTGTTCGTGGACTTCGGCTCGGGGATGGGCCGGGTGATCGTGCAGGCGTCCCAGTACCCGTTCAAGCGGGTGATCGGGGTCGAGCTGTCCGAGGAGCTCACCGAGATCGCCAAGGAGAACGTCAGGAACATGCGGGTACGCCGGAAGTGCGGCGAGATCCAGCTGATCGCCTCGGACGTGCTCGACTACGACATCCCCGACGACGTGACCGTGGCGTTCTTCAACAACCCGTTCCGCGGCAAGATCTTCAGCGAGGTCATCGACCGGCTGGTCGCCTCGGTGGACCGGGCTCCGCGACCGGTGCGGATGATCTACGGGAACCCGCTGGAGGAGCCGTACCTGCTGAGCACGGGACGCTTCCGCCACCTGCGGACGATCAACCTCAAGCCGGACCCGCTCGGCCCGCCGTTCGGGACGATCAGGACCTACGACCTGCTGCCGAGGTGATCAGTCACGGGTGGTCCCCCACCGGACCCGGCCGGGGCGCCGGAGCGCGGTCAGCGCCCGGTCGAGCACCAGCACGGCCAGGTAGCAGAGCGCGTCCAGCGGGCTCACCTCGCGGCCGCGTACGAGCGTGCCCACGGAGGACAGCCGGAGGCCGGTCAGGGTCACCGGGCGGCCGAGCGCGGCCAGCTGCCTGTTGCCCAGCCGCACGCGGACCCGGCGGCGCAGGTAGGCGCGGACGGTCCTGGCCGGGCGGACGATCGACGTGGCCTCGGGCACCGCGACCCGCTCGCCGTCCGCGAAGCTCGCGTGCACCCAGCCGTCGTCGGACAGCACGTCGTCGGGCACCGGGAAGGCCCTGGCATGCCCCTCTTCGCCAAGCACGTAGACGCCCGCCCCGGCGAGCACGCGGCTGGGCCCGACCATGCGGTCGTGCACCTTGTGCACGCGCCTGGCCGCCCACCCGGCGCCCTCCAGATCCAGCACGGGCACCGGCGCGCAGCCCAGCACCCCCGGACGCCCGCAGGCGGCCACGAGCGCCCGCGCGGACTCCGTGCCGAGCTCGACGTCCGCGTCCAGGTAGAGGCGGGGGAACGTACGGCAGGCCGCGTCGCCCAGCCTGAGCGCGTGCGCCTTGCCCCCGACCGGCGTCTCGATCACCCGCACGCCCGCCGCGCGGGCCACCACGGCGGTCGCGTCCGCGCAGGCGTTGGCCACCACGACGACGTCGAACTCCCCCGGCCGCGAATCCCCCAGCAGGGCCGCCAGCCCCGCCCCGATGACCGCTTCCTCGTTGTGCGCGGGGATGACGACGCTCGCGACGGGCTCCATCGGCCGGCCCCTTTCGAAAGGATGCTTCCATGAAAGTAGAGCGGACCCCGCTCGACGGGGTGCTGCTGTTCAGGCCATCGCCCCACCGCGACGACCGCGGCCTGTTCACCAGGACGTTCGACGCCCTCGTGGCGGCCGAGCACGGCATCGACCCGGCCGCGTTCGTCCAGGACAGCCAGTCGCGCTCGCGCCAGGGCACCGTGCGCGGCATGCACGGCAGGTCCGGGCGGGGCGAGGCCAAGCTGGTGCGCTGCGCCCGCGGCGCCGTGCACGACGTGCTGGTGGACATCCGTCCCGGCTCCCCCACGTTCGGCGAGCAGTTCTCGGTACGGCTGGACGACCGGGACTTCCTCACCCTGTACGTGCCCGCCGGATTCCTGCACGGCTTCCAGGCGCTCACCGGCGAGGCCGACACCTGCTACCGGATCGACAGGGAGCACGATCCGTCGGAAGATCTGGCCGTGCGCTACGACGACCCCGATCTCAAGATCGACTGGCCGCTGCCCGTCTCGGCGATCAGCCCGCGCGATCTCGAGGCCGGCTCGTGGGCGCGGCTGACCGAGCGTCTGGCCTAGGGGAGGTCGGTCGATGAGAAGGCTACTCATGGGGGCGGTCGTCCTGCTGACCGCGGCCTGCAGCGCCGGCAACACCGTGGCCAGGCCCACCGTGACGGTGACGGTAACCGCCTCGGGCCCCCCGTCGGCCAGTCCGACGGCCAGCTCGCCGGCCAGTTCGTCGGCCAGCCCGACGGCCGCCCCGCCGACCCGGCTCGCCTCGCGCCCGGTGGTGGCCCCTGACGGCCGCCGCTGCCCCGACCACCCCACGCCGGCCTGCACGGGCCTCCCGCCCGGCACCACGCTACGCACGCTGGCGGCCAACGACGGCCCGGCGCACCGGGTGACCAAGGCGAACACCGTGCTCGACGGCGTGCACGTCACCGGCGACCTGCTCATCGCCGCCGACAACGTCAAGATCGTCAACAGCCAGATCGACGGGGGCGTCCAGGCCGAGTTCGACGGCCGCGACTACACGTACAGCATCGCCGACAGCACGGTGGGGCCGACCGGCCAGTGCCTGACCGCGCCCGCCATCGGCGTCGCCAACTACACGGTCGAGCGGGTGCTGATCCGCGGCCACGCCGACGGGTTCCGCGACTCGGGGGACAACATCTCGATCAAGGACTCGTACGCCAGGCTCTGCTCCGACGGCACCAAGAACTACTCCGACGGCGTCCAGACCTTCAACGCGGGCAAGAACTTCACGCTCGACCACACCACGCTCGACATGCGCGGCGTCGCCAACTACAACTCGCCGATCTTCTTCAACGACCGGCCGGACGGCACGCGGGACGTCACGGTGACCAACAACCTGGTGATGGGCGGCAACTACACGGTCCAGCTGCACAACATCCACGGCAGCCTGATCGTCAAGAACAACCTGGTGGTGGACAAGACGTGGGAGTTCGCTCCCATGTCGGGCGACTGCCTGGACACCATCCAGTTCGAGGAGAACCACATCGTCACCATCGACCAGGATTACCGGGTCACCTCCATCGTCCGGCCGCTCACCTGCAACGGCAAGTGATCGGGGCGCCGTTCGGCCTCCGCCATCCGGAGCAGCGCCCCGGTGGCCCCGATCAGCAGGAACGCCAGGCCGGTGACGATCGCGAACGACAGCAGGTCGAACGTGGCCGCGCCGAGCACGGGGGCCACCAGGCAAGCCGCCAGCGTGAGCCCCAGCTCCCTGACGCCCGGGTCCGCGCTGAGGTAGCGGGCCCGTAGCGCGCAGACGAACGCGCAGACGAACATGCCGAGGAAGATCGACACGCCGAGGATCCCCGTGTCGATCGCGCCCTGGATGTACTGGTTGTCGAAGACCTGGTACTTGGGGTAGTACCAGGTGCCCATGCCGCGCCCCAGCCACAGGTGCTTGGAGATCTCCTGCCCCGCGAAGGCGTAGTCGTGGGTGCGGTAGCCGATGCTGCTGTCGTTGAAGAAGTTGTCGAACAGGCCGAAGATCGTGCCGAGCAGCCCCGGGGAGATCACCTTCATCACGACGAGGAAGCCGGCCATGACCACGACCGCCTGGATCCGCCGCCGCGCCGGCCAGCCGAGCAGCAGCACGATCCCGACCCCAGCCAGGCCCAGGATGGCCGACCTCGACACCGAGAACATCAGCCCCATGCCGATCGCGGCCGTGCACAGCCACCAGCGCAGGGCGGGCCTGCCCAGCTCGCGCGCGCGGAAGCTGTAGTGCGCGGCGAGCGGCAGGATCATGGCGCAGACCACGCCGAACTCGATCGGATGCGCCGCCGTCGCCGCCACCCTGCGCATCGCGTTCCTGTCGAAGACGAACTTGTCCTCGATCACGAACCGCAGCCCGGGGATCTGCATGTACTGCGTCAGGTCGAGGTTGAGCAGGAACTGGAACGCGCCCACCAGCGACATGAGCGCGCCGGCCACCACGATGGCCTTGAGCGCGAAGTCCAGCCGCTCGCGCAGCCGGATTCCGTCGCACACCGCCAGCGCGAGTCCCGCGTTGGCCAGCACCAGCACGATCGCGTGGTCGGCCAGGTTGAGCTCGTCGGTCGGCAGGTAGCCGTAGGTGCCGTAGCCGTACGAGGCGGCGGCCGAGGCCACGTAGAGGAAGAGCGCGTACCTGACGGGGTTGCGGCCCTTGGCCGCGCCCAGCGTCCTGGTGAGCTGCGAGCAGAGCCACAGGAGCGCGGCGACGAGCGCGAGCACGTTGGCGACGGAGAGCGCCAGCGGGAGCCCGCGGATGATCATGCGGGCCGGGATGAGCATGAGCGTCACCACGAACAGGCAGACCAGCGTGGCCGCGTCCGCCGGGCGCGGCATCCCCGGCAGCGGCCGGGTGTCCAGGCCGGTGGTCACGTGTGCTTGCCGTTCACGTGGGCGTCGGCGGCGACGAGGACCCGCTGGTCCACCTGGACGGACGGGCGGGACGCCGTGGCCGCCTGTCTCCTGCGCCTGCGCGCCTCGACGAAGCTGTCGAACGCGTACGTGGCGAACAGGCTCGTCATGAGGCCCAGCGCGAGCGCCACCACGGCGGCCCGCAGCTTCCGCCCCGGCTCGGGCTCCGGCGGGGTCGGCGCGACCACCTGGGTCAGCGTCATGAACGTGGCCGGTGGCGCGTTCACCGCCTGCTGCCCCTTGAGCAGCTCGACCTTGGCCCTGGCCGCGACCTTGCGCACGATGTCCCGCGCCGCCTCGGGCGAGCTCGCCTCGCTCTCGATGAACACGAACGGCCCGGAGGCCAGCGCCTCGGCGTTCGTGCTGCCGTTGTGCACCTTGTACGTGACCGGCCCGTTCGGCACGATGCCGAGCTCGGCGGCCGTGTCGGCGGTCGTGAGCCGGGCGGTCAGGATCGAGGCCGTCATCGTCAGCCCGCGGTCGAAGTTGAGCAGGGGGTTCACGGGCGCGTTCGTGGTGCCCGGATGCACCGGCAGGCTGGCGCCAGTGCGGGGCGTGGTGAGGACCATGGCCGCGTTGGAGGTCCACAGGGTCGGCACCGTCGAGTAGACGCCCGCGGCCACCCCCACGGCCAGCAGGAACGCCGGCACGGAGACGTACCAACGACGGAACAGAACCAGGACCGTGAGCCAGAAGTCCATGCGCCCTCCCCCTCAGGCCGCGAACATGGGCTCCCGGCGTGACACACAGGTATCGTTCCAATGGCTCACAGGTGTTACGTAACGACTCGCCTGTCCTATGGCGATATGACTTCCGTGACCAAGTTGGCAGTGGTGACGCCCAGCTTCGGCCCCGACGCCGAGCTCTTCGCCGAGCTGCACGCGTCCGTGCTCGAGCACACCACGGACGACACCGTGCATCATGTGATCGTGCCGCCGCGCGACAAGCAGCTGTTCGCGCGCTACGCGGGCGCCCGCTGCCGGGTGTGGACCGAGCCAGAGCTGCTGCCCCGCCGCTACGTCCGCGTGCCCCGGTCGGGCCTGTGGGTCAACACCATGCGCCCGTGGCCGCCCATCCGCGGCTGGGTGATCCAGCAGGCGCTCAAGCTCTCCCTCACGGCCCGGATCGAGGCCGACGCGGTGCTGATCGCCGACTCCGACATCGTGCTGGTCAGGCCGGTGGACGTGGCCGCGTTCCGGACGGACGGGCGGCTCAGCCTGCACCGCGCCGAGTACGCCGTGCACGCGGGCATGACCAGGCACGTCCGCTGGCACCAGGTGGCCCGGGACCTGCTCGGCCTGCCCGGCGCGCCCCCGCCGCCGCTGCACGACTACGTCAGCTCGCTGACGTTCTGGGACCCGCACGTGGTGCGGGCCATGCGGACCAGGATCCAGCAGGCCACCGGGCGCCACTGGCTCGACGCGTTCACCTCGCGGCTGCACGTCTCCGAGTTCATCCTGTACGGCGTGTACGTCGACGAGGTGCACTCGCTCGCCGACCCGCCCCCGGCCAACACCGCGATCTGCCACAACTACTGGGACAGGACGCCGCTCGACCAGGACGGCGCCCTGGCCTTCGCCGACCGGCTCAACCCGGAGGCCATCGGCATGATGATCTCCGCCAAGTCCGGCACGCCGCTGCCCGTCAGGCAGGCAGCGGTGCGCCGGTGCGCCGAGGTGGTCGCCGGGCGCTGACCGTCATTTGACGATCGGGAACGTCTGGGTGTCCGCCGAGTCCTCGTCCACAGCCTGGGCCTTGCCGACCTGGGGGGCGTCCTCTTTCTTCGGCTCGGGCTCGGGCTCGGGCGCCTCGTCCGGCTTCGGGGTGAGCTCCAGGACGGGCCTCGGCTCGACGGCGTCCACGGCCTCGGTCCAGGACTCCGTCGAGGGTCCGGCGGCGACGCGCCGCCTGGCCTGCCTGAGCGTCCACGCGTACGCCGCCGCGAACCCCGCGAAGAGCGTGAGCACGGCCGCGATCCCCGCCGTCTGGATCTTCCCCCCGAGCTGCGCCTCGGGCGTGGACGGCGGCGTGACGTTGACCAGCGAGATGTACAGGATCGCCGGCGCCCCGAGCTCCTTCTGCTTGGCGGCCAGCTCGTCCTCGACCCGCTTCTGCGCCCGTACCACGAGATCCTTGGCGGTCCGCTCGTTCGGGCTGTCCGCGGTGATGGATAGGAACGGTCCACCGCTGCCGAACAGCGCCTGGTTGCTGCCTCCGTCGTCGATCACAAGCTTGTTCGGCCCGTCCTTGGGCGCGCCGAGCTGGGCCAGCACTTCGGGAGTGCTGACCGACAGGATCAGCGTCGCCGCCGTCGTACGCAGCCCCGCGCTGTCCACCAGCAGCGGGTTCGTCCGCCCTGCCTTCGACAGGGGCTCGCCCGGCGCCGGCTGCGTGTTGCCGGGACCGGTCACCAGCAGCACCACGTTGGCCGTGTAGTGAGCAGGCACGATGAGGAACCCCACGACCCCGGCCACCACGGCGAGCGCCAGGATCGGGGGGCCGACGAGCTTACGTCGGGCCAGGTCGAAGACGGTTTTCCAGAACTCCAAGACTTCCCCGCCCCCTGCGCAAAATTTTCGAGCTGTTCGAATGTGCGGAAAATAACATTCCCCCGGCATGGCGTACAGGGTTCCTGTCCGCTATGCCACAACTGTTCATCCGAAAAACGGACTTACCTGTTACGTCGGAACCGAACCGACCGATAGACCGTCGTGAAGTCCGCTGAAATGCTGCAGACGGCCACCGTCGACCGCCGCAGGCTGGCCGGCCTCGACGGAATACGCGGTCTAGCTGCGCTTTTCGTCGTCTTCCACCACGTCTGGCTGCTGTCGTTTCCCGGCTTTCCCCGGGACACCGGACCCGGCTGGGCGAGCTGGATGGTCTACGGGCATTTCGCGGTCGTGGTGTTCATCGTGCTGTCCGGCTTCTCCCTCGCGCTCTCGCCGGCCCGCAACGGGTGGCGGCTGGACTCGCTCGGCAGGTTCGCGCACCGCCGCGCCTGGCGGATCCTCCCGCCGTACTGGGCCGCGGTGGCGCTCAGCCTGGTGATCGCCTGGACCCTGGTGCCGCAGCCCGAGCAGGGCGTGCCCACCGGCAAGTCGGTGCTGATCTACGGGCTGCTGCTGCAGGACGTGTTCGGCAGCCCGAGCCCCAACGGCGCGCTGTGGTCGATCGCCGTGGAGGCCCAGCTCTACTTCGTCTTCCCGCTCCTGCTGCTGATCCTGCGCAGGATGGGCGCGATCGTCATGGTGGGCGCGGTGACCGCGGTCGTGGCGGCCGTCGGGCTGCTCGCGCAGGTGGTGCCCGTGGTGGGCGAGCTGATGCGGCTGACGCCGCAGTTCGCCGCGCTGTTCGCGCTGGGCATGGCGGGCGCGGGCGTCGTACGGCTCCAGCGGCGGATCCCCTTCCAGTGGCTGGCGGCGGCCGCGCTGCTGCCGGTGCTGGCGCTCATCGTGCTCAAGGGCTCGGTGTGGACGATCGGCAACCTGTACTGGATCGACCTGGCGATCGGGCCCGCGATCGTGCTCCTGCTGGCGGCGGTGGCGACCGGGAAGCCGGCCCCGGTCGTGTGGCTGCTGGACACGGGGCCCGTCAAGAGCCTGGGCTCCTTCTCGTACAGCCTCTACCTGATCCACGCGCCGATCGTGGTGAACATCCACGCGCTCGTCGTCGCCCCGCGCATGGAGCAGGGCGTCCCGGCGTTCCTGGTCTCGCTGGCGCTGGCCGTGCCGGTGACGGTGGTGGCGGCGCGCCTGTTCGCGGGGGTGTTCGAGCTGCCGTTCACCAGGAACAAGACGCCGGCCGCGCTGCGCGCCGCGGTGCGGGCCCGGTTCGCGCGGGCCCGCACGCCGTGATCAACCGGCCTTGACGAGCGCCTCCTGCTCGTACTCCCTGGCCAGCTCCTCCGGCATCGGCTCCAGGTCCGTGCAGCGCACGAAGTCGCGGAGCGTGGTGCCGAGGCAGGTGGCGTCGACGTTGGGCGCGGCCCTCCTGGCGCGCACGTCGTCGATGTTGACGCAGCGGAAGTCGATGCTGAAGCGGGTCCTGCCCGAGGTGTTGTTGACCGTCGAGTGCAGGTGGGCGCCGGAGAAGAGCAGCATCCCGCCGGGCTCGGTCACGATCCGCAAGTCGGGCTCGGGGTCGAAGTCCTCCTGCGGCCTGGGCTGCTCTCTTGTGTCGGAGTGGATGTGCTGTGCGGCGGTGGGGCGGGAAACGCGCTGCCATTCGCCGTACTCGTACGCGCCGCTGCCGTTGCGAAGCGGCCGGTCGAAATAGCGCGGGTGCAGGGCGAAGACATTTTCCGGGACCACCTCGAAAACCGGCAGCCACCAGTTGATCTGGTTGAACGGGGCGGCGTACCAGCAGTCGCGGTGGGCGTGGTAGGCGTAGGAGATCCCCGAGTCGAGATAGTGGTTCGAGGTCGAGGTGCGCAGCCGCGGCACGTCGAAGTACGTCTGTTCCAGCGGGAATCCGAGCTCCTCCATGATCTGGACGAGCAGTTTTTTGCTGTGCGGATGATGGATGAAGCGGGGCTTGAGCTCGGCCAGGAGGGCGGCGAAGTCCTCCACCGCCATGTCGAACTGCGCGGTTTCCGGGTTCCGCTTCCCGAACGCCTCGCTGATCAGCTCTTTCGCGAACGCGACGAGCTCCAGTGACGCCGGGGTCGGGGAGTAGACGAACACGTCCCCCCGATAGATCAGGCTGCGCCGGGTTTCGTCGTCCATCCCGCTGTCGGAGAAAATGGTGGTCATGTGCACCTCACCTGTCTTGCGCTTTCTACTCCCTGTCTCGGCGGTTCTGCGCACTTCGTTACAACGTTATTTCGTGTAACAAATCAGCCCCTCATTTCCGATTCCAATATGGGCCTTCGCCGACAGATGGAGTCGAAAAATGCAGGAAGTCCAGCAGTTCACGTTCCGGCGTGACGAACTGTTCCCGATCGCCGACCGCCTGCGTCCGAGCTTTCTGACCGCGTCACCGTTCCGGCATGTGGTGATCGACGATTTCCTGCCGGAGGGCGTACTCGATCCGGTGCTCGCGGAGTTTCCCGAGCCGAAGGACGCCGACTGGCAGCGGTTCGACAGTTCCAAGGAAGTGAAGCTGGCCCTGCAGGACACCGAGCAGATGGGGCCGGCGACGCGGCAGCTGCTCGCCGAGTTCAACGGTCAGGTCTTCATCGAGTTCCTGGAACGTTTGACCGGCATCGAGCGGCTCGTGCCCGACCCGCACCTCGAGGGCGGCGGGCTGCACCAGATCAGGTCGGGCGGCTTCCTCAAGGTGCACGCCGACTTCAACCGGCACCGCCGGCTCGACCTCGACCGCAGGCTCAACGGGCTGCTCTACCTCAACAAGGACTGGGAGGAGAGCTACGGCGGTCACCTGCAGCTCTGGAGCAAGGACATGAGCACGTGTGAGCAGGCGGTGCTGCCGGTCTTCAACCGGTTCGTGCTCTTCGCCACCACCGACGACGCCAACCATGGCCACCCCGACCCGCTGACCTGCCCGCCTGAGCGGGCCCGCCGGTCGATGGCGCTCTACTACTACTCCAACGGCCGCCCCGACGAGGAGATCAACGCCGATCACACGACGCTGTTCAAGCAGCGTCCCGGCGAGAAGTACAAGAACAACCTGCGCCAGGTGCTCAAGCGCTGGGCGCCCCCGGCGCTCGTCGAGCTGGCCGGACGCCGGGACCGCTCCAAGTGACCTGACCCCCGGGCGCGCGTGGCGGGTCAGCGGGTCAGCGGGTCAGGTGGGCGAGGCGGGCGAGCTTTCTCCCGCCTCGTGCCGCGAGCCGCCGCTGACGTGACACGTACAGCTTGAGGACCGCCCGCCGCGCCCGGCGGCGCTGGTCGGGCGTGAGCTCCGTCTGGTCGATGACGCCGAGCAGCACGCGGGCCTGGATGAGCGTGGCGAAATAGCCGCGCCAGGCGGGCAGGGCCAGCCGGCCGCTCATCTTCACCGGGTTCGCGTTGGCCCAGTTGCGGTGCGAGAGCACCTCGGGCACGTGCGCCCAGGGGCCGGACAGCGCGTGCTGGGCGGCGGCGATCTCGTCCTCGCGCACCAGCACGCGGCGCGGCACGGTCCTGGCGACCGCGGTGCGGTGCACGCCGTACAGGGGGTCCATGAGCACGTAGTCCTCGGTGAGCAGGCGCAGCATCTCGGCGAAGCGCTCGGCGGGGTCGTCGGAGTTGAGCGCGGTGCCCTGGTAGTGGCCGGTCCGCGTGACGCCGTCGGCGGTGTACGCGGTCTGCGCCGTGACCAGGACGATCCGGTCGTCCTTGGCGAACTCCTCCAGCGAGCGCGACACGCAGTACTCCGCGAGCGTGTCGTCGTCGCCGACCCAGCGGAAGAACTCCCCCTCGGCCAGGCGGAGCGCCGTGGCGAAGTTGCCGACGGGGCCGATGTTCTCCGGCTGGCGGTGATAGCGGATCCGGCTGTCGCCGGCCGCGAGGTCGCGGCAGATCTCCTCGGTGTCGTCCGTGGAGGCGTTGTCGCAGATGACCAGCTCCAGGTTCTGGTGATCCTGGGCCAGCACCGACAGGACGGCCTTCTCCAAGTTCCTGCCTCCGTTGAAGGTGGGCAGGCCGATCGAGACCAGCGCATCGGGGTTCAACGGGCTTCCTTTCTCCACAGCTGCCTGAGTGGCACGGCCAGCAGGACGTACACGACGATGCCGGCGCCGCCGGCGAGCACGAGCTGGACCAGCGCGTTGCCCTCCACCACCCGGTTGACCAGCGCCGTCACCCCCGCCGCGGCGAGCCCGGCCAGCAGGGGCCGCACGAGGGTGGGCAGCACCGGGCCCAGCCGCACCCCGGCCCGGTGCAGGAAGTACGCCGCCACCGGCAGCGCCACGAGCAGGCTGGCCGCCACCTGGCCGACCGCGGCCCCGCGGATGCCCTCCAGGCGCGTGCCGGCGATCAGCGCGGGGATGAGCGCGGCCCCGTAGGCGAGGTTCATCCAGACCGTGGCCCTGGTGTCACCCTGGGCGGAGAGGATGTCGAGCGCGAGCGAGAGCAGCATCCTGACCACCATCACCAGCGCCAGCCAGCGCAGCACGCCCGCCGCCTCGTCCCACTTGCCGCCGTAGAGGAACGACACCAGCGGGTGCGCGAGCACGGACATCACCACCGCGAACGGGAGGATGGCCGTCAGCAGCAGCGGCGCCGCCCTCCGCACGCCTTCCGACAGCGCCTCGGAGGTGTGCTCGGCCAGCCGCGAGAAGCCGGGAATGCTGACGTTGCGGACGGCCTGGCCGATCAGACCGGGCACCCAGCTCGACACGTTGAAGGCCAGCAGGTAGTAGCCCAGCCAGACGTGCCCGAGTATGTCGCCCACCACGATGTAGCCGGCGTTGAGCAGCACGCTCTCCAGCCCGATCCCGGCGGCCGACGGCAGCCCGAACTTCAGCAGCTTGCCCGCGATGGCGCGGTCCACGCCCAGCCGCACCGGCAGCCGGGCGGCGAAGAAGACGATCACGCCGGTCACCACGGACTGCGCGACCTGGCCGAAGGCGAAGCTGAACGCGCCCGCGCCCTCCGCGGCCAGCGCGATGGCCACCACCGCGTTGACCGCGAACCCGACGCCGATGGCGAGCGTCAGCCGGTCCTGCTGGAACCGGCGGATCAGCGTCGCCGCGCGCACCGCGGTGAAGCCCTCGACGATGATCACCGAGGTCAGCAGCCTGACCACGGGCGCGGCCTGGGCGGTGCCGGCCAGCTCCGCGAAGGCCGGCGCGCCCACCCAGAACACCGCGTACAGCGCCATGGCCGACAGGAACGACAGCACCGTGGCGGTCGGCGCCATCTCCTCGAGCTTGCCCCGCCACTGGATGGTGGCGACCATGATGCCGAGGTCCTTGACCGACATGACGAACGCCGTCGCGGCGAGCGCGACGGCGTAGATGCCGAAGTCGCCCGGCGCGAGCAGCCGGGCGAGGATCAGCCCCATCACGAAGGAGCCCGCCTTCGTGGCGAGGTTGCCCAGCAGACCCCAGCGCAGCCCACGCCCGGCTAATTTGCCGAGGGAGCCGATCTGCTGCTCGGCGTCCTTGACTTCCATGTGAAACTCTCCCTAGGAGGCCGTCTCGTCGACGCGCTCCAGCCAGATCTCCCGCCAGAACGGGAGGAACTCTCGCGGGCAGTTGACGCTGTAGACCCCTTCGCAGTAGACGGATTCGAGGGCGATGCAGGGGTTCTTCATCTGCAGCAGCTCGCCGGTGCGCTCGTCCAGGCAGCGTTCGACGCGTGCGACGACCCTGGCGGTCCTGCCGCAGTGCCTGGCCATCTCCTCTTCGAAGCCGAGGCCCCTGTTGAGGCGTTCGTGGTTGAGCGTGGCGACGATCTCCTGCCGCGACTTGATGCGCACCAGCTCGCCCGGCTGCAGGTCGAGCGTGCCGGTCGGGGTGGGACCCGGCTTGCCTTTGGGCACCCAGCCCCAGGCCAGCCCGCCCCTGATCCGCAGCCGGCCGGGCAGCACCCTGCGGCTGACCGACTGGTAGCGGTTGAAGACGGCGAAGAACAGGCCGCGCAGCGTCTTCAGGACGCCCGCGTTGCCGCTCTTCACGTCGACGGCGTACTGCCGGACGTCCTTCAGCGGCACGCACGTCGGCGCCGCGCGATGCAGCTCGGTGGCCTGGCAGGCGAAGCGCTCCTCGCCCTCCGGCCCCGGCGGCTTGTGCGAGTTGACCTCCAGCAGCGGCAGCAGCCTGCGGTCCTTCTCCGGGGCCGCAGGCCCGTCGGATACTTTCTTGAGCCAGGCGTCCTTCCAGTAGAGCGAGCAGGCCGTCTGGCAGCCGCCGTGCGCCGAGCCGTCGCAGCGGGCCCCGGTCAGGTGGACGGCACGTTCCATGCGTCGCATGCGGCCGTGGCTGATCGTGTCGCACGCCTTGTGCGCGACCTTGTGCACCGTCATCCGCTGCCCGCAGAAGCGGAGCATCTCCGGCATGAACGGTAACCCGTCGAGCTCGCCCCGCTCGTCCAGCGTGGCCAGGATCTCGGCTTCCCCGCGTACCTCGACGACGTCTCCGACCCGGAGATCCATCACGCCTTCTCCCTCACCAGTCCGGCATCCAGCAGAGCGTGAGCCGCCCTCTCCACGGCGGCGAACGGCAACTCGGATCGTCGGGCGATGTCGAGCAGGCTGTGCTCCCCGTCGGACAGGTTCAACACCCATAACATCGCCATCTGCGCCTGTTTCGTGTCACTTCTTCCGCCAAGAGATCCGTAGAGTCCGCGCCTGCCCAGTTGCGGCTCGCCGTACGGGCTGAGGTTGACGTAGGTGCGGTTGCCCTCCAGCACCTCGACCACCTGCGTCAGGGCGTCGAGGGTGTCCTCCATGGCCTCCGGCGTGACGAACCCCGGGTTGTCCCCCGAGGTGTGATATTCCGGGTATCCGGCGTACGGCGTCCTGGTCAGGCCGCCGAACGGCAGGTTGAACCCGGGCGAGCAGAACTGCCGCTCGTCGTACCCGTACGGGGAGAAGTCCAGCACCCGGTGCGGCCGGCCTTCGAGGACATGCTCCACGGCCCGGTCGATCTCGGCGTCGCCACGCCTGCTCCGCTTGTACGTCAGCGACCCGGGATCGCCCGCGCACGCCAGCGTGAGCCCGGCCGCGACCAGGTGGACGCGCTCCCGGTTGCGCGCCAGCCAGGTGATCGCCCCGATCGTCCCCGGCATGAACAGGAACCGGTACGTGTACCGCGGCTCCTTCAGCGCCAGCGCCAGCGCCACGGCCACGGCGATCCCCGCGAGGTTGTCGTTGGCCAGCGACGGATGGCACACGTGGCAGGAGACCACCACCTCGTCGGGGAGCCGCCCGGGAACGACGTGCTCGGCGATGGTCAGCGAGCCGTCCTCGAGCGTCGAGTCGATCAGCACCTCGTACGGCCCCTCGCCGAGCGCGTCGAGCGCGTTCTGGCTGAGGCAGAAGCCCCACGTCTCGGCGTAGTAGCTGGTCCGGTAGGGGATCAGCGCCGGCTGGTCGGGCAGCGTGTGCAGGCGCGGCCGCAGCTCCTCCAGCGAGTACGTCCCCGACACCGGCACGCTGTAGCCCACCACGTGCAGGTTCGACTCCCGGAAGTCGATCACCCGTCGCCCGGAGGGGTCCTTGACGTAGGCGTCGCGGATGTTCCACTCCTTCGGCACGGTCCAGTCGAGCACCTCGGTCCCCGTCGGCACCTCGGTGACCGTCAGCGGCAGGTGCTCGCCGACGATCTCCAGCGTGCGCCGCACCCCGTCGCCCGTGATGCTCCGGCAGATCGGGTACAGCCGCTCGACGAGCGCGTGCATCCGGTCACCGTTCACGGGCGGAGCTCCGCGTCGATGCTCCTGGCCGCCTGCCGGTCGGCCAGCCGCGTCAGCCGGGTGAAGCGCCGGTCGAAGTCGTGCTTGGACAGCCCGTACGTCCGGTACGCCGCCACCAGCTCCTCCGCACCCGCCCGCACGGTCCACTTGGCGTCGTAGCCGGGCAGCGCCTCCCGGATCCGGGCGAAGTCCACCCGGTAGGAGCGCGGATCGTTGCCGGCCTCTCCGGTGATCTTCAGCACGGCCCCGGGCACGGCGTCGACCACCTCGCCGGCGATCTCCGCCACCGTCACGTTGTTGGTCTCCGAGCCCACGTTGAACGCTGCGGCGTGCACGGCGTCGCGCGGCGCCTCGATCGCCCGCAGGAACGCCTCCGCGATGTCCTCGGCGTGCACCAGGGGCCGCCACGGGGTGCCGTCGGACAGGACGAGCACCTCGCCGGAGAGCACGGCGTGGCCCACCAGGTTGTTCAGCACGATGTCGGCCCGCAGACGCGGCGAGAACCCGAACGCCGTCGCGTTGCGCATGAACACCGGCGAGAAGTCCGCGTCGGCCAGCTTGACGAGATCGTCCTCCACCCTGACCTTCGACTCCGCGTACGGCGTCACGGGCCGCAGCGGCGCGTCCTCGTTCACCAGTTCGTCACCGCCGGAGGCGCCGTAGACCGAGCAGGTGGAGGCGTAGACGAACCTGCGCACCCCGGCCTCCTTGGCCAGCCGCGCCAGCCGTACCGACGCGTGGTGGTTGATGGCGTAGGTCAGCTCGGGCGCCAGCGAGCCGAGCGGGTCGTTCGACAGCGCGGCCAGGTGCGCCACGGCGTCGACGCCTTCGAGCATCTCGGCGGAGACGTCCCGCAGATCGACCGCGTAGCCGGGCGGGTCGTCGACCCCGGGTCCGAGCACGCAGTCGGCGAACAGGCCGGAGTCGAGGCCGATCACCTCGTGCCCCGCGGCGGACAGCACGGGGGCCATCACGCTCCCCAGGTACCCCTGGTGCCCGGTCAGAAGAATCCGCAAGATCAGCCTCCAGCCAGATCGATGGTCAGCTTGTTCACGTGGAAGGCCTCGGCGTACCTGGCGCCGCACTCGATGCCGCGGATGCGGGCGAGCCCGAGGAAGGCCTCCCTGTCGTACCAGGGGCGGTGCCGCTGCGACGGGTAGTGCTCCTGCAGCAGCCGGACCTTGGTCTCGGCCACCTCGTCGTCCAGCGGCTGGTAGACCGAGGGGCGGCCGAGATCGCCGTCCCACTTGACGATCTCGTAGCCGAGCGTCAGATGGTCGCGCCAGACCGTCGGCACGAGCTGGGCCAGGCCCCGGTGGTCCTGGTGCGCGTCGCCCGTCCACGGGGCGAGGATCAGGTCGGGGTCGGCCTGCGCCCTCAGGTCCTCAAGAGCGTTCTTGGCCTCGTCCCAGTGCGCGGGCAGCCGCCCGTCGGGCAGCTTGAGCACGGTGAGGCGCAGGTCGGCGCCGGGGCAGAAGGCCGCGAGCGCCGCCCGCTCCTCCTCCTCGCGCGCGCTCCCGCCCCCGGACAGCACGAGCGCGTGCACGCGTACCCCCGGGCGGGACCGGCAGATCGTGTACAGGCTCGCGCCTGCGCCGATCGCGATGTCGTCGCAGTGGGCGCCGAGCGCCACGACCTCGTCCCGCCGCGCGGGCCGCAGGCCGATCATGCTTCCCACAGCGCCCAGGGCCGCTCGCCCCGTGCCCAGGAACGATCCAGCTCGAGGCGCTGGTTGACGGTGTCGCTCGGCCGCCAGTAGCCCCGGTGCGGGTACGCCAGGAGCCGTCCCCGCTTGGCCAGCTCCGCGCAGCCGTCCGCGACCAGGTCGCCGTTCTCCGGGATGTGGTCGAAGACGTCCTGGCGCAGCACGAAGAAGCCGCCGTTGACCCAGAGCGGCATCTCGCTGACCGGGGTGATGCCGCCGACCAGCCCGCCCTCGCTGACGTCGATGACGTGGAAGGTGTTGGTCGGCGGGACCACCATCATCGAGGCGCCCGCGTCGGAGGCGGCGAAGCGGCCGATGATCTCGGGCAGCGGCGCGTCGGTCAGCACGTCCGCGTAGTTGGCCAGGAACATCTCGTCGCCGTCCAGGTACGGCCGGACCCTGCGCAGCCGCTCGCCGATCGGGGAGTCGAGCCCGGTGTCGATCAACGACACCGACCAGTCGGAAATGTCCGTGGATAACAGCTCGATCTGCCCGTTCCGCAGGATGAAGTCGTTCGACCCCGTCTCCTGATATTTCAGGAAGAAGTCTTTGATGTGCTGCGCGCCGTAGCCGAGGCAGAGGATGAACTCCTTGTGCCCGAAGTGCGCGTAGTACCGCATGACGTGCCAGACCAGCGGGCGCGGGCCGACCATCTGCATCGGCTTGGGCATGTCACCGCCGGGCAGGTCGCTGCGCATCCTGGTGCCGCGCCCGCCGCAGAAGAGGACGACCTTCATCCGACGACCTCCAGAGACGGTATCGGGAAGACCAGCCGGCCGCCCCACTCCCGTACGTAGGAGAGCTGCTCGACCAGCTCGTCACGCAGGTTCCACGGCAGCACCAGCACGTAGTCGGGCCGGTCCTCGGCGATCCGCTCCGGCGCGTGGATCGGGATCCGCGAGCCCGGCGTGAACCTGCCGTGCTTGTACGGATTGCGGTCCACCGTGTACGCCAGCAGGTCGGGCCGGATCCCGCAGTGGTTGAGCAGCGTGTTCCCCTTGCCCGGTGCGCCGTACCCGACCACGGTCTTGCCGGCGTCGGCGGCGTCGATGAGGAACCTGAGCAGGTCCCGCCGCACCTTGGCCACCCGCTTGGCGAAGTCCTCGTAACCCGCGAGCTCGTGCAGCCCGGCCGCCTTCTCCCGGGCCAGCACCTCGACGACCCGGGGCGAGACCGGCGCCTCGGCGGGCTGCGCCCAGAGCCTGATCGACCCGCCGTGCGTCGGCAGCAGCTCGACGTCCACCAGGTGCAGCCCGCCGCTCGCGAGTGCCCGCTGCGCCGAGGCCACCGTGTAGTACTGGAAGTGCTCGTGGTAGATGGTGTCGTACTGGTTCAGCTCCATCAGCGTCAGCAGGTGCTGCACCTCGATGGAGACCCGGCCGTCGTCGGCCACCAGCGCCCGCAGGCCCTTGGTGAAGCCGACGACGTCCGGGATGTGCGCGTACACGTTGTTCGCCACGACCAGGTCTGCGGGCCCGTGCTCCGCCCGTACCCGCCGGCCGACCTCCGGCGACAGGAACTCCGTGAGCGTCGGCACCCCCTTGTCGAGGGCGGCCCTGCCGACGTTGGCGGACGGCTCGATGCCCAGGCAGCGCACGCCCCGCTCCACGACGTGCTGGAGCAGGTAGCCGTCGTTGCTGGCCACCTCGACCACGAACGAGTCGGGGCGCAGCCCGGCGCCGTCCACGAACCTCCGCGCGTGCTCCACCCAGGAGGTCGAGTAGGAGGAGAAGTAGGCGTACTCGGTGAACGTCTCCTCCGGCGTGATCAGCGGCGGCAGCTGGGCCAGCCAGCAGCTCGTGCAGACCCGCAGATGCAGCGGGTACGTGGGCTCCGGCGCGTCGAGCTGCTCCGCGGTCAGGAACAGCTCGCAGGGCGGGGTCGCCCCGAGGTCCACGACCCCGGCGAGCCCCTCGGCGCCGCACAGTCGGCAGATGGTCATTCAGCTCACTCCAGCCAGGGCCTTGGCCTCGTACTCCAGCGCGAGATCTTCGGGCATCGGGGCGAGATCGTTACAGCGCACGAAGTCCCGCAGCGTGGTGCCGGTGCATTCGGCGTCCACGTTCGGGGCCCCGCGGTGCGCGCGCACGTCGTCGATGTGGACGGTCCGGAAGTCGATGCTGAACCTGGTCCTGCCCGAGGTGTTCGGCACGGTGGAGTGGAGCTGCGCGCCGGAGAACATCAGCGTCCCGCCTGCCTCCGGCACCACCCTGACCTGCGGCTCCAGCTCGATCGGCTCCTCGGGCCGCGGCTGGACGCGGGTGTCGCTGCGTACGTGGGCCGCCGCGTTCTGCCGGCTCGTCCTGTTCCATTCGGCGTAGTCGTAGCCCGCGCTGCCGTTGCGCACCGGCTGGTCGAAATAGCGCGGGTGGAAGGCCATGACGTTCTCGGGGGTCACCGCGAACACCGGGATCCACCAGTTGACCTGGCTGAACGGCGCCGAGTACCAGCAGTCGCGATGCGGGTGGAAGGCGTAGGAGATGCCGGAGACCAGATAGTCGTTCGAGGTGGACGTACGCAGCCTGGGCACGTCGAAATAGGTCCGCCCGACGTCGCAGCCGCGCTCCTCGATGACCGCCGGCAGGAGCTCCTTGCACCGGGGGTGGTGGATGAACCGCGGCTTGAGCTCGGCGAGTAATTTCGCGAACTCCTCGACCGGCATCTCATGCTGCGCGGTCTCCGGGTCCAGACCGCCGAAGGCGTCGTGGACCAGCTCCCTCGCGAAGCTGACCAGCTCGGTCGTGGCCGGCGCGGCCGAATAGACGAAGACCTCGCCCTTGAACAGCATCTCGCGGCGCGTCTCGTCGTCCACGCCGCTGTTGAAGAAGACGGCGGTCATCATGAAGCTTTCCCTCTCGGTCGGCTTGAATGGCGGTCAGGGTCTGGCATGCTGCGATCATGGATCGCCTCTCGATCGACGGCTCGTGGCTCTACACGCCGCGCGTCCATGCCGACCCTCGGGGCAGTTTCCTCGAGGCGTTCAGGGCGGCCGAGCTGCCGCACCGGCTGGATGTGGCCCAGGTCAACTGCTCCGTTTCCAGGGCGGGGGTGCTCCGGGGCGTACATTTCGCGGAGGTCCCGCCCAGCCAGGCGAAATACGTGATGTGCCTGTCGGGGAGCATCATGGACGTGATCGTGGACGTCCGGGTGGGCTCCCCCACGTTCGGCCAGTGGGAGGCGGTGACGCTCGACGACGAGACCAGAGGCGCCGTGCTGATCGCCGAGGGTCTCGGTCACGCGTTCATGGCGCTGAGCGAGCAGGCCACGGTCGTGTACCTGTGCTCGCAGCCGTACAGCCCGGGTCGTGAGCACGGGGTTCACCCACTCGACCCGGCCATCGGCATCGACTGGCCGTCCGGCCTGGAGCCCGTCCTGTCGGAGAAGGACGCCAAGGCCCCGTCGCTCGAGGAGGCTCGGGCGGCCGGGCTGCTGCCGGACTACGGTACGTGCATGGAGTTCTACGCCACGCTGCATTGAGGACCGGCCCCCACCCTCTGCTCGGTCAGGACGGGCCACGCCGCGTGCAGGGCCGCTCTCCAGTGCCGGATCGGCTCCCAGCGGGTGTGGGCGAGCACGCTGTTGGCCGGCCGCCGGGCCGGGCGGGGGTAGGCGGCGCTGGGCACGGGGCGCACGCGTCCGGGGTCGGCACCGAGCAGCGTGAAGATCTCCTTGGCGAACCCGCACCACGTGGTCTCGCCCGCGCTGGTGCCGTGGTAGACGCCCGGCGGCAGGTCAGACTGCGCCAGCCGGACGAGGTAGTCGGCCAGGTCGACGGTCCACGTGGGCTGGCCGCGCTGGTCGTCCACCACGTCGATCGCGGGACGCTCCCCGGCCAGCCGGATCATGGTCCGCACGAAGTTCGTCCCGCTCGCCCCGTACATCCAGGCGGTGCGGACCACGTACTGCCCGTGCTCCAGCGCCGCGCGCTCCCCGGCGAGCTTGGTCCGCCCGTACGCGCTGACCGGCGCGGGCCGCGCGTCCTCCCGGTACGGCACCCGGGCGGCCCCGTCGAAGACGTAGTCGGTGGAGACGTGCAGCAGCCGCGCTCCGGCCACGTCGCAGGCCTCGGCCAGCCAGCGCACCGCGTGCCCGTTGACGGCCAGCGCCTCGACCTCGTGGCTCTCGGCGTCGTCCACCGCGGTCCAGGCGGCGCAGTTGATCACGGCTCCGGGCCGGTACGCGGAGACGAAGTCGCGTACCGCGCGCCTGTCGCGCAGGTCAAGCTCGCTCCGGCCGAGCGCGAGCACCGGCTCGCCGGTCAGCGCGGCCCGGTGGAGGACGTCGGCGGCGAGCATGCCGCCGGCCCCCGTGATGAGCCATCTCATGCCGCCTCCCGGCGTGACCGACGGATCACGAGGCCCACCAGTCGCGGTGCTCGGCGTACCAGCGGACGGTGTCCTTGAGCCCCTGCTCGAACGCGATCTCGGGCCGGTAGCCGAGCGCCCTCAGCTTGGCGTCGTCCAGCGAGTACCTGCGGTCGTGGCCCTTGCGGTCCTCGACGTGCTCGACCATGTCCCAGTCCCGGCCGCAGGCCTCCAGCAGGCGCGCGGTGAGCTCCTTGTTGGTCAGCTCGGCCGTGCCCGCGATGTGGTAGACCTCGCCCGGCTCACCCTTCTCCGCGACCAGGCGGATGCCCGCGCAGTGGTCCTCGACGTGGATCCAGTCCCGTATGTTGCCGCCGTCGCCGTACAGCGGGACCTTCCTGCCGCGCAGCAGGTTCGTGACGAAGAGCGGGATGACCTTCTCGGGGTACTGCCGCGGGCCGTAGTTGTTGCCGCATCTGGTGATCGAGACGTTCAGCCCGTGCGTGATCGCGTACGCGCGGGCGATCAGGTCGCCGCCCGCCTTCGACGCCGCGTACGGCGAGCGCGGCTGCAGCGGCGCGCTCTCGTCCCACGAGCCGATGTCGATCGACCCGTACACCTCGTCGGTCGAGACCTGGACCACCTTCGGCACCCCTGCCTCCAGGCACGCCTGGAGCAGGGTCTGGACGCCCAGCACGTTCGTGCGCATGAAGTCGGCCGCGCCCTCGATCGACCGGTCCACGTGCGACTCGGCCGCGAAGTTGACCACGAGGTCGTGGCCGGGGACGACGCTCCTGAGCAGTTCGGCGTCGCAGATGTCCCCGTGCACGAACTCGTGCCGCACGCCGTCGAGGTTGGCGCGGTTGCCGGCGTACGTGAGCTTGTCCAGCACCGTGACGTGCGCGCCGGACTCGGGCGCATTCAGGCCCGCCTCGTCCAGGCTCCGGGCGAAGTGCGAGCCGATGAAGCCCGCACCGCCGGTCACCAATATTCGTGTCATCAACTGCACCCCCCCTGGAGGGAGGGGGCTTGCTCTCGACACGTCCGACTGGATGCCGGACGACCGTAGCGTCTGGGCGGTTGATAGCGCCCCAGGCGGCGTGCCGCCCGCGATGGAGTGATGGTCGATAGCGGGTCAGGAGCCGTTTCCCGGTCGCCCGGTGCCTTCGACCCCGTCCACCACCCGCACGTAACCATATCATTACTCATCGTCATGAAGAAATCTGCACCTTGCTGTGATCGCCCAGCACGAGACGGTGGGCTCTAGGGGTGTTGGGCGCGGGGGTGACCTCGACGTCGTGGCCGATCAGCGACGACTCGATGCGGCCGACGCCGCTGATCGAGGCCCTGGGCAGCACGATCGAGTACTCGATCTCGCTGTCGGCGACGGCGCAGCGGGCCCCGATGGAGGTGAAGGGGCCGACGTAGCTGTCGCGGATCCGCGCGTCCGCGCCGATGATGGCCGGTCCGACGATCCTGGAGCGCTCGACCACCGCGCCCGGCTCGACGACGACGCGGCCCACCAGCTCGCTGGCCGCGTCCACCTGCCCGTCCACCCGGGGTTCGACCGACTCCAGGACCAGCCGGTTGACCTCCAGCATGTCGGTGACGTTCCCGGTGTCCTTCCAGTAGCCGGAGATGACCGAGGACTCGACGCGCAGCCCCTCCTCGATCAGCCACTGGATGGCGTCGGTGATCTCCAGCTCGCCCCGCCAGGACGGCTTGAGCTCCGCCACCGCGGCGTGGATGGCCGGGGTGAACAGGTAGACCCCGACCAGGGCCAGATCGCTCTTGGGCCGCGCGGGCTTCTCCTCCAGCCCGACCACGCGGCCCTGGGCGTCGAGCTCGGCCACTCCGAACTGGCGCGGGTCACCGACCTTGGTGAGCATGATCTGCGCGGCGGGGCGCTCCCTGTGGAACCTGTCCACCAGGCCGTTGATGCCGCCCACGATGAAGTTGTCGCCCAGGTACATGACGAAGTCCTCGTCGCCGAGGAACTCCCGGGCGATCAGCACGCCGTGCGCGAGCCCGAGCGGCGCCTCCTGCCGCAGGTACGTGACCTGCAGCCCGAACGCGGAGCCGTCTCCCACGGCCGCCTCGATCTCCGGCTGGGTCTCCCCGACCACCAGGCCGAGCTCCCTGATCCCCGCCGCCGCGATCGCCTCCAGCCCGTAGAACAGGACCGGCTTGTTCGCGACCGGCACCAGTTGCTTGGCCGAGGTGTGCGTGATGGGTCGGAGCCGTGTGCCCGACCCCCCGGCGAGCACGAGTGCTTTCACCGCTAGTAAGCCCCTTCTCCACGGGTGACGACGGACCAGGTCTTCCAGAGGATCTGCAGGTCGAGGATGAGCGACCAGTTCTCCACGTACCGCAGGTCGAGGCGTACGGACTCCTCCCACGTCAGGTTGGAGCGGCCGCTGACCTGCCAGAGCCCGGTCATGCCCGGCTTGACCACCAGGCGGCGGCGGACGTCGGCGCCGTACTTGTCCACCTCCTCCGGCAGCGGTGGGCGCGGGCCGACGAGGGACATCTCGCCGCGTAGGACATTCAGCAGTTGGGGGAGCTCGTCGAGCGAGTATTTCCGCAGGAAAGCGCCTACCCGAGTGATCCTTGGATCGTTCCTAATCTTGAAGAGCACCCCGTCGAACTCGTTCGCGTCGAGGAGTGTGCCCTTGAGCTGCTCCGCATCAGCCACCATCGTACGAAATTTCACGACACGGAATTCTTTGCCGCCTTTGCCGACCCTGGTCTGGTGGAACAGCGCGGGCCCGTGGCTCGTGAGGCGGATCACCAGGGCGATGGCCAGCAGCGGCAGCGCCAGGACCAGCAGCGCCGCCATCGCGACCAGGCGGTCGAACACCGTCTTCGCGACCTGCTTCGTGCCGTCGAACTCGGGGTGCTCCACGTGCAGGAGCGGCATCCCCGCGACCGGCCTGATGCTGATGCGCGGCCCGGCCACGTCCATGAGGGCCGGGGCGACGAAGAGATCGGTACGCGAGGTCTCCAGGCTCCAGGCCAGGCGCCGCAGCGCGGCCCCGTCGAGCTCCGGGCAGGCCAGCACGGCCACGGCGTCGGCCTGTTCGCGCTCGACCACCGCGGCCACGTCGCCGAAGGAGCCGAGCACGGGAATGCCGTCCAGATCGATGTCCATCGCGCTCTCCGGAAGGCAGGCTCCCACCACCTGCATTCCGTGGTACGGCTGCCGCCTGAACTGCATCACCAGGTCGAGAATCGACTCCCGATGCCCCACCGCGATCACCTGGCGCATGTAGTCGCCCACCGCTCTCTTCCGGTGGAGACGCTTACGCATCTTGTAGCGGTAGTAGAGCGTGGCCAGCAGCGCCAGCGGCAGCATCGCCATCACGAAACTCCGCGCGATGACGGTCTGCGTGGCATAGGCCATGATGGCGACCGTGGCCATCAGGCCGACGCCGCCGTTGAAGACGGCCTTGAACTCCTCCGTTCCCTCGCCGTTGGCGCGCTGGCGATACGCCCCGCCCATCATGAGCGCGACAGGCCACGCGACGACCAGCCCGAAGCCGAGCATGAACTCGACCAGCGGAATGAACACGCCGGCCAGCAGCCGGACGCCGAGCACGCAGACGCATGCCAGCAGAGCGCACACCGTGTCCCCGCATAACAGGAGCCGTAGGTACGCGCGCGTCCAGATGCTCGACGCGCGGCGTGGTACGGCCCCGAGGAGCACGACAGCGGACTCCTCAGTCCCCACCCTCATAGCACCACCCTGACAACTCTGTGCACCGCGATAACTTGACGTTCCTTGAACCACATGGGTTGACAAGTCCCACGCACAATCAAGGGCGGCGGCCCCCACTAAAGAGTAAAGATCCATTCCATCAGGGGGAATAACGTCAATTGTCCACAACCGGACGAATGTAGGGTGCTCTTGGGGCTTGACGGAACGATCCATAAGTGCAGCGGTCTGGCTGGGAAAATGTGCGGTTTACGGCTTCGTTTCGCCAGGTTGCTGCCGTATGAACCCGCTAGTCGTACTCGAGATCCGGCAGAGCGGACGGCGGGTCCGGACTGCGCCAGACGACCACAACCCCGTCCTGCGTGGAGTCGGCGGCCAGGGTCAGCCGTTCGAGGTCGAAATCCGGCAGGTAGCGCAGGCGTGCCAGGAATGTGGCGTCCGTGGCCGAGCGCGGGACGACACAGCCCTCGCCGTCGCGGTCGAGCAGGATATAGAGGACGTCTTCCCCGGATTCGGTGACGACACGGACCTCCACCACGTCCTCCCATGCGAGAGCCTCGACGCTACCGTCCGCGTAGTGACGAGTGACGCCCTCTTCCGTGACATACACGTAGGAGTCCGGCATCGGATTGCCGTGCATGGGCGCGATTCTTGCGAGTTACGGGGCCGTCCCGCAAGGGTTCGCGCGCAATGGTGCGCTTGGACCGCCCTCCCGCCTCTCAGGAGCCGCCCCAGGAGTGGCTGAGGTGCGCCGCCACCGCCGCCCTGGCCGCCTCCTCCGGCCCGCCGGCGATCGCGTCGAGCAGCTCGCGGTGCTCGCTCACCAGCACCTCTCTGTCGGTGTAGACCTCACGCAACCGCACCAGCCCGAGCCGCGTCTCGGCCGCCAGGACGCCGTAGAGGCGCTCCAGCCGCGGGCTCCCCACCGCCTCGATCAGCGCCTGGTGCAGGGCCATGTGCTCGGCCACGCTCTCCGACCACGGCGCGTCGGCGGGGAGCGCGGCCATCCGGCGCAGGGCCGAGTCGGCCTCCGGCACCCGCCGCCCGGCCACGGCCCGCGCCATCAGGTCTTCGAGCGGGCGGCGTACGTACATGAGATCGTCGAGGTCCGAAAGCGTCACCTCGGGGACATAGGCGCTGCGGTTGCGCTCGCGCCTGAGCAGCCCTTCGTGGACGAGGCTCGCCAGCGCCTCCCGCACGGTGGGCCTGGCGACGCCGTACGACGCGGCGATCTCCTGCTCGGGCAGCGGGGTGCCGGGCGGGATCTCGCCGGAGAGCACCCTGCTGCGCAGCGCCTCGGCGAGCGCGCCGACGGTGGAGACGGGTCTGAGCGGCAACGTCACGGCAGCGACTCTAGCTCCCTTTCCGGTACGGTCCGCCCGCCCGCCTTCTCGGGTACGGCGACCGCCACCAGGCTGAGCGCCAGCAGGACCAGCCCCGCGATCGAGACCGGGGCCAGCCGCTCTCCGAGCACCACCAGGCCGAGCAGCGCCGCGACGGCCGGCTCGGCCAGCGCCAGCGTGGCGGCCGTGGCGACCGGAGTGGTCCGCAGGCCCCGCCCGTACAGGAAGTAGGACAGGGCGGTCGTGCCGAGTCCCAGGTAGAGCACGGCGAGCAGGCCGCGCGGCTCCCCCAGCCAGCCGACCCCGCTCACCAGCAGCACGGGCAGCATGATCAGGGCCGCCCCGCCGAACATCACCCCCATCACCGAGCCGGACCCGGCGCCCTGGCCGATCGCGTGCGCCGCCATCACCGCGTAGAAGGCGTAGAGGACGCCGCCGAGCAGCGCGAACAGCAGGCCGGAGAGCAGCTGCCCGCCCGCCTCCGCGCCGCCTCCGACGATCAGCGCCGCGCAGCCGCAGATCGCCGCCGCGGTCGCCGCGGTCCAGCGCCCGCTCGGCCGGCGGCCGTGCAGGACCCAGGAGAGCAGCCCCGTGAAGACGGGGCCGCTGCCGATCGCCACCACGGTCCCGATGGCGACCCCCGTGCGGCTGACGGCCGCGAAGAAGCAGAGCTGGTAGGCGGCCACCGCGACGGCGGCCAGCAGGACGCCCGGCCGGACCGCCTTCGTGACGCCCTTGCCGGCCAGCAGGGCGAGCGCCGTGCCGCCGATGACCAGCCGCGCGGCGGCCAGGGCGACGGAGTCGGCGGAGACGAGCAGCCCCGCCGTCCCGGCCGTGCCCCAGAGCACGGAGGCAGCGACGACTGCGAGGGGTCCATTTCTCATGGCCCTCATTGTCTGACAATTAGACAATTTCGTCCAGCAGCTGGTCGATCAGCCGACCGGCCGGGGCGCTCACCTCCGCCGCGTAGTCGTCGAGCACGGCCAGGCCGTCATGGATGCCGGGGACGCTTTTGCGCGGCAGCTCCAGCAGCTTCTCGGCCTCCGCGGTGATCGACCCCTCGACGTGGAAGGCGCCGCCGGAGGCGTCGATGGAGACCTCGAAGCGGACGACGCGGCCGTCGGGCAGCGTGAGGTCGGCGCCGACGCGGGCGCCCGCGGGCGGGAGGAAATAGGAGAAGGGCTCGGCTCTGACGAAGGGATGATGTAACCCGGCGAGCATCTCCGACGCCCTGCTCAGGGTCTCGAGGAGGCCGGCCGCGGCCAGGCTCTCGCTGTCCACCGAAAAAGGGTAGATCACCGGACGGGCCGGTGGCCACCTACCGCACATCGGGATCAGCTGTGCGTGACGGGGTCCGTGGCCAGGCGGGCGTGCCGTTCGACGTCGCATCGGCGGCCCTCGTAACGGAGCTTCCCGCGCTCGATGCCCTCCGCCCGGAACCCGGCCTTCGTGGCCACCCTGCACGATGCCGGATTGTTCGTACGGTGCACGAGCTCCAGCCGGTAGAGCCCGCGCTCGCCGAACGCCCACCGCGCCAGCTCCTCGGTGGCCGCCACGGCGATGCCCCGCCCCCTGGCCTCTGGCACGATCCAGTAGGACACCCAGCCGTTGTCGTGATCGTCGATCCGGGACACCGCGACGTTGCCGACGACCGACCCGTCGACCGTCACGGCGAACGCGTGCCCGACACCGGCCCATCCGGCGATCCACCCCATGGCGTCCTGAAGTGTGATCACGGGGAAGGGCGCCTGCTCGCGGAGATCAGGCGTCTGAAAGGCCCGCAGCACCACCGGCGCATCGTCCTCACGCCACTCCCGCAACCGAACGTCCACATTGCCGGAGATTACCCTGACATGCGGCTATAAGACCTGCGGGCCGATCTGATGGGCCTCCTCGAACTCGGCCACCAGCCGCTTGGGCGCGGTCAGGCACCACGCCTCGGCCACCAGCTCGAACAGCTCCTCGGGGTCGATCCTGTCGAGGTGGACCACCACCCAGCCGAACTGCCCAGCCGTGAACTGCACCTCGAACACCTCGGGCCGCTCGGCCACCAGCGCGATCTGCTCCTGGAGCGTGGCCTTGAGCCCGACGGTCTCGGTGGCCTCCCACAGGTAGCCGAAGCCCTTGCCACGCACCTTGAGGCCGATCCACTCACCGCCATGGCCCAGCTTGACCTCGGGCAGCCGCTCCAGCATCTCGAGGAACTCATCCACGCTCACACCCATGCCCGCCTGTGTACCAGATCCGACCGACACTTCCTGGCGTGGTGATCGGGGGCAACTTCCGGCCCGCCGCGGGCATCCAACAGATGGCGCGAGAGGCGGGATGTGCAGATGGCGTTGGCGGCGGCGTTGTTGCCCGAGGATCCGCAGCGGCTGGGCGAGTACTGGCTGGCGGGCCGGCTGGGCGCGGGCGGCCAGGGGGTCGTGTACGAGGCGTACGACTCCGGGGGCCGCCGGGTCGCGGTCAAGATCCTGCACGGAGAGGCCGCGCGTGACCAGGAACTGCGCGGCCGCTTCGGGCGGGAGGCGACGGCGGCGCGGCGGGTGGCGTCGTTCTGCACGGCCCGGGTGATCGACGCCCGGCTCGACGGCGACCAGCCGTACATCGTGAGCGAGTACGTGGACGGGCCGTCGCTACGCCGCGCCGTACACGAGGAGGGCCGCCGGTTCGGCGGCGACGACCTGCACCGGCTGGCCACAGGGGTGGCCACCGCGCTGGCCGCGATCCACGACGCGGGGGTGATCCACCGCGATCTGAAGCCGGACAACGTGCTGCTCGGCCCGGACGGCCCGCGGGTGATCGACTTCGGCGTGGCCCGCACGCTGGAGATGTCGCTGACCGCGAGCGGCCTGGTGGCCGGAACGCCCACCTACATGGCGCCCGAGGTGTTCACCGGGCAGCGGGCCGGCACCGCGGCCGACGTCTTCGCCTGGGGCGGCATCATGCTGTTCGCCGCCACCGGGACCGACCCGTTCGAGGCGGAGAGCCTGGGCGGGGTCATGCACCGTGTCCTGTCCGTCAATCCCGAGCTGACCGCGCTGCCCGAGTCGCTGCGCCCGCTGGTCGCCGCCGCGCTGCACAAGGATCCCGCCGAGCGGCCCTCGGCGCGCGACCTGCTGATGGCCCTGATCAGCGGTTTCCGCGGGTTCCAGGGGGATCTGCTGGCCCTGGGCAGCGCCGAGGCCGGGCTGATGGGCCGGGAGGACGACCGCGAGCCCGGTCTCGGCGCGTACGCCGAGGAGGTGTACGCGGGGCTCGAGCCGGCCGCCCAAGCCGCCGTCCCGGACGTGCTGCTCCGCATGATCGCGGTCGACGAGCACGGCGACGAGAGCACCCGCAAGGTACGCCGGGAGGACCTGCTGGAGGGCCGGGCGCCGGAGGAGAGCGCCGCCGCCGAACGCGTGCTGGCGGTCTTCGCCCAGGCCGGCCTGCTGGCCGGGGCGGACGGCGCGATCACGCTCGCCCGCCCGGCCCTGCTGCGGGCCTGGCCCCGCCTGTGCGCCTGGGTGGACGAGGAGCACGACGGCCTGCGCACCCATGTCCAGCTGGCCGCCGCCGCACGCCGCTGGCGGGAGGACGGCCGGAAGGAGGCCGACCTGCTCCAGGGCGGCCGGCTCGACGCGGCCGTGGGCTGGGCGGCCGCCGGCCGTCGCCACCTGGCCCTGAGCGCCCTGGAGCGCGAGTATCTCGACGCCGGATCGGCCCTGGTCAGGAGGCGCGCCAACCGGCGCAGGCTGCTCACCCTCACCCTGGCCGTGCTGCTGGCCCTCGCCGTCACCGGCGGCGGCCTGTCGGTGTACCAGGGCCGGCGGATCGCCGAGCAGCGCGACCAGGCGACCGGCCGGCAGGTCTCCTCCCTCTCCGGCACGACGGTCATGAGCGACCCGGGCACGGCCATGCTGCTGACCGTGGCCGGATGGCGCCTGGCGCCTGGCGCCGACACCCGCTCCGCCCTGACGGCCTCCCTCTACCAGCCTGAGATCGCCGCCTTCCACGACCCCCAGGCCACCGGGGTCACGCGCCGGGCGCTCAGCCACGACGGCCGCGTCCTGGCCAGCGTCGGCACCGACGGGGTCCGCCTCTACGACGTGCGCACCGGCAGGAAGACCGGCGGCTGGACCCGCGCCGGCATCGGCGCGGATCAGTTCCTGCAGGACGTCGCGCTGAGCCCGACCGGCCGCTACCTGGCCGTGGCGCTCAGCTCGAAGCTGGTCGTGTGGGACACCCGCACCGGGACGCGCAAGCGCGAGTACGACCCGTTCGCCGGCGACCCCGCCAAACCCGAGGACCGTCCGTCGATCGTGCCGTACACGCTGGAGTTCGGCGACGACGACGCGACCCTGGTGGTGCTCGTGAACCAGGGCCTCATGCTCTGGAACGTCGAGAGCGGCCGTTTCCACGGTCGGGATGAGTGGAACCTCGGCGCTGGGGCCGTCGCGTCCTCCGGGCGGCTCGCGGTGACGGCTTCCGGGGCGGGCGACGAGTCAGGGATCCACGTCTGGAGACTCCCGGCCGGGACCGAGGACACCCGTTTCCGCAGGTCCTGTCCGGGCACCCCCGTCTCCCTCGCCTTCAGCCCGGACGGCCGCACGCTGGCCTGCCGGGGCGAGAGCACGATCACGCTCGTCGACACGGCGACGGCCGCGCGGCGTCGCGGGGCCTGGGAGGCGGCGGGGCCCGCGGACCTGTCCATCACGACCATGCCCTCCCTTCGGTACAGCCGGGACGGCCGCCTGCTGGCCTCGTTCGCCGACTCCCGGATCCAGGCGTGGCGGGTCGCCGACCGTCGCCTGGTGCTGAACTACAAGCTCGACGGGCGGGTGTCCGACGTCCGGTTCGACCCGGACGGCCACTCGCTGAGGTACCTGGTCGACCAGTCGGTCATCACCCTGGACCTTGGGTGGCGCCTCACCGGCGGCGGGCTGCCCGATAGACCGAACGCCGCGACACTGAGCCCGGACGGGAGCGTGCTGGCCGTCCGGACGAGCGAGAAGGGGCCCGTGCGGCTGTGGGACGTCCGCCGGCGCGCCTTTCTCGGCGGGCCCCTCCAGGGGTCGGAGCTCCACCCGGACAGCGCTGGGGCGGAGCCGCCGATGTTCACCCGCGACGGACGCCTCGTGGCCTCCGGCGACGGCATGGGGACGTACAAGCTGTGGAACGTCGCCACGCACACGCTGATCCGCACCGTCTCCGCCGGGCGCGGATGGCGGATGGACGCGTCGGCGTTGAGCCCCGACGGCCGGACCCTCGTGGCCTTCCTGACCCGCTGGCTCATCAACCGGTCGAGCGACGAGAACGCGATGCTGATGCAAGTGTGGGACGTCCGCAGTGGCAGGGTGCGGAAGACGATGCACCTGACCGCTGCCGTCGACATGTACGCCTTCTCGCCCGACGGGCGCTATATCGCCCCCATCGGCCCCGGCCTCAGCCGCTTCGTCGACGTGGCCTCGGGCACGCCTTTCGGCGGGAACTACGACGTGTCCTCGGAGGCGGACGGCTTCCCCCCGATGCTCGTGTTCGCACCCGACGGGCGGACGATGGCCCTGGGCGACGACATCGGCAGGATCTCGCTCTGGAGCACGCACGGCCCGACGCTCCGCCCGCCGGTGCTGCACGGCGCCGTCGAGCGGCTCGGCGCCATGGTCTTCTCGCCGGACGCGCGCGTGCTCGCCACCGGCGGGGAGGAAGGCAGTGTCCAACTCTGGGACGTCGCCGCCGGACGCCGCCTCGGCCCCGCCATCAACCTGTACGGGGGCGCCGTCCTGAGCCTGGCCTTCAGCTCCGACGGATCCACGCTGTACGTGGCCGACCAGGCAGGCGGGGTGCACGAGTACCCCGTCAGCCCGGAGCGGATCGCGACGCAGACGTGCGCCCGGGTGGGACACACGCTGTCGAAGGCGGACTGGGAGAAGTACCTCCCCGACGTCCCCTACCGGAACCTCTGCCCCTAGGAGCCTCGTCCGCGCCGCGCGGGCCCGCCTTCGCGTCACTCGTAGTAGCGAACCTCCAGGACGTTGCCGTCGGGATCGGGGAAGTAGATCGTCTCCGGCGCGATGCCCTGCGCGCCGAACGAGTTGGTCCCGGAGCCGGAGATCTCGACCCCGTGCTGCTTCAGCCTGACCTTGAGCGCGTCGAAGTCCTCCTTGCCGACGGCCAGGCAGAGGTGGTTGACCGGATGCCCGGCGCTCCCCTTGACGCCGGTGCCCTCTTCCACGCCCCTGGAGGCGTCGTACGCCATCAGGTCCAGGATGGTCTCGGGCGAGACCCGCACGCTCGGAAAAGCCGCCCTACCCTCACGGAATTGCTCGGCCCGCACCCCGGGCAGACCGATCACCTGCTCGTAGAAGCGCAAAGAGCCGAGCTGGTCCGAGACCCAGCAGACGAGATGGTCCAGACGTACGTCCATGCATACCTCCGCTGCTCTGCCGCTCGCTGTCCACCTGCCGCTGCAAGCCGGTTGGACGCGACTCCCATAATGAAAGATGCGGATGACGGCGAAGTAAACACAGCAAATCGATCAGCGTTGCCGGACAAGGCCCTGAAGATTTTCACGGATTGGGTCCGTCGCCCACGCGGAGCACCTCGCTCAGCCGACGGCGGCGCCGCAGTGCCGACTCGATGGGCACGACGACGGCGACCGCCGCCGTCAACGCGACGGCCACCAGGCCGAGCCGCCACCACGGCAGCACCAGGGCCGGGCCGGCGGCCTGCCCGGTGAGCAGCCGCAGCGCGAGCGAGTCGAGCATCAGGCGGGCGAGCAGCACGCCGAGCAGCGGGCCGGCCACGGCGGCGACTATCACCGGCGGCAGCAACTCCCCCGCGGCGACCCAGCGGGAGTCCCGGGGCCGCAGGCCGAGGGTGCGCAGCCGGGTCAGGGTCTGCCACCGTTCCGGCGCGCTCGCCGCCGAGCCGAGGGCGAGCCCCAGCACTCCCAGGGCCAGCAGGATCGCGGCCGAGGCCCCCGCCAGCCAGAGCAGCCCCGAGGTCAGCGGCGCCGCGCGGCGGGCGCGCAGGACGTCCTCGCGCAGCACGGCGTGCGCCGCGTCGGAGCCCGAGCCGCTCGCGGCGACCGCCCGCGCCGCTCCCGGGCCGGTGGCCCACACCGTGTTGGGGGCGGCGGGCAGGCCGGCGGCGGCGAGGGCCGCGGCGTCCACGAGGACGACGGCATCGGCGTCGCCGACGGCGGGTGCCGTGCCGACGGCGGTGAGCCGGATGGACGGAGCGCCACCGTCCCGGAGCAGTTGCAGCCGCATGCCGGGCCGCAGGCCGCCGTCGCCCGAGCGCACCAGCGCGGGGACGTCGCCGTGACCGGTCGTCCCGAGCCGGGCGAGGTCCGGCGCATCCGGCAGCGGAGTGGAGCCCAGCAGCCGCCGGAACGCGGAGGCGTCCACGACCACCAGACGCGGGGCGACGACCAGCGAGTCGGCCACGACGCGAGCCGTGTCGGTCACCTGCGCGGCGACGGCCTGCCGGACTCCCGGCGCGGCGGCGACGCGCCGGGCGAGCTCGGGGGTGGAGGCCGTGGCGGCGGGGACGACGTCGAGGCGGGCATCGGCGCCGACGGTACGCCACGCGCCGTCCGCCAGGCCCTGGCCGGCGGTGGCGTCGAGGGTGAACGCGAACGACGCCAGCGCGGCGGAGGTCACCATGACCAGCAGCGGCAGCACGCGCGCGGACGTCGCGGCGGCCCTCGCGGCGCCGAAGACCGCCAGCGGGCGCCGCGAGCGCAGGGCCTGCTTGAGCGCGAGGCCCGTGCCGGCGGGCAGCAGCCGCAGCAGGAGGAGCGTGCCGGCGAGAACGCAGAGGGCGGGCGCGCTCGCGGGCAGCGCCCCGCCCCCGTCCAGCCCGAGCCCCGGGCCGGCCGCCTCACCGGAGGAGGCGGCCGGGAGTATCCCGCGCTGGTGCAGCGCGACGAAGGCGGCGATCGCGGCGATGACGACGGCGGCCTCAAGAGCCGCGCGGCGCAGCTGGACGGTGTGCCGGGCCCAGCGGCGGGCGGTCCGGTTGGCCGGGACCCGCCGGTCACGGGTGGCACGGGCGGCGGCGAGCGTGCCGAACGCCGGGCCGGCGGCGGCCGCGGCGAGGACGACGGGGACCGCCCATCCCCAGGAGGCGCCCGGGGCCACCGTACGGGCGAGCGCGAGCCCCGCCGCGGCGGCCGCCAGCGCGACCACGGCGGATTCGAGCAGCAGCTCGGCACAGAGGTCGGGCAGGGAGGCTCCCCGTTGCCGGGCGGCGGCCAGCGCCGGGGCGCGACGGCGTACCAGCAGGTCGGCGGCGAGGAGCAGGACCAGGATCGCGGCGGCCAGCACGCCGGCGAGCAGCACCGACGCCTGCGCGGACGCGGCGCCGACCTGGCCTCGCACGTTCCGCAGCACGCCGTCGAGCTGCGTCTCCCACTTCAGCGAGCCGTCGCGGGCGCCGGAGGAGCCGGAGGCCGCCTTGAGCGCGACCACCTTGTGGGAGATCGCCTCGGCGGAGTCCCAGGTGAGCACGCTCGGGTCGGGGGTGAACCAGACGGTGCGCTGTAGTTCGTCCCGCTCGAAGGCGAGTCGGGCGTCGGGCAGGGAGTCGGGTGACAGCAGGCCGCCGAATCGGGTGGTGCCCACGCCGTCCGCCCCGGAGACGGGACGCAGCAGCGAGGGGGCGAGCCGCCAGGCGGGATCGGCGCTGTCCGTCGCCCGGAAGATCCCGCTGACCTGGACCTTCCGCACGTTTCCCCGGTCGTCCGCCAGCGGGATGCGAGCGCCGGGGCGCACGTCGAGAGCGGCGGCGTCCGCCTCCGACAGCCCGACCTGCACCAGCCAGGGCGGCCCGCCGTAGGGCACCTCGACGCGGCTGTCCGCCGCGGAGACGGCGGGCCGGGGCGGCCCGCCCTCGGTCCAGGTCACGTGCGGCCCACCGCCGGCGCCGGGCTCCTTCGCCAGGTAGGCGAGCTGGAAGGTGCGCAGCACGCTGCCGTCAGTGATCTTGAGTACGGGGCTGGTGACGGCGGCGACGGGTGGACGGAGCGCGGCGCGCAGGCCGGGGCCGAGCTCGTCCGCGGCCCTGTCGCGCAGGTCGTCGACGTCCTCGGCGAGGCGCGGAGCGCGTACGCGTCCGCCGTTGGGCCCGTCGTCGAGCTCTATCCGGGCGTGGACCAGGACGTCGCCGTCGCCGCCCGCGTGGCGTACCGCCTCTCGCACGGACTCGTCGGCGGTCGAGCGCAGCAGCGGCGGCACGGCGCCGGCGAGCAGGGTGACGACCGCGACGACGGCGGCGGCCAGGAGCAGGGGCCCGGCGTCGGCGACGGCGCGGCCGCGGATGCTGGGCCAGTGCAGGGCGGGCGGCCACCAGCGACCGAGCGCCCCGCGCCACCTCACGACGCCGCCGCGGTCCGTCATGACGCCACCCGCAGGTGCGTGGCGTCGACGCGGCGGGCCTGCACGATGACGACGGCGGTCACCGCGAGCGCGCACCCGGCCAGCAGCACGGCGAGCAGGGCGGCCTCGGCGGCCCACGGCCAGATGGGCAGGGCCGCCGGTACGGGCGCGGCGCCGGTGTCGGAGCGTACGAGCAGGGGCGCGACGGCACGGGTGGCGAGCGCGCCGACGGCCGCACCCGCCGCGAGCAGGGGCAGCAGGATGCCGACGTGCTGGCCGAGCAGTACGGCACGGACCTCGCGCCGGGTCATCCCCAGACCCCGCAGCCGCGCCACCTCGAGCGCGCGGCTCCGGAGGTCGAAGGTCACGTGCAGCACGACGCCGGCGAACAGCAGCAGCGCCGCGGCCGGGACGAGCAGCCGGAGCGCGGCCGGCAGCCCGGCGCGCAGGGGTCCGCCGGTGAGGCGGGCCGCCTCGGACGCGCGAGTGGTGACGGTGCCGAGGTGGAGACCGGCGGCTCGTACGGCGGCGTCCGCCCGGGTGGGGTGACCGACCCACCAGGCGTCCACCGGGAAGTCGAGGTTGCCGCTGACGACGAGGGCTCGGGAGAGGGCGTCCAGGTCGGCCAGGATGGCCGCCGCGCCGGGGGCGGACGGGACGGTGGGCAGCACCTCGGTCACTCTGACCGGGACGGCGGTGAGGCCGACGGTGAGGTCGAGCCGGGAGCCGGGACGGGCGCCGGCTTCGGCGGCGAAGCGGGCGGAGACGGCGACGGGCACCGGCCCTGCAGCCGGGAAGGCGGTGGCGACCAGGGTTCTGGCGGCGTCCGGTGGGCCCTTGAACTCGACGGTCGTCGTCATCTTCAGCTGGGTGCCCGCGGCGGTGCCGGCGAGGGCGACCGCCGGAGAGCCGAGCTGCCCGGGGGCGGGCCCGGCGGAGGTGGCGGTCCAGGGCGCCGCGCCGCCGGAGGCGGGAGCCCCGGGCACCGTGAGCGTGACGGCGACGCGGTCGGCCCCGGCCGGGAGCTCCGAGGAGGCATCGGAGTAGCCGAAGCCGACGTTCCCCGGTGCGGTCACGTCGACCGCGAACGGAAGGGAGACCGCGACGAGCCGCAGCCCTTCGGCCGTCGCGCAGGCCGGCAGCGCGTGCGCCTTGCCGTCGAGCGGGACGGGCGCGCCGGTGCAGGGCGTCCGCAGGCCCGAGGCGTCCTGCACCAGCAGCCGGGGGGTCACGGTGAGCGGAGTCGCACCGCTCACCGTCCCGGTCAGGGTGAGCGCGGCGCCGGCCGGGACCGGGACGCCGGCGACGCGGGCCGACGGGGCGAGGGCGCCAGTGGCGGGGCTCGGCGGCGCGAGGGCGGCGCCCACGTCCTTCCAGCTGCGGCCGTCGTCCAGGCGGCCGCGCAGCAGGGCCTCGGCGCGGGCGGTGTCGACGGCGATCAGCCGCGGCGCGTCGCCGGCGCGGCCGAGCCACTGCCCGACCGCGATGCCCCGATCAGTGGCCGGGCTCACCGCTCCTCCGGTGGCCGCGCCGACGGCCACGCCCTGCCCGGCCTCCGGCGGGGTGGTGAGGGTGATGGCGAGGTCGGTGCCGACGGACAGGTCGGCCTGGTCGTGCTGGGAGCGCTGCCACGTGGCGTCGAAGCCGGTCCCGAACGTGGCGGCCGCGCAGGCCAGGCCGATCAGCAGCCCCGCGGCGACCGCCTGCGGCCGGCGGGCGGCCTCGAACGCGGCCAGCGGCAGCAGCAGCCCGCGGGCGCGGCGCGCCAGCCGGTCGGCGCCGCGCAGCGCGGGCCACACCGGGCGCAGCGCCAGCGCGGACCCGGCGGTGAGCAGCAGCGCGGGAGCGAGCACGCGTACGGCGTCGGCCGGGGAGCCGGAGCCGGTGGGCTGGTCGCGCAGCTGCCACCAGCCGACGGCGGCGAACACCACGAGCAGCAGGTCGGCACCGGAGCGGGCCAGCAGCTCGCGCCGGTGGCGGCGGTCGCTGACGGCGGGGGCGGAGCGCACCGAGAGGGCGACCAGCACCGCCGCGAGCACCAGCGCGGTACCGGCGACGGCGAGCACCTGGACGCCGGTCACCCCCGGCTGGACGGCGAGCCCGGCCCCCGCCATCGGCGGCAGGTGGGTCAGGCCGGCATGCAGGGCGGACGAGGCGGGGATCGCGAGCGCGGCGGCGAGGAGAGCGAGTGCGCCGGCCTCGACGGTGGCGGCGGCGGCGAGCTGGCCGCGGCTGACGCCCAGCGCGGACAGCAGGCCGGTCTCGTCGGCGCGGACGCCGGCGGTGAGCCGGCCGGCGAGGGCGAGGGCGGTCGCGGTCAGGACGATGCCGAGGACGGCGACGGCGAGCACGGCCGCCGCGGTGACCTGCTGCTCGTCGTGGGCGGCCAGCAGGGTCGAGGGCAGCAGGGTGGCGACGCGTTCGATCCGTACCCGGTTGCCGAGGGTACGCGCCAGCCGGCGGTCGGCGCCGAGCACGGCCTCGGCGACGGTGTCGAGGTCGCGGCGGTCGGGAGCGGACAGGTCGGGATGGGCGGTGATCTCCAGCCGGTCGACGGTGAAGCCGCCGGCGAGCAGGTCGCCGAGGTCGACGATGAACGGCCCGTAGGCGTGGACCGGCTGCACGGAGCGGCCGTCGCGGTAGGCGAGGTCGTAGCCGGCGCCGGCGAGGAGGTCGCGATCCCACCCGGTGCCCGGCAGCGGGCGTACGACGCCGACCACGGTCACGTCCACCGCCTGGCCGGGGTCGCCGAACAGCTCCGCGCCGAGGCGCACGCGGGCGCCGAGGGCGAGGCCGAGCTGCCGCGCGGTGGGCTCGAGCACGACGGCCTCCAGGGGCCCGGCGGGATGCGCGGCGTCGGCCGCGGCCCGCGGCCAGCGGCCGGTGGTCAGCTTCGCACGGGCCGGCAGGTCCTCCACGCCCGACAGGTACGTCTCGGCGAGGACGCCGGGCTGGACACCGGAGCGCGGCGCCCCGCCGGGCCCGCCGCCGGGCGTCGCCGGCAGCGATCGCAGCACGGACGACGCGCGCGCGGTCGTCGTCGTGGCGAACGGAGCGAGCGCCGAGGTCAGCACGTGACGGGTGTCGTCGGCGACGGATCGCGCGTCCTGGGCACGGACGGTGACGGTGTAGGCGGTGACGTCGACCCGTTCGGGGGTGGCGCGGGACGCGGCGCTCTCCAGCGCCTGCTCGGCGGTGCGGGTGACGAGCAGGGCGCAGGTGCCCAGCAGGGTGAGGCCGACCACGGCGACCGCCAGGAGAGCTGTCAGCAGGGGCCACTGCGCGCGGGCTCGGCGGGCGAGCAGCCTCAGCACAAGCGACTCCGGAAGATCACGAGGCCGCCTGCCCGTCGAGCCGCCCGTCGTTGATCCGGATCACCCGGTCCGCCAGCGCGACCATCGTCGGGTCGTGGGTGGACACCAGCGCCGTCACGCCCTCGGACTCCACCACTCCCCGCAGCAGCCCCATCACCGAAAGGCCCGTCTCGGCGTCCAGCTGCCCGGTCGGCTCGTCGGCGATCAGCAGCCGGGGCGAGGCGGCCAGGGCCCGGGCGATCGCCACCCGCTGCTGCTGGCCGCCGGAGAGCTCTCCCGGACGCTGCTCGGCGTGCTCGGCCAGGCCCACCAGCTCGAGCAGCAGCTCGACGCGGCGCTCGCGCTCCCCCGACGGTACGCGGGCCAGCCGCAGCGGGGCGCCGACGTTCTCCGCCGCCGACAGCACCGGGATCAGGCCGAACGTCTGGAAGACGTAGGAGACCTTCTCACGCCGTAATCGCGACAGGCCGTCCTCGTCGAGGGCCGTGACGTCCGTACCGTCGACGAGGACGGACCCGGAGTCCGGGCGGTCCAGGCCGCCGATGACGTTGAGCAGAGTGGTCTTGCCCGAGCCGGACCGGCCGATGAGGGCGGTCATGGTGCCGGGGGCGAGGTCGAACGACACGTCCCGCAGAGCGTGGACGGCGGCAGGCCCGGTGCCGAAGCGCCGGTGGACGCCGCGAACGGTGAGCAGCGGAGCGGCGCTCATGAGCGTTCGCCGAGGTCGGGGCGGATCGCGACGTGGTCCGCCTCCAACGCCAGCCGGACCCGCCTGGTGAGCGCCAGCGCCTCCCGGTAGTCGCGCGGGATCTGGACCCGGCCGGCTCGATCCATCACGGCGTACTCCTCGGCGATCACCTCGGTGTCGCCGTCGGCGCCGGTGGCGGTGCGGCGCAGCACCTCGCTGCTGGTGCGCCCGTCGCGGATGGCCACGGTCCGCTCGACCTGGCCGCTGACCGCAGGGTCGTGGGTCACGATGACGACGGTGACACCGAGCTGCCGGTTGACCTCCCGCAGCGTCGTGAAGACCTCGGCGGAGGTGGCGGTGTCCAGCTCGCCGGTCGGCTCGTCGGCCAGCAGGACGCGGGGCTGGTTGGCGAGGGCCACCGCGATGGCGACCCGCATCTGCTGCCCGCCGGACAGCTGCGCGGGACGCCGGTCGGCGCAGCCGGCGATGCCCAACGTCTCCAGCAGCTCGGCGGCGCGGGCGCGGCGGGTGCGGGCCGGCGTACGGGCCGCCGTCATCGGCAGGTCGATCATCTGCCGCGCGGTCAGGTACGGCACGAGGTTGCTGGCCGTCTGCTGCCGTACGAAACCGACGGTGTGCCGCCGGTAGTGCACGCGGTCGGCGCGGGACATCGCCAGCAGGTTCCACCGGTCGACGCGCGCCCGCCCGGCGGTGGGGGCGTCGACGCCGGCGAGGATGGAGAGCAGCGTCGACTTGCCCGACCCGGACGCCCCGACGACGGCGACCATCTCGCCGCTCTCCACGACCAGGTCCAGCCCCTGCAGGGCCTGCACCTCGACCGATCCGGTCTGGTAGATCCGTACGAGGCTCTCGCAGGCGATCAGCGTGTCCCGCCCGAACTCCGGCGCCTTCGGAGGCGGCTGCGGCAGGGGCAGCGGCGTGATGGACATCCCCCTCCTCGGTGCGGCGTCGCGCTGATCTCTGGCCGAACTCTATAGCTCCCATGCGCCAGGGCCAACGGCCTGGGGTGATCACGCTCCCACGGGGTCCTGCCCCGGACGTGCGCGGTGCCCGCCATCGCGCCGATCCTCTACGGGCGGCCTGGGCGAGGCAGGCATGTGCCGGCGCGTCGCGCGACTCGCTAGCCTGAGTCACGATGAACCGTTTGACGACGTCGAGAGGGGAGTTCGGGCTCGCCCGCTTCCCCGAGGACCCCCGTGACCCGCTACGCGCCTGGGACGCCGCCGATGAGTATCTGCTGCGGCATCTCGAGGGAGTCGACGGCGAACCGATCGGCCTGTCGGGCACCGTGGTCGTGCTGGGCGACCGCTGGGGCGCCCTGGTCACCGCACTCGCCGATCACCGGCCCGTGCAGATCACCGACTCCTACCTCACCCAGCAGGCGACCCGCGCGAACCTGAGCCGCAACGAGATCGCCGAGGACGCGGTGCGGCTCTGCACAACCATGGATCCGCCACCGCCCCGGATCGACGTGCTGCTGATCCGGGTGCCCAAGGGGCTCGCGCTCCTTGAGGACCAGTTGCACCGTCTCGCACCGCACGTGCACGCGGGCACCGTGATCGTCGGCGCGGGGATGGTCACCGAGATCCACACTTCGACGCTACAGCTCTTCGAACGCATTCTCGGACCGACCAAGACGTCACCGGCGATGAAGAAGGCACGGCTCATCTTCTGCTCACCTGACCCCCAGGTGCCCCGTCGCGCCAACCCGTGGCCGCGAACGTACACCCTCCCCACCGGGATCGGAGCGGTTTCGGGGCGCACCGTCGTCAACCACGCCGGCACCTTCTGCGCCGACCGCCTCGACATCGGCACCCGGTTCTTCCTGGAGAACCTGCCGCCGATCCGGGGTCGTGCGCATGTCGTGGACCTGGGCTGCGGCAACGGGGTGATCGGTCTCGCCGCGGCACTGGCCGACAGCGACGCCAAGGTGTCGTTCATCGACGAGTCGTACCAGGCGCTGGCCTCGGCGGAGGCCACGGTCCGCGCGAACACCGACATAGGCTCCGCGACGTTCCTGGCGGCCGACGGCATGTCCGGCGTACCGGCAGGGACGGTGGATCTGGTCCTGACCAACCCGCCGTTCCACACGCACCGCGCGCGGACCGACGCGACGGCCTGGCGCATGTTCAACGGTTCGCGCGCGGCACTACGCCGCGGCGGCGAGCTCTGGGTGGTCGCCAACCGCCACCTCGGCTACCACGTGAAGCTGCGCCGGCTGTTCGGCAATTGCGAGGTCGCCGCGAGCAACCCCAAGTTCGTCGTCCTGCGAGCCGTCAAGCGCTGACCGCACTCCGACGGGTGACGCGAATCACCGTCGCCGACGCCTCGCCGGCGTCACAGCCCCCGGCCCCATTCCGTCATATGGGTAGGCAAGGTTAGGGGGCTTCACATGCGTTCGTTGTTGGCCGGACGCCGCTCGTTTCAGTTCTCTCACTGGTCGTTCATGTTCGCGGAGATCGCCGTCTGGTCGTTCGTGGTTCTGGCGGTGACCGGGGCGGTGCTGATGGTGTTCTACGACCCCAGCATGTCCCAGGTGACCTATGACGGCTCGTACGGCCCGCTGCGCGGACTCTTCGTCAGCAGGGCCTTCGACTCGACCATGCACCTGAGCCTGGAGGTCCGCGGCGGCCTGCTCATCCGCCAGGTCCACCACTGGGCGGCGCTCGTCTTCGTGGCGGCCGTCGTACTGCAGCTGCTGCGCATGTTCCTCACCGGCGCGTTCCGCCGCCCGCGCACCGGACAGTGGCTGATCTGGGTGACGCTGCTGGCGCTGGGCATGGCCGCGGGCGAGACCGGCAACGCCCTGCCTGACGACATGCTGTCGGGTGGGAGCCTGTGGCTGATCACGTCGGTGGTGCAGTCCATCCCCGTGGTGGGCACCTGGGTGATGTCGCTGCTGTTCGGTCCGGGCTTTCCCGGCGACAGGGTCATTCCGGTCATGTACGGGGGGCACCTGCTGATCCCGGTCCTCATGGCCGCGCTGCTGATCGCCCGGAGCCTGCTGGTGCGGCGGCACGGCCACTCCCGGTTCATCGCCTCGCTGCCGACGCGACAGGGCGCACGCCCGATGATGGCGCTCGCGACGATCGGCATGCTGATCATCCTCGGGTTCGGGTTCCAGATCGCCCCCATCTGGCTGTACGGCCCTGCCAAGCCGACGCAGATCTCGGCGGGCTCGGTTCCCGACTGGTACATGGGGTTCCTCGACGGCGCCCTGCGGATCATGCCCGGGTGGGAACTCACCGTCGGGGACTACACGCTCAGCCTCGCGGTCCTCGTCCCCACGCTGGTCATCCCCGGGATCTTCTTCACCGCCCTGGCCGCCTACCCGACGGCCGAGCGCCTCATCCTCTCGCGACGCCGCCGCCGTGACGCGCTGGGCCGGCCCAAGAGCAGGAGCCGCATGGCCCGCGAGACGCCCGCGCACGACCTGCTCGATCGCCCACGTGAGACGCCGGTGAAGACAGCCATCGCCGCCGCGGGCGTCACGTTCTACGGCCTGCTGTGGGCGGCCGCGGCCAACGACCAGATCGCCCACCACTTCCAGCTCACCGTCGAACCTGTGACGATCTTCTTCAGGTTCGCCGTGGTCATCGGCCCCGTCATCGCCTTCGCCGGCACCCGGTGGATCTGCCTGGCACTTCAGCAGGCGGATCAGCACGTGGCCGAGCACGGAGTGGAGACCGGGATCATCACGCGGTCGCCGGACGGCGGATTCCACGAACAGCTCGCGCCGGCGCGGCAAGAGCGCCGGGAGCCGGCGATCGCCTCAGGGAGATGACCATGACATCGAACAGGCCACAGGTCGTGATCGTCGGAGCCGGGGTCGCCGGCTTCCAGGCGGCCCGTACGCTGTCGCGCAGGCTGGGGGACCGCGCGGAGATCGTGCTGGTCAACCGGAGCGGCGTGACACTCCATCCGGAGCTGCTCCCGCAGGTGATGACGGGCGTCCTCAGCCCGGACCGGGTGAGCGTGCCGCTGGCCGGGACGCTGCCGGGTGTCCGGGTGGTGCTCGGCACCGTCACGCACATCGACGCCCACGCCAGGCGCGTGCTGTACGACGGAGGCGTGCTGGACTACGACCGTCTGATCATCGCAGCCGGAGGCGTGAGCGAAGTCGCCCAGGTCTCCGCGGTCTCGGCGCACAGCTTCGGCTTCCACGACGTCGAGCAGGCCCTTCGTCTGCGCGACCACATCCACCGGCAGCTCGCCATGGCCGCCGAGAGCACCGATCCCTTCGAACGCGCGGCGCACTGCACGTTCGTCGTGCTCGGCGCGGGATACGCGGGCACGGCGGCGGCCTCGGCCGGGCAGTCGCTCTCCCAGTCGATCGCCTGCCGCGACCCGCGGTTACGCGAGCAGCCGATCCGCTGGATCCTGGCCGATCCCGCCGAGTGGCTGCTGCCTGACATGCGGCACCGCCTGTCCAGGACCACGGCACGGATGTTGCGGTCGCGTGGGGTGGAGGTCCGGACGCAGACCTCCCTCGGGCAGGTCACCTCCCGAGGGCTGCGGCTCACCGACGGTGAGTTCATCCCCACCCGCACGATCGTGTGGAGCTTCGGGGTCCGCCCCGATCCGCTCGTGACCAACCTCGGACTGGCCGCCGAGCAGGGCAGGATCAGGGTGGACGAGCACCTCGCCGTGCTCGGCCATCCGGAGATCCACGCCTGCGGCGACGTGGCCGCCGTCCCCGACCTCACCAGGCCCGGCAAGGTCACCCCGATGAGCGGGCAGCATGCCCTGCGCCAAGGCGGGCTGGCGGGCGGCAACGTCGCGGCCTCCCTCGGGTACGGCTCGCGCCGGCCGTACCGGTACAGGATCCGCGGGTCCATCGTGGACCTGGTCCGTGCGTCGGAGCAGCCTCTGAGTGTGGCATGACACGCAACCCGAGCTGCCAATACTCTCAGTAATGCTATAGTCACATGCAGCTATGGAAATCATCAGCGGGTTGCCCAGGCACGTGGCTTGCGTGATGGACGGAAACGGGCGGTGGGCGGCGCAGCGATCGCTGCCGCGCACCGCAGGCCACCAGGCGGCGGAGGCCGCCGTGATCGACATCATCGAGGCGGCGCGCTCGGCCGGCATCAAGTGGTTGAGCCTGTACGCCTTCTCCACCGAAAACTGGCGGAGGCCGGCGGGCGAGGTCGACATCCTGATGAGGCTCGTACGGCGGGCCATCCGCAAGCACGCACCGGCGTTGCACGCGCGGGGCGTCCGGTGCAGGTTCCTCGGCATGTCCGATCCGCGGATCCCAGCGCCCCTGGTCCAGGACATCACCGATCTGATGACGCTGACCAGCGACAACAGGCACATGACACTGACGGTGGCCTTCGATCACGGGGGACGCCGCGACATCGTGGCAGCCGCCCGTTCGCTGATCCACGCCGCCGTGCCGGCCGAGCAGGTCACCGAGGCCACCTTCGCCCGGCATCTCCCCTACTCCGACACGCCGGATGTGGACCTGGTCATCCGCACTTCCGGAGAGCAACGGATCTCCAACTTCATGCTCTGGCAGGTCGCCTACGCCGAATGGGTCTTCCCACAGGTGCTGTGGCCCGACTTCCGCGCCACCCACCTCTGGGAATGCCTTGAGATCTACCGATCGCGCCAGCGCCGGTTCGGCGATGTCGGCCGGTCCACCGCCACCACGGGAGAGGAATCTCGATGACCCAGACCATCGCGGAGGAGAGCGCCGACATCTTCGGCGTGGACTCGATGCTGCGCCGCCTCGTCAACGATCCTCGGTGGGGCCTTGCGGTGATCCGCGCCACGGTGCTGGAAGCCGCGCACCCGCAGATCGGCGCAGCGTTGATCGAGAACTCGACGTTCGTGACCCATCCGTGGCGGCGGCTGCGCAACACGTTGGCGAGCACGCAGCGAGTCCTCGACCCGGATCATCACGTTCGCAACCGCGAGACTTCCCGCCTCAACCGCCTGCACGCCCGCATCTCGGGCACTGACCCGCAAGGCCGCCGCTACGACGCGATGGACGCCGCAGCCCGCGCCTGGGTGGTCGCGACCCTGTTCGAATCGACGGTGACGATGTACCGGCTGAGCGGCGAGTCGCTCGACCGGGCCGCGATGGAACAGCTCTACGCCGAGTTCCATGCGTTCCTGACCCTGCTCGAGGGCAACAGCGACCACCTGCCCGCGACGTTGCAGGAGTTCTGGCCCTACTACGACGACATGATCGACCATCACCTGGAGAGCACCGAGGCGGTGCGGGTCATCCTCTACCGGCTCTTCGCCAACGTGCCCGCCCCGCCCCTGCTGCGCGGCCATCCCTCGGTGTGGGCCGCGGCCCGAGCCGTGGCAGGCCCGGTGGCCGCCGCGATCACCATCGCCTCGCTGCCGGAATCCCTGTGCCGACGTGTCGCCCTGCCCGACCTCCCGGGGGCGCGGGCGCTCATGCACGGGGCCTACCTCACCGCCGGGCTCGCCATCCGCCTGCTTCCGGACGGCTGGGTGCACGTCGGCTCGTTGATGAGCCTGCTGGACCCCGACCACTCCGGTGCTTCCGGACCATGGGGGACCGTACGCCGCAAGGCGGAGCAGGCCGCGGCCCTGCTCCGGCTCATCACCCCGGCTCCCGACAAGGTCGGCCAGGCCGCCCGCTCAGCCGACCGGTTCTTCGCCGAGGTCCTCGACCAGACCGGCGACGGTCACCTCGCCTGGCCCGACCTGGCGGCCATGGCCAGAGAGCTCGCCACCCGGCTCGACCTGGACGAGCGGGACGAGGAGCGGCTCTACAACGCCTACGCCGCCTGGTGGCGCGATCTGCAGACCAATCTCGACACCGACGGCGACGGGCGTGTCACACGGCAGGAGTACGCCGCCTCAGCCGCTTCGCTGCCCAGCCCAGGGCTGGTCAAGGTCGCCGACGTGCTGTTCGACGTCACCGATGTCGACGACGACCAGGCGATCGACGCCCAGGAATACCAGCGGTTGTTCCGCACGGCGTTCCACCGCGACCTGACCGGCAGCGCCGACAGCTACTCGCGCAGCGCTTTCGTCAGGCAGTTCCTCTCCTTCATGTCCGGGCAGCAGCACTCCGTCGCCTACGACTCCCTCCTGTCCTAGAAGGCGGTCAGCGCAGGCGGGACTCGATGGCCTCGATGATCCGTGGCCGCAGTTCGGCGGCGCGGATGACGGCGTCGACGGAGCCGACCTCGACCGCGCGCCGGATGTCGTGCACGCGGTCGAACTTCGCGGCCACCTCGCCGAGCTTCTCCACGCGGACCGACGAGCGGAGCTCGTCGAGCTCCGCGGTCAACGCGGCGCGGTCGGTGCCGGAGGCGGCCGCGATGCGGGCCTCCAGGTCCCGCACGCGCGGGTCGGCCGCCGTACGGGCGTCGACCTCGCCGGAGAACACCACCGCGGCGGCGGGGGCGCCGCCGAGCACCGAGGCGAACGACCCTTCCAGCGCGAGCACGGTCATGTTCGGGTTCAGCGCCTTCGAGAAGACCACGAACGCTCCGCCGTGGTACCGCGAGATCACGCAGAACACGATGGGCCCGCGGAAGTTCACGATCGCGCGGCCGATCTCGGCACCGTACTCCAGCTGCAGCTTCCGCATCGACTCCGGCGAGCCGTCGAAGCCCGACAGGTTCGCGAGCACCACCAGCGGCCGGTTGCCGCTGGCCGCGTTGATCGCCCGCGCGGCCTTCTTCGACGACCGCGGGAAGAGCGTGCCCGCGGTGTAGGCATCCGGGCCGTCGGTGGGCGGGAAGCCGCGTCGCGGCACCGACCGTGACTCGATGCCGAGCAGGCACACCGGCATGCCGCCGAGATGCACGTCCTGCACCACCGTGGTCTCCGCGTCGGCCATGCCCGCCCAGCGTTCGAGCACCGGATGGTCCTGGTCGGAGAGCGCCCGCATCACGGTCCGGATGTCGAACGGCTTCTTGCGGTCCGGGTTGGCCTCGGCCGAGAAGATCTCGCCGACGGTGGTGAAGTCGCTGCCCGCCAACGCATGCGGGAAGTCGGAGATGTCACGGTCGACAGGGTCGGTGGTCGTCGCCCGCCGCGGCGCGTTCTCGCCGGGTGCGACGTACGTGTGGTCGTAGTACGACATCAGCACGTCCCGGGCGGCGGACAGGTCCGGCGCCCAGTACTGCGCCTGCCCGTTCGGGCCCATCACCCGGTCGTAGCCGCCGATGCCGAAGTTGTCCTCGGCCGAGACGCCACCGGAGAAGTCGAGTGACTGCTTGCCGGTGAGCACCATCGCCGAATCCGGCGTCATCACGAGGATGCCCTTGGTGTGCATGAGCATCGTCGCCTCGGCGTTCCAGTACGGCTGCGCGCCGACGTTGATGCCCGCGACCACGATGTTGATCTCGCCGCCGTCCTGGGTGAACTCGACGATCCGCTTGAGGGCCGCGGCCACCCAGTCCATGTTCTCGGTGCCCGACTCCATGGAGATCCGGGCGCCGGCGGAGAGCGCGTACCACTCCAGCGGCACCCGCATCCGCTCGGCCAGGTCCAGCGCGGCGATCACGCGGCGGCACTCCGGCTCGGACAGCGCGCCGAGGGACTTCGTCGGGTCACCGAGCAGCACGACCCTGGTGACGCCCTCCGGGTATCGCCGGGTCGGCGTGCTGACCACGCCCGCGACGATCGCCGCGGTGTTGCGCCCCTTCGGCCGATCGACCGGCACCAGCACGTGCTCGTCGTCGAGGTCGTACTCGACGAAGTCACCCAGCAGGCCGGTCAGCTCGTACGGGTACACCGTGTTGCGGCTGCTCGCCCGCAGCACCTTCAGCCGGTAGTCGTCGACCGGCTCCACCGGCTCGTCCGACGGCTCGCCGACGGTCAGCTCCGCTCCGCCGGTGGCGTCGAAGGAGATGCGTACGGCGATCTTGGTCAGCTCGCCGGTCTTCCGGTCGCGCTGCCGCGCGATGAACAGGATCTCCTCCAGCCCGGCGCCCACGGTCGTCGGCCGCACGCGCCCGGCGATCATCTCCATCTCCGCCCGGGTGAGGTCGCTCGGCGGCCAGACGTAGACCACGATCCGGTTGGTGTTGAAGCGCTTCTTCGACGGCCGCCGCGACTGCGCGCGGCGGATCGAGTCGAGGCAGGTGGCGATGGTGTCCTCGACCGTCGGCAGCGCGACCAGTCTGCCGTCGTGCTCGCGCAGCTCGGTCAGGTCGCGCACCTGCGCGAACGCGACGAGGCGGTCGTCCGACGGGTTCTCCCGCGCCACGCACTGGAAGAGGTACACCTCCTCGTCCGACGACGGCAGCCGGGTGAGGTCGAACTTGCCCAGCCGCTCGATCTGCATCCGCTGCGCGATGTACGGGTGCAGGCCGCGGATCAGCCGCTCCTCGGTCATCCCGGCGGCCGACGGGCGGAACGTGAAGTGGTGGTGCATCACCGCGCCGCCCCTGCCCGCGACGGTGGCGGTGAGCCTGCGGACCTGCTCCGGCAGCGGGTGCGCGCTGACGACCTCGTGCAGCGCGGCCGCCATCGCGTCGGAGTCCTCCGGCTGGTTCTCCCAGCCGAGATAGATGTCGGCGTCGATGGCCTGCTCACCGCTCGCCAGCTCCGCGAGCCCGCGCAGCGCGCCACCCAGCGCCTCGAAGCTCACCGCGGAGGAGACCAAGCAGGAGCCGGCGCGCTCGGCGACCACGAACGTGCAGCCCGCGACCTCGCTGGTGCGGACGCCGGTGAGACCCTTGTTGCCGTAGTAGCGCCGGGTCAGCACCTCCAGCATGACCGCGTTGTCGAGGTCGTCGCGGACCAGTCGCTGGCCGAGCAGCCGCACCAGCGGCTCGGTGGTGCGTACCATCTCGGCGATGCGCTCGGCGCGGTCCGGCGCGTCCGGGTGCGCGTCCAGATGGCGCAGGTGCTTGCGGACGTCGGCGTAGACGCGGGCGCGGTTGCGGCGCAGCAGCGGCCGGCCGAACCAGGCGAACACCACGCCGCGGGCGAGGTCGGAGACCACGGGGAAGCGGACCTGCGTGGCCGCCAGCAGCCGCTCCAGCGCGAGACCGGCGCGCTCACGCAGCGTCTCGTCCGGCGGCGGCTCCCGCAGCCACGCGCGCAGCAACGTCGCGACGACCGTGGCGTTGGCGGAGGCGCGCTGCTGGGCGAGGAAGATCCGGAACACGCCGGCTTCGAGCTCGGGCGAGCGCTCCAGTGCGGTGACGCCGTAGTGCCCGAGCGCCTTGGCGAGCTTGCCCTGGAACGCCTCCGGCAGGCCGGCCCGCTCCACGTCGAGGCTCTGCAGGTAGGTGTGGAAGTATTCGCGGGCGCTGTGCACGTGGCCGGCGCCGCCGTCGTCGCCGGCCGGCCGGTTACGGCTCAGCTCGGCGAGGTCGGCGAACACGTCGACGAGTCGGAGCTCCTCGGCCAGCGGCCGGTGGCCGTCCTCGGTGGCCGCCCGGCGGGCGGCGAGGTATTCGTCGAGCACCCGGCGTTCGTCGTGCGGGTCGACGTCGAAGCCCAGCAGCAGGCTGCGCAGGTCCTCCTGGCCGCGCGTGGCGCGCTCCCGCGCCGGGATCCTCTCGGGCGCGGCGGGCAGGTCCAGCTTGACGGAGCCGGCGGCCGAGGTGCCCTCCGCCTCGGCGCCGTCGGCGAGCGGCTCGAGCCGCAGCAGCGGTGCGCCGGTCTCCACCTGGCTGCCCACGGTCACGGCGCATTCCTTCAGCCGCGCCTTGAACGGCGCCCGCAGCACCGTCTCCATCTTCATGCTCTCCAGCACCAGCACCGGCGCGCCCGCCTCGACCTCGGCGCCGATCTCCAGCGGCGTGGCGACGACCAGCGCGGGCGCGGGCGAGCGGACGACGCCGCCCTCGTCGCGGCTGACCCGGTGCGCCACGCCGTCCACCTCGATCAGGTGGATCGGCCCGTGCGTGCCGGTGAGGATGTGGTATCGGGTGCCGTTGACCACGATCTGCCCGGTGTGCCGGTCGAAGCGGTCGAGCTCGACGTCGGCGGTGCGGACGGCGTCACCTGCTTCGAGGCCGACCCGGAACCGGTGCGCGCCGACCCGCGCGACGCGCACCCGGTAGGCGACGCCACGCAGCTTGAGGTCCAGCGGCCGGCCGCTCTCGTGCTGCACCTGCGGGCGCCCGCCGAACGCCGTCGACAGCAGCCGCTGCCGCTCGGCGCGCTCCTCCTCCTCGTACGCCTCGATGGCGGCGACCGCCAGCGCGACGGCGGAGTGCCGGTGCGAGACGAGCCTGCCCTCGCCGCGGACGCGGTCTATCCAGCCGGTGTCCGCGCCGGCGTCGATCACCTCGGGCTGGTCGAGCAGGTCGAGCACGAAGCTCTTGTTCGTCGCGCCGCCCTCGATGATCACCTTGGTCTGCGCCATCGCCCGGCGCAGCCTGCCGAGCGCCTCGTCGCGGTTGCGGCCGTAGGCGATGATCTTCGCGATCATCGAGTCGAAGTCGGCGGGGATGGTGTCGCCTTCGCTGACGCCGGTGTCGACGCGGATGCCCGGCCCGACGGGCAGGTCCAGCCGCGCGATGCGGCCCGGGGAGGGCGCGAAGTCGCGGTCGGGATCCTCGGCGTTCAGCCGGGCCTCTATGGCGTGGCCGCGCTCCACCGGCGGCTCGCCCTCGAGCCTGCCGCCGGACGCCACCCACAGCTGGGCCCTGACCAGGTCGAACCCGGTGGTGATCTCAGTGATCGGGTGCTCGACCTGCAAGCGGGTGTTGACCTCCAGGAACGCGAAGATCTTGTCGCCAGGGTGGTAGAGGAACTCGACGGTCGCCGCGCCGCGGTAGCCGACCGCGACAGCCAGCCGTTCGGCCGACGCCTTGAGCTCGGCCGCCTGCACGGGGCTGAGCACCGGCGACGCCGACTCCTCGATGACCTTCTGGTTGCGCCGCTGCACCGAGCAGTCGCGGACGCCGAGCGCCCACGCGGTGCCCTCGCCATCGGCGATGACCTGCACCTCGACGTGCCGGGCACCGGTGACCAGCCGCTCCAGGAACACGACGCCGCTGCCGAACGCCCGCGCGGCCTCCTGGCTGGTGCGCTCGTAGGCGTCGGCGAGCTCGGCGTCGTTCGTGATCACGCGGATGCCGCGCCCGCCGCCGCCCGCGGTCGCCTTCAGCATCAGCGGGTAGCCGATCTCGGCCGCCGCCGCCAGGGCCGCGTCCAGGGTCTCCACGGCGCCGCGGCTCCACGGCGCGACCGGCACGCCGACCTCTTCGGCGATCAGCTTCGCGCCGATCTTGTCGCCGAGCTTGCGCATGGCGTCCGCACTCGGTCCGACGAAGGTGACTCCGATCTTCTCGCACAGCTCCGCGAAGGCGGGGTCCTCCGCGACGAAGCCCCAGCCGACCCATGCGGCGTCGGCTCCGGTCTCCACCAGCGCGCGCTCCAGCACCTTCAGATCGAGGTACGGGCGGGCGGACGCGGGGCCGAGCTCGTAGGACAGGTCGGCTTCACGGACGAAGGTGGCCGTGCGGTCGACGTCGGTGTACAGGGCGACGGTCTCGATCCGCGTCCCGGTCTCCGCGGCGATGTCCCGTACGGCGTGGATGAGCCGCATGGCGGCCTCACCCCGGTTGACGATGGCGACACGACGGAACACCCGACCAAGCCTTCCTGCAGACGAACGATGCGCGCGCCGGGCCACAGCTACTCCCGGCACTGTCCACCTTTCCGTCTACCGGCCGGAAGCGCCATGTAGCTGACATCGCATGCTCGGCGGCTCCAGTTGTAGAAACCGATCAAAGACCGTCGGCCGTCCGCGCCCGAACGGGCATGCCCGAACAGCGCAGCGGCGCCCTTCAAAGGCCCGTCACGCCTATTACCGATCAGGCGAAGCGCTGGCCGACACTTTGCGCAACGCACCGCAAGTGGCTGACATCGGCCGTTCATCCTCGATTCATGACCGGCGACCGCATCCTGTGGCCCGCTGGGGACAGGGTGGGGGAACCAGGCATGTCGAACAGAACAGTGGACTCTGTCGTTTCGGGGAAACCTGAATCCCGCGCGATCGCGCGGCTCGAGATCGGCATGATCGTCGGCGGCCTCGCCGGAATCACCTTCCTGCTGCCCCATGGGCTGCTCTGGGGCGACGGCGGATTTCGCTTCATGTACCTCTGGAGGCTGCTGGCCGAGCGACACCTGAGCGAGGAGAAGTACTCGCTGATCGGCCCCCTGTTCTCCACCCCGCTCTGGCAGCTGGGCCTGGTGTACCGGTCGCCCGAATGGTGGTGCGAGAAGTACAACGCGCTGGTCTTCGCCACCGGGTTGTTCATCTTCTACTGGATGCTCCGCGACCACGTGCCGCGCCGCCTGCTACGCCGCTTTCTGCTCCTGCTGACCTTCGCCTCGATGTTCTCCAATCATCTGCTCTTCTACTGGGGCGAAGTATTCACCGCGGTCCTGGTCGGCATGGGGACCGTCTTTCTGGTCACCACCCGCCGCGGATGGACGGCGATCGTGCTCGGCGTCGCCAACACCCCCGCCACCCTGCCCGCCATGATGCTGTTGACCGCCGAACGCATAGTGGCCACGCGGCGACTGCGATCGGGGCTGGCCGTCGCCGCGGCCGTCGCGGTCGTCCTGCTCGAAGCCTGGATCCGCAGAGGCAACCCCTTCGAGACCGGATACGGGGACGACAGAGGGCCCAAAACCATCATGCCGTTCTCCGGCCAGCCCGGACTCAGCTATCCGATCTTCTTCGGGCTCCTGTCGCTGCTGCTGTCATTCGGCAAGGGACTGCTGTTCTTCGCACCCGGCCTGTTCCTGCCCGTACGCCGGAGGATCGCCGCCCTCCCCGGCCGCGCGGGCGTGGACCTGACGGCGCTCTACCGGATGTGGATGGCGTTCGTCGTGGGCCTGGTCCTGCTCTACTCCACCTACTGGTCGTGGAGCGGTTCGACCTTCTGGGGACCCCGCTACCTGCTCTTCGCCGCCATCCCCGCCTGCCTTGCACTCGCGGTCCGCCTGCACCGGCAGGACCCGTCGATCCTGACCAACGCGATCACAGTCCTGGCACTCGGCCTTTCCCTCTGGGTCGGCTTGAACGGGGCCGTCTTCGGCGACGCCCCCGCCCGCGAAGTCTGCCTGGAGCCGGCCGGCCTCTACATCTTCGAGGCGCCGCTGTGCTACTACACGCCCGAGTTCAGCGCTCTTTGGGTCCCGTTCATCCATGCGCAGGAGCTGACCGTCGGTCAGCAGATCTACCTGCTGTACGGGCTCTGCGTGGCCTGCTATCTGATCGCTCCCCCACTGCTGGCCCTGGCCCGGCAGGTGCTCGCCCGCGCATGGCTCCTGGCGTACGGCGACCGCCACCGGGCTCCTCTGTCCAAGGCGCCGGCGGCGGAAGGCCGCTGTCAGTTGGTCACCAGCGGCGGGATAGCGATCACCCGTCCCACGACCGACGCGACGAGACCCACGCAGGGGATCAACATCAACGCATAGGGGCAGTCAGGCGGACGCCGAGAGGCGGATCACCTCGACCCAGCCGTCCAGAAGGACCGGGCCGGCGGCGTACGGAACCAGCAGCGTGTCTCCCCGCCGGAGCGACAGGTCGTCCTTGTCGCCGATCAACCTGCCCTCTCCGGCCACCACGACCAGCACGCTGAAGCCACGTTCCAGGCGTTCGCCGCCATACAGGCGGCGAGCGGCGAAGAACTCGTCCGCGGCCTCGGGCAGCAGTCGCGCCGGAGTACCGCGGAGTCCGTCGAGGCGTGATGGCGTCCAGGCGCCGCGGTCGACGCACTGCAGGGCCAGGTCGTAGCCGAGGCCGAGGTGGCCGCCGGCAAGGCCGAAACCTTCGTACTCCAGCAGCACCGAGAAGTCGGTCGGCTCCTGGACCTCGACCAGCAGGATGCCGTCGCCGATCGCGTGCGGCAGCCCGGCCGGGCAGAGGATCGCGTCGCCGGCCGCAACCGGGATCTTGTTGGTGGCGGCGAGCATCGCCTCAGTCTTCTGCCCGTCCACCCAGCCGGCCAGCTCGGCGGCCTCCACGTCACGGGCAAAACCCAGATGGACGTACGCGCCGGGCCGCGCGGAGACGATCACCCATGCCTCGGTCTTCCCGTACGGCGAGGCGAGGTGCGCGGTGGCGAAGCGGCGGTCAGGGTGCACGTGCAATGGCAGCCGCTGGCCGGCGTCGAGCAGCTTCACCAGCACGCCGGTGTCGGCGCGTTCTGGGCCGAGCCACCAGCGCGGGTCCGCGGCGATCGCCTCGGCCAGCACGCGGCCGTCGGCCAGGGTGGACAACCCGGATGGGGCGAGCCCGAACCTGGAGGTCACCGAGCCCACCCAGTCCTCCGGGCGGTCGGGCAGCCCCGGCATGTTGCGGAACTCGGCGATCCCGCCGGCGCCGCGATAGAACGTCTCGGGCTGGTTGGCAGGCAGTACCTCGACGGTCATCGACGTCCCTTGAGGGCCAGCTCGGCGAGGAAGCCACCGACGAACGTGTCGCCGAGCCCGACGGTGGTGGGATTCTGGACGTCGAGTGCGAAGCCGGGGACACAGTCGACAGTCGTCCCCATGCGCGAGCGCAGCGCCGCCGCGAAGGCGACGGACTCGGGCCGCCGGGCCAGTCGGCGCACGCGCTCGACGTCCTCCTCGCTGAACTCGTCGCCGTGGCAGTAGCGGGTGGCGGCCATGACCGTGCCGGTGTCGAGGGCGTCGGCGTAATCGCCTGCGCCGAGCGCCGCAGCCCAGTACTTCGTGTGCAGCACCAGCGTCGGCACCGGGACGAGCTCGTGCACCGCCGTGAGCGCCTCCGCGACATCCTCGGCCGAGAGCAGGTCGACCGGGCGCCCGATGTACGACTGCAGCTCGTCCTCGTTCATTCCGTACACGTTGATCTCGTCGAGCAGCGCGTCCCGGACCCGGCGGCTGAAGGCGGGCTCATGGTATGCCGCGTCCTCGAAATAGACCACCGCCCCGTACGGCAGCTGCCGCATGTGCTCTTTCAGGGCGGCTAGCCTCTCGTCGAGCTCCGCCTCGTCGCGCATGGCGTTGAATCCGGAGATCAGAAAGATGTCCGCCCTGCCCAACCGGTCGCCGAGATCGTCGGTGAGCAGCATGGCAGCGTTCGCCGAGTCGTTGACGTAGATCAGGCGGTTCGGGAACGGCGCGACGATGTCGATGTCGCCCGCCCGGACCCGCAGGCCCTTGTCGTACTGGACGATCAGGTGTGGATAGAAGGTGTCCCCGGCACCGCTGTTGATGTACTCGCAGTCCGCCGGCAGCAGCCGGCGGAAGGTGTTGTTGACGCTGACCAGGTGCAGTGTGGATGGCACGCCGAGCCGGCTCATCACGATCCCGGCCCGCACCGAGGTGCCGCCCAGAGTCTCCCGATGCGGGAAGCGGTTCGCGAAGGTCGACAGCGCCGGGGCGGAGGCGACGAAGTGTTCACCGCCTCCCCCGCGGGCGACGTACCCGAGGATCGACACCACGAGGTCCCGCTCACTGGTCACCGTGGCCGGCGACGTCAGCTCCGCGGCCACGATGCCGTACTCGGCGACAAGCTGTTCCAGGACGCTGGTGGTCAGCTTCAACTCGTAGTCGACGCAACCGCCGAGGCCCAGGACTGTCCGGGACGCGTCGGCCATGTCAGTAGAGCGAGCCCTTGCCGGCGGCGCCGAACAGCTCGATCTTCTGGGCGGCGACCACCTTCATGGCATCGATGCAGGCGGGCTGGATGGCGTTCGGCTCGCGCATCTTCCGGTCGTTGCCCAGCACCTCGCGCATCTTGTCGTGGTAGGCGACCTTGATGTCGGTGGAGATGTTGATCTTGTTGATGCCGATCCGCGCCGCCTCGCGGATCTCGTCGTCCGGGTTGCCGGAGCCGCCGTGCAGCACCAGGGGGATCTGCACCCGGCTCTTGATCTCCTTGAGCAGGTCGAGCTTCAGCTCGGGCTTGAGGTGGGCCGGGTAGAGGCCGTGGAACGTCCCGATCGCGACGGCGAGGCTGTCCACGCCGGTCTGCTCGACGAACGTGACCGCGTCGTCAGGGTCGGTGTAGATGATCTCGGCGGCGCCCGCCTCGGCGTAGCTGTCGTTCCCGCCGATCGTGCCGAGCTCGCCCTCCACCGACACGCCGAGAACGTGCGCGGAGTCGGTGACCTTCTTGGTGATCGCGATGTTCTCCTCGAACGGCTTCAGCGACCCGTCGATCATCACGGAGGTGAAGCCGTACTGGATCGCCTGCAGGATCTGCTCATAGGTGGCGCCGTGGTCCCAGTGGATCGCGATGGGGACGCTCGAGTTGTGCGACCGCTCGACGATGCCGGTGATCATCTCGCGGCCGATGTGCCGCACCTCGTCCGGGTGGATCCCGACGATCAGGGGGGCGTTCGTCTCCTCGCTGATCTCCACGATCCCCTTGAACATCGCCCAGTCGCTGATGTTGAAGGCGGGCACGGCGAAGCTGTGTTCGTTGGCGACGTCCAGGATCGCCTTGCCGGTCGTCAGCATTTGTGCGTTCTCTCCTTTTGCGTGCTGGGTGTGTCAGGCCTTGACGGCGCCGGCGGTGAGCCCGCCGATGAACCGTCGCTGGAACAGGAGGAAGAGGAGGAGGACCGGAATGGACCCGAGGATGCTCATCGCCATCATCTGGTTCCACTCGTACGAGTGCTGGCCCATGAGCAGTTGGATGCCGATCGGCACGGTGCGCATGTCGTCGGTACGGGTCAGAGTGAGCGCGAACAGGTACTCGTTCCACGAGATCATGAACGTGTACACGCCGACCGCGATCAGACCGGGCACCGAGATCGGCACCAGGATCCGCCACAGCGCGGTCCAGCCGGTGCCGCCGTCGACCTTGACGGACTCGTCCAGCTCTCGTGGCAGCGTGTTCAGGTACGCGGTGATCATGATGATCGCGTACGGGAGGGTGAACACCATGTGCGTGAGGATCAGGCCGGGATAGGTGTTGTACAGCCCGAGCCCGACGACGAGCCCGAAGTACGGGATGACGAGCGTGATCGGCGGCACGGCCTGGACGCTGACGATCACGGCGTTGATGGTCTTCTGGAACGGGAACGTGAAGCGGCTGAACGCGAACCCGGCCAGGACGGCCACCAGCAGCGTCAGGATGGTCACCGCGAAGGCGACGATGTAGCTGTTGAGGAAGTACCGCAGCTGGGTACCGTTGCCCAGGATCTCCCAGTAGGCGTCGAACGAGAAGCTGTTGGTGATGAGCTTCGGCGGATTCTGGAAGACTTCTCCGTTGCTCTTGAACGAGGTGGACAGCAGCCACAGGACCGGCAGGCCGGCGAACAGCCCGCCGATGACGAGGCCGGTGATGACGCCGGCCTTGGCGAGCGTGCGACGGGTCTTGATGGTGGTGGCCATGCGTCTCACCGCTCCCTTTGCTGGCGTACGTAGAAGAAGGCCAGGATCATCGTCAGCAGCAGCACGATCACGGCGGCGGCGGACGCGGTAGCGAACTCGTACTCGCTGAAGGCTTGCTTGTAGGTGTAGGTGCTGAGCATCTCGGTGGCGTGCAGCGGCCCGCCGCCGGTCGTCATCCAGATCAGTGCGAACTGCTGGGATGTCCAGATCAGGTCGAGCACTCCCATGCTGACGATCACCGGTCGCAGTTGGGGCAGCGTCACGTGCATGAACCGCTGGAACCAGTTCGACCCGTCCATCGCGGCCGCTTCGTACAGGTCGTTGGGGATTCCCTGCAGGCCGGCGAGCAGGCTGATCATGAAGAACGGGTAGCCGGACCAGATGTTGACGAACGTGACCGCCCAGAGCGCCTTGCCCGGGTCGCCGAGCCAGTTCACGCCCTCCTGAATGAGACCCAACGCGTGCAGCACGTAGTTGACCACGCCGGACGGGTCGAGCAGCAGCCGCCAGATGACGGCGATCACCGCGATCGTGAACAGCCAGGGCAGGATGTAGACGATCCGGAAAACGGCCTTGGCGACCCCGCCCAGCAACTGGGTGTTGAGCATCATCGCGAAGGCCAGGCCGAGGACAAGGTGGGCCACGGTGCTGACCGAGATGAAGATGGCGGTGTTCTCCAGCGCCGCCAGGAAGTCCGGGTCGGTGAGCACCTTGGTGTAGTTGGCGAACCCGGCGAACACCGGGTTCTCCTGGACGATCACGTTGTCCTGGAACGAGTAGCTGATCACCATGACGATGGGGACCACCATCAGGACCACGATCAGAAGCACCGTGGGGGACAGATAGCCGTACGGGATCAGGCGCCGGGCCAGGGTAGAGCGGGTCCGGCCGGGTGTGACCCGTTCCTCGGTGGGCGGCGCCGTCTTCGGTGCCGTCATGGATGTCATCGCTTTCTCCTTGATCGCGCGCCGCGCCGGGGGACCGGCACGGCGCCCGGGCGGGCTACCCGATCACCGAGGACCAGGACTCCTGCGATTTGGCGAGGGCGGCGTCGACACTGGTCTTGCCGGTCATCACGAGCTGGAGCTGCTCGTCGAAGCTGCGCATCAGGTCCTCGGACTTGGGCAGGCCGACGAACTCGTTGGCGGGGTAGCCCTGCTGGTAGATGTCGAAAGCGGTCTTGAACAGCGGGTCACTGTTGCTGAAGTCGGGCTGGGCGTTCTTGTTACCCGGGAAGCCGTTCGCGATCGTGCTCAGCTTCGCGTTGGTCTCCTTGCTGAGCAGGTAGGACACGAACTTGAACGCCTCGGCCTTGTGCTCGGTGGAGTCGGAGATGCCGATGCCCCACGACGCGTACGGGATGCCACGCTTGCCGGTGTAGCCGTCCTCAGCCGGAAGGGCCGCCACCTCGAACTTCAGATCCGGCTTGTTCTTCTTGATCAGGTTGATGTGCGCGAGCGAGTCGATCATCATGCCGACCTGGCCGTTGATGAACTTCTCGACCTTGTCCTGCTCTTTCATGGTGAGCGAGCCGGGGGCGATGACGCCCGCATCGTTCAGGCTCTTCACGTACTCGACCACGCTCTTGACCTGCGCGCTGGTCAGGTTCGGCTTGCCGTCGGCCAGCATGCTGCCGCCGGACGCCCAGAGCCAGGACATGACGTCGTTCTGGATACCGTTGGGGACGGCGCTGTCGAGCGGGAGCGCCCAGCCCTTCACGTCACTGCCGGACGCGCTGATCTTCTTGGCCGCGTCGAGGAACTGGGTGCGCGTGGTGGGCACCTTGGCGACGCCGGCCTTGGTGAGCAGGTCCTTGTTGACGAAGAGCGGGTAGACGAAGTTGACCACCGGGATCATGTAGGTCTTGCCCTTGACCTGCACCTGACTGGCGAGCTCGCCGGCGTCGTACTTCGCGTCGGCCATCAGCTTGGACAGATCGGTGATTGCGCCCTGCTTGGCGAAGTCGTTGACCCAGGCGCCGTCGAGGCCCACCACGTCGGGCAGGGTCTTCGACGCGGCGCCGGTGATCAGCTGCTGCTTCGTCGAAGCGTACGGCGCGCTCAGCAGCTTGATCTTGATTTTCGGGTTCTGTGCGGTGAAATCGTTAATGATCTTGTCGAACTCCCCGGCCGGGAGCTCAGCCCCCCACCACTGGGCGAACTCCAGCGTCACGCTGCCGTCCGAGGCGGTGTCCCCCGAGGCGCCCGAGCCGCACGCCGCCACGAACGCGACCGTCGCAGCCGCTGTCGCTGCCCCTATCACTCGTCTCACCCGGGTTGCACCAACCGCCATGACGGGCTCCTTCTATATCGAGATCTTTCCGCCCTCTGCCGTGTTGGCCGTCACGTTAGCAGCGGGTTACGGACTCAAACAAGAGAAGAACAGCAAAAAGCTGCGAAGTACGGCATACTGTGGAGCCATGACGCATGATCTGGCATTCCGTCGCAGCCCTCTGAGCTGTAGGGGCCCCAGCCGTTACCGGCCTCCGGTCGGCCCTGCCCACTCTTGCGACTCTTGGCAGCTCTATGCGGCAATCAGCTCAGAAGGCGCGGACTTGTGGCATACTGCCGCACTGACAAGGGGGAATCAGTGAGCGTTGACAAGGACGAGCGGCAGCGCCACCTACCCGCCGGGCGCAAAGCTCAGCTGGCTGCGTACGTGGCCGACACCGGCCAGGTCACAGTGGGCGAGCTGGCCGAGCGCTTCGGCGTCTCCATCGACACGGTGCGACGCGATCTCGATCAGCTGGCCGCCGAGGGCATCCTCGTGCGTACATATGGCGGCGCTGTCAGCCTGTCCACGGTCTCCCGCACCGACCGCGCCGTCGACCAGCGGCTTGCCGTGCAGGAGCAGGAGAAGGAGAAGATCGGGGCACTGGCCGCGACGCTGGTCGAGGACGGCTCGACTATCATGATCAACGGCGGGACGACCACCCTTGCGCTCGCCCGCAGTCTGGGCCAGCACCGCGACCTCACGGTGGCGACGAACAATCTGCTGGTGCCGAGCGCGCTCCCGCCTACGGCCATCCGCGACATCTACGTCTTCGGCGGCGCGGTGCGCGCGCTCACCCTCGCCACGATCGGCCCGGTCAGCTTCCGCGCCAATACCGGCGCCGAGCTGGACATCAGCTGCGATCTGGCGCTGATCGGCGTCGGCGCGGTCGCCGCCGACGCCGGCTACACGACGAGCAACCTCGCCGAGGCCGCGATGATGCAGGAGATGATCTCCCGTGCGGCCCGCGTGGCGATCCTCGCCGACTCCTCCAAGTTCGGCCGCCGCCTGTTCGCCCAGGTGTCGGAACTCGGCGCGGCCGACTACCTGATCACCGACACCGCACCGCCACCCGACCTGCGGGGCGCCCTTAAGGCGAGCGGCGTGGAGGTGCTCACCCCCGTGGCCAAGCCCTAGCGCTCAGAAGAGCTTGTCAGACCGCACCGGACGTCAACCCGACCGGACAGGCCACCCCGGTGCCGCCGATCCCGCAGTACCCGTTCGGCACTTTGAAAAGGTACTGCTGGTAGTAGCGCTTCGCTTCAGGCAATAGGTGCACGACCTAATGAGCCTTGGATCGATACTCAGCCCACGCGTCAACCGCCTCTTGCAGATCAAGAGCGGCAACGTCCTCACGCGCCATCCCGGCCGTGTAGATCAACCGGTCCGCAAGCCAGTCTGGAACCGGTTCCCTTGGAGGTGCTTTCTCCACGCGCATGTGATCGGACAGCGCGCCGAGGCGTTCGATCACCTGGCCGAGCTGGACGATCTCGGGACGGTCTGTGCCCGCCTTGCGAACCCTCGCCGTCGCCTCCGCGTACACTTCCGCGTCGGCCCGCTCACCGACAGCCCAAACCTCGCAGATCTCCACCGACTTGTCCTCGGTGATGCGGTAGACGACACGCCAGGTGTTGCGACCGACCACCAGCTTCCGGAAAGCGCTCAGTTCCCCGCCGAGCGGGTAGCCGGCTTCGGGGTTGTCCAGCAGGAGGAGGATCTTCTTGAGTACCTTGGGCACCGCGTCTGGGCCAATGCGCCGAAGGTCGTCGACCGCCGGCGCCGTGAAGACGACGTCGGACACGATTCACTCATCGTCCGGTATGGCGGACAGCGACTCGCGAGTATGCCCGAAAGCGGCAAGCACCTCATCGAGCGAGACCCGCTCCCCCGTGTCCGTGACCGACCGGGCGAGCACAAGCGCCAGATCACGCAAATCAGCCGCCGCTTCCTCAAGCTCATTGAGCCGACGAATACTCACCACGGCCGCCACTGGCTGATGCCGACGGGTGACCACCAGATCGGTCCCCTGCTCCGCATCAGCCACCAGGCGGGCAACGCCTCGCTGGGCCGCCTCTGTGACGGTCAGCTCAGTAGGGTCGTGCAGAACAGCCATGCATCAACTGTACATCTTTCTGTATAGAACCGCGGCGCCCCTGCCCGAGCATCGCCTCACCCGTCGCCGGACGTCAGACCCACTGGACACACGACTCCAATCCCGCCGATGCCGCAGTACCCATTAGGAACTTCGCTCACGACCAGCCGTCCCGATCGACGTAACAAAGCTGCTCTCAGAGGAGCGCCGCCTGGATGCGCCACCGCCGGATGACCCATTCGGCCACGAGCAAATTGATCATCCACGCGGCACCCATGAGTAACGCCCTGGGGAGCCCCTCCGGCGCCCCGAGCATGAGAATCCAGGGCAACTGGGTGAGCGCCTGCGTGCCGGCCCCCATGCCAATGGCATAACCCCGGACCATCCAGGCCCGGTGCCCGGCAACGTCCCGCCGCCGGATCGCGACGAACCCGAGCACGATCGAAACGACCATCACCCCACCGAACACGAGCCTGAAGCCGAGCAGGAGACCGCCATCCCCGGGACGGCTATGGAACAGCGCCATCCACATACCTGTGAGCGCCGCGAGAAGCCCGGAGCCGACGAGCAGCCGCCCAGCTCTCCGATGCCAGCCGTTTCTGCGGCGCCGCAATCGAGGGACGAACTGAAAGGCCCCCAGGATGCTGTACGCACTGACGCTGACAATGTGCAACCCCAGGGGCAGAGGCGCCGCCAGGGCCGCGGTCTCCGGCATGATCGCGGGACCACCGGCCAATTCAGTCAGGCGTAGGGCACCTGCGATCAGGGGAATGAGACTGAGGGCGATCAACCCGGCAGGGACCTGCCACCCACCCCGCACGCGGCCGCGCGGCGAACGCGCGGATCGTACTGCCATGCTCTCGTCGGTCATGTCCTGATGGTGACGGCCGACGCCATGGGAGTTCTTCAGCCGAAGAGCCCGACCCGAGTCGTCCGATCGACCACCGATCAGTCGTACTTTCGGCTGAGATCGTCGCGATTGGCAGTCTCCGACCCCCACCACCTTCACGGTCGTCCCGCATGGCGTTTTCCACGTCCAGCAGCCGTCCAGAACACAAGACGCCGTCGAACCGCCGGACCGCCGGACCGCCCGCAAGAATCTCACCCAGTGAGGATGCAGCGTGGTTCAGAGGCGGCCGATCACACCTCACCGGAAGTCAGGCCGACCGGAGCTGGCTGAGTTCGAAGGCGATCCGTGCCATCGACCACTTGTGGCTGCGGCGCATGGTTTCGATCTGTACGACAACGTCGCCTGGGGTCGCGGTGGGGTGCCGGTGCGGCGTCGGGGGCCGGTCGACTAACCCGAGGTCGCCGAACTGCCGGGATCGATTCACCCATTTCGACGCCGTGGCGCTTCTGTCTGAACTTCTTGCGAGGTTTGCTTGCGGTTCTGCCGAATATCGGAGGTGTCGTCCGGGTTGTCGCGGCCAATCAGGTGGCCGACCGGACAGCCCCGACGGGGATCATCCTGCGGTTGAGCAGAGCCTCGAGGGCGCTGCGTTGCATGGTGCCGGTTAGGGTTTGAGCACGATCTTGCCGTGGGTGTGTCGGCGTTCGAGTTCGGTGTAGGCCTGGCGGACCTGCGTCAGCGGGTAGACGTTGGCGATCGGGACTTCGAGGTGTCCGTCGGCGATCAGGGCGGCCAGTTCGGCAAGTACCTCGACGCCGGGCCTGGCGTTGGTTCCGGGTTCGGTCTTGACTCCGTACCTCGCGGCTGCCGCGAAATCGGCGATGGTGTCGATCCGCTCGACTGCGACGCCGAGGGCAAGGGCCATTTCGACGTACCCGCCGCCATAAGTGTCGATGAAGGCATCGATGCCGCTCGGTGCGCCGGCCTTGATCCGGTCGGTGACGCCGTCTCCGTATGCGACCGGGATCACACCATGTGTTTGCAGCCACTCATGGTTGTGCTCGCTCGCCAGACCGATGACCGTGGCTCCGGCACGGCGCGCGAGCTGAACGGCGAGCGAGCCGACTCCTCCGGCTGCTGCGGAGATGACGACGGTCTCCCCGATGTCGAGTTGTAGAAAATGCACTGCCCGCCACGCAGTCACTCCGGCGACGTACAGGCCGCCCGCTACCTCCCATGAGATGCTGTCCGGCTTGGGTGTGAGGTTGTCGACGTCGACCAGGACCAGCTCGGCCTGTGCTGCCCGCTGCTCGGAGAACCCGATCACCTCGTCGCCGACCACGAATCGGTCGACTCCGGTGCCGACCTCGGCGACAACTCCGGCGAGGTCGCTGCCCTGCCCGGGCGGAAAGGTCGAGGGAAAGATGTCGGCCATCGCGCCGGTGCGTATGGCCGCCTCACCGGGGTTGATGCCTGCGGCCTTGACCCGCACGAGGACCTGCCCGCTCTCGGGCACTGGCCGGTCGACCTCGTCGACCCGCAACACCTCGATTCCACCGAACTCGTCGTATCTGACTGCCTTTGTCATTGTCTTGCTTCTCCTGTGGCGCGCGATGCGCGGCTGACGCCGAGAAGGGAATGGTTCGTGCCCGGTGTGACTGTTACCAGGGCACCGTTCCGGCGTCGTCGAAGAATCCGCCGGTCGGTCCGTCGTCGGGCAGGGTTGCGAGGCGAATCGCGATGGCCGCGCCCTGTTGTGGTGTGCGGACGCCTTGGAAGCCGTTGAGGTCGGTGGCGGTGAAGCCGGGGCAGGCGGAGTTGATCAGGATGTTGGTGTCGCTCAGTTCCTTGGCGTACTGGATGGTGAGGGCGTTGAGGAAGGTCTTCGATGCCAAGTAGGCGGCGGGAACCGGGCCCATGTCGATGCCGGGGGTGGTTTGCATGGAGAGCGAGCCGACGCTGCTGGACATGTTGACGATCCGCGGTGATGCCGAGCCGCGCAGCATCGGCAGCATCGCGTTGGTGACCCGGATGACGCCGATCACGTTGGTTTCCACGACGGCTCGCACGGTCGCGGGCTCGACCGTGGTCGGTGTCTGTGGCATACCGCCGGCGATCGCGGCATTGTTGACCAGGACGTCGAGCCCTCCGGCATGGCCGGCGACCAGCTCGGCCGCGGCGGCGACACTTGCGTCGTCAGTGACGTCGAGCGGCACGCCGAACGCATCGGTCCCGGCCGCGCGCAGCTTCTCGACCGCGGTGTCGCGGTGTTGTCGATCCCGCGCGCCCACACCGATTCGCCAGCCAAGGGCGCCCAGGCCTGCGGCGATCTCATATCCGATCCCCTTGTTCGCGCCGGTCACCAGCGCGATCGTACGTTCACTCATGCCGTCGATCATGTTGCGGACTCGGGTGGGCCGTCCAAGACCAGTCAGGTGGGCGGCGATACCGCACGGGTATCGGTCGTGGTCAGCGCCGAATACGATGAGCTGATGGAGACGCGGGAGTTGCGATACTTCGTCGCCGTAGCCGAGGAGTTGCACTTCGGGCGGGCGGCACAACGGCTCTCGATGGCGCAACCACCACTGTCGCGGGCGATTAAGCAGCTGGAACGGCGGCTCGGAGTCGTTCTGCTGCACCGTACCCCTCGCGCCATCGCCTTGACCGAGGCCGGGTCGGTGCTGCTACGGGAGGCCCGGCTCGCGCTCGACGCGGTCGAAGCCGCCGAGCGCCGCACCCGCCGCGCCGCGGCTGACCAGCCCGGTGTGGTCCTGGCCACCAAGGCAGGAGCGTCCAGGGAACTGTTGTCGAAGCTTCTGCACGCCTACGCCGCTGAACCGGGCGCCGTGGCCGTCGAGGTGATGCTGTGCGGACCGGGCGAGCCGGAAAGTCTGCTGCGCACCGGGCGTGCCGACGTTGCTCTGCTCCACCGGCCTTACGACACGACAGCCGGATTCGACACCGAGGATCTGCACACCGAACAGCAGGTCGTGGTCCTGCCCAAGGGTCATCCCCTCGCCAACCGGGCGCATCTGTCGTTGGTCGAGGTCAACGCCCAGACGGACCTGCCCCTGCCGCGCTGGCCCGGACCGGATGGCGGCCACCCGGACGGCCCCGGCCCGCAGGTGCGCGACCATACCCAACTGTTCCAACTGATCGCGCTCGGACTGGCCTGCGCCGTCGTACCCGAGTCGCTCCGAGACCAGCTACGCGACGACCATGCCATCGTGCCGGTGCCGGACGCACCGGCCGTCACGACCGTCATCGCCTCGCCGCCACACAGCAGATCCAAAGCCGTCGCCGACCTCGTCCGCACCGCGACCCGCCTGTAGCCGATACCTGGCGACAAGATCCGACCGCTCACGCCGGATTGGCGAAGTTCAGCCGTGACCACCACCGACGACAACGTCATGGCCAGCAACGTCTAGTGCGGTGACCACAAAGGTTCACCGGGCGGCCTTGGGATGCACGACATTTACAGAAGCGACCTTTCACCAACGGCTGCGAGCAGCAGGATCGGGAACTCCGAATCAGCCTGACCGACCGCGAGTGCAACCCATCGGCCGGCGCCCGGATGCCAGACGAACATCTCGCCGCTGAGCTGGCAAAGCTCGCTTATCGGCTCAGGCGCTGGGATCTCATTCTCCAGGTAAGGCCGCAGATCGACCACCTCAGGTCCGCCCCAGCGCGACGTCAGGGCGGTGGCCAGCGCCTCGAAGGCGGCGGCGATCTCTTCCTCTGCCGCCTCGACGACATCCTCACTGCGGTCGTCCCAAAAGTCCCTGCTGGCCTTCAGGACGCACATGTGGTGGCGCTGTCCGCTGGAGTGATAGCCCTCCCAAGTCCCTCTGGCCGGCACCGTTCGTTCTTCGCTCGGGAAAGGGCGGGCCAGCAGGTCATCGACAGTGGCGAGTCGATCTTCCGTGGTCATGCGATAAGGGTAGAGATCCGGTGAAGGTTCTTGGCCACCACACTGGAGGCTCCTAATCTCGCCGGGCCCCGTCGGGCCAGATCACCCGCACGGGCACCTCTCGCCGCCGCGCCTCGGCCACCACATCAGCAGTCCCGCCGTAACCTCGGGCAGGCTGCCCGTCCCAGACGGCGAACAAGACCTCGGCATCGTCCAGCATCCGCGCGCTGGCCGCCATGTGCGATGCCGCGGTGGACTCCACAGAGTCCAGCCGGTGAGTCCGGACCGCCCGGCCCAGCAACTCGTCGTACGCAGCATGGCACTCGCCCGGCAGCCCGTCCCGATAGTCCTTGGCCGGGATCACGGCTTCCAGCACACCCCCGAGATCGAGTACCGCACGAGCGAAGATCTGATCAGCCCCGTCCGCCAGACAGGACAACCCGGTGACTCCAGGACCGTACTCAGCAAGCGCCTCACGTACCGCCCCGTCGATCAGTACGGCGGTCTCCTCCGGCAAGCCCCGATGACCGGACACAGCGATGCGAACCATGATCCCCCTAGATCAGAGTGGCGTGAAGACGCTCGTCGAACGAGCGCAGAGCACCGGACGACGGTCCGGCATACGAGCGGCGGAAGTTCTTGACCCGGTGCAGGACACGCTCGGAGCCATACGTCGTAGCCACGGTGAGCGCATTGGACGCCAGATACAGCGCCTCGTCGTAGCGTCCCGACATGGCCTCAGCCGTCGCCACCTCCGTCATGAGCACACCCCGCTGCTTCGCACCGGGTTGGGCCGACGAAAGCGACTCATTGAACGCGGCAACGGCTTCAATCGGCCGCTTGAGCCGTACCATCACCAGGGCCCGATACCCCGCCAGCTTGGCGTGATCGAACGGGAACACCCAAGGCCAGGGCGGTGCAGCGGCCCGCTCACCAGCCCGTACCGCCGCCTCAGCCGCGCTCAACGCCTGAAGCGCTGCCGCCTCGTCTCGCGCGGTCGCATGGCCGAGCGCTTCGAGGCTCGACAGCCACGCGCGGGCGATGGCCGGGGGCCGCTCCCCGATCTCCCGCCGCGCCCGCGCCAAGAGATTCAGTCCGATCAGCGGATCGTCGCCGTCGATCTCGAACGCGGCCAGACTTCCGATCATGTACGCCGCCAGCAGCGCATGGTTGGCCTGTCGTGCACTGTCGACGGCGCGACGGTAGTAGAGCCGCGCCGAACCGGTGTCCTGCATATCGGCATGCACCCAGGCCGCGAAGCCTGCCGCCTCGCTCAGACCGGCCCGGATCTCATCAGCTTGCGGAGACCGCGACGCGCGGCCGAGAACGCGCCTTGCGAGATCGACCTGCGCTACAGCCGGCCTGGCGAGTTCGCGCGCAGGCGTGACCGCCTCCAATCGACGCTGGGCGCCCGTGATGCTGGTAAGCGTGGCGGCTGTCGTCTCGTCCACATCGGAACGCTTGGGCAGGGCCACCCCCGCCAGCGCGGTCAACGCCACGGCCTTGCCGAAATCTCTGCGCTTCGTTGGATCGTCATCCCCTCGGGCTCCGAATCGAAGCAAGTGAAGCGGCACCCCGATCTGGATGGATATCTCCCGAACCTGGTCCACGGTGAGCGGCTGACGGCCACGCAACACCTTGGACACCCAGCTCTGGGAGTAGCCGACCGCCTCAGCGAACTGGCCCTGCGTCCAACCGTGCGCCCGCCGCACCTCTTCGAGGATGGTTGGTAGATCGCACTCGGCGAGAGCGGCGGCCACAACTGGCCCGGACCAGAACTGCGGCGGTATCTGGGTCACAACGCTAGGTTAAGCCGCTGCCCTCGGCCGTACCGATATTCGTGACGGGAATACCCGTACCACCAGCAGCACTAGGCCGTTCACCTACGGTTTCGCGACGGCGACGCTCGGTACATGAATGCACTACCGCCTCAGCCCCTGGCCGGCGCACAACGGCTGGCCGCTGCTCTTGCAGAGAAAGGAATCACTACCGACGTCCATCACGACTACGGCACGCCCATGGTGTCGGTCTGGGTCGGCCTGATCGTATGGTGCGAGGACGGCATGTACTGGTGGCGCACTGGCTGGAACCCGCGGAGACACCGAGCGATCTACGCAGGCCACCCCTTCACTGACCCGGCCCGCGCGGCCCACCGAGTCACCCTTCGCTACACGGAACTGCGCATGTCACATCCCCTCTCGCCACTGATCGCCGGGGTGCAGCAGTGTCTCTGACCGTGCAGCAAATACTCAGCAGATTCCCTGGCTGGCAGATCATCGACATGTCCGGAGGCTGGGTCGCCATGCGAGTCAATTTCGTGTCCAAGAACAGCGGTCTCTCCAACGTGCGTTGCGGAGAGACCTTGGAGGAACTGGCCGGAAATCTACACGCCGAGATCAGGCACCAGAAGTCGCGGCAGCCTGCGGTAGGCAGGTAATTCGATGGCAACCCGACCCGGAGCGCAGGGCGTCCAGGCCCGAGCACCGGAAGCGGGGCGGCAGTCTCTCGAACACTCCTCATCGCGGGGCCCAGTCAGCGCGCGGCTACGGGCACTAACAGCCTTCCCTGTGTCCCTCCTTCACCCGAGCAGCCCCGAGGATCCTCTATCCGCACAACCCTTTACCTTGCGGCTGGTCCTAATAACAGTAGGGGACGCCCTTAACACCAAGCATGCTCTCTGTAAAGTAAGCCATATATTCCCTTAACGCTCGAATCTTCTTACTTCTCCTGATTCTGTCGAAAGTATGTCGGAACCACGGCCTACCCTCGCTCCATGGTTCGTGTCAGCTCGTATGTGAAACGAGTGAATGGCAAGCTGGTCCGAGTTAAGGCGTACGTACGAAGTGCCCCTGGCTCCCGCTCGAAGTCCGACTCCGACTCACTTAGCCCGATCTGGCTTCTGACAGTCGCGATGCTCGTCATCGCAGCCATCTTTGGAGGCATCGCCGCTGGCGCGACTTCCTCGCCGAGCACCTCTGATGTCGAGGCTGCACCGGGCCGGGGAGTCGCCGCTCCAGCAGCGCTTCCACCTGGCCCTATAGGGAGCCTCGCTGAAGCCCTTCGCACCGCACGGCTGAATAGTGGTCTCTCCAAAAATCAGGTAAGTACGCAGACGGGAATCGACGAATCTACTATCGACGGCTTCGAGCGAGCACAGATCATTCCGAATAATAGTGATCTTAAGAAGCTCACTCCGATCTACGGTCTTTCAGAAGATCAGTGGAACCGGCTCGAGATTATGAGACTTGAGATCCTCGGTGAGGCTTTTTGAGGGTCACTGAGCGTTTTCCAACCTGAAGCCGCAGGTCGCTGGCATGCCGTGTGGGAGGACTTGATCGCCGGGTAGAGGAGCTCTCGAGTAGAAAGGGCGTCGACCAAGATCAACCGTTATCTGGAGGATCCGAGTCGCTGCTTCCCATCTGGATGATGTCTCGCGTACGGTCGCCTGGGCCGCAGGTGACGCGGTCCAACGATGTTCGTCGCGCTGCACGACCTCCTCAACGGCGCCGCCGGCACCTTTCGAGACGGGGACAATCAAAGCGTGAGGAAACTGGTCGCCTGTCTCGCCCTGGCATCGCTAACGTCCTGCGGGCACAGCGAAGATCAACGAATCGTGCGCTCCTTCGCCGAGATGGAGCAGGTGGCCCAGACGGCCGGACCGGACGACGGCGTAACAAGTCAGGCGCAGCAGATCGGGGAGATCGAGTTTCAGGCCATCTACCGAGAGGGCGACCGCGTCTATTTCAAGGTCGGCGAGAACGCGCCCGGCGTGGACCCCTACGGCTACGTCTGGAGCCCTAACCGCGCACCGGTCGACGACTCCAACCCGTCGGTCGCTTCATCCTTCGAGCACATCCAGGGTCCTTGGTATCGCTGGAGCGACAGCTACTGAGCCTTCCATCCTGAGGGTTCGGCCTCAGAAGGCTGAAGAGCGGCGGCGGAGGAGAAGAAGAAGAAGAGGCTTCCGGTAAGACAGCCGTCGACCAAGATCCGATGCCTCTACCGGAGAGCCTCGTTGCTGTCTTACCCCGCCGCGATACCGCTGTCCAATCACACCCTGATCCGCCTGGCCGAGCTGATCCGCGACCGCCGGGCCGAACGGCGCTGCCGGTGGCGGCGCCTGGATGCAGCCCGGCAAGCCCTGCTGGTGCTGGCCCACCTGCGCAATGGCGACACCTACGCACGTCTGGCCGCAGGGTTCGCCATCGGCACCAGCACCGCCTGGCGCTACGTCCGCGAGGCGGTCGATCTGCTTGCCACGCTCGCCGCCGACGTCACCGCCGCCGCCTTACGCGCCTGCCGGCTGGCCTACACCATCCTTGACGGCACCCTGATCCCGATCGACCGGCTGGCCGACGAGCGGCCGTACTACTCCGGAAAACATAAACGCCACGATATGAACGCCCAGGTCCTGGCCGACCCGGCGGGCCGGCTGGTGTGGGCCTCGCCCGCCCTACCCGGCGCCACCCACGACCTGACCGCGGCACGCACCACCGGCCTGATCGACGCGCTGACCACCGCGAAGGTGAAGACCTTCGCCGACAAGGGATACCAGGGCGCAGGCGGCACCATCCGCACCCCGTTCAAGCGCCACCGGCTCCGGCCGCCGCTGTCGCGCCACCAGCGATCGGTCAACCGCGCTCACGCCCGCATCCGCGCTCGCGGCGAACGCGCCGTCGCCACCTTGAAGACCTGGAAGGTCCTGGCCCAACTGCGCTGCTGCCCGCACCGCACCACCCCGATCGTGCAGGCCATCCTCGTCCTGCAGCTCATCGAAGAAGGCCGCTACTCAGGATGAAAAGCGCTCACTGTGGCCCGGCGATCAGGCTGATTTCACTGCCAGGCCGTCCAGTGCTAGGTTGCCCGGCCGTCTGAAAGGTGCGCCTCGGGTGCCGCGTGGGCGGTGCTGGCCGCGGCCGGCCCCCAGGCCGCAGCGCGGTCCAGCGACCGCCCGACGCGCGGCGGGCCGCCGCAGGCGGCACGCCCTTGACCCTGTAGTGGAACTTGTCGCCGACATCACTAACCGCCACCTCCGCTGAGGGGCGCGCAGAGGTGTCAGGCACCAAGGAAGACACGCGGCGATGCTCTTGCTCTAGCCACGCAGTCTGTGAGCCGATCCCATGCGCAAGCAAGAACGGTGTTCAACCGGAAAGTCTTGTGACCGCTTCATTGACGCTCGCTAACAGAGCGATCCATCCGTTTAGCTTGGCTACATCCCCATTACGGTCTAACCGGTCCAGTAGCTGCCTCCGGTGCTGGGGAAATCTCTTCGTAAGAGTTTCACGACGGCGACCACGCACGTCAGCTGCCTTCAAGAGGCAATCACGCAGGAAGGACTTCGGATCCGCTAAGGTCTCCGCTTCATGTTTCTTGGGCAATCCGAGATGCACACGGCCACGAGGATTTCCAGCAACATGCCTTATCGCCTGCTCATCGAGAAGAAGCCAAGCCTCGGTCATACGCACCGGAATAACCGGAACGAACGCACGAGAGAATCCCACACACCGTATAGCATCAGCTATTTCGTTCCGACGAGCATCTATGCCTGCATTATCGGCATCTCTATGCACCACAACGACGTCTGGCTCAGCCCCACCCATTAGTTTGATCGCTGCCTCTACACGGGAAGCAACATCCTTGCCGACTTTTCCCAAGCGATCGAAATCTGGGGCACTTAGTCTCAGCGCAACCCCTCTATCGGCAAAAAGGCTCTCGACGATGCCAGCCAAAGGCGCATCGGAGCTACCTTCACCAATGAAAACTCCCGCATGCACGCCTGTGCTCATATCGCTAGATCAAGAGGCAGCTGAATGTGCCGCCCCGGAGGCGGAGTCAAGAATTCTATAAGGTCAGCTTCCGAGAAAGCGGGCTTATCTACGGAAGTCCGCCAGGAACCTCTGAACGGCAGCAGAGATAGGGATGAGGCGACAGTTCCATCTACTGTCTTTTGCGGAATCACCGCAGCCAACAGAAGGTCAGCAGGATCGCATAGTTGCACGACACCTGGAGAATGGGTATTGACTATGACTTGACGGAAAGGATTTTCCAAGCCCGGACTCTCCTGAGGGTCCACCGCGAGATCTCGGACGAGCTCGACGATAGCAGGAAGATTTGCGGGATGAATTCCATTCTCGGGCTCCTCCATGCATATCAAGCCCGACACCGTCGGATCCTCTAGCAACACGCATAGCGCCAGGAAGCGTAGCGTTCCCTCGGATAGCGCCCGGGCCGGCAGGCGCAACCCACCCTTTTCCTGCAGAAACAGCGTGAAGACCTCCCGGACGGGATCAGGTTCCACAGACACGCCCTCTACACCTAGACCGGCAAGGTCGGCCAACCGACTCGAAACGCGCGCGTATACTGCAGCCGGATCAGAATCGCGACTTTCATGTCCGCTTTCAGTGGCTATACGAAAGAGTGCGGCCGCCAGATGCCGACCATTAGCCGACATAAATCTGGGTGCAGAGAAATCATCAGGGGCCCTAAGCGAAGAAGGCTCAAGAGCAAGGCGTCTCCAACTCTGCATTTCACGACGCGCAGCGAGAATCGTTGGATAGTCATTCGTGGTGACCGTACTTAGAACCGTACGTCCAGCCCTCGCGGCCGCCCGCGGCTGAGGCTTCCCAAAACTACCCCCGTCTCCATGAACATTGATGACGGTGCCACTTTCGCGCTCCTCCGTCGAAAGAAAGGCTCCACCACGCCTCTGTCCAGTTACAACGGAGCTACGAAACCGCTTTGCACTTAGAGGAAACTTCAAATGCTTTGGTGCATCGCCTCTGGTGATGTGCCGCAATTCCTCGCGGGTGAGCACCAGGCGCCCGATGCTACTCTCGCCACTCGGAGGAGCGTAGCGAATGCTTACCTCATAACGGAGGAACGTCGTCGTCGCATCTGCAACTGCCCCTAGATCATCCTCCACTATAGGCGGAACGATCATTTCCGCTGCAAGATGCATCTCTCTCGGATGCTCCCTGTACCCATCCCAAAAAAGATCACGGGGGTCGCCACCACGAACGCCCGACGCACCTCTGACCTTCTGGGCAGATTCCATCAAGGGCTCGCTCGCCATTGATGAAAGAAATTCAATCGCATCGAAAACATTCGACTTTCCGATGCCGTTGGCTCCGGCTATACACGTGAAGGGGCCAAAGTCCACTTGGACATCCAGGAGGTTCTTGAAGCCCCGTACTTCCAACCGTGTAAGCATGCATATAAGACTAGCGGGCTTTGGGGAGAATGCGAAGCACGATGAGGCCACGGCAGTCTCTTCCCTCCGCTTGAGCGCGCGGCCTGCCGAGTCGCAACTCCACGCGCTCCGGCCCACTACCAGTTCCGCGAGCCTGCTGACCCATGGTCATTCAGCGATTCTCGTGACTGATTGCGACGGGCGTAGATCTACGCCTCGCCGGAGGTCAGGCCGACCGGACAGGCGACACCCGTTCCGCCGATTCCGCAGTAGCCGTTTTTGTTGCGGTGGAGGTACTGCTGGTGATAGTCCTCGGCGTAGTAGAACGGAAGGGGACCCGCCGCCGCGACCTCCGTGGTGATCTCACCATAGCCGGCCGCCTTCAGCACCTCCTGGTAAGCCTCCCGCGACGCCTCCGCCGCCTTCTGCTGCTCCGGCGAGTGGTAGTAGATGGCCGAACGGTACTGCGTCCCCACGTCGTTGCCCTGGCGCATGCCCTGCGTCGGGTCGTGGGCCTCCCAGAAGACCTTCAGGAGCTCCTCGTACGACACCTGAGCCGGGTCGAACGCCACCCGGACGACCTCGGCGTGGCCCGTGAGGCCGCTGCAGACCTCCTCGTACGTCGGGTTGGGGGTGTAGCCGCCCTGGTAGCCCACCGCCGTCGTGACGACCCCGGGCGTCTGCCAGAACTTGCGCTCCGCGCCCCAGAAGCAGCCGAGGCCGAAGTCGGCGATCTCCAGGCCCGGGGGTGGAGTGAGGGGGGCGTCGAGGACCGCGTGGCGGGAGGGGATGGATATCGGGTCCTGGCGGCCAGGGAGGGCGTCCTCGGGTCGGACCATCGATGTCTTGTTTCCGCCGAAAAGCCAGCCCATGGCAAACCTCCAGTAGGTCTCGTCCCAGAGTACATAGCCGCCAACGCTTTAGAGCAGCTACACAATTCCATATAGCGGACGAAATTTGTGTTTAAAGGTTGCTATGCCCGAAAATGGGTTTCATGCCTGATCTTCGGCGCGGTGTCTTGTTCGGGATCGCCGCCTACACCTTGTGGGGCCTGTTCCCCCTCTACTGGCCGCTCCTCAAGCCGTCCGGCGCCGTCGAGATCCTGGCGCACCGCATGGTGTGGTCGCTCGTCGTGGTCGCCGCCGTGCTGGCTGTCCGGCGGCACTGGTCCTGGTTCCGCCCCCTCGTCAGACAGCCCGCGAAGCTGGGGCTTCTCGCGCTGGCCGCCGTGCTCGTCACCGTGAACTGGGGCGTCTACATCTACGCGGTCAACAGCGGGCACGTCGTCGAGAGCTCTCTGGGCTACTTCATCAACCCGCTCGTCAACGTGCTGTTCGGCGTGGTGCTGCTGCGGGAGCGGCTGCGGCCGCTGCAGTGGGCGGCCGTCGGGTTCGGGGCGCTCGCGGTGGTGGTGCTGACGCTGGACTACGGGCGGCTGCCGTGGATCGCGCTCACGCTGGCCACGAGTTTCGGCGTGTACGGGCTGGTCAAGAAGCGGGCCAACGTGGCGGCCACCGAGGGTCTCGCCATCGAGGCCCTGGTTCTGTTCCTTCCCGCGCTCGGCTACATCCTCTTCCTGCAGACGGGCGGGCAGGGAACGTTCGCCGGACAGGGACTCGGGCACGCTCTGCTGCTGATCGGAAGCGGGGTGGCCACCGCCGTGCCGCTGATCTGGTTCGGGGCGGCGGCCATCCGGGTGCCGCTCAGCACCATGGGGCTCCTGCAGTACATCGCGCCGGTCCTGCAGTTCGCCTGCGGCGTGCTGATCGCCAAGGAGACGATGCCGTCCAGCCGGTGGATCGGCTTCTCGATCGTCTGGCTGGCCTTGGCGATCTTCACGTACGACAGCATCAGGGCGGCTCGCGCCGCCCGGCGCGTCCGGCTGTCAGCCAGAACGCTCGACCACGTAGTCACATAGCGCCAAAAATGCGGACCTGGCGGGAATGTCGGGGAGGCCGGAGATGTCGGTACGAGCCCGGTCCACCCACGATTCCAGCTCCGCCCGCGCCTGCCCCATCGCGGGGTGGGCGCGGAGCAAGGTCAGCGTCTCGTCCACATCTTCCTCCGCCACCGGCCCCGACAGCAGCTCACCCAGCCGGGAAGAGGCGTCCGACGCCAGCGCGTACAGGACCGGCAGGGTCTTGACGCCCTCCCGCAGGTCCGTCCCCGGCGTCTTGCCCGACTGCGCGCCGGTGGAGGCCACGTCCAGCAGGTCGTCGCCGAGCTGCCAGGCCACGCCGATGGCCTCGCACGCCCGGCTGAGCCGCTCCTCGACGTCGGCGGGGGCGCCGGACAGCAGCGCGCCGAAGCGGCCGGAGGCGGCGATCAGGGAGCCGGTCTTGTCGGCCAGCACGCCCAGGTAGTGGGTGATCGGGTCCTCACCGTCACGCGGGCCCACGGTCTCGCGGATCTGCCCCTGCACGAGGCGGGAGAACGTCTGCGCCTGGATGCGGATCAGCTCGGGGCCGAGGTCCGCCAGGAGGTCGGACGCCTGGGCGAACAGGTAGTCGCCGGTGAGGATGGCCACGGTGTTGTCCCACCGGGCGTTGGCGGAGGGAGAGCCCCGGCGTACCGGGGCCTCGTCCATGACGTCGTCGTGGTAGAGCGAGCCCAGATGGGTCAGCTCGATCACCACCGCGCCGGGCACGACACCCGGCGCGGACGGGTCGCCGAACTGCGCGGCGAGCAGCAGCATCAGCGTACGGAACCGCTTGCCGCCGGCCTCGATGAGGTGCTTGGACGCCTCCGTGACGAAGGCGTCCTCGCTCTCCACGGACGAGCGCAGGAGTTTCTCGACCGCGGCCATTCCGGTGGCCAGATCCTGCGCCAACCGCTCGTCCTCGATGGGAAGGTCAACCACGGGAGGCGCAGACATACAGGACCCCTTATCTGATGAACAGGCTGCGAGCAGCGTCGTTGGCAACACCGAGCACGGACTCCGGGTAGAGCCCCACCCCTACGGTAACCAGCAGGGAGATGGCGATGACGGCCACGGTCCCCATACTGGGCACCGCGATGGCGGGGCCGTCGGCCGCGGGCTCGCTGAAGAACATCAGCACGATGACGCGGACGTAGAAGAACGCGGCGATGGCCGAGGCCACCACGCCCACCACGACCAGGCCGGCCATCCAGCCGCCCATCGAGTCGCCGGGCTGCGTCCCGCTGTTCAGGGCGGCCGCGAAGACGGCGTACTTGCCGAAGAAGCCGCTCGTCATCGGGATGCCCGCGAAGGCCAGCAGGAAGAACGCGAACACTCCGGCCAGCACCGGCGCGCGCTTGCCGAGCCCGGCCCAGCGCGACAGGTGCCCGGCCTCACCGCCCGGGTCGCGTACGAGCGTGACCACCGCGAACGCGCCCACCGTGGTGATGCCGTAGACCGCGAGGTAGAACAGGATCGCCTTCAGGGAGACGACGTTCTGGTCCGCGGAGCCGAACGTGGCCATTACGCCGACGAGCAGGAAGCCCGCGTGCGCGATGGACGAGTACGCCAGCATCCGCTTGATCTCGGTCTGCGTGATCGCCAGGATCGAGCCGACGATCATGGTGAGCGCGGCGACGCCCCAGATGATCGGCCGCCAGTTCCAGTCGAGGTTGCCCAGACCCACCCAGAACACCCGCAGGACGGCGCCCACGGCCGCGACCAGCGTGCCGGAGGCCATCAGAGCGGTGATCGGGGTCGGAGCGCCCTGGTAGACGTCCGGCTTCCAGGCCTGGAACGGCGCTGCGCCGATCTTGAACAGCAGGCCCACGCCGAGCAGCGCGAGCCCGAGCATCAGGATCGGGTCGAGCGAGGCGCTCTTGGCCATGGCCGCGTTGATGCCGGGCAGCGAGACGGTGCCCGCGAAGCCGTACACCATCGCGGTGCCGTACAGGAAGAAGGCCGAGGAGAACGCGCCCAGCAGGAAGTACTTCATGGACGCCTCCTGCGACAGCAGGCGGCGCCGGCGGGCCAGGCCGCACAGCAGGTAGAGCGGCAGCGACATGACCTCGAGGCCCACGAACATCATCAGCAGGTCGTGGGAGGCCGGGAAGAGCAGCATGCCGCCCACCGCGAAGAGCACCAGCGGGTACACCTCGGTGTGCCCGCCGCCCTCGGCCTCGGCCTCCTCCTCGTCGGCGCTGCCGGGCACGGCCGCGGCCGAGGCGACGAAGTGACCCTCGTCGTTGATCAGCAGTACGCACACGAACGACAGGACGAGGATGACGCCCCAGATGAACAGCGCGGGCCCGTCCACCGCGACCGCGCCCATGGCGACCGGCGCCGTCGGCACGTTGCCGCGCAGGACCTGCACGAGCACCAGCACGAACGCGCCGAACAGGCTCAGCAGGGTGAGCGGGACGTGGATCGACTTGCGCAGGTATCGGGGCGCGAACGCCTCGACCAGCACGCCGATGACGGCCGCGCCGAAGACCACCAGCAGCGGCGCCAGCGTGCCGTACTCGATCGTCGGCGCTGGGATGGAGTTCACTGACCTGTCCCCTTCTCAGCGATGGTGGAGGTCGGCACGTGCACGTTGGTCAGCGTCTGCTGCACCGACGGGTTGATCACGTCGAGCAGCGGCTTGGGGAAGAAGCCGAACCCGATGATCAGTGCGACCAGCGGAGCCAGGACCCAGACCTCGCGGGCGTTCAGGTCCTTGAACGCCTTGACCGGCTCGGCCGTGGGACCGTTCAGGGTGCGCTGGACCATCCACAGGATGTAGACGGCGGCGAGGATCACGGCCACCGCGGAGACCACCGCGGCCACCGTCAGAGCCCCCGAGCCGTGGGCCTGGCTGGAGTACGTGCCGATCATGACCATGAACTCGCTCACGAACGACGAGAGTCCGGGCAGCGAGAGACCGGCCAGACCGGCGACCAGGAAGAAGCCGGCGAGCAGCGGCGCGACCTTCTGCACGCCTCCGTAGTCGCCGATGAACGGCGAGCCGCGCCTGGCGATGAGGAAGCCCGCGGCCAGGAACAGCGCGCCGGTGGCGAAGCCGTGGTTGACCATGTAGAGGGTGGCGCCGGACTGGGCCACGGACGACATGGCGAACACGCCGAGCACGATGAAGCCGAAGTGCGAGATCGACGTGTACGCGATGAGCCGCTTCATGTCGGTCTGCCCGATGGCCACGATGGCGCCGTAGATGATGCTGATGACCGCCAGCACGACGATCGGCATCGTGAACGCCTTGGAGGCGTCGGGGAAGAGCTCCAGGCAGAAGCGGAGCATCCCGAACGTGCCGACCTTGTCCAGCACGCCCACCAGCAGCACGGCGGCGCCGGCGGGAGCCTGCGCGGCCGCGTCGGGCAGCCAGGTGTGCACGGGCCAGAGCGGGGCCTTGATCGCGAAGGCGATGAAGAAGCCGCCGAACAGCCACTTCTGCATGCCCGGGTCCTTGATGGCCCCGATCAGCTCGGGGAACATGAACGTTCCCTTGGCCGCCGCGAAGTACAGCCCGATGACCGCGACCAGCATGAGCAGGCCGCCGAAGAGGGAGTACAGCAGGAACTTGACGGCCGCGTAGGACCGCTGGGCGCCACCGTACGACCCGATCATGAAGTACATCGGGATCAGCATGGCTTCGAAGAAGACGTAGAAGAGGAAGATGTCGGTCGCCGCGAAGACGCCGATCATCATCGTCTCCAGCACCAGCAGCAGCGAGAAGTACGTCTTCACCGACCGCTTGGGCGTGATGAGCGTGCCGTCGGCGGTCTTGACGCCGTCGGCGTCGTGCCAGGAGGCCAGCACCACGAGCGGCACCAGCACCACCGACAGGGCGATCAGCACGAGCGCGACGCCGTCGACACCGACCCCGAACTTCACGCCGAAGCTCGGGATCCAGTTGTACTCGGCCGTGAACTGGAACCGAGGGCCCGACGGCTTGTACCCGGCGGCCATGACGCCCGTGAGGACCAGCGTCAGCAGCGAGACCAGCAGCGTTACCTGCTTGGCCAGCTTGTCACTGCCCTTGGGAAGCAGGGCCACCACGATGGCGCCCACCACGGGCACCGCCATGAGTATCGGAAGCCAGGGTGACATCAGATGTTCCCAACGAGGAGCAGGGCGCCGGTCAGCAGGGCGGCACCGATGAAGATGGACAGCGCGTACGTTCTGGCGAAGCCCGTCTGGAGTCTCCGCAGGCGCCCGGAGCTGCCGCCGATGCCCGCGGCCAGGCCGTTGACGAGACCGTCGATGCCGCGGTTGTCGAAGAACACCGCGATCCGGGTCAGCCACTGGCCGGGACGCATGAAGAGCGACTCGTTGAGCGCGTCACCGTACAGGTCGCGCCGGGCGAACGTGGTGAGGAACGAGCCGCGCGGCTGCACGACCGGTACCTCGGCCCGGCCGTACTTCATCCAGGCGAAGGCCGCGCCGACCGCGACGAGCGCGAGGGTGGCGAGACCCGGCGTGCTGGCGAAGTGGAACACCGGCCGCTCCTCCGGCGCCCCGACGGCCGGGGCGAGGAAGTCCATGAGCCGGTTGCTCAGGATGAGGTAGCCACCCAGGAAGATCGAGCCGATCGACAGGATGATCAGCGGCCAGGTCATGACGGCCGGCGACTCGTGCGGGTGGGCGTCCTCGGCCCAGCGCTTCTCGCCGAAGAAGGTCATGAAGACCATCCGCGACATGTAGAAGCCGGTGATGCCCGCGCCCAGCACGGCCAGCCAGCCCAGGACCTGGTTGTGCTCGACGGCGGTCTCGATGATGCCGTCCTTGGTGAAGTAACCCGACAGCAGCGGGAAGCCGATGATCGCCAGGTAGCCGATGAAGAACGTGATGAAGGTGACCGGCATGACCTTGCGGAGCGCGCCGTACTTCCGCATGTTCACCTCGTCGTTCATGCCGTGCATGACCGAGCCGGCGCCGAGGAACATGTCGGCCTTGAAGAAGCCGTGCGTGATCAGGTGGCCGATCGCGAACGCGTACCCGGCGGGGCCGAGGCCGGCGCCGAGCATCATGTAGCCGATCTGCGACATCGTCGAACCGGCCAGGCCCTTCTTGATGTCGTCCTTGGCGCAACCGATGATCGCACCGGCGAGCAGCGTGGCCGCGCCGACGATGGACACCGCGAGCGCCGCGCCCGAGCCGGGGTGGAAGAAGAACGCTCCGGAGCGGACCACCAGGTAGACACCGGCGGTCACCATGGTCGCGGCGTGGATCAGGGCCGACACGGGGGTCGGGCCCTCCATGGCGTCGAGGAGCCAGGACTGCAGCGGGAGCTGCGCGGACTTGCCGCACGCGCCGAGGAGCAGCAGCAGGCCGATGGCCAGCGTGGTGCCGTTCTCGACGCCGGTCGTCTTGGCCGCGAGGTCCTTGAAGGCGAGCGTGCCGAACGTCGTCCAGATGACGAACATGCCGACCAGCAGGCCGAAGTCGCCGACGCGGTTGACGATGAACGCCTTCTTGGCCGCGACCGCCGCCGACGGCTTGAACTGCCAGAACCCGATCAGCAGGTAAGAAGCCAGACCGACGCCCTCCCAGCCGATGAACAGGCCGACGTAGTTGTCGGCCAGCACCAGCAGGAGCATCGCGGCCACGAACAGGTTCAGGTAGGAGAAGAACCTGCGCCGGTGCTCGTCATGGGCCATGTAGCCGATCGAGTAGATGTGGATCAACGAGCCCACACCCGTGATCAGCAGCGCGAAGCTGATCGACAGCGGGTCGATCAGCAGCCCCATCTTGACCAGGCCGGGGATGAAGTCGTACAGCTCGACGGCCCGCCGGCGCTCCTCTTCCCCGAACCCGATGAGTTGGAAGAACGCCAGCACCGCCACGACGAACGAGGCGAGGGACATGGCCACGCCCAGCAGATGGCCCCAGCGGTTCGTGAACCGGCCGAACACCAGCAGGATGAACGCCCCCACCAAGGGGAAGGCGATCATCAGCCAGGCGTTGCCGATCACCCCGCCGGTGTGCTGGACGATCTCAGCAACATGAGATTCCACCAGTCACCTCTTAGTACTTCAGCAGGTTCGCGTCGTCGACCGACGCGGACCTGCGGGTTCGGAAGATCGTCACGATGATGGCCAGGCCGACCACGACCTCGGCCGCGGCCACCACCATCACGAAGAACGCGATGATCTGGCCTTCCAGGTTGCCGACCTGCCTGGAGAAGGTGACGAACGCGAGGTTGCAGGCGTTGAGCATGAGCTCCACGCACATGAACACCACGATCGCGTTACGCCTGATCAGCACGCCCAGGGCGCCGATGCCGAACAGCAGGCCGGACAGTACGAGGTAGTGCGTCGTCACTTGGTCACCTCATTGTTCTGCTCGACGCCGCGCGGCTCGATGCTGCCGCGTTCGTCGGCGTCCTCCTCGGCCGTGTGCTGGATGGCCTCGGCGAGCCTCGGGTCCTCGGGCAGGTGGCCGTGCTCGACGTCGTAGCGCGCGATGTAGCGGTTGACCGAGGACTCGGCGGCCGTCCCGTCGGGCAGCAGCGCCGGCATGTCGATGGCGTTGCTCCTGGCGTAGGTGCCGGGGCCCGGCAGCGGCGACGGGCGGTCGCCGAGGAACCGGGCGCGGGACAGGTCCTTCTGCGTGGGCTTGTCGGTGAGCCGCTCGCGGTGCGCCAGCACCATCGCGCCCAGCGCCGCCGTGATCAGCAGCGCCGAGGTGATCTCGAACGCGAACACGTACCTGGTGAACAGCTGCAGCGCGATCGAGCGGATGTAGCCGCCCTGCGCCGTGGCCTGCGCCAGCCCGGCCTGGTCGGCGAACATCGCGTTGCCGATGGCCAGGACGATCAGGACCACGAAGCCGACGGCCGCGATGGCCGCCCAGAAGCGCTGGCCCTTCAGCGTCTCGACGAGGGAGTCGGAGGAGTCGACGCCCACCAGCATGAGCACGAACAGGAAGAGCATCATGATCGCGCCGGTGTAGACGATGATCTGCACCGCGGCCAGGAAGGGCGCGTCCTGCACGGCGTACAGGACCGCGAGGCAGAGCATCACCGTGCCGAGCATCAGCGCGGAGTACACGGCCTTCCTGTTGAAGACCATGCCGAGTGCCGCGCCGACGGAGACGACGGCGAGGACCCAGAACGTGACGGTCTCACCCATTGGTCCGCCCCAGCCGGTAGTAGTCCTCTTCGGTCTCACCGAGCCGCATGGGGTGCGGCGGCTGCTCCATGCCCGGGGTCAGGGGCGCGAGGAGCATCTCCTTGGTGTAGATGAGGCTCTCACGCGTGGTGTCGGCGAGCTCGTACTCGTTCGTCATGGTGAGCGCGCGGGTCGGGCAGGCCTCGATGCACAGGCCGCACAGGATGCACCGCAGATAGTTGATCTGGTACGTGCGCCCGTAACGCTCGCCCGGCGAGAAGCGCTCCTCCTCGGTGTTGTCCGCGCCCTCGACGTAGATCGCGTCGGCCGGACACGCCCAGGCGCACAACTCGCACCCGACGCACTTCTCCAGCCCGTCGGGCCAGCGGTTGAGCTGGTGACGCCCGTGGAAGCGAGGGGCCGTCGGCCGCTTCTCCTCCGGGTAGTTCACCGTGACGGGCTTCTTGAACATGGTGTGGAAGGTGACCCCGAAGCCCTTGACGGGGTTCAGCCAATCAGTTAGTCCCACTGGGAATCTCCTTGTGCTGCACCCCGTGGTAGTGCGGCAGATCGAGCGGCGGCACCGGGAAGCCGCCGGCCGTAGGCTCTTCGGACAGTTCCTGGAACTCGGCCTCGACCTGGGCCTTTCTGGCTTCCTTGCGCCGCTGGTTGACGGTGTCGAACCGCATCCAGATGGCCAGCGCCCCGATCACGATGACCGCGGTGATCCCGAGGGCGATCATCCGGGCGTCCTTGTTGATCACCACGCCGCGTACGCCGGCCACGATCAGGATCCACGCCAGGTTGACCGGGATCAGCACCTTCCAGCCCAGCGACATCAGCTGGTCGTAACGCACGCGCGGCAGCGAGGCCCGTACCCAGATGATGAAGCTGAAGGTCAGCACGAACTTGATGAGGAACCACAGCACCGGCCAGTAGCCCTGGTTCGCGCCGTCCCACCAGGAGATCGGGATCGGCGCCCGCCAGCCGCCGAGGAACAGCGTCACGGCGATGCCGGAGGCGGTGAAGGTGTGCAGGTACTCGCCCATCATGATCAGCGCGAACTTCAGCGACGAGGAGTACTCGGTCTGGAAGCCGCCGACCAGCTCGCCCTCGCCCTCGGGCAGGTCGAACGGGATGCGCGCGGCCTCGCCGAACATGCAGATCACGTAGACCAGGAACGACGGGATCAGCAGGAAGACGAACCAGGTGTCGCCCTGCGCCTTGACGATCTCCGAGGTGGACAGCGTCCCGGCGAACAGGAAGATGGCCACGAACGACAGGCCCATGGCGATCTCGTACGAGACCACCTGAGCCGCCGACCGCAGACCGCCCAGCAGCGCGTACGGCGAGCGCGACGACCATCCGGCCAGCACCACGCCGTAGACCGACACGGCACCCATGGCCAGCATGAACAGCACCGCCACCGGCAGGTCCACCAGCTGCAGCGGCGTGCGCACGCCGAACAGGTTGACCATCGGCGCGAACGGCACGATCGAAAAGGCTAGGAACGCCGGCACCACCATGATGACCGGCGCCAGCAGGTAGAGCACCTTGTCCACGGTCCGCGGGAAGAGGTCCTCCTTCAGGCCCATCTTCAGGCCGTCGGCGACCGACTGCAGGAGGCCGAACTTGCCGGCCCGGTTGGGGCCGTAGCGGTTCTGCATCCTGGAGATGAGCTTCCGCTCGAACCAGACGCCGAACAGGATGCCCAGCATCAGGAAGACGAAGATCAGCACGGCCTTGATGATCGTGATCCACAGCGGGTCCTTGCCGAAGTCGGCAAGGGTGGGATCGGCCGCGAGAACGTGGGTCATGAGGCGCTCCCGATCGTGACGATGTCGCCGGCCACCGCGCGCAGGTCGCGCGTGACCGAGCAGCCGCCGGAGTTCGTGGGCACCCAGACCACGCGGTCCGGCAGGTCCGCGACGCGCACGGGCAGCGTCACAGTGTCGGCTCCTGGGCCGCCGACGACGAGCTTGTCGCCGTCGACGACGCCGAGCTCGGCTGCCGTGCTCTCGGAGACCAGTGCTTCGGCGGCGCGGGCGGTGCCCGCGAGGTACGGCTCGCCGTCCTGCAGCCTGCCCTCGTCGAGCAGCAGGTGCCAGGTCGCCAGCAGCGCCTCGCCGGCCGCCGGGGCGGCCTGGGCGCGGGTGGCGGTGTACGGGGCGGCGACGCGGGTGCCGCGCCACGCTCCCAGGCCGGACAGCTCGCGCCGCACGGCCTTGGCGTCCGGCAGGCCCAGGTGGACGTCCATCCGGTCGGCCAGGTTGCCGATCACGGCGAGGTCGGAGAGCAGCCCCGGCACCTTGAGCGGCGCCTCGAACGAGCGGCCCCGGCCCTCCCAGTTGACGAACGTGCCGCTCTTCTCCTGGACGGAAGCGACGGGCAGCACCACGTCGGCGCGGTCGGTGACGGCGCTGGCGCGGATCTCCAGGCTGACGATGAACGGCGTGTGCTCGAGCGCGTCGAGCGCCGCGGCCGGGTCGGCCAGGTCGTAGGGGTCGACGCCGCCCACGACCAGAGCCTCCAGCTCGCCGGCGCGGGCGGCCGCCAGGATGGCGGAGGTGTCGCGGCCCGGCGTGGCGGGCAGCGAGGTCACGTCCCACGCCCTGGCGACCTCGGCCCTGGCGCTCTCGTCGTCGACCGGGCGGCCGATCGGCAGCAGGTTGGGCAGCGCGCCGGCCTCGATGGCGCCGCGCTCGCCGGCCCGGCGCGGGATCCAGGCGATCCGGGCGTCGGAGGCGTTGGCGAGCCGTACGAGGGCGGACAGGGCGCCCGGCACGGTGGCGAGGCGCTCGCCCGCGAGCACGATCGTGCCCTCGGCCAGCTTTCCGACCAGCTCGCCGATGGCGTCGGCCTCGCCGCCCGGCGCGGTGCGGATGAGCGTGCCGCCCATCTTCTCCAGCCCGAGCGAGGCGAACGGGGCGATCGAGGTGACCTTGAGCCCCTTCTTCATCCACGCCTTGCGCAGGCGCAGGAAGACGATCGGCGACTCGTCCTCGGGCTCGAACCCGACGAGCAGCACGTGGGGGGCGTTCTCGAGGTCGCTGTAGCTGATCTCGATGCCCTTGCCGGCCACCGCGTGGGCCAGGAACTGCGCCTCCTCCACGGAGTGCGGCCTGGCGCGGAAGTCGATGTCGTTGCTGTGCAGGGCGATCCGGGCGAACTTGGCGTACGCGTACGCGTCCTCGACCGTGACCCGGCCGCCGACCAGCACGCCGGCCTTACCGCGCGCCTTGGCCAGGCCCTCGGCGGCCACCGCGAGCGCCTCCGGCCACGAGGCCGGCACCAGCACGCCCTCCTCGTTGCGGATCAGCGGCGTCTTGAGCCGGTCGGGCTGCTGGGCGTAGGTGAAGGCCCAGCGGCCCTTGTCGCAGTTCCACTCCTCGTTGACCTGCGGGTCGTTGCCCGCCAGGCGGCGGGTGACGCGGCCGCGCCGGTGGTCGGTGCGCTGGGCGCAGCCGGAGGCGCAGTGCTCGCACGCGCTCGGCGTGGAGACCAGGTCGAAGGGGCGGGCCCGGAACCGGTAGGCGGCGCCGGTCAGCGCGCCGACCGGGCAGATCTGCACCGTGTTGCCGGAGAAGTAGGAGTTGAACGGCTTGCCGTCGGCGGTCCGCACCTGCTCCTTGGCCCCGCGCTCGAAGAACTCGATGAGCGGGTCACCGGCGATCTGGTCGGAGAAGCGGATGCACCGGGCGCACTGGACGCAGCGCTCGCGGTCGAGCAGCACCTGCGTGGACAGCGGCAGCGGCTTGGGGAAGGTCCGCTTCTGCTCCTGGAACCGGGACTCGCCGCGGCCGTTCGACATGGCCTGGTTCTGCAGGGGGCACTCGCCGCCCTTGTCGCAGACCGGGCAGTCGAGCGGGTGGTTCAGCAGCAGGAACTCCATCGCCGACCGCTGCGCCTTCTCGGCGACCGGCGAGGTGAGCTGCGTCTGCACGACCATGCCCTCGGCCACCTCGATCGCGCACGACGGCTGCGGCTTGGGGAAGCCGCGGCCGTTGCCCGCGTCGGGGATGTCGACGAGGCACTGGCGGCAGTTGGCCGCCGGGTCGAGCAGCGGGTGGTCGCAGAACCTGGGGATCTGGATGCCCAGCAGCTCGGCTGCCCTGATGATCAACGTGCCCTTGGGGACACTGACCTGGAACCCGTCGATGGTCAGGGTCACCAGGTTCGTCTCGGTCTCTACGACTGTCACTGCTCACCCCAGAGAGTGGACTTCTTCGGGTCGAACGGACAGCCGCCGATCTCGAAGTGCTTGAGGTACTCGTCGCGGAAGTACTTCACGGAGGAGTGGATCGGGCTGGTCGCGCCGTCGCCCAGGGCGCAGAACGACCGGCCCAGGATGTTGTCCGCGATGTCGGTGATCGTGGTCAGGTCGTCCTCGGTGCCCTGGCCCTTCTCCAGGCGCTTGAGCACCTGCTTGAGCCAGTACGTGCCCTCGCGGCAGGGCGTGCACTTGCCGCAGGACTCGTGGGCGTAGAACTCGGTCCAGCGCAGCACCGTGCGGACCACGCAGGTGGTCTCGTCGAAGATCTGCAGGGCGCGGGTGCCGAGCATGGAGCCCTTGGCGCCGACCGCCTCGAAGTCGAGCGGCACGTCGAGGTGCTCGTCGGTGAAGATCGGCGTGGACGATCCGCCCGGCGTCCAGAACTTGATCTGGTGGCCGGCCCTGATGCCGCCCGCCATGTCGAGGAGCTCGCGCAGCGTGATGCCGAGCGGCGCCTCGTACTGGCCGGGCCTGGTGACGTGGCCGCTCAGCGAGAAGATGCCGAAGCCCTTGGACTTCTCCGTGCCCATCCCGGCGAACCAGTCGGCGCCGTTGGCGATGATGGAGGGAACACTGGCGATCGACTCGACGTTGTTCACCACAGTAGGCGAGGCGTACAGGCCCGCCACGGCGGGGAACGGGGGCTTGAGTCGCGGTTGACCTCTGAAGCCTTCGAGCGAGTCGAGCAGCGCCGTCTCCTCGCCGCAGATGTAGGCGCCCGCGCCGCTGTGCACGACCAGCTCGAGGTCGAAGCCGGAGCCGAAGATGTCGGCGCCCAGGTAGCCCTTCTCGTACGCCTCCCGCACGGCCGCGTGCAGCCGCCGGATGACGTGGAGCACCTCGCCGCGCACGTAGATGAAGGCGTGGTTGGCCCGGATCGCGTAGGACGTGATGATGATGCCCTCGACCAGCGCGTGCGGGTTGGCCATCATCAGCGGGATGTCCTTGCAGGTGCCCGGCTCCGACTCGTCGGCGTTGACGACGAGATAGTGCGGCTTGCCGTCGCCCTGCGGGATGAAGCCCCACTTCATGCCGGTGGGGAAGCCCGCACCGCCGCGGCCGCGCAGGCCGGAGTCCTTGACGGCCTGGATGACGGCGTCGGGCTCCATGCCCAGGGCCTTCTTCGCCGCCTCGTACTCGCCGTAGACGTCGAGGGTGAAGGAGTTGGGCTGGTCCCAGTTCGCTGTCAGGACCGGAGTCAAAGTCGTGCTCATGCCTCGGGGGCCTTCCATCCATTGGCCTTGGCGACCTTCAGGCCCTCGAGTGAGGCGCCGGCGGCCGACGGGCCGTCGCCCGCCAGGTCGTCGGGCAGGCCGGAGAGCACGCGCGAGGCCTCCTTGAAGGTGCACAGCTTCTTCGGACCGCGGGTCGGCCGCACCTCCTTGCCGTCACGCAGGTCGTCGACGAGCTGCTTGGCCGACTCGGGGGTCTGGTTGTCGAAGAACTCCCAGTTGACCATCATGACCGGGGCGAAGTCGCAGGCCGCGTTGCACTCGAGGCGCTCCAGCGAGATCTTGCCGTCCGGGGTCGCCTCGTCGTGGCCGACGCCGACGTGCTCCGACAGCTCCTCCCAGATCTGGTCGCCGCCCATGACCGCGCACAGCGCGTTGATGCACACGCCGACGTGATAGTCGCCGGCGGGCTTGCGCTTGTACATGGTGTAGAAGGTCGCGACGCCCGTGACCTCGGCCTTGCTGATGCCGAGCATCTCCGCGCAGAACTCCTGCCCGTCGTCGGAGACGTAGCCGTCCTCCGACTGCACGAGGTGGAGCAGCGGCAGCAGCGCCGACCGCGTCTTCGGGTAGCGCCCGATGATCTCCTTGGCGTCCCTTTCGAGACGCTCACGGATTTCCGGTGAATATGTCACCGGTCCACACCTCCCATGACGGGGTCGATAGAAGCCACCGCGGCGATCACGTCGGCGACCTGGCCGCCCTCCGCCATCGCGGGGAAGCCCTGCAGGTTGCAGAAGGACGGCTCGCGGAAGTGCACGCGGTAGGGGCGGGTGCCGCCGTCGCTGACCACGTGGGCGCCGAGCTCGCCCTTGGGCGACTCGATGCTGGCGTACGCCTGCCCGGCCGGGACCCGGAAGCCCTCGGTCACCAGCTTGAAGTGGTGGATGAGCGCCTCCATCGAGGTGCCCATGATGTGGGCGATGTGGTCGGGCGAGTTGCCGAACCCGTCAGGGCCCAGCGCGAGCTGCGCGGGCCAGCCGATCTTCTTGTCCTCGATCATCACCGGGTCGCCCTTGAGCGGACCGGCGATGCGGTCGAGGGCCTGCTCGACGATCTTGAGGGACTCTTCCATCTCCTTCATGCGCACGAGGTAGCGCGAGTAGACGTCACTGCCACGCTCGGTGGCGACGTCGAACTCGTACGTCTCGTAGCCGCAGTACGGCTGCGACTTGCGCAGGTCCCACGGCAGACCGGCGGCGCGCAGGATCGGCCCGGTGATGCCCAGGGCCATGCAGCCGGTCAGGTCGAGGTAGGCCACGTCCTTGGTGCGGCGCACGTAGACCGGGTTCTCGTCGAGGAGCTTGCGGATGTCCTTGATCCGCTTGGGCATCTCCTTGAGGAACTCGCCGACCTTGTCGACCGCGCCCGCGGGCAGGTCGACGCTCACGCCGCCCGGCCGGATGTAGGCGTGGTTCATGCGCAGACCCGTGATGTACTCGAACAGGTCCATGATCATCTCGCGGTCACGGTACCCGAAGAGGAACGGCGTGGTCGCGCCCAGCTCCATGCCGAACGTGCCCATCGCGACCAGGTGCGAGGAGATGCGGTTGAGCTCCATCATCATCACGCGGATGGCCTGCGCCCGGTCCGGGATGCGGTCCTCAATGCCGAGCAGCTTCTCCACGCCCAGGCAGTACGCCGTCTCGTTGAAGATCGGCGAGAGGTAGTCCATGCGCGTCACGAACGTGGTCCCCTGGGTCCACGTCCGGTACTCCATGTTCTTCTCGATGCCGGTGTGGAGGTAGCCGATGACGCCGCGCGCCTCGGTCACCGTCTCACCGTCGAGCGTCAGGACCAGGCGGAGCACGCCGTGCGTGGACGGGTGCTGCGGGCCCATGTTGACGACCAGGCGCTCTTCTTCGGTGTCGCGCGCCCCGGTGACGACCTCGTCCCAGTCGCCGCCGTTGACCGAGTAGACCTTGCCCTCGGTCGCCTCGTCATAAGCGGTGCTCACGAGTAAGACCTCCTCTGGTCCGGCGAGGGGATGGTGGCGCCCCGGTATTCGACCGGGATGCCGCCGAGCGGGTAGTCCTTCCGCTGGGGGTGTCCCTCCCAGTCGTCCGGCATCATGATCCGGGTGAGCGCGGGGTGACCGTCGAAGATGATCCCGAAGAAGTCGTACGTCTCGCGCTCATGCCAGTCGTGACCAGGGTAAACGCTGACAGTCGATGGAATGTGCGGGTCGGCGTCGGGTGCGCTCGCCTCGACGCGCACGCGCCGGTTGTGGGTGATCGAGCACAGGTGGATGACCGCGTGCAGCTCCTCGCCCGCCAGGTGCGGGTAGTGCACCCCGGACACGCCGAGCGAGAGCTCGAAGCGGAGCGCCGGGTCGTCGCGCAGCTTCTGGCAGACCTCGACCAGCCGCTCGCGCTTGACGTGCAGGGTCAGCTCGCCGCGGTCCACGACCACGCGCTCGATCGCGTCGTCGAGCGCCAGGGTGTCGACGATCTCGTCGAAGTAGCTCCCGTACGGGCGGGGCGTCGAGATCTGCGGCGCCCGGCGGACGACGAGGCCGCCGTAGCCGGAGGTGTCGCCGGAGTCGTGCGCGCCGAACATGCCGCGCCGGGCGATCGGCGGCTCCTGCGCCTTCGGCGCCTCCGGCACCTGCGCGTCCGGGACCTCGGGGAGGTTGTCGGGCGAGGTCACTTCACTGCCCCCTGGTCGATCAGCGGCAGCGGGCGCAGCGCCTGGAGCTCGAGCTCCTCGATCTGCTTGGCCCGGTGCGCGCCGAACTTCATGTTCTGGATCTTGTCATGCAGCTTCACGATCGCGTCGATCAGCATCTCGGGCCGCGGCGGGCAGCCCGGCAGGTAGATGTCGACGGGCACGACGTGGTCGACGCCCTGCACGATCGCGTAGTTGTTGAACATGCCGCCGCTGGAGGCGCACACGCCCATGGAGATGACCCACTTCGGCTCGGCCATCTGGTCGTAGATCTGCCGCAGCACGGGGGCCATCTTCTGCGAAACGCGCCCGGCGACGATCATCAGGTCGGCCTGCCGGGGAGACGCCGAAGCGCGCTCCATGCCGAAGCGCGCGAGGTCGTAGTGGGGGCCACCGGTGGCCATCAGCTCGATGGCGCAACAGGCGAGACCGAACGTGGCCGGCCACACGGAGTTCTTGCGCGCCCATCCGGCGGCCGCCTCGACCGTGCTGAGGATGAACCCGCTGGGGAGTTTCTCTTCAAGTCCCATTTTCAGTCCCAGTCCAGACCCTTGCGGCGCCACACGTACGCGTAGGCCACGAGCACGGTGACGATGAACAGCAGCATCTCCACGAGCGCGAACAGCCCCAGACCCGAGGTGAGCACCTGGCCCGCGTCGTTCGTCTGCGGCGCGAACGAGACCGCCCACGGGTAAAGGAAGATGATCTCGATGTCGAACACGATGAAGAGCATCGCGGTGATCATGTATTTGAGCGGGAACCGTCCACCACCGACAGGCTGGGGCGTCGGCTCGATACCGCATTCATAGGCGTCGAGCTTGGCGCGGTTCCAGCGCTTGGGACCGGTGAAGGGAGCGATGGCGACCGAGAAGATCGCGAAGCCCCCCGCGAGAACGGCGAGCACCAGGATGGGCACGTAAAGGTCCATCGCTACGCCTCCTCTGGAGTCGCCGCGCGCGCGGGCGCGCAGCCGGATCTGTTAGTTCTGAGGTTCATGCTGGTGGGGCGACCTTTGAGAGTGCGTTAATGATCATGTCGGACGCATCGCCTCGCCGGTCGGTGAGATTACCAAGGAGCTTGATGGCGAAGCGCATCAGCCTCGGGTGAGGGAGCCCATGCCTGGTGCCGAAGCTCATCACACCCGGCTTCCCAATTGCCTCGACGAACAACCTGCCGAGCGTGAAATATCCGCCGTAGGCGTCCTTCAACACCTGAGAATAGGTGCGCAGGGTCCGTTCGCGCTGCGCGGGGGTGGGGGCCTTGAGTGCCTTCACGATGACCTCGGCGGCGATCTCGCCGGTCTCCATCGCGTACGCGATGCCCTCACCGTTGAACGGGTTGATCGACCCGCCGGAGTCGCCCACGAGCACCAGGCCGCGCGTGTAGTGCGGCTGCCGGTTGAAGGCCATCGGGAGCGCGGCGCCGCGGATGGGGGCCGTCATGTTCTCCTCGGTGAACCCCCACTCAGGGGGCATGGCCTTGCACCAGGTCCGCAGCAGGTCGCGGTAGTCGATGTTCTTGAACTGCGCGCTCGTGTTGAGCAGCCCGAGCCCCACGTTGGCGGTGCCGTCGCCGACGCCGAAGATCCAGCCGTAGCCGGGCAGCAGCTTGTCCTCGGCCCACAGCTCGAGCCAGATCTCGAGGTAGTCGTCGTCGTGACGCGGGCTCTCGAAGTACGTCCGCACGGCCACGCCCATCGGGCGGTCTTCCCGCTTGTGCAGCCCCATGCCCACGGCCAGCCGCGTGCTGTTGCCGTCGGCGGCGACCACCAGGCGGCTGCGGTATTCGCGCCCGTCCTTGGTCGTCACGCCGACGATGTGGCCGCTGCGGTCGTCGAGGACGGGCCCCGTGACGGTGACGCCCTCCATCATCCGCACGCCGTTCTTGACCGCGTTGGCGGCCAGGATCTGGTCGAAGTCCTGGCGGGTGCGTACGAGGCCGAAGTCGGGGAAGCGCTCGAGCTGGGGCCAGTCGAGGTCGAAGCGCTGGCCGCCGCCGACGACACGCAGGCCCTTGTTCCGCACCCAGCCGGGAGCGTCGATGTCGACGCCCATGTTGAGCAGCTGCTTGACCGCGCGCGGCGTGAGCCCGTCGCCGCAGACCTTCTCGCGGGGGAACCTGGTCTTCTCCAGGAGCAGCACGTCGAGCCCGGATCGAGCGAGGTAAAAGGCGGTCGCGGAACCTGCGGGACCGGCGCCGACGACGATGACGTCGGCGTCGTCTGCCTGCCTGGTTGTTGGCACCGTCACTGGACTGTCCTGTCCTTCGAAGGCCTCGGGGGTGTGCCGCCTTCGTTCCTTTGTGAACCCCTTCACAAACTTGTCGGCCTGCAGTCTACTGCTTTTCCCGTACATAGTGGCAGTCGGGGTGCCGTTCCGTGATCCAAGTGGAACGGCGTGTCGCGTGTGGTCTCACGCCGGCTTGAACCCTCTGTGCAGTGCCACGATCCCCATCGTGAGATTGCGCCACGCCACCCGCTCCCAGCCGGCCCGCTGAATGGTGCGGGCGAGCGTGCGCTGGTCGGGCCAATCCCGGATGGACTCAGCCAGATATTCGTAGGAATCGTCATTGGACCCGAACACCTTGGCCACTTTTGGCAGCAGCCTCATCAGATATTCGCGATAGACGAGATCGAACGGCGCGAAGACGACGTGCGAGAACTCCAGCACCACCAGGCGACCGCCGGGCCTGGTCACGCGGAGCATCTCGCGCAGCGCCTGCGAGGTGTCGTGCACGTTGCGCAGCGCCACCGAGATCGTCACGGCGTCGAAGGCGTCGTCGGCGAAGGGCAGCCGCAGCGCGTCGCCCGCGATGAACGGCACCCCGTCGCCCGACAGCGCGTTGCCGCCGTGGCGCCGCACGCCGGTGCGGAGCATGCCCAGCGAGAAGTCGGACGCGATGGCCCGCGCGCCGAGCGTGGTGAACGCGTCGGTGGACGTGCCGGTGCCCGCCCCCAGGTCGAGCACGAGCTCACCCGGCCCCGCGTCGACGGCCGCGGCCACCGCCTTGCGCCAGAGCCTGACCTGCCCGAGGGAGATCACGTCGTTGACCAGGTCGTAGCGCCGGGCGGTGCGATCGAACATCGCGGCGACCTCGCCCGGCTGTTTGTCCAATTGAGCGCGCGTCATAGGCCAAGCCTATTGGGAGGCCTTGTCCACCAGCGATGGAGCACCGATACAACAGAAAGTATCCGCCGCACTACGCATCGTGTGCTAACAATTGGCAAATGCTTGCCCGTGTCGCCCTTGCGGCGATCCTCGCCTCGGCCCCCACGCCGCACGTACGCGTGGTCTCCGCCGATCCGGTCGACAGCACCCCGCACGTACTCGACGGCATCGTCAACGCCATCACCGTCGTCGGCCGGACCGTCGTGGTCGGCGGCTCGTTCAGCGAAGTGAGCGACGCCGCCCGCACCACCACCTACCCACGCGCCAACCTCTTCGCCTACGACCTGACCACCGGCCGCGTCCTGCAGGACTTCGCGCCGGTCGTCCCCGGCCCCGTGTACGGCCTGGCCGCCGGCGACGGCGGCACTGTCTACGTCGGCGGCGAGTTCACCGGCGTCAACGACACGGGTGCCACGTCGCTGGCCAGGCTCAGACTCTCCGACGGCGCGCTGGTGACCGGCTTCGCGCCCCGCATCGCCGGGGGCATGGTGAACGCCGTGGTCAGGCAGGGCTCGAAGCTCTATGTCGGCGGCGACTTCATCAGCCCGCGCACGGCGCTGGCCAAGCTCGACGCGACCACGGGCGCGGCCGACCCGGCGTTCGGCATCACGCCCGGCGGGCCGCTGGCCGACAGCGTCAAGGTCTACGCGATCGCCGCCACCCGCTACCGGCTCGCCGTGGACGGCTCGTTCACCACGCTCGACGGCCACTCCAGGCCGCAGCTCGGGCTGATCGACATCAGCGGCCCCACGGCCAAGGTCGCCCCCTGGCGGACCGACGCGTACGCGGCCCGCTGCATGGCGGCATTCCCCTCGTACGTCCGCGGCCTGGATTTCTCGCCCGACGGACACTATTTCGCGGTCGTCACCACGGGCGGCCCCAAGGGCGGCATGTGCGACACGACCGCTAGATTCGAGACGTACGCGACGGGCACCCGCATCAAGCCCACCTGGGTCAACGCCACGGGAGGCGACTCGCTCTACGCGGTTTGCGTGACGGGCGCGGCGGTCTACGTCGGCGGGCATCAGCGCTGGCTGGACAATCCGCAGGGCCGGGACTCGGCCGGCCCCGGGGCGGTGTCACGCCCCGGGATTGGAGCCATTCATCCGACTACGGGTAAGGCCCTGAGTTGGAATCCGACGCGGGAGCGCGGCATCGGCGTGAAGGCGTTTTACGCGCATCCCAGCGGACTACTTGTCGGTAGCGACACAACCCGACTCGGACGGGAGTACCATGCCCGGATTGGCATGTTCCCTCAGCCCTAGTCGTCCTCTGGCTTCGGCCGGTCGATCTTGTTGCTGATACGTTCGCTCATGGCGTCGCGCTGCTTGCTGAGCAGGACGTAGCTGGCTATGCCGCTGATCAAGAAAGACACGACGATCAGCACCAGCGGGTTTTGCAGGCCGAGCAGCAAGAGCACCACGAGGGTCACCGCAAACAGGCCGATCCGCGACAAGGTGTAAACGAGAACGGGACGCACAGGTTCGAGGTTACTCGGACCCGTGGACCGGTCGCTCTTCGCATCGGACGCGAGCGCTGCTACTGTTCCCAGTCAGGGAGTTTCGTAAAGAAACACCCACGAGAGCCCCAAAGAGGCTCTATCATATAACAATCGGGCAGTCAGCTGATAACAACCCGTGATCTTTGTAGAAAACCACGGATAAATCAGGCTTCGCTCGACACACTGGTTACCTGTCCGCCCGCTGGCAGGAAGCGGGATGCGAGGGGGAGAGATTGGTGGAGAGTAGCAGCGAGCGTCTGCTGACCCCAGGAGAGGTTGCCGCCCTCTTCCGGGTAGACCCAAAGACGGTTACACGCTGGGCTGCGGCAGGCCGCATCAGCAGTATCCGCACCCCCGGAGGGCACCGGCGCTTCCGCGAGTCGGAAGTGCACGCCCTTCTCCGAGGCGAGGACGTTCTGACGGCCGACAGGCCGGCAGGTGAGTCCCCGCGCGTCTGACCGTGCAGACGGTGGTCCTGCGAGGGCAGGATCACCGCCGGCGCAACCCACTGTTCGAGTGCTTCCCGGCTGCACTTCCGCAGGGCAAGCATGGGGCGGCGCCAACCGCCGATCGTGGATGGCGCCTGTCCGGTTTCCCGATCAGGTCTCTTCCTGCGCCGCCTTGAACGCCAGGAACTCCCGCTCGAGGTCGTCGTTCTCCGCCTCCCAGCGCTTGCGGCGCTCGGCCGCCTCCTCCTCCGTCAGCGCCTCGGGCAGCCACTGCTCGTAGTCCGGGTCGTCAGGCTGCACCTCCACGTACGCGTTCCCGATCAGACGCCCGTCTTCGCTGGTCAGGCTCTGCGGCACGCGCAGGGTCCCGTCCGCGAGCCGGATGACGTACATGTCCGATCACCTAGATTCCGTAGCGCCGGTTGAAGAAGAGCATGATGTCGAGCGCCATCCGCGTGTCTCCCCCGAGCATGTCCACGAGGGCCGGACGCTGGCGGGAGGCGATGGCGGCGAAGGCGTCGGCGAAGAACTCCTTGCGGCCCAGCCCGCCTCCCTGGCGGTGGAAGGTGGAGGCCAGCAGCGGCAGTGCCGCGTCATAGAGGCGGACGAACTCCGGCGAGTCGGAGACCCAGTCGCCGTGGGGCGAGTCGATGTCGTCGATGGCGTGGCCGACCTCGTGCATCATCACGTCGGGGGTGGGCGAGGGGCGGTCGCCCACGACGATCTTGCGGTCGCCGTACGCGCCGGCGCAGATGTCCCACGTGGCGCGGCCCGACGGGAGCGGGGCGCCGCGTAAGTAGCCCATGTCGTCGAGGTCGGGGACGCCGCCGCGGCCGACGTAAATGCCCTCCAGGCCGGCCGCGAGCTTCTCCTTGAGGCGGTCGGGGAGCCTGGCGAGGCTCTCCACGGCGCGTACGAGGTCGGCGGAGGGCGGCCCCAGCCTCGCGTCCCACTGGCGGTGCAGGATGCTCTCCAGCTTGCCGCAGTGGCGCAGGCCGTCGCCCATGGACGGCGCGCCGGGCCGGTTGGGCTGGGCCCTGGGCTGATCGTCGAGCTCGAAGTCGTACCAGGTGTAGCGGGGGCGCTCGACCACGGCGGCGGGCAGCCGCTCGCGGCGTTCGCGTAACGCGAACCCGTCCCAGACGGACTCCGGCGTGCGGCCCTCCGGCCCTCCGGGCCACGCCATCCGCTCAGGCTGCCTGCTGGGCGCGTCGGAGCCCGCCCCGCGGCCCTTGCGCGGCTTGGCCTCCGCGCGGGCCTCCTGGGGCTTCTCACGGGTGTTGGACCAGAAGGAGCGCTCGGCGTCGGGCGGCGCCTCTCCCCTGCGCGAGAAGAGGTATGACCCGCGCCGCCACCAACGACCGCGCCGGTGCCGGCCCTTGTCGTTAATGAAGGCCATCGCACCTCTCAACGCCCGTGAAGTCCGGCGAGACCGCCGCATCGGCTTCCACGGTACGACGCCGATCTTCCGCTAGTCATCCGAAATGGGGACAACGGGAAGCACGATCACGTCGCGGATGGCTTACAGTTCGGGAATGGCAGGTGTACTGATCGGCCTGGCGCTGCTGGCCTTCTGGCTCTTCTCGCTGTTCGACGTGGTCACCACACCGGAGGATGAGGTCCGGAACGTACCAAAAGCACTGTGGATCCTGATCGTGGTCCTGATCCCGCTCCTCGGTGGCCTGGTCTGGATGGCCCGCGGCCGGCCGCGGGCCCCGCGCGCCGCGCACCCCGTGCCCCCGGGTCCGGGCGTGCCGAAGGGGCCGGACGACGACCCCGACTTCCTGCGCGACCTCGACCGCCGCATGCGCGGCGACGACTCCTGAGCCGATCAGACGTCGGCGTAGCTGTGCAGGCCGCTGATGAAGATGTTGACGCCGACCAGGTTGAACAGCAGGCAGGCGAACGCCACGAGCTGCACGATCGTCGCGGCCCTGCCCCGCCATCCGGCCGTCACCTTCGCGTGCAGGTAGGCGGCGTAGGCCACCCAGGTGATGAACGACCAGACCTCCTTGGGGTCCCAGCCCCAGTAGCGGCCCCACGCCCGGTCCGCCCAGAGCGCGCCCGCGATCACCGCGAACGTCCACACCGGGAACGCGAGCACGATCGCCCGGTGCGCCACCCGCTCCAGGTCGGCGCGGGACGGCAGGCGGGACACCCCGTCACCGCGCACCAGGTAGAGGATGCCTGAGACGCCGGCCATCGTGAAGAGTCCGCTCGCGATGATCGCGGCGGTGACGTGGATGGCGATCCAGTACGAGTTCAGCGCGGGCACCACGGGCCCCGCGGCCGTGTAGAAGACCTTGACCGCCAGGCCGAGGCCGAGGGCGGCCGCGACCATCACGAAGGCGCCGAGGAAGCGCACGTTGTAGCGGAGCTGGCTGCCGAGGAACGCCGTCACGGCGGCGAAGCAGATCGCCACCACGAACTCGTACATGTTGCCCCACGGCCACCGGTCCACGGCCAGGCCGCGGGTGGCGATGGCGGTGAGGTGGGCCGCCCAGCCCACCCAGGCGAGCACGAGAGCCACCATCCCGGCCCTGGCGGCCCCTGGACCCTTGACGGCGGGCGCTGCCGCTTCTGCGGCGCCTTCGCCGGGAAGCGTCCCGACCGTGCCGCCGGCGCCGGCGCCGACCGCCACGGCCTGCTTGGCTTCAGCCCGCTCGGCGGCGGCCGACTTGTCGGCGACGCCCTTCCCGAAGGCGAGCTCGATCGCGAAGGCGACCATGGCGAAGACGTAGAGGAGGACGGCGGCGACGACGAAAAGGTCGCTCAGCCCGGCGAGTTGCTCAGCGGACATCCTTTTCTCCTGCTGCTAGAACCTTGACGATGTCGGCGAACTCCTCGGCGAAGCCCGCCGCGGAGCCCTCTGTGCGGGTCAGGCCGCCCACCTCGACCACGCCCTTGCCGGTCCGTACGAACACCCGGCGGCGGCGGATCTGCAACGACAGCGCGATGCCGAGGATCGCCGCGCCGGCGGCAATCAGCGCGGGCACCCGGCCGGGGTCGTAGGCGGTCTGGATCGTGATCCAGTGCTTGACCCCGGTGAACTCCAGCTTGCCCGCGCCCTTCGGCAGGTCGATCGACTGCCCGACCGCCAGCGGCTTGGGCACGTTCTTGCCCATGACCAGCGGGGTGAGCTTCTTCAGGACCTCGGGCGGCGCCAGCTCGTAGACCGACTGCGGGCGGCCGGAGCGCAGGCCGAGGTCACCGGTGAAGGCCCCGATGAGCTGCACCTCGGGATTGAGGTCGCCGGGGAAGGCTGAGGCGTACGAGCCGTTGGTCAGCGGCACGCTGGTGGGCAGGAACTGGAGCAGGAACCCCAGCTGCGACGGCTGCGCGTCGGGCACCTTGACCACGCACCCCGAGGTCATGGTGGCCTTGGACTCGATCAGGCACGGCACGGGCCCCTCGAAGGCCACCTGCCCCTTGCCGTCGGTGACCTTGAAGACGGGGGCGTAGCCGTTGCCGATCAGGTAGGTCTGCGTGCCGTCGATCTCCAGCGGGTCGTTGACCTTGAGGGCGTAGTCGCGGGTGGGCGAGCCCGGCGTGTCGTTGACCTTCAGGTGGGCGGTGTAGTCGAGCGCCTGGCCCTTCTTGTCGCCCGTGACCTGGTAGGAGACCTTGAAGTCGGTGAGCTGGAAGGAGAACGGCTGCAGCGACTCGGCCGAGACCTGGCTGCCGGGGATGAACCGGTCGTAGGCGGCCACCGTGTTGGCGAACCCGTCGCCCTCCACGACCAGCACGTTGCCGCGGTAGCCGTACAGGGAGCCGAAGCCGACCGCGAGCAGGATGCCCAGCAGGGCGACGTGGAAGAGCAGGTTGCCGGTCTCGCGCAGGTAGCCCTTCTCGGCGGAGACCCAGCCGTCGCCCGTCACGACGCGGAAGCGCAGCCTGCGCAGCCGCCGCGCGGCCTCCTCGACGTCCAGGTCGGCCTCGAAGGAGGCGGACTGGGGCAGGCGCGACAGGAGCCTGGGCGCGTCCGGCGGCCTGCGGCGCAGCTCGCGCGCGTATGTCGCGGCGCGCGGGACGACGCAGCCGATCAGCGAGGTGAACAGCAGCAGGTAGATCGCCGCGAACCAGACCGAGGTGAACACCTCGAAGAGCTGGAACCTGTCGTACCACTCGGCCAGCGTGGGGCTCTGCTGATAGAGCCGGGCCACCTTGTCGGGGTCGACACCGCGCTGCGGGACGAGCGAGCCGGGCACCGCGGCGAGCGCGAGCAGGAACAGCAGGATCAGCGCCGTCTTCATCGAGGTGAGCGTGCGCCAGCACCACCTCAGCCAGGCGACCGGCCCGAACCCGGCCTGCTTGGGCGCCTGCTCCTTCTGCAGCTCCTGGACGCTCATCAGATCACCGGCTCGAAGGTGCCGATCAGACCCTGCATGGCAGCGATCATCTGTCCCCACAGCCCCGTCACGAGGAGCACTCCGACGGCCACCATCATGCCGCCGCCGATCCTGGTGATCAGGCGCGAGTGCTTGCGGATGGCCCGGAACGTGCGCAGGGCCTTGCTGTACGCGAGCGCCGCGCCCACGAACGGCAGCCCGAGGCCCAGGGCGTACGCGACGGCCAGGAGGGCGCCCCGCGCGGCGCTGCCCTCGTTGAGCCCGAGCGCCAGCACGACGGCGAGCGTGGGCCCGATGCACGGCGTCCACCCCAGCCCGAACACCACCCCGAGCAGCGGCGCGCCCGCCAGGCCCGCGGAGGGCACCCGGTGGATGCGCACGTCACGCATCAGCCCGGGGATGACGCCCAGGAACGCCAGCCCCAGCAGGATGGTCAGCACGCCGAGCACCCGCGTGATGAGCTCGGCGTGGCCCAGCATGACCGAGCCGAGGCCGCCGAACAGCGCCCCGCTGAGCACGAACACCAGCCCGAACCCGCTCACGAACAGCACCGTGCCCAGCACCAGCCGCCCCCGCCCGGCGTCGGTGCTCATGCCGGTCACGTACGACAGGTAGCCCGGCACCAGCGGCAGCACGCACGGCGACAGGAACGACACCACCCCGGCCAGCACCGCGATCGGCACGGCGAGCAGCAGCGAGCCCGAGGCGATGACGTCACTCATCGCGCACCTTGGTCACGGTGTTGAGCAGGTCGGTGTATTTGACCGCGCCGAGCGCCCTGGCGGCGACCCTGCCCTGCTTGTCGATGATCAGCGTGGACGGGATGGCCGCGGGCGGCACCGTGCCCTGGAAGGCCAGCGCCACCTTGCCCGGCTGGTCGAAGATGTGCGGGTAGCCGGTCTTCTCGGTGCGCTCGAACGCCAGCGCGTCGGCCTGGCGGTCCTTGAAGTCGACGCCGATGAACTGCACGCCGCTGCTCTTGGTCTGGGCCGCGACCTCCTTGAGCACCGGCGCCTCCGCGCGGCACGGGCCGCACCACGACGCCCAGAAGTTGAGCACCACGACCTTGCCCTTGTGCGCGGCGAGCGAGGCGGTGGCCCCGTCGAGGGTCGGCCCCTGGACGGCCGGGGCCGGCTTGCGCTCGCTCGCGCCGAACACCTGCATCTTCCCGTCGCCCGCGACGAACCGGGTGTCGCCCGCCTGCGGCTGGCCGCCCTGGTTGCCGGCGCAGCCCGCGACCAGCAGGCCCAGGAGAATGAGGAAGATGGACTTGGCGCGCACGGAGGAAGATCTCCTTGTACTACAACCGGTAGAGCTTGCAACTCTACCGGTGAGGCCGCGCGCTCCCGACATCAGGCCCCAGGGACGGACGGGCCCGTCTCGAGCGATCCCGCGGGCTCGCTGTAGCCGACGCTGACCAGGCGGTCGCCGTCGAAGGTGAACGTGGTGATGCTGGCCAGCGCGCACTGCCTGCGCCGCGGGTCGTGCCAGAGCCTGCGCCCCTCGGCGGCCGACCTGATCGTCCAGATGGGGAGCTGGTGGCTGACGAGCACCGCCTCGTGCCCGCGTGCCTCGGCCCTGGCGTCGTCGATCATCGACTTCATGCGCCGGACGATGGACGGGTACGGCTCGCCCCAGGACGGGCGGAGCGGATTCCAGAAATAGCGGTAGTTGCGCGGGTTTCGCAGGATCGCCAGGCCCTGGCCGACCGGGCGGCCCTGAAGCATGTTGCCCGCCTCGATCAGGCGCTCGTCCTGGACGATGCCGAGGCCGAGCTTGTCGGCGAGCGGGGCCGCGGTCTCCAGGGCGCGCTCCAGGGGCGAGCTGTAGAGGGCGACGATGTCACGGCCGCCCACGGCCTTGGCGACCGTCTCGGCCATGAGCCGGCCCGTCTCGGACAGGTGGTAGCCGGGCAGCCGGCCGTACAGGACGCCTGCGGGGTTGTGCACCTCTCCGTGGCGCAGCAGGTGGACGACGGTGGTTTCAGCCATGGTGGGCACAGCCTATCCGCTCGGCCTCACCAACCGGCTGGGGCCCCGCGGGCTCCTCAGCTGACGGCCCAGGAGTTCTCCTGGGTCCTGCTCGACTCGGCCAGCGCCTCCACCATGGCCCTGATCGCGGGGCGGCGGGCGGCGTCCGTACGCCACACCGCGTAGATGCGGCGCGTCTGGCGCGGCCTGGTCGGCACGAGACGCACGCCGCTCGGCACGCAGTCCCGGCCGAGGCGCGGCACGATCGCGCAGCCCAGCCCGCCGCCCACCAGCGCGAGCTGGGTGGGGTACTCGTCGGCCATGCACGCGATCACGGGCTCCACCGAGGCGTTGCGCAGCGTGAAGACCAGCCAGTCGTAGCAGACGGTGCCGGGGGTCCCGCTGATCCACCGCTCGCCGCGCAACTGCTCCAGCTCCAGCTCCTTGCTCTCCGCCAGCGGGTGGCCGGCGGGCACCGCGATGTCCGCCACGTCGTCGAGCAGCGTGGCCCTGGACAGTCCGTCGGACAGGGCCATGGGCCGGTTGAGCCAGTCCTGGATCACGCCGAGGTCGAGCTCGCCCCTGGCCACCTCGCGTACCACCCGCTCGGGCTCGCGCTCGTTGAGCTGGATCCACAGGTCGGGATGGCGGTCCCTGAGCAAGGTGAGAGCGGTGGGCATGAGGCCGCGTACGGCGGTGGGGAACGCGCCGATGTTCAGGCGGCCGACGACCTCGCCGCGCAGCGCCTCGAAGTCCGCCTCGGCGGTCTCGACCAGGGCGAGGATGCGTTCGGCGTGCTCGGCGAGTAGACCGGCCGCGTCCGTCAGCCGCACGCCGCGGCCGTTGCGCTCCATGAGCCTGGCCCCGGTCTCGCGCTCCAGCTTGGCGATCTGCTGGGAGACCGCCGACGGGGTGACCATGAGGGCGTCGGCCGCCGCTCCGACCGACCCATAGACGTGAACTGCGTGAAGGGCCTTGAGCCGGTTCAAGTCCAACATGTAAGCCAGCCTAAACGGTTTAGCGTAGAAAGTCTCGCTTGTCCTTCAATCTGTAGCGTCTGAAAATAGATGCATGAGAATCCTTAAGACGAAGAAGCAGCAGTCCGGCTCCGTGTCGTACCTCAAGGTGCTCGCCGAGCAGGCCCGCGAGCAGCGCATCCGTTACCAGAAGCCCGCTCGCTGAGCCGCTGAACCCCGCTACGCGCTAGCCGCCGCCCCTTCGCGTCAGAGAACGGCGGCGGCCGCCTTCGCGGCAGCCGGAAGCGCGTCGGCGACGCGGCTGAGCGCCTCGTCGTCGTGGGCGGACGACAGGAACCAGGCCTCGTACGCCGAAGGCGGCAGGTAGACGCCCTGGTCCAGCATGGCGTGGAAGAAGGCGGTGAACGCGGCCGTGTTCTGCGCCTTGGCCTCGCCGAAGTTCGTCACCTCGGCGTCCGTGAAGAAGATCGAGAACAGGTTGCCCGCCCGCTGCAGCCGGTGCGGCACCCCCGCCGCCGAGAGCGCCTCGGATGCGGCATCGCCGACGGCAAGCGCGGCGGCGTCCACGCGCTCATAGGCCTGCGCGTCAAGCGCACGCAGCGTGGCCAGCCCGGCGGCGCAGGCCAGCGGATTACCGGAGAGCGTCCCCGCCTGGTAGACCGGCCCTTCGGGCGCGAGCTGCGCCATCACGTCGGCCCGTCCGCCGAAGGCCGCGGCGGGCAGGCCGCCGCCCATGACCTTCCCGAACGTCATCAGGTCGGCCGCCACCGGGTCCAGGCCGTACCAGCCCGCGGACGAGACGCGGAAGCCCGTCAGCACCTCGTCGAGGATGAGCAGCGCGCCGTTGGCCGTGCAGAGCTCGCGCAGCCGCGCGTTGAACCCGTCACGCGGCGGGACGATCCCCATGTTGGCGGGGCAGGCCTCGGTGATCACGCACGCGACCTCGGCCTCCGCGAACGCCGCCTCGACGGCCTCGATGGAGTTGTACGGCAGCACGATCGTGTCCGCCGCCGACGCCCCCGTCACCCCCGGCGTGTCGGGCAGCCCGAACGTCGCTACCCCGGACCCGGCCGAGGCCAGCAGCGCGTCCACGTGCCCGTGGTAGCAGCCCGCGAACTTGATCACCTTGGACCGCCCGGTGAACCCCCTGGCCAGCCGGACGGCGCTCATCGTCGCCTCGGTGCCCGAGCTGACCAGCCGCACCTTCTCGACCGGCGCCACCCTGGCGACGATCTCCTCCGCCAGCTCCACCTCGCCCGGCGTGGCGGTGCCGTAGGAGAACCCGTCGGCGAGCGCCCCCGACACGGCCTCGACGACCGCGGGGTGGCGATGCCCGAGGATCATGGGCCCCCAGGAGCACACCAGGTCGACGTACCGGTTGCCGTCCGCGTCGGTGATGTAGGGCCCCTGGCCGGAGACCATGAAGCGCGGCGTCCCGCCGACCGCGCCGAACGCGCGCACCGGAGAGTTGACGCCTCCGGGCACGATCTGGCGGGCGCGGGCGAACAGGTCCTCGGAGTTCTGTGTACGGCTCACCCGACCCAGGTTAGCTTCGCCCCCACCTGCCCCCACCACACGGGCATCCCTCCCCCGCGGCACGACCCCCCAGAGGCACGGCACCTCCCCGGAGGCACAGCACCCTGCCGAGCGCGGCACCTCCCCATCACGGGGGCGCCATCACGGGGGCGCCATCACGGGGGCGCCATCACGGGGGCGCCATCACGGGGGCACCATCACGGGGGCACCATCACGGCAGACGCGCCGTTACGCAGGCCCTGTGACGGCAGGCGCCGTTACCAGCGCTCGCATACCGCACGACCCCCCGAACTCCCTTAAGGCGCCGCAACGGCGAGACGGGGTCCGCCAAGAAAGACGGGCGCCGTCAGTCGGCCAGCCACTCCAGGATGCGCAGCGGGTCGGGCAGAGGCCGGCCGTTCGGCGGCCGGAGCCAGGAGACGGGCTGCCCGGTGGGCAGGGTCGAGGGCGGCGCGAGGACGTAGCTGTCGCGGCAGTGCCACCGCAGCCCGGGCGTCTCCTCGATCGTTCCCGGGTCGCAGTCGAGGTGGCACGACCACCACTCGTCCTCGTCCTCGGGATTGCCGCGGGTGGCCACGTAAAACAAGACCCGGTCGCCGTTGGCGGCGACCGGGCCGGGGTCCGCTCCGGCGTTGTCGATCCGGGTGAGGGCCGACAGGCCGAGGGCGAGCGGTACGTCGAAGACGTCGAACACACGTCCGGTGGGCAGGATCACGTTGGCCTCGGGCTCGGCCCGCCACCAGCGCGTCAGCTGGGCGGTGTCCGTCGTGGCCTGCATGTGCCAGGCGGGCGAGAGCGGATGGGCGCCAGGGTCGGGACAGCCGAGGCGGTCACAGGAGCAGGCGCGCGGTCCGTGGCGCAGCGGGTAGGCGCCCGGCACGACGGGCCAGCCCATGGCGGCGTATTCGAGCACGGCGCCGATGCGTGTCGGCCGCGCCCGTTTTCTGGTACGCCGAGCCAGTGGTACCCCCACCATGGTGTCTCCCGTCGAGTCCAGCGCCTGAGGAGTTCCCGGCTCCGGGGCAGCAGTACGCACCACGCGGGACACACCAGCACTTGTTATCGCACTCTAACGCACACGCCTCACGAGTCGACGGGAAACCCCAAGGTTAGAGACGTCGTGCCACTTCCGTTGCCCAGTACGTGAGGATCAGATCGGCACCGGCGCGCTTGATCGCGACCAGCGATTCCATGATCGTCCGATCCCGGTCGATCCAGCCGTTGGCCGCGGCCGCCTCGACCATGGCGTACTCACCGCTCACCTGGTACGCCGCCACCGGCACGTCCACCTCGTCACGGACGCGCGTGATGATGTCGAGGTAGGCCAGCGCGGGCTTGACCATGACGGCGTCGGCGCCCTCGGCGAGGTCGAGCCGGACCTCGCGCAGCGCCTCGTTCAGCGGCCCCGCCGGGTCCTGCTGGTGGGTGCTGCGGTCGCCGAACTGCGGCGCGCACTCGGCGGCGTCGCGGAAGGGCCCGAAGAAGGCGGACGCGTACTTCACCGAATAGGACAAAATCGGGATATTTCCGTAGCCGGCCCCGTCCAGAGCCGCCCGGATCGCCCCGACCTGGCCGTCCATCATCCCGCTCGGCGCCACCATCTGCGACCCGGCGGCCGCCTGGGCCACCGCGATCGAGGCGTACCGCTCCAGCGTGGCGTCGTTGTCCACGTCGCCGGACGGCGTGAGGATCCCGCAGTGCCCGTGGTCGGTGAACTCGTCGAGGCACGTGTCGGCCATGACCACGGTCGCGTCGCCGACCTCGGCGTTCACGTCACGGAGCGCCACCTGCAGGATCCCGTCGGGATCGTCGGCGGCCGAGCCCCTGGCGTCCTTCACCGCGGGGATGCCGAACAGGATGAGACCGCCCACGCCCGCCTCCGCCGCCTCGCGGGCGGCCTTGCGCAGCGAGTCGCGGGTGTGCTGGAGCACGCCCGGCATCGAGGCCACGGGCTGCGGCTCGGTGATGCCTTCCTTGATGAACAGGGGCAGGATCAGGTCGGCGGCGTGCAGCCTGGTGCCCGCCACCATCCGTCGCAGGGCGGGGCTGCGCCGCAGCCGCCGCGGCCGCGCGATGGGGAATTCGGCGCTCATTTGCCTCTCCTTCTGGCGCCTCTGCGGTTCTGTGAGGGCTTGCGCGGGGTGTCGCCCGCGGCCAGGGCCGCCTGCCGCTGCTTGGCTCCGTACTCGGCCACCGCGGCCGCCAGCGCGGACGCCGAGGGCTTGTCGGCCATCACGTCCACGCGGAGCCCGAACTCCTCGGCCGTCTTGGCCGTCTGCGGCCCGATGACCGCGATCACCGTGACGTTGTGCGGCTTGCCGGCGATGCCCACCAGGTTGCGCACGGTGGAGGAGGAGGTGAAGAGCACGGCGTCGAAGCCGCCGCCCTTGATCGCCTCGCGGATGGGGGCGGGCGGCGGCGCGGCCCGCACGGTGCGGTACGCGGTGACGTCGTCGCACTCCCAGCCCAGCTCGGTGAGCCCGGCCACCAGCGTGTCCGTGGAGATGTCGGCCCGCGGCAGCAGCACGCGGTTGATCGGGTCGAGCATCGAGTCGTACGGCGGCCACTCGGCCACCAGCCCCTCGGAGGACTGCTCCCCCGACGGCAGCAGGTCGGGCTTGACCCCGAACTCCACCAGGGCCCGCGCGGTCGCGTCGCCCACGGCCGCCACCTTGAGCCCGGCGAAGGCCCGCGCGTCGAGCCCGTACTCCTCGAACTTCTCGCGCACGGCCTTGACCGCGTTGGCGCTGGTGAAGGCCACCCACTCGTAGCGGCCCGTGACGAGCCCCTTGATGGCGCGGTCCATCTGCTGCGGCGTGCGGGGCGGCTCGACTGAGATGGTCGGCACCTCCTCCGGCACCGCGCCGTACGCGACGAGCTGCTCGGACAGGCTCTGCGACTGCTCCTTGGTACGGGGCACCAGCACCCGCCACCCGAACAGCGGCTTGGTCTCGAACCACGACAGCTTGTCGCGCAGCCCCACGGCCTCGCCGACGACGATGAGCGCCGGCTCGGTGAACCCGGCGTGCTTGAGGTCGGCCTGCAGCCGGCCGAGCGAGGACACCACGGTGTACTGCTCGGTGGTGGTGCCGCCGCTGCTGACCGCGACGGGCGTGCTGTCGGGCTTGCCGCCCGCGATGAGGGCCTTGCCGATGGCCACGGCGTCGGAGAGGCCGTTGTAGATCACTAGCGTGCCCCGGCAGCCGGCGTGGACGGCCCAGTCCTGCTCCTGCGCGGCGTCCACGATGCGGAACTCGGGCACGGAGGTCGCCGGAGGGATGCCCGCGTACGTGAGCACGGCGGTCGCGGGCGGCACGCCGGGCACGATCTCGAAGTCCACCTCCGCCGCGGCGCAGGCCGCGACCTCCTCGGTGATCGAGGAGAACAGCATGGGGTCGCCCTCGCACAGGCGCACCACGAGCTGCCCGCGCTTGGCGCGCTTCACCAGCCCGTCCTTGACGGCGTCGTCCTCGATGACCTCGACGCCTGCACGGCAGTGGCGCAGCAGCGGGCGGTGCGTTTCGTCGCCGAGCACCACGGCGTCGGCCTTGGAGAGCAGCTCGGCGGCACGAAGGGTGAGCAGGTTGGGATCGCCGGGTCCCGCGCCCACGAACGCGACGAAACCGGAGGTTGGACTATCGGAGCTCAATGGGATTGCTCCCCCATCAATCTGTCGGCCCCTTCGGCGATCATCTCGGCCGCGAGGTGGCGGCCCAGGCTGACAGCCTCCGAAGGAGAGCCGGCGGCGGACTTGCGGACCGCCTCGCGGCCGTCGATGGAGACGACCACGGCGGTCAGGTTCAGAGTGTGCCCGTCATCGACCGCGAAAGCACCCACCGGAGCGGAGCAACCGGCCTCGAGAGCCGACAGCACGGCTCGCTCGGCGGTGACCGCGGAGCGCGTGCGCGGGTCGTCGAGCACGCTCAGGAACTCGATGAGATCGGTCCGGTCGGACCGACACTCCACGGCCAGCGCCCCCTGACCGGGAGCAGGCAGCAGCTCCTCCACCTCGAAGATCTGTGCGATGTCGGCCTCGCGGCCGATCCTGGTCAGGCCGGCCGAGGCCAGCACGACCGCGTCGAGCTCACCTGAGGTTACCTTGCCGATACGGGTGTCGGCGTTGCCGCGGATCGGGACGTACTCCAGGTCGGGGCGTAGCGCGCTGAGCATGGCGACCCTGCGCGGCGAGCCGGTGCCCACCCTGGCCCCCGGCGCGAGGTCGGCGAACTTGTGCGGGCCGACCAGCGCGTCGCGGTGGTCGTGACGGGCGGGGATGGCGGCCAGCGTGAACCGGGGGTCCTGCGTGGTCGGCAGGTCCTTCAGCGAGTGGACGGCGAAGTCGACCTCGCCCTCGGCGAGCTTGTCGCGCAGCGCGGTGACGAACACGCCCGTGCCGCCGAGCTGCGCGAGGTGGGCCTTGGTGACGTCGCCGAACGTCGTGATGCCGACCAGCTCGACCGCGCGGCCGGTCAGGCGGGTGTAGGCGTCGGCCACCATCTGCGACTGCGTGGTCGCCATCAGACTGCGGCGCGTTCCCAGCCGCAGTGCCCCGGACGTCACAGCTCCACCTCCCTCACGGCCTCGGGCATCTTGGGATCGAGATTGAACAGCTCACGCAGGGCTTCCGCATAATGATCGCCTCCTGGGGAGGCGGCCAGCTGCTTGACACGCACAGTGGGCTCGTGGAGCAGTTTGTCAACGATCCGCTGCACGGTCATCGCGACCTCGTCCCTGGCCCGCTCGTCGAGGCTCGGCACGCGCATGAGCAGGCGCCCGAGCTCGGACTCGACCACGCTCGCCGCCTTGCTGCGCAGCGCCACCACGGTCGGGGTGACCTTGGCGGCCCGCTCGGCGTCGAGGTACGCGCGCAGCTCCTCGGCGACGAGCCCGCGTACGGAGGCCACCGAGTCGCCCTCGCGGGACCCGATGCCGGACTCCTTGATCGTCTCCAGGTCCACCAGCGTGACGCCCGGCACGGCGCGCACCGCCGGGTCGATGTCGTGGGGCAGCGCCAGGTCCAGGAGGAACGTGGGCCCGTCCAGCATGTCAGGGGTGACGATGTGGCGGCCGGCGCCGGTGCAGGTGATGACGATGTCGGCGCCGGGGAGCTCGTCGGCCATCGCGGAGAAGGGCACGGCCCTGCCGCCGACGGACTCGGCGAGCCGGGCGCCGCGCTCGAACGTACGGTTGGCCACCACGATGTCGGTGACCCCGGCGCGCGCCAGCGTGACGGCGGCCAGCGAGCTCATGGAGCCCGCCCCGACCACCAGCGCCCGCCGGCCGGGCAGGTCGCCCGCCAGGGCCAGGCCGGCGGAGACGAGGGAGGGGCCGGCCTTGTCGATGCCGGTCTCGTGGTGCGCCCGCTTGCCGATCCGCAGCGCCTGCTGGACCAGCTCGTTGAGGGTGGTGCCGACGGTGCCGTGGCGCTGCGCCAGCTTGAGCGCCTGGCGGACCTGGCCGAGGATCTGGCCCTCGCCCACGACCATGGCGTCGAGCCCGCACACCATGGAGAACAGGTGCTCGACGGCCCGCTCCTCGTAGTGCACGTAAAGGTGCGGCGTCAGCTCCTCGACCGGGACGCCCGAGTGGACGCCCAGTAGGCCGGTGACGGCGGTGACCGCGGCGTGAAAGCGGTCGACCGTGACGTAGACCTCGACCCTGTTGCAGGTCGAGACCACCATGGCCTCCGCGACGCAGGAATCCTGCTGCACGTCGTGGAGGAGCTTGACGAGCGCGTCGCCCGACACCGAGACGCGCTCCAGCAGGGCCACCGGAGCGGTCCGGTGGCTGAGTCCGACAGCCAGAACACTCATTGACTGTCCATCGCCATGAGTGGCCCCCCAGCCTTGCGTTGCTCGTGGAACGCGAGAATCTGCAGTTCTATAGATAGGTCGACCTTACGGACATCGACGCTTTCCGGCACAGAAAGTACAACCGGGGCGAAGTTCAGGATGCTGGTCACGCCCACGGAGATCACGCGATCACATACTTCCTGCGCCGCTGCCGCCGGTGTCGCCAGAACCACGATCGAGACTCCGCGCCGCTTGATGACGGCTTCAAGTTCGTCGATGTGTTCAACATTCAACCCCGCGATGGTGTCGCCCACGACTTCGGGGTCGGCGTCCACAAGCGCTGCCACCCGGAAGCCTCGGGAGACGAAACCGCCGTAGTTGGCCAGCGCGCGGCCGAGGTTACCGACTCCGACGATCGCGACCGCCCAGTCCTGTGTCAGGCCCAGCTCACGGGAGATCTGGTACACGAGGTACTCGACGTCATAGCCTACGCCCCGAGTGCCGTAAGAGCCCAGGTGTGAGAGGTCTTTGCGCAATTTGGCGGAATTGACCCCCGCCGCCACGGCGAGATCCTCGGAGCTGACGGTCGCGATGCCCCGCTCGGCCATCCCGTGCAGCGCCCGGAGGTACAACGGAAGCCTGGCGACCGTCGCCTCGGGGATGCCGCGGTCACGGGATTGGGACGGGCTCTTCACGGGCCGGAGCTCCAGGGGACGGGCGGCGTGGGGGCCGCGTGAACGGAATCGAACCGTCTTTCAGGTTAATCCCTTTGTGAACCGATGCACAAAGTCATAGGGGTCCCGTGGACCTGTGCAGGGGTACCTTGTGCGGTATGCATCGCATCACCTTGCTCGGCAAGCCCGGCTGTCACCTGTGTGAGGACGCGCGTGAGGTCATCGCCAGGGTGGCGGGCGAGCTCGGCGTGCCCTGGGAGGAGGTCAGCATCGAGTCCTCCGAGGAGCTCCAGGAGAAGTACTGGGAGATGATCCCGGTCACGCTGATCGACGGGGTGCAGCACGACTTCTGGCGGGTGGACGAGGCCCGGCTGAGGGAGGCCCTCAGTACATAGCCGTCGGCAGCGGCACCACCTTGGCGGCGTTGACGTTCAGCTCGATGACGTTGGTGGCCAGCACCATCGACTGCCGCTCGTTGACGAACCTCTCGACGTGCGGCTGGCGCTGGTGGTCGCGGTAGGCGACCTCGTCGCGGTAGAGCTCGTAGACGATGCGCTGCAGGGGGGCCGACTTGACGGAATGGCAGGCGTACACGAGGGTGTCGGGCTCGCCGCGGCGCACGGCCTCGACGGTCGCCTCGGCCAGCCGGTCGAACGCCTCCCCGGCGCCGTCCATGATCGTGAAGACGGTGAGCAGGCCGTAGATGTTCGGCGACGGCTTGCCGGAGCCCGGCTGCTGCTGCGCGGGCGAGAACATCTCGGCGCCCGGATAGACCGCCCCGGTCGCCGGCATGGCGTAGTCGGGGCGCTGGGGGGCCGGCGCCGGTCCGGCGGGCGCGCCGCCGTTCATGATGTAGCCGGTCGCGGGGCCCGATTCGGGCGGCGGCGTCATGCGCGCGGCGTAGTCGACCTCCTTGTCGCCCGCGCGATACTCGGCCACCAGGTCGCCGAGCCCGGTCGCCCTGCGCGGCGGCGAGGGAGGCAGCCCAGGAGCACCCTGGCCTCCAGGGCCGCCTGGCACCGGCTCGGCCATGCCCATGTGGCTTGGCTGGGGCTGCGCGGGCCGCTCCTCGCGGTGCTGCGCACGCTCCTCGCGGCGCTGAGAGCGATCGTCACGGCGCGAGGGCCTCTGGGTGTGGTCGGAGTCGAAGTCGTCCTCGTCGTCGTCCTCGTACGGCGCCAGGGGCCGCAGCACGGTGTACCAGACGGCCGCGGCGGCGACGACGAGCAGCACGGTGGTGAAGAGCGGGGCCACCGCGAACCTCATCGCGCCCACGAGCGCCAGCCCCGAGGGGACGATGACCGCGACCGCGTGCAGGTTGTCGGTGTCGTACTCGTCGCCGTGGCGCCACTTGAGCCCGGCCACCACGAGCATGGCCAGCATGATCAGCCCGGCGATGGCGTGCACGCCGATCAGCAGGTAGCTCGGGAAGATCCCCCAGAAGCTCGAGCCCGCGGGCAGCACCTTGCCCGCCAGCTCGGCCTTGAGCGGGTCGAAGATCATGATCGTGCCGGAGACGACGGTCAGCGCGATGCCGAACAGCCACGCCAGGAATCTCGGCGGCACCTGCTCCACCAGCAGCTGGATCAGCCCGACCGCCAGCCAGAGCGGCACCAGCATCGACCCGGTCACCTGGTAGAGGCGGAACGTCACCTCGCCGAACCCGAAGATGTAGCCGACGCCGATCACGCCCAGTGAAACGCAGAGCGACGCGACTGCAACGGTCCAGGCGATCAACCACCCCTCGGACTCGTCGCGAAGCCGTTGGATCAGGGCGCCGGCGGCGACCGCGGCCATGAGCGCACCGGCGAAAGCTATGACAGCAACGAGGATCTCCATGGTGACTCCAATGCTGCCGGACTATGCCTCCAAGCCGGTAGCCGATGAGGGAAGGGGCCGGATGACACCGTATCCGGCGATTACGGCTAGTCATGCCAGCACGCTGTGGATTGTGGAATTTCCGGTTGATTTCTAGAGTGTTCGAGCACGCCGCACCCCTTACCCGTAGGGATACCGGATGCCTGACTCGTCACCGTTCGCCGGGCTGCTTGCGCCAGCGGTCGCTGCGCCTGCCCGGACGGGCGAGCCCGCCGTGCGCGAAGAAGTGCCCGACGACGACATCCGTACGCTGGTGCTGGATGCCAAGAGCGGATGCACGGATTCCTTTGGCACGCTCTACGACCGGTACGTGGACCTCGTCTATCGCTACATCTACTTCCGGGTGGGGTCGCACCAATTAGCCGAGGACCTCACCAGCGAGACCTTTCTGCGCGCGTTACGCAGGATCAGCGACTTCACCTGGCAGGGGCGCGATTTCGGCGCCTGGCTCGTGACCATCGCGAGAAACCTGGTCGCCGACCACTTCAAGTCGGGGCGCTACCGGCTGGAGATCCCGACGGGCGAGATCATCGACGTCCCGCTCGACGGCTCGCACATTCCGGAGAACGCCGTGGTCAACGCCATCATCAACGACCGTGTGCTGCGTGCCGTACGAGATCTCAATCCCGAACAGCAGGAATGCGTGGTCCTGCGCTTCCTGCACGGACTCTCGCTCGCGGAAACCGCGCTGATCATGGGGAAGAAGAGTGGAGCGATCAAAGCGCTGCAGTTCCGCGCCGTTCGGGCACTGGCCAGGGCTCTCAAGCACGACCTGGCGTAACCTCCTCCATTCGCACCTCGTTAGGCAGATGTCACTACCGGATCCGTCAGGGAGCTGTCATGGGTAGGGCGCGCATTCGGCGGGAGCGCGTGCTCGAGCACCTCACGGAGCTGCGCGGCCTGCCTCTCGGCGGCGCCCCCGAGCCCGCCTTCCGCGAGCGCCTGCGGGCGCGGCTGCTCTCCGGCGAGCTCCCGGCGGAGGAGCCGGAGGCGGCCGGGCAGCCGCGTCGCCGCGCGGCCCGCCGCCGGCCGCTGCTGTCGCAGCTGGCCACGGTGGGGCTGGCGGCGGCCATGATGGTCTCCGCGTTCGCCACGTACCAGTCGGTGCCGGGAGACTCCCTCTACCCGCTCAAGCGCGCCGCGGAGACCACGCTCGTACGCCTCAGCAGCGACGACGCCGAACGCGGCGAGCGCGAGCTCGACTCCGCCAAGACCCGGGCCAGGGAGGTCGCCACCCTGCTCGGCTCGTCCGAGGGCGGCCCGCTGGTCGGCAAGACGCTGAAGGACATGGAGGCGTCCACGCGCTCGGGCATCAGCCGCCTCGAGCGGGCGGAGCCGCGCTCGTCCAAGATCAAGAATTTCGCGCGGGACCAGAAGAAGGTGGTCGGGCCCATGCTCAAGCAGCTCGACGACTCTCAGCTGGCCCAAGCTGAGGGATACCTTGACTACATCGACGGTCTGGCCGCCCCGCACTAGGAAAGTAAGCTGAGGCCCATGTGGCGGCTATTTCGACGACACCAGGTGGAGCCAGAGGCCGCCGGCGAGGCCGCGGCTCGGGCGGCGGTCACGGTCCCCCCTGCCGAGCCGGACCTCCAGGCGGCGGCCTTCTTCGACGTCGACAACACGATGATGCGCGGAGCCTCGATCTACCACTTCGCCCGCGGGCTGGCCACCCGTGGCATGTTCACGACGTCCGACCTGCTGAAGTTCGCCGTCGGGCAGGCCGTCTTCCGGCTGCGCGGCAACGAGAACCCCGAGCACATCGCGGTGGCCAGGGAGACGGCGCTGGCGTTCGTCGCGGGGGCCAAGGTCGATGACGTCGTACGCCTCGGCGAGGAGATCTACGACGAGGTCATGTCCGACCGCATCTGGGGCGGCACCAGGGCGCTCGCCCAGAGCCACCTGGACACCGGCCAGCGCGTCTGGCTCGTGACCGCCACGCCCGTGGAGCTGGCCCGGGTCATCGCGCAGCGGCTCGGCCTGACCGGCGCGCTCGGGACGGTCGCGGAGACCAGCGACGGGGTCTACACGGGGCGCCTGGTGGGCGATCTGCTGCACGGGCCGGCCAAGGCCGAGGCGGTGCGCGCGCTGGCCCGCCGCGAGGGCCTCGACCTGACCCGCTGCACGGCCTACAGCGACTCGGCCAACGACCTGCCCATGCTCTCGCTGGTGGGGCAGGCCGTGGCCATCAATCCCGACAGCGAGCTGCGGGAGCACGCCAGGAAGCATGACTGGCCGATCAAGGACTTCCGCACCGGCCGCAAGGCCACCCTCACGGCCCTGCCCATCGCCGCCGGAGTGGGGGCGGTCGCGGGGGGCGTCGCGGCCGGCATCGCCCTGCGCCGCCACTATCGCGGCCAGTCGTGACCCCGGTCGTCAGCGGAGCTGCTTGAACAGCTGCTCGGCCTCCCGCTGCTTCCACTGCAGCCGGTTCGGGTCCTGCGGGTCCGGCTTCCACGGCACCGTCACCAAGGAGAGCTTGGTCCGGGAGAGCTGGGTAGCCAGCTCGTACATGGACTCCAGGCTCAAGTCGGTCTTGACGGACTTGCGCATCGCGCCCAGGAAGGACTTGAGCCGGTCGGGTGAGGAGAGCCCCGATCGGGCCTTCTTGAACATCGCCATCACGAGCCCCTGCTGCCGCTTGATCCGCTGAACGTCGGACCTGTCGCCGTACTGCCGCAGCCGCACGTACCCGAGCGCGGCCTCCCCGTTCAGCATGCTCTTCCCCGCGGGCAGCTTGAGTTTGGACTTCATGTCGTCCACCGCCCTGGGAAGCGTGACCTCCACGCCCCCGAGCGCGTCGACCATGCCCTTGAAGCCGGCGAAGTCGACCTCTACCGAGTGCTGGATCCGCAGCCCGGTCAGGGACTCCAAGGTTCGCTTGAGGCAGTCGGCCCCGTCGGTGTTGTACGCCGAATTGATCATGCCGTGTCTGGCGGGCGACGAGCCGCACGCCGGGATCTCGACCATGGAGTCGCGCGGGACGCTGACCGCCGTGGCCTGCCCGCGGTCGGCGGGGATGTGGACGATCATGATGGTGTCGGAGCGCTGGCCCAAGCCCTGCCTGGCCAGCATGGGCCCGTACTTGGCGTTCCCCTCCCCCTCCCTGGTGTCGGAGCCGATCACCAGGATGTTCCGCGCGCCGCTCATGTCCACGACCTGCGACCCGGCGGGCGGCGCGGCCGTGTGGCGGTCGGCGATCAGGACGGTGGGCACGGCGACGGCGGCGGCCGTGGCGGCGGCCACGAGCCCGGCCGTCCACCAGCCCGTCCAGCGGCCCGTCCAGCGGCCCGTCGAGAGGCGCTGCGGGCGGGCGTGCAGCAGGCGCTCGCGCTGGCGAACGAGCGTCGCGGGCGGCTCGTGCCCCAGCTCCCCTCCGAGGTCCCGGAGCAGCTTCAGGTCGTCCATCGTCACTCCTCCTCCATGGGATTGGTGTCGCCGAGCGCGGCCCGCACCTTCCGCCTGCCCCTGTTGAGGCGGGAGCGCACGGTTCCGACGGGGATGCCGAGCGCCCGCCCGGCCTCCTCGTACGTGAGATCGCCCCAGGCGATCAGCAGCAGCACGTCACGGTCCTTGGCGGGCAGCGCCGCGAGGGCCCCGGCCAGCTCCGCGCGGACGGCCTGCGCGGTGACGCCGGCCGCCACCCGGTCGGCGGGCGACTCGACGTCGGAGTCCACAGGGGCGCGCAGGAGGGCGCGGTAGCGCGCGGCCTCCTTGCGGTGGTGCCGGGAGATGAGCTTGGTGAGAATGCCGAAGAGCCACGGCCGGGCGTCCGGGTAAGCCAGGTCGTAGCTCTTCCTGCGCGAGAACGCGATCAGGAACGTCTCCCCGACGAGGTCCTCGGCGGGCTCAGGGCCGAGGCGTTTGGAGACGTACCTGTAGAGCATGGCGGAGTAGCGGTCGAAGAGCTCGGCGAACGCCTCGGGTTCTGTCCACGAGGCGCTCACGAGCTCAGAGTCCGCACCCCTGATGGCGGGTTGCGTGATCATCTCCGCCCTTCTGTGGGTGATCGGTCACGGATGTCTTGCCGCAACCCGCCAGGAGGGTTCACGCGGGAGACATCAGAGCTCCTTGAGCTGGCCTCCGTCGATCACGAACTCGGCGCCGGTCGTGCTGCCCGAGCGGGGCGACACGAGCAGCGCGACCGCATCGGCGATCTCCTGCGGGTAGATGAGCCGCCCGGTGGCGAGCTTCATCATGGCGGGGGCGACCTCGGAGATCACGCTCTCCTTGTCGGAGCCCACCAGGCCCGCGAAGACCTCGGCCGCGCCGCCCTCCTTGGTCCACCAGTCGGTGAGCACCGCGCCGGGCGTGACCGTGTTGACCCTGACGCCCTGGGGGCCGTACTCCTCGGAGACGGCCTTGCCGACGTGGCTCAGTGCCACCTTCGCGGCGGCGTAGTCGACGTTCATGGCGCCGGGCTGCCTGCCCATGGTGGAGGAGATGTTGACGATCGAGCCGCCGCCCCGCTCGACCATGAGGGGCACGGCGGCGCGGATCATGCGTACGGCCGAGAACAGGTTGAACTCGAACATCGCGCGCCAGTCGTCGTCGCTCGGGGTCATGAAGCCCACCCGCGGCAGCGTCGCCCCGGGCGGCGGGCCGCCGGCGTTGTTGACCAGGATGTCGACCCCGCCGAACTCCTCCACGGCCCGTGCCACGACCCGCGCGGGCGCCTCGGGGTCCATCAGGTCGGCGGCCACGTGCACGACCTTGTCGGGCCATTCGTCCGTACGGGTCCGCGAGACGGCCACGACGTGCGCGCCCTCCTCGGCCAGGGTGCGTGCGACAGCCAGGCCGATGCCCTTGGACGCGCCGGTGACGACGGCGACGCGGCCGGAGAGTTGGAGATTCATGGGGGTTCCTTTCAGTGGTCAGCAGAGCGAATCGCCCCTTTGAACACCGAAAGGCCCGTGCCGGTTTCACAGCAGCGGCGGAAAAGCGTGCCCTCTTCGCAGCCGCAGCTCGTTCAGCATCTGCTGGATGACCTCGCGTACGTGGTCGGTGAGGTTGAACACCAGCATGGGGTCGTCGGCCGCCGACGGCTCGTACTCGTCGGTGCGGATCGGCTCGCCGAACTCGATCATCCACTTGGACGGCAGCGGCACCAGCCCGAGCGGCCCCAGCAGCGGGAAGAACGGCGTGATCGGCAGGTAGGGCAGCCCGAGCAGCCTGGCCAGGGACTTCAGATCGCCGATCTTGGGATAGATCTCCTCGGCCCCCACGATCGCGGTGGGCACGATCGGCACCCCGGCGCGGATGGCCGAGGCCACGAAGCCGCCGCGGCCGAACCGCTGCAGCTTGTAGCGCTCGGAGAACGGCTTGCCCACGCCCTTGAACCCCTCGGGGAAGACCCCGACCAGCTCGCCCTTGCGCATCAGCCGGTCGGCGTCCTCGGGGCAGGCCAGCGTGTGGCCGGTCTTGCGGGCCAGGTGGCTGAGCACCGGGAGCTGGTAGACCAGGTCCGCGCCGAGCAGCCGCAGCGGCCTGCCGGCCTCGTCGTGCATGGCCACCTGCAGCATCAGCGCGTCGAGCGGCAGCGTGCCGGAGTGGTTGGCGACGACCAGCGCCCCGCTCTCGTCGGGCACGTTCTTCAGCCCGACCGTCTCCACCCTGAACCATTCGTTGTAGAGCGGCCTGATCAGCTCGAGGATCACCTTGTCGGTCAGCTCGGCGTCGTAGCCGAACTCGTCGACCTCGTAGTCGCCCTCGACGCGCCGGCGCAGGAAGGCCAGCATCCTGGCCACGCGATCCGGCTTCTCGAACGACGGCGCCGCGCTGATCGGGATCACGCGGGCGCCCTCATGCGCAACGCTCAACTGCGCACACCTCCGAACGGATGGAGGCCGCGCGAGCGCAGGAAGTCGTCGAACGCCGCCCCGGTCGTGAACTTGGGCTTCCAGCCGAGCTCCGCCTCCAGCGCGGAGGTGTCGACCGCGCGGCCATGGCACAGCAGCCTGACCTGCTCGGGCGAGTATTCGACCAGCCCCATCCTGCGTGCGGTGTCGCCCAGCGCCTTGAAAGCGGGCGAGAACAGCGGCAAGGAGAACCGCCCCGCCCGCCTGGCGCACTGCGACAGCAGCAACACGCCTGCCCCGGCCACGTTGAACGTGCCGGGGTGGTCTTCGGTCGCCATCCGGCGCAGCACCTCGACCGCGTCGTCCTCGTGGACGAACTGCAGCCGCGGGTCGAAGCCGAACACGGTCGGCAGCACCGGCTGGGTGAAGTAACGCGTCAACGGCGAGTCGACGCCGGGCCCCATGAAGTTGGCGAAGCGCAGCATCGACACCGTCACGTCGGGCCGCCGCCGCGCGAAGCCCCGTACGTAGCCCTCAACCTCGGCCGCGTCCTTGGCGTAGCCGTGGCTGGGGCCGTCGGGCGGCTCCAGGTCCTCGGTGAACACCGCGGGGTCGCGGGGCGACGAGCCGTAGACGGCGGTGGTGGAGCGCACCACCACGCGCCGCACGGTCGCCGACCGCTGGCAGGCACCGAGCAACTGCATGGTGCCGATGACGTTGTGCTCTTTCATGGCGGCCCTGCCACTGCTCCTCGACGGAGCACTGACCAGGCTCATGTGCACAACGGTGTCGATGTCCGCAGCCGCGATCACCTGAGCGATGTCAGGGCTGCGCAGATCCACCCGGACGAACTCAGTCCGGCCGAGAGAGATGCCGCCGTCCCGCGTCAGCGAGGGGGGCGGCACGGTGTCAACTCCTATGACGCGGCTGATGTCCGGGTCGGAAGCCAGAACGCTCGCCACCCGGGCGCCTATGTGGCGCGAGACCCCGGTGACAAGCACGGTGTGGGTCATCAGCGCCTCGCAGCTGCGTAAGTTACTTCTTGTTACGCCGCTGGATGCGCGTCTTCTTCAACAGCTTGCGGTGCTTCTTCTTAGCCATCCGCTTGCGGCGCTTCTTGATCACAGAGCCCACGGGACCCCCAGGTGCTGGTAGCAAGTCTTCACGGAGTGCGAGCGCACACCGGCTCACAGACTACCGGCGATGGGCGGTAGATCGCCCCACCGGGGGGTGAGAGCCCGGTCGCGTCTTACGACGGCCGGGCCTCGCCCGCGACAGCATTCACGACATGACGGGTCACGTCGCTACTTCAACCTGCCTCGATGTAGGCCTCCCGCAGATAGTCGTGTACCGCCTGCTCAGGCACTCTGAACGACCGGCCGACACGGATGGCCGGCAACTCGCCAGAGTGGACGAGCCGGTACACCGTCATCTTGGACACCCTCATGACCGTCGCGACTTCCGCCACGGTCAGGAACTTCACCTCACTGAGAGGTCTTTCGCCTGCACCCATCGGACGCCTCTTCCGCACGTGGTTTCCGGGTTATCCCCACTGGTGCCATTGCTCACGCACGTGTACTGCCGTCAGCGTAAATCGGGACTCCGGGTGCGCAAACCCCCTAGTTTCTCAGTCGCCGGAGCCACCTGTCAGCGGAACCAGCGAAATCGCTGGCCAGCAGCCGGGCCGAGCACCTCACTTGGATGTTGGAACTGTCCAAGTTGCCACACATAAGAGTCGCCGGAGCGCCATCAAAAGTTGGCAAAGGGACAGCGAGCCTCTTGGAATGCGGGCGCGAAAAGACCGTATCGGGAGGGCCGAATTCGACTCAAAGGGCTCGTGAGACCTGAGTGACGAGCCGCTCTGTCAGCGGAGCGTAAAAGCGTGGTAGCACATTGTCATCAAGCGGCACGACCACGTCAATCTTGCCCTCCGCCTCGCCGAGGAAGAGACCGGGGTCGTTGCAGTCGGCGAACGCCACCGTGTGCGCACCCGCCTCCCCCGCCGCTCCCGCCCAGCCGTGGTCGGCGATCACGAGGTCGGGAAGCTCCCCGCCGAGCTCCTCGATCATGCGGCGCATGGGGACGGCGTCGTGGGTGTGCACGAACGCGCCCCTGTCGTCGAGCATGGCGACGTCCTGCAGGTAACGGATCTTGCGCCGGCGTCCGAAATTGGATCCGGAGTAGGTCCATCCCTCGGCGGGCGTGAGCAGCTCGGCCCCGCGCTCGGCGCACAGGCGCGCCAGCGGCAGGTGCACGGCGAGCAGCCCGGTCGGGTGGCCGGTGGCGAACAGGACGCGCGGGTGCTCCCGCGACAGCACGGCGGCGATGGCCTCGGCCATGTCGTCGAGCGCGTCGATCGTCAGGTCGGGGTCGATGGTGTCCTGGCCCCAGCGGTGGTCCGGATCGGAGACCACCCCCGCGGACTTGGCCATGAGCGCCAGGATGTCGCGGTACGACCACGGCTGGTCGAAGGTCAGGCCCAGCTTGTAGTACGGGTCGCCGTTGGCGAGCGAGCTGTAGTGGTCGAGGTTGTTCTCGCGGGGAGTCGCGACGTCGCCGGCTATCCGCGTGTGGACAAGATGCTCTCTAAGTTGGTCGCGGCTCAGCACAGCTTCTTCCTCGTCAGGGCATTGGATCGAGGCCGTGCAGGGGGAAGACCGCATGTCGGGTCGCCATGATCGCACGGTCAATGGGGTCCGCTGGGTCATAACCACCAGACAGGTCACGAAATTCCGGATTGCGACCGTCGGTCATCGTCAGCGGCGGAGTCTCGCCCGTACGTTCCCTGACGAACTGGCGCCAGCTCTGGCTCGTGGGGGTGTCCGGGTCGATCGGGTGGCCCGCCAGCTCGGCGATGAGATGGGTCCACGCCCGCGGCACCACCTGCACCAGCTCGTAACCGCCGCCGCCGGTGGCGATCCACCGGCCGCCGGCCGTCTCGTGGGCCAGGCGGTGCAGGGCGGCGTACGCGGCCCGCTGGCCGTCGACGCTGAGCATCAGGTTGGCCAGGGGGTCGAGCGCGTGGCTGTCACAGCCGTGCTGGGTGACCAGGATCTCCGGCCTGAACTCGCGCAGCAGCGGCGGCACGACCGCGTGGAAGGCCCGCAGCCACCCCGCGTCGCCGGTCCCCGCCGGTAGCGCGACGTTGACGGCCGTGCCCTCCGCGCCGGTCTCCTCGGGGAAGCCGGTGCCGGGGAAGAGCGTGCGGGGGCTCTCATGCAGGCTGATCGTCAGGACCCTGGGGTCGTCGAAGAAGGCCGCCTGCACGCCGTCGCCGTGGTGGACGTCCACGTCCACGTACGCGATGCGGCCCGCCCCCTGCCTCAGCAGCCATGCGATGGCCAGCGCGGGATCGTTGTAGACGCAGAAGCCGCTGGCCGTGGCGGCCATCGCGTGGTGCAGGCCGCCCGCCACGTTGACCGCGTGCTCGGCCGTCCCCTCCCAGACGGAGCGGGCGGCGGCCAGCGACGCGCCGGCGATCAGCGCCGAGGCCTCGTGCACGCCCTTGAACGCGGGGTTGTCCGCGGTGCCCAGCCCGGCGCCGAGGTCGGGCTGCCCGGAGGCGGACACGCGTTTGACGGCCTCGATGTAGCCGGGCCGGTGGACCATGGACAGCTCGGCGTCGGTCGCGGGCACGCAGGCGGCCACCTCGACCTTGTCGAGCACGCCGAGCGCGCGGGCGAGCGCCATGGTCAGCTCCACCCGCACGGGGGCGAGCGGATGGCTCGGGCCGAAGTTGTAGGAGGTGAGAGCGTCGTCCCAGATCACCCGTGCCGACCTGCTCATCCCAGCTCCTCCGTGTGCCCTCGCCTTGCGCCGACGTTACCGCAGCGCAGACCCCCCGCTGTAGGCGGTGATCCGCAAATTTCGTGGCTTAGTGTCTTGGGCGTGCGGCGAACCTTCCTCAAGATCGTGCGCTTCTTCAGTCGCCCCCGGGTCTTCGACACGACGTTGGTGATCGTGTTCACCCTCCCAGCCGTGCTCGCGCTGCCCTTCATGATCGCCGGTGGCGAGGTGAGGGGCGTGCTGACCATGGGGAGCTACCTGGCGGGCATGGCACTCCTGCTCATGCGGCGCCGGCGGCCCCTTCTGACTGCCGCGCTGGTGGCGGCGGTGGACGCCGTGAGCATCGCGACGCAGCTCGTGACGTTCGTCTCCCCGTCCTCAGCCATCGCGCTCTACAGCGTGGGCCGGTACACCGCCGGCCGGACGACCCTGATCACCTCGGCGGGAGCCTACGCCGTCTACGCGACGACCATGGAGCTGTTCTGGCGGGGGCAGGGCGGCTGGCTGGGGGCGGTGTTCGCCGTCTCCGTGCCCGTGGGAACCGGGCTGATCGTCCGGCTGAAGGCCGAGCTGACCGAGCGGAGCAGGCGCGAGGTCGCCGACGCCGCCGTGCGGGCCGAGCGGCGGCGCATCGCCAGGGAGCTGCACGACGTGGTCGCCCACCACATCACCGTCATCAACGCCCTGGTCGGGGGCGCGCGCGCCACGCTGCCGCCCGGGCAGGAGGTCACCAGGGACGCGCTGGAGGGCGCCGAGCAGACCGCCCGCCAGGCCATGTCCGAGATGCGCCACCTGCTCGACGTGCTCAGGGCCGACGGCGGCGAGGGCGCCGACGCCGCGACCGGGGTGGGCGCCGACCGGCTGCCCTCGCTGATCCAGGAGGCGAGGTCGGCGGGGCTGCCGGCCAGCCTGACCGTGGCGGGAGAGCCCGTCGAGCTGCCCGCGACCGTGGACCACGCCGTCTACCGGATCGTGCAGGAGGCGCTGACGAACACCCGCAAGCACGCGCTCAGCGCCAGGGCGAGCGTGCGGCTGACGTACGAGCCCTCGGCCGTGGAGGTCGAGGTGGTGGACGACGGGTCGGCGGCGGGGGGCGTCGCGCCGGGGTTCGGGCTGGGCGGCATGGCCGAACGGGTGGCATTATGCGGCGGCCGGCTCTCGACCGGGCCACGCCCAGAAGGCGGTTTCCGCGTGCACGCCCGCATCCCTCTGGAGACGACGTGATCAAGGTTCTACTGGTGGACGATCATGAGCTGGTCCGCAAGGGATTCAAGCTGATGCTCGACGCGCAGCCCGACCTCGGAGTGGTCGGCGAGGCCGCCGACGGCGCGGAGGCGGTGGAGCTGAGCAGGGCGCTCCGGCCCGACGTGGTGCTGATGGACCTGCACATGCCGGGCCTCGACGGCGTGCGGGCGACCGAGCTGATCACCGCGGAGCTGCCGGAGGTGCGGGTGCTGGCGCTGAGCACGTTCGACCTGGACGAGAACGTGGTCGCGGCGCTCAGGGCGGGCGCCGGCGGGTTCCTGCCCAAGGACGTCTCCCCCGAGGAGCTGATCGAGGGCGTGCGCGTGGTCCACCGGGGCGAGTCGGCCGTCGCGCCGCGCCTGCTGAGCCGGCTGATCGGCACGTTCGTACGGGCCTCCCGCGCCAGACCCGTGCCCGCCGAGCTGGCCGGGCTGACCGAGCGCGAGCGGGAGATCCTCGTGCTCATCGCCCGCGGCCGGTCGAACACCGAGATCGCCGCGGAGCTGTCCGTCTCCCCCTCGACCGTCAAGAACCACGTGACCAGCCTGTTCGCCAAGATCGACGCCAGGGACCGGGCGCAGGCGGTGATCGCGGCCTACGAGGCCGGGCTGATCCGTCCAGGAGAGTAGGACCAGGCTCCTAGATCGCCTGGCCGGAAACGGTCCCCGCGCAGGATGAAACCGGGCACGGCCGACGGCACGCTCAGATCATGACCGCGATCCGCGCAACGAACCTGAGCAAACGCTACGGCGCCACCGCCGCAGTGTCGGACCTGTCGTTCGACGTCAAGCCCGGTCAGGTGACCGGCTTCCTGGGCCCGAACGGAGCCGGCAAATCCACGACCATGCGCATGATCCTCGGCCTCGACCGGCCGTCCGGCGGCTCCGTGCTCGTGGACGGGCGGCCGTACGCGGAGTTGCCGCATCCCCTGCGCAAGGTCGGCGCGCTGCTGGACGCCAAGGCCGTGCACGGCGGACGCAGCGCGTACAACCACCTGCTGGCCATCGCGCAGAGCAACGGCATCCCCGCGACCCGGGTGGACGAGGTGCTGGAGACCGTGGGCCTGCGCGAGGTGCGCAGGCGGCGGGTCGGCGGCTTCTCACTGGGTATGTCGCAGCGGCTGGGCATCGCCGCCGCGCTGCTGGGTGACCCCGAGATCTTGATCTTCGACGAGCCCGTCAACGGGCTCGACCCCGACGGCATCCTGTGGATCCGCACGTTCATGCGGAAGCTGGCGGCCGAGGGCCGCACGGTGTTCGTCTCCAGCCACCTGATGAGCGAGATGGCGCAGACCGCCGACCACCTGATCGTGATCGGCAAGGGGCGGCTCATCGCCGACACGAGCGTGCGGGAGTTCATCGGGCGCAGCTCCCAGGGGTACGTACGGGTCCGCTCGCCCCGGCTGGCCGAGGTGGCGGAGCTGGTCAAGGTGGGCGAGCTCCACCCCGACCACCTGCGCGTGACCGCGATGAGCACGCTCGAGATCGGCACGCTCACCGCTCGCGCCGGGATCCCGCTGGAGGAGCTGACGTTCGTGCAGCCGTCGCTCGAAGCGGCCTACATGGAGCTGACCAAGGACAGCCTGGAGTTCTCGTCATGATCGACATTCTCAGGTCCGAATGGACCAAGATCCGCTCTGTCCGCTCCACGGTGTGGACGCTTGCCGCCACGGTCGTGATGATGATCGGCTTCGGCGCGCTCATCAGCGCCTCCGCCAGAGGCGCGGCCGAGGGGCCGATCCCCGCCGACGACGCGATCAGGATGAGCCTCGGCGGAGCGCTGTTCGCGCAGCTGGCCATGGCCACGCTCGGCGTGCTGGTGATCTCCAGCGAGTACCGCACCGGCGGCATCCGCACCTCGCTCATGGCCGTGCCCAGGCGCATGAGCCTGCTGACGGGCAAGATCGCGGTGTTCACGGCGACCTCGCTGGTCGTCTGCGCGGTCGCGTCGGCCGCCACGGTCGGCCTCGCACTGGCCATCTGCGCGCCGCCTTCGGTGGAGATGGGCCAGGTGGCGCGGTCCGTGCTCGGAGTCGCCTTCTACCTGACCGCGTGCGGCGTGTTCGGGCTCGGGCTCGGCACACTCGTCAGGCACACGCCGGGCGCGATCGTGTCGGCCATCGCGCTGATACTGGTCCTGCCCATGGTGGCGAACCAACTGCCGGGGCAGTGGGGCAAGACCGTGGCCGAGCACTTCACCACCAACGCGGGCATGCTGGTGGTGTCCGGCGAGAGCAACGGCTCCCTGGGCCCGTGGAGCGGGTTCGCGGTCTACCTCGCCTGGATCGCGGTCGCCATGATCGCGGGGGCCGTCCTGATGCAGAGGCGGGATGCGTGAAGGTCACTCGGCGCGGAGGGCGATGACGGGGTCCAGTCTGCCCGCCCTCCGCGCCGGGGCCACGCCGAAGAACACCCCGACGGCCGCCGACACCCCGAACGCGAGCGCGATCGACCACCACGTGATCGACGCGGGCACCTCCGTGAACGCCGCGATGGCCACCGACCCGCCCACCCCGAGCGCGATCCCGATGAACCCGCCGATCGTGGTCAGCAGCACCGCCTCGATGAGGAACTGGGCGAGGATGTCGCGCTGCCTGGCCCCGAGAGCCTTGCGCAGCCCGATCTCGCGGGTGCGCTCGCGCACGCTGACCAGCATGATGTTCGACACCCCGACGCCGCCCACCAGCAGCGAGATGCCCGCGATGGCGGCCAGCACGCCGGTGAGCATGCCGAGCACGCTGCCGATCGTGCCGAGCAGCGCGGTCTGCGTGACCGCCGAGAACTGCTCGCCCGGATACCTCGCCCGCAGCGCCGCCGTCACCCTCTCCGAGAGCGGGTCGATCTCGTCGGGCCCGGACGCGCCGACCGCGAGCCCGTTGATCCGCTCGATCCCGAGCAGCCGCTGGGCCGTCGTCACCGGGATGTGGATCTCCTGGTCGCGCGAGAGCCCGAAGGTCTGCCCCACCTCGGCGTACACGCCCACCACCCGGAACCTGGCCCCGGCCACCGTCACCTGACGCCCGATCGGGTCCAGGTCGCCGAAGAGCCGGTCCGCCACCTGCGACCCCAGCACCGCCACCCTGCGCCGGGTGTCCACGTCGGTCTCGCTCAGCGGGCGCCCCTTGTCCAGGGGACGGTCGAAGATGTTGACGAGGTTCTGGTCGGTGCCGATCACCGTGACGAACGCCTCGACCCTGCCGACGCGTACGGTCTCGCCCGACTGCAGGGAGACCGTCACCTTCGACGGGTCGCCCACCACCCGCCGGACGTAGGCGACGTCGGCCAGGCCGAGCTTGCTCTGCGTGGGGGCCGCGCCCAGGCTGATGCGGCCCGGGACGACGAGGATGATGTTCGTGCCGAGACCCGAGATCTGCTTCTCGATCTCGTCCTTCGCGCCGGTGCCGATGGCCACCAGGATCACCACGGCGAGCACCCCGATGATCACGCCGAGCATGGTCAACGCGCTCCGCAGCCGGTTCACGCGCAGCGCCTCCAGCGCCATCACGAAAGACTCGCTGGATTTCACGCGGTGTCCATCTCGATCAGCCCGTCCCGTACGTGGATCTGGCGCCGCGCGTGGGCGGCGATCTCGGGCTCGTGCGTCACGAGCACCACGGCCACGCCGCCCTCGCCGTTGAGCCGGTCGAGTATGGCCATGACCTCGGTCCCGTTGGCGGTGTCGAGGTTGCCCGTGGGCTCGTCGGCCAGCAGCACCTTGGGTTCGCCGACCAGCGCCCTGGCGATGGCCACGCGCTGCTGCTCCCCGCCGGACATCTGGGACGGCCGGTGCTCCAGGCGGTGGCCGAGCCCGACCGCCTCCAGCGCCGCGCGGGCCCTGGAGCGCCGCTCGGCCCGGCCGACGCCCCGGTAGACCAGCGGCAGCGCCACGTTGTCCAGCGCCGAGGTCCTGGCCAGCAGGTGGAACGACTGGAAGACGAAGCCGATCGTCCGGTTGCGCAGCTCGGCCAGCTCGGTGTCGGACAATCGGGAGATCTCCACGCCGTTGACCCTGAGCACGCCCGAGCTGGGCCGGTCGAGGCAGCCGAGCAGGTGCATGAGCGTCGACTTGCCGGACCCCGACGGGCCGACGATGGCGGCGAACTCGCCCTGGTCGATCCGGAGCGACACGCCCCGCAGCGCCTCCACGGCGACGCCGTCGAGCTGGTACCGCCGGGTGAGGTCCACGGCCTCGATAGCGGGCGTCATGGCAGCCGCTGCCCTTGCCGTACGGAGTCCGCCCCCTTGACCACGATCCGGTCGCCCACGGACAGCCCGCTCAGCACCTCCACCACGGCGTCGCCCTGGGCCCCGAGCTTGACCACGCGCCGCTCGGCCACGCCGTTCCTGATCGCCCAGACGACGCTCTCGCGCCCGCTGGAGACGATGGCCGACGCGGGCGCCGAGACGGCGGACGGCGACTCGCGCACGGTCAGCCGCGTGACGGCGCTCATCCCCGGCTTGGGCGTGGGCGCCTTGGAGCCGTCGTCGAAGGCGCCGGGGCCGAGCGTGAGCCGCACCGGGTAGCTGACCCCGCCCGTGGTGCCCTCCATGGGGGTGACGCCGATGCCGGTCACCACGGCCGTGTACGTGGCGCCGGGCACCGCGTCCAGCTCCACGGCGGCCCGCACCCCCTTCTTGACCAGCAGGACGTCCGTCTCGTCCACGTCGGCGTCCAGGGTGAGCCTGGAGACGTCGGTGACGGTGACGATCGAGTCGCCCGCCGAGACGGGGACGCCCGTCGCGACCGGGCTGCCGGAGGCCGAGCCCGTCGAGGGCACGGCCGGCAGCTGTTGGCCGCCGCCGGGGAGCTGGCTGAGCAGCCCTTCCACGCCGCTCGGCAGCGCGCCCCCGCCCGAGGCGCGGCCGAGCGTGACGACGCCGGCGAACGGCGCCTTGATCGTGAGCGACTTGACCGCGCTCTCCGCCGCCTTGAGCGCGGCCTTGGCCTGCGACGTCGAGGCGGCCTGCAGCGAGGCCATCGAGCCGGCCAGGCCGCTGGTCACGCCGGACAGCATCCCGCTGATAGAGCGGTTGAGCTGCGCGGTGATCGAGGCCAGGGCCCTGGTCTGCGCCTTGTGCTGGGCCTGCGCCAGGTCGATGGCGTTCAGGAGCTGCCTGCGCACCCCGGCGTCCGGGACCTTCCTGGCCTCCTTGCGGGCCTTCGCGAAGTGGGCGGCCACCTTGCGGTCGAACGACCCGGTGTCGAACGACGGCAGCCGCACGGCGGGGGTGGCGAAGCCCACGGGCGTGGCCGCCTTGGACGCCTGGCGGGCCTGCTTGAGCCGGCTCCGGGCCTCGGGCGAACTGATCCTGGCCAGGATCTCGCCCTTGCGCACGTGGTCGCCCTCGCGGACGTACAGCTTGGCGATCGTGCCCTGGGCGGGCGAGCGCAGGGTCGCGGAGGCACGCGCGCCGATGGTGGCGGGGGCCTCGACGACCTCGGTGACCGGGCCCCGCCTGACCTCGCCGACCTGGACGTTCGGCGGTTGCTCCGAGGTGCAGCCGGTCAGTGCGAAAAGGACGAGCAGCGGCGCGATGCCGCGACGTAACGTCACCCGACCCATCGTAGGAGCGGGGCCGTCCGGCCTCTCAGCCGGAGGCGAGCTGGCGCCCCCGGTCGCGGGCGGCCTCGATGGCGGCCAGGAACGCGGCCCGCACGCTGTGCCGTTCGAGCTCGGCGATGGCGGCGATCGTCGTGCCGCCCGGCGAGGTGACGGCCTCGCGCAGGATCACCGGGTGCTCGCCCGAGTCGCGCAGCATCACGGCGGCCCCGACGATGGACTGGATGACCATGTCGAGCGCGGCGGCCCGCGGCATGCCGAGCAGGATGCCCGCGTCGACCATGGCCTCGACCAGGTAGAAGAAGTAGGCGGGGCCGCTGCCGGAGAGCGCGGTGGCGGCGTCCTGCTGGGACTCGGGGATGCGCAGCACCTTGCCGACCGGGCTGAGCAGACCCTCGGTGAGCTCGAGGTGCTCCTCGCCCGCGTGGGCGCCCGCCGAGATCACGCTCATCGCCTCGTCGAACCTGATCGGCGTGTTGGACATCACCCGCACCACGGGCACCTCGACGCCGAGCCGCTGCTCCACGAACGACGTCGTGATGCCGGCCGCGGCCGTGATCACCAGGCGGTCGGCGGGCACGTAGGGGGCGATCTCGGCCAGCAGTGTGGCCATGTCCTGCGGCTTGACGGCCAGGATGAGCGTGTCCGCGACCTTGGCGGCCTCGGAGTTGGAGACGGTGCGCACGCCGTACGTCTCGCGCAGCGCCTGCGCCCGCTCGGGCCTGCGGGTGGTCGCCATGATGTCGTCAGGCTTGAACCCGGCGCGCAGCAGCCCGGACAGCAGGGCCTCGCCCATCTTTCCCGTGCCCAGAATCGCAATCACGCCAGCAGCCTATCGTCGCGACACGAGTGACCTGAGGAAGAAGGCCAGGTTGCGGGGGCGCTCGGCCAGGCGGCGCATGAGGTAGGCGTACCAGTCGGAGCCGTAGGGGACGTAGACGCGCATCCTCGCGCCCTGGCCCGCGAGGCGGAGCTGCTCGTCGGGGCGCACGCCGTAGAGCATCTGGTGCTCGTAGCCGGTCACGTCGCGGCCCTCGAGCACGGCCAGCGTGGAGGCGATGCGGACCATCCTGGGGTCGTGGGTGGCGACCATGGGGTAGGCGGTGCCCGCCATCAGGATCCTCAGGCACCGTACGAATGACAGGTCGATGTCGGCGGGCCTGGTGTAGGCCCCCGGAGCGGTGTACGCGCCCTTGCACAGGCGCACGCGGGCCCCGCCGAGCCGCTCGCAGCGCTCCAGCGCCTCCGGCAGGTACGCCTGCACCACCACCCCCACGTCGGGATGGTCCCCGCGCAGGGCGGCGTGCACGGAGTGGAGCCCGGGGATCGTGTCGTGCTCCTCGGCGTCGAGCGTCACCGTGACGTCCCTGGCCGCGGCGGCCCGGCAGATCGCGGCGGCGTGGTCGAGCGCGAGCCCCTCCGACAGCCGCAGGCCGAGCGCGGTGAGCTTGACCGACACGTCGGCGCCCGCGGGCAGCAGGTCGAGCAGCCGCAGGTATTCGGCGACCGCCGCCTCGGCCTGCGCCTGATCCGTCACCTCCTCGCCCAGATGGTCCACGGTGACGAGCAGCCCCTTGCGGGTCAGCTCGCCGATCACGGCGCCTACGTCGTCCGCGACATAGCGCCTGACCACGTCGGCGGTCAGCCGGGAGGTGGAGATGACGCGCTCGGCGCGTTCGCTCTTGGAGACGGCGAGCAGAGCCTGACGGAGCACGCGAACCACACTAATCTCCGCCGGATGAACCTGGGCGACGCCCCATCCGTCGAATGGGTATGCGTGCAATGACAGCGACTGCACTGGCCGGATGTCTCGTGCTCGCGGCGGGCTGCGGCGCGGCCCCGCCCGCCCAGCGAGCCGCCTCCACCGTTCCGCAGAAGCCACCCGTCGTGGCGAACCCGGTCACCACCACCCCCACGAAGGGACCGGAGGTCGCCAAACCGACCGGCAACGCGATCAACGTCCACAAGGTCCGATGGACCAAGGCCAAGCCGGTGGCCAAGGGCAGACAGATCCAGCTCACCTGGTGGTCCGGCGTCGCCCCGTGCACGGTCCTCGACCGGGTCAAGGTGAAGGAGACGGCCAAACGCGTCACGATCACCCTGTACGAGGGCGCCTCGCCGAAGGCCAGGAACGTGTCGTGCATCATGATCGCGATCGAGAAGACCACGACGGTCAAGCTCAAGAACCCGATCGGCAAAAGGAAGATTGTGGACGGCGCAAAATAGCGTGTCCAAAACCGGACACCCCTGGTGACAAATGATCGGTTCGGAGCGATACATCGATCAAGCACCGAAGGCGCGGGGGCGTCGAGGGTGACGCTGCGCACCACTGGGAGTCCGCTTGAGACGGCTGAGCCGTGCCCTGTCCTCGATCCTGCTCATCTGCGCCGGCCTGGTCGCCCTGGCCGGCCCGAGCGCCCAAGCGCTGCCTGCGGCGTTCCAGCGGCAGACGGTGTTCAGCGGGCTGAACCACCCGACGAACGTCGAGTTCGCCTCGGACGGGCGCGTGTTCGTGGCGGAGAAGAGCGGGCTGATCAAGGTCTTCGACTCCCTCACGGACACGACGCCGGCCACGTACGCGGATTTACGGACGCAGGTGCACAACTTCTGGGACCGCGGCCTGCTCGGGATGGCACTGCACCCGAACTTCCCCGCCGACCCGCGCCTCTACGTCCTGTACGCGTACGACGCCGTGCCCGGCGGTACGGCGCCCCGCTGGGGCACGGCGGGGGCGAGCGACGACCCCTGCCCCACGCCGCCCGGCGCGACCGGCGACGGCTGCCTCATCACGGGACGCCTGTCGGTGATCTCCCCGACCGGCGCGGAGACCCCGCTGATCACCGACTGGTGCCAGCAGCACCCCAGCCACTCCGTGGGCGACCTCCAGTTCGGCCCCGACGGCATGCTGTACGCCACCGCCGGCGACGGCGCCAGCTTCAACTTCGTGGACTACGGCCAGGACAACCTGACCAGCTCCGACGTGACCCCGGACAACCCGTGCGGCGACCCGCCGTCGCCGGTCGGCACCGCGCTGGCGCCGCCCGCCGCGGAGGGCGGCGCGCTGCGCGCGCAGGACGTGCGCACCAGCGGCGACCCGGCCGGGCTCGACGGCACATTGATCCGGATAAATCCGGATACAGGGGCGGCCGCCGCCGGCAACCCGAACGCCGCCAGCTCCGACCCCAACGTCGCCAGGATCGTCGCGAACGGCCTGCGCAACCCCTTCCGCATCACCAACAGGCCCGGCACGCAGGAGCTCTGGCTCGGCGAGGTGGGCTGGAGCACGTACGAGGAGATCAACAGGGTCACCGCCCCGGCCTCGGGCGTCTCGAACTTCGGCTGGCCCTGCTACGAGGGTCCCAGCAGGCAGGGCGGCTACGACAACACCAACCTGACCCTGTGCGAGAACTTCTACGCGGAGGGCGCCTCGGCACACGCCCAGCCGTACTTCTCGTGGAACCACAACTCCCGCCCGGCCCCTAACGACCCGTGCCCGTCGGGCGGCTCGTCGGCCAGCGGCGTGGCGTTCTACGGCGGCGGCGCGTACCCGGACGCGTACGACGGCGCGCTGTTCTTCTCCGACTACAGCCGCCAGTGCGTGTGGGTGATGACCAAGGGCGCGAACGGCCTGCCCGACCCCGCGACCGTCCAGAACTTCGACTCCGGCATGCCCACGACCGAGCTGGAGATCGGCCCGGGCGGCGACCTGTTCGCGGTGGACTACGACCACGGCACGATCGTCCGCTACATCTACGCCAACACCCCGCCGACGGCCGTGATCAACGCGAGCAGCACGTCCGGCACCGCGCCGCTCGCTGTGACGTTCTCGGGCGCCTCCTCCACGGACGCCGACGGCGACCCCCTCACGTACGCCTGGGACCTCGACGGCGACGGCGAGCTGGACGACTCCACCTCCGCCACCCCGTCGTTCACCTACACGCAGCCGGGCTCCTACGCCGTGCGGCTGCGGGTCGGCGACGGCCGGGGCGGCCAGGGCGACGCCTCGGTCACGGTCAACGTGAACAACACCCCGCCCACGGCCACGATCAACACCCCCGCCGCCGCCACGACCTGGGCCGTGGGTCAGACGATCAACTTCTCCGGCACGGGCACGGACGCCCAGGACGGGACGATCCCGGGCACGCGCATGAAGTGGACCCTGATCATGGACCACTGCCCGAGCACGTGCCACGAGCACGAGATCACCACGTTCACCGGCGCGAGCGGCTCCTTCCAGGCGCCTGACCACGAATACCCCTCGCATCTGGAGCTCCGCCTGACGGTGACCGACGCCCAGGGGCTGACGGACACCAAGAGCGTGCTGCTGCAGCCGCGCACGGTGAACCTGACGTTCCAGTCGTCGCCGCCGGGTCTGCAGGTGGGGTTCAACAGCGAGCAGACGACCACGCCGTTCACGCGTACGGTCATCGTCGGGTCGAGCAACTCGATCTCGGCTCCGTCGCCGCAGACGCTGTCGGGCCAGAGCTACTCGTTCGGCTCCTGGTCGGACGGGGGCGCGGCGGTTCACAACGTCGTGGCGCCCGCGACGGCGACCACGTACACGGCGGCCTTCACGCAGACGCCGGCCGACACGGGCCTGGTGGCGGCGTACGGGATGAACGAGGGCACGGGCACCACCGTCGCCGACTCCTCCGGCAAGTCGAACACCGGCACCCTCTCGAACGCCACCTGGAGCAACTCCGGCAAGTACGGCAAGGCGCTCTCCTTCAACGGCACCAGCGCCTACGTCAACATCCCCGACTCCACCACCCTGCGCCTCACCACCGGCATGACCCTCGAAGCCTGGCTCAACCCCGCCACCGCCACCGGCTACCGCACCGCGCTGATCAAACAGCACGCCAGCGGCAACGCCTACGCGCTGTGGGCCAACGCCGACAACAACCGGCCATATGCCGAGATCGTCACCGGCACCGACCAGGGCCTGTCGGGCACCGCGAGCCTGCCGCTCAACACCTGGACCCACGTGACGGCCACCTACGACGGCACGACCCTGCGCCTCTACACCAACGGCACCCAGGTCGCGCAGAAGGCCGTCACCGGCACCATCCGCGGCGACGCCCAACCCCTGCGCATCGGCGGCAGCGCACTCTGGGGCGAATACTTCAACGGCCTCATCGACGACGTCCGCGTCTACAACCGCGCACTCACCCCCACCGAGATCCAGAACGACATGAACACCCCGATCGGCCCGGCCGGCCCGCCCGACACGCAGCCGCCGACGGCGCCGGGCTCGCTCGCCGCGACCGGCGGCCAGGGCAGCGCCCAGCTCTCCTGGACCGCCTCGACGGACAACGTGGGCGTCGTCGGCTACAACGTCCACCGCTCCACCACGGCGGGCTTCACCCCGTCGGGCGCCAACCAGGTCGGCTCGACCGCCGGCACCTCGTTCACGGACTCGGGCGTGCCCGCGGGCACGTACTACTACAAGGTGATCGCCTTCGACGCGGCCAACCTCTCGAGCGCCGCCTCGAACCAGGCCACCGCCACCGTCACCGCGCCGCCGCCGAACACGGGTCTCGTGGCGGCGTACGGGATGAACGAGGGCACCGGCACCACCGTCGCCGACTCCTCCGGCAAGTCGAACACCGGCACCCTCTCGAACGCCACCTGGAGCAACTCCGGCAAGTACGGCAAGGCGCTCTCCTTCAACGGCACCAACGCCTACGTCAACATCCCCGACTCCACCACCCTGCGCCTCACCACCGGCATGACCCTCGAAGCCTGGCTCAACCCCGCCACCGCCACCGGCTACCGCACCGCGCTGATCAAACAGCACGCCAGCGGCAACGCCTACGCGCTGTGGGCCAACGCCGACAACAACCAGCCCTACACCGAGATCGTCACCGGCACCGACCAAGGACTCCTCGGCACCGCGAGCCTGCCCGTGAACACCTGGACCCATCTCACCGCCACCTACGACGGCGCCACCCTGCGCCTCTACACCAACGGCACCCAAGTGGCGCAGAAGGCCGTCACCGGCACCATCCGCGGCGACACCCAACCCCTGCGCATCGGCGGCAGCGCACTCTGGGGCGAATACTTCAACGGCCTCATCGACGACGTCCGCGTCTACAACCGCGCACTCACCCCCACCGAGATCCAGAACGACATGAACGCGCCCGTCAGCTGAGAGACCGCCCACCCACGTGGACCCCGGCGCGCGCCCACCGCGCCGGGGTCCGCTCCTGTCCAGGAACCTTCCCGGAAGTCGCAGCCGTTGGAGGGAATGCCGGCGCGCTCACTAGGGTTGAGTCGAGTAGGCTCAAGTCGTTTGACAAAGCCGACTGGCATTCGTAGCTTGAGTCCAGCAGACTCAACTTTGACTACAAGGACGTACTCATGGCACGTGCGGTAGGTATCGACCTGGGGACGACCAACTCTGTCGTCTCGATCCTCGAGGGCGGTGAGCCCACCGTCATCGCCAACGCGCAGGGCTCGCGGACCACGCCGTCCGTGGTCGCCTTCGCGAAGAACGGCGAGGTCCTCGTCGGTGAGGTCGCCAAGCGGCAGGCCGTCACCAATGTGGACCGGACGATCCGCTCAGTCAAGCGGGAGATGGGCACCAACTGGTCCCAGGAGATCGACGGCAAGAAGTTCTCGCCCCAGCAGATCAGCGCCTTCGTCCTGCAGAAGCTCAAGCAGGACGCGGAGGCCTACCTCGGCGAGAAGATCACCGACGCGGTGATCACCGTCCCCGCCTACTTCAACGACGCCCAGCGGCAGGCCACCAAGGAGGCCGGCACGATCGCGGGCCTCAACGTGCTCCGCATCATCAACGAGCCGACCGCGGCGGCCCTCGCCTACGGGCTCGACAAGGAGCAGGACCAGACCATCCTGGTCTTCGACCTCGGTGGCGGCACCTTCGACGTGTCGCTGCTCGACGTCGGCCAGGAGGACGGCCACGGCTTCGTCGAGGTCAAGGCGACCTCCGGTGACAACCACCTCGGTGGTGACGACTGGGACCAGCGCATCGTCGACGAGCTCGTCAAGCGCTTCCAGAACGCGCACGGCGTCGACCTGTCCAAGGACAAGATGGCGCTCCAGCGCCTGCGCGAGGCGGCCGAGAAGGCCAAGATCGAGCTGTCCAGCCAGTCCGAGACCAACATCAACCTGCCCTACATCACGGCCTCGTCCGAGGGCCCGCTGCACCTCGACGAGAAGCTGACCCGCTCCGAGTTCCAGCGGCTGACGGCCGATCTGCTCGAGCGGACCAAGGGCCCGTTCCACCAGGTCATCAAGGACGCCGGCATCAAGGTCTCCGACATCGCCCACGTGGTGCTCGTCGGTGGCTCGACCCGGATGCCCGCCGTGACCGAGCTGGTCAGGGAGCTGACCGGCGGCAAGGAGCCCAACAAGGGCGTCAACCCGGACGAGGTCGTCGCCATCGGCGCCGCCCTGCAGGCCGGTGTGCTCAAGGGTGAGGTCAAGGACGTCCTGCTGCTCGACGTGACCCCGCTGTCGCTGGGCATCGAGACCAAGGGCGGCATCTTCACCAAGATCATCGAGCGCAACACGACGATCCCGACCAAGCGCTCCGAGGTCTTCACCACGGCCGAGGACAACCAGCCGTCGGTGCAGATCCAGGTCTTCCAGGGTGAGCGCGAGATCGCCTCCTACAACAAGAAGCTGGCGACGTTCGAGCTGACCGGCATCGCGCCGGCCCCGCGCGGCATCCCGCAGATCGAGGTCACCTTCGACATCGACGCCAACGGCATCGTCAACGTCTCCGCCAAGGACCTGGGCACGGGCAAGGAGCAGTCGATGACGATCACCGGCGGCTCCGCGCTGCCGAAGGACGACATCGAGCGCATGATGCGCGAGGCCGAGTCGTACGCCGAGGAGGACAAGAAGCGCCGCGAGGAGGCCGAGGTCCGCAACAACGCGGACGGGCTCGCCTACCAGACGGAGAAGTTCCTCCGCGAGAACGACGACAAGGTCCCCGGCGACATCAAGACCGAGGTCAACGACGCCCTGTCCGAGCTGAAGAAGGCTCTGGAGGGCACCGACACCGACGTCATCCGCACCTCGGCCGAGAAGCTCGCCACCGTCAGCCAGAAGATGGGTTCGGCGATCTACGCCGCGAGCCAGGGCCAGCAGGCCGGTGGCGAGGGCGCCCCGCAGGACGCCGCGGCCGGTCAGGGCCAGAAGGCCGATGACGACGTGGTCGAGGCCGAGATCGTCGACGAAGACCAGCCGAAGAAGGACCAGTGATGCCGCCGCGTGAAAACGGGCAAGAGCAGCCGGTGATCCGCGACAACCGCAAGATCGACCCGGAGACGGGGCAGGCCAGGGAGGCCTCCGCCGCCGAGCAGGCGGCAGAGCAGCCGCCCGCGGCGGCTCCCGCCAACGGCGAGCTGGAGGCCCAGCTCGCCGAGCGGACCGCCGACCTGCAGCGACTCCAGGCCGAATACGTGAACTACCGCAGGCGGGTCGAGCGCGACCGGGCCGCGGTCAGGGAGCAGGCGGTCGCGGGCGCGCTGGCGGATCTGCTGCCCGTGCTCGATGACATCGGCAGGGCCCGCGACCACGGCGAGCTGACCGGTGGCTTCGCGAAGGTGGCGGAGTCGCTGGAGTCGGCGCTCACCAAGCTGGGCCTCAGCTCCTTCGGGCAGAAGGGCGAGCCGTTCGACCCGACCGTCCACGAGGCGCTGATGCACAGCTACTCGCCGGACGTGACGGAGCCCACCGCGATCGAGGTGCTGCAGCCCGGATACCGATTGGGTGACCGGGTGCTGCGCCCGGCGCGGGTGGCCGTCGCTGAGCCCGGGGACGCCACTCCCGCGTCCAATGACGACGACGAAAACTGACACGAGGACGAAGGGCCGTAGATGAGCACCAAGGACTACCTGGAGAAGGACTACTACGCCGTCCTTGGTGTGCCCAAGACCGCCACCGCCGAAGAGATCAAGAAGGCTTACCGGAAGCTGGCCAGGCAGTACCACCCCGACAGCAACCAGGGCGACCCGACCAAAGAGGCCAAGTTCAAGGAGGTCTCCGAGGCGTACGACGTCCTGTCCGACACCAAGCGCCGCAAGGAGTACGACGAGGCGCGGACGCTGTTCGGATCCGGGGTGGGCGGCCAGCGTCCCGGCGGTGGCGGTTTCTCGTTCGACTTCGGCGACCTGTTCGGCGGCACCGGGCAGGGCACCGGCGGCGGTGCGGGCGAGCGGCTCGGCGACCTGTTCGGCGGGCTGTTCAACCGGGGGGGCGCCGGCGCCGGCCGCACCACCACCACGACCAGGCCGAGGCGCGGCCAGGACGTCGAGTCCGAGGTCACGCTGACGTTCACCGAAGCGGCCGAGGGCACTACCGTGTCGCTCAGGCTGACCAGTTCGGCCGCCTGCGCCGCGTGCACCGGCACCGGCGCCAGGGCGGGCACGACCCCCAGGGTCTGCCCCACCTGTGAGGGCACCGGCGCGGCCAGCCGAAACCTGGGCAACTTCGCCTTCTCCGAGCCCTGCCGCGACTGCAAGGGCCGCGGGCTGATCGTGGACGACCCCTGCCCCGTGTGCGAGGGCAGCGGCCGGGCCAAGAGCACCCGCACCATCCAGGCCCGCATCCCCGCCGGCGTCGCCGACGGTCAGCGGGTCAAGCTCAAGGCCAAGGGGGCGCCGGGCGAGAACGGCGGTCCCGCAGGCGACCTCTACATCCTGACGCACGTCAAGCCGCACCCCGTCTTCGGCAGGTCGGGCGAGAACCTGACGATCACCGTGCCGGTGACCTTCACCGAGGCCGCGCTCGGCGCGGAGATCAAGGTGCCCATCCTCAAGGGCCTGCCGGTCACGCTGCGCATCCCCGCGGGCACGCCCAACGGGCGCACGTTCCGCGTGCGCGGCAGGGGTGTCACCCGCAAGGACGGCACCAAGGGCGACCTGCTCGCCACCGTCGAGGTCGTGGTACCGAAGACGCTCGACGACAAGTCACGCGAGCTCCTCAGCGAGTTCAACACCGCGACCGCGGGTGAGGACCCGCGCGCTGAGCTGATTCAGCGAGCCAGAAGCGAGTAGCCGATGGACGCCAACTACTTCGACCTGTCAGACGACACACCCGTCTATGTGATCTCGGTGGCCGCGCAGCTGTCGGGGCTGCACCCGCAGACCCTGCGCCAGTACGACCGGCTCGGCCTGGTCAGCCCAGGCCGCACGGCGGGGCGCGGCCGCCTCTACTCCACAAGAGACATCATCCAGCTCCGCGAGGTGCAGCGGCTCTCCCAGGAGGAGGGCATCAACCTCGCGGGCATCAAGCGGATCCTCGAGCTCGAGAACGAAGCTCTGCGGCTGCGTGAGGAGGTTCACCGCCTGCGCGCCGAGATGCGCATGGTCAGAGCGCTGATCCGCTACGAGCTGCCACCGGGGGCCTAGGAAGAATGGACTACAAGCTCACCCAGAAGAGCCAGGAAGCGCTCTCGGGTGCCATGCGGCGTGCCGCCGCGGAGGGCAACCCCGAGATCGCCCCGGTTCACCTGCTGACCACCCTGCTCTCCCAGACGGGCGGCACCGCCGTGCCGCTGCTCGAGGCCGTCGGCGCCGACTGGCGCACGCTGCGGGCCCGCACGGAGGAACTCCTCACGGCTCTCCCCAAGGCGCAGGGCGCGACGGTGGGGGCGCCGTCGAGCTCGCGCCAGCTGCTCACGGTGCTCAACACCGCCGCCCAGCGCGCCAACCAGCTCGAAGACCTCTACGTCTCGACTGAGCACCTGCTGGTCGGTCTGGCCGCCGACGGCGGCCAGGCAGCCGAGCTGCTCAAGTCGCAGGGCGCGACGCCGCAGGCGCTGCTCGACGCCTTCGAGAAGGTACGCGGGCACGCGCGCGTCACCAGCGAGACCCCTGAGGACACCTACCAGGCGCTGGAGAAGTACGGCGTCGACCTGACCGAGCGGGCCCGCTCCGGCAAGCTCGACCCGGTCATCGGCCGCGACTCCGAGATCCGCCGCGTCGTCCAGGTGCTCAGCCGGCGCACCAAGAACAACCCCGTCCTCATCGGCGAGCCCGGCGTCGGCAAGACCGCGGTGGTCGAGGGCCTGGCCCAGCGCATCGTGGCCGGCGACGTGCCCGAGTCGCTGCGCAACAAGCGGCTGATCTCGCTCGACCTGGGCGCGATGGTGGCCGGCGCGAAATACCGCGGCGAGTTCGAGGAGCGGCTCAAGGCCGTGCTCTCCGAGATCAAGGAGAGCGACGGGCAGATCGTGACGTTCATCGACGAGCTGCACACCGTGGTCGGCGCGGGCGCCGCCGAGGGCGCGATGGACGCGGGCAACATGCTCAAGCCGATGCTGGCCCGCGGCGAGCTGCGCATGATCGGCGCGACCACGCTCGACGAGTACCGCGAGCGCATCGAGAAGGACCCGGCGCTCGAGCGGCGCTTCCAGCAGGTCTACGTGGGCGAGCCCACGGTCGAGGACACCATCGCGATCCTGCGCGGGCTGAAGAGCCGCTACGAGGCCCACCACCAGGTGCAGATCGCCGACAGCGCGCTGGTGGCCGCCGCCGCGCTGTCCGACCGCTACATCACCAGCCGCTTCCTCCCCGACAAGGCCATCGACCTGGTCGACGAGGCCGCCTCGCGGCTGCGCATGGAGATCGACTCCCGTCCCGTGGAGATCGACCAGCTCCAGCGCGGCGTCGACCGGCTGAAGATGGAGGAGCTGGCCCTGTCCAAGGAGACCGACGACGCCTCCGTGCAACGGCTCGAACGCCTCCGCCAGGAGCTGGCCGACCGTCAGGAGGAGCTGAACGCCCTCGTCGGCCGCTGGGAGCACGAGAAGTCCGGGCTCAACAAGGTCGGCGAGCTGAAGAAGCAGCTCGACGAGGCGCGGAGCGCCGCCGAGCGGGCGCAGCGCGACGGCGACTTCGAGACCGCGTCCAGGCTCATGTACGCCGAGGTGCCTCAGCTGGAGCAGGCGCTGAAGGCCGCCTCCGACGCCGCGCCGCTGGACAACGCCATGGTCAAGGAGGAGGTGGGCGCCGACGACATCGCCGAGGTGATCTCGTCGTGGACCGGCATCCCCGCCGGGCGCCTCCTGGAGGCTGAGACGGCCAAACTGCTGCGCATGGAGGATGAGCTGGGCAAGCGGCTGATCGGGCAGCAGCAGGCCGTACAGGCCGTTTCCGACGCCGTACGCCGGAGCCGGGCCGGCATCGCCGACATCGACCGGCCGACGGGCTCGTTCCTCTTCCTCGGGCCAACCGGTGTGGGCAAGACCGAGCTGGCCAAGGCGCTGGCGGAGTTCCTGTTCGACGACGAGCGGGCGATGACCCGGATCGACATGAGCGAATACTCCGAGAAGCACAGCGTGGCCAGGCTCGTCGGCGCGCCTCCCGGCTACGTCGGCTACGAGGAGGGCGGCCAGCTCACCGAGGCCGTCAGGCGGCGTCCGTACACCGTGGTGCTGCTGGACGAGGTGGAGAAGGCCCACCCCGAGGTCTTCGACATCCTCCTCCAGGTGCTCGACGACGGGCGGCTGACCGACGGGCAGGGGCGCACGGTCGACTTCCGCAACACGATCCTGATCCTCACCTCCAACATCGGGTCGCAGTTCCTCATCGACCCCCAGCTGGAGAACGGCGCCAAGCGGGACGCTGTCATGGCGGCGGTGCGGAGCTCGTTCAAGCCGGAGTTCCTCAACCGGCTCGACGACGTGATCCTCTTCGACGCCCTGGGCACGGAGGAGCTGGCACAGATCGTCGACCTGCAGGTCGAGCGGCTGGCGCGGCGCCTGGCCGAGCGCCGGCTGACGCTGGAGGTCACGCCCGCGGCCCGCGAGTGGCTGGCGCTGACGGGCTACGACCCGCTGTACGGCGCCCGCCCGCTGCGCCGCCTGGTCCAGTCGGCCATCGGCGACAAGCTGGCCAAGGCGGTGCTGTCCGGGGAGGTCGTGGACGGCGACAAGGTCAAGGTGGAGCTGGGGGACGACGAGCTCCTCATCCAGCGCGCCTGACCACCCGGCGGGAGCCCGGGACCCACGCGGTCTCGGGCTCCTCGCGTGTCATGGCTCGGTCATCCCCGCTGGTCTTCGGGTAAGGTCCGGCCCACTCTTCGGACAAGCCGCACTCCTGCGGCCGGATGTGTGACTACGTTCGGCGTTCGTCAGATCACCGAACTCGATCAGGGGACCTGAAGTGTCATCTCAGAAGATCCGGAGCATCATCGCGGTGGCCACGCTGACCGCGGGCGTCACCTGGCTGGCTGCGGCCCCCTCGACGGCGGACACCTGCAAGGGCACCGGGGTGACGGCCCGGACGACCGCCTCGTACTGCGGCACGTACGCCGCGACCGACGGCGCCCTCGGCGGCGGCACGGCCGCCGACGAGAGCGAGAAGCTGGCCATGGCGGCCGGGGCGATGGCCGCGCAGCTCGGCCTGACCGGGCTGGCGACCGCGCGTGAGGCGCTGGGCGCGGCCGACATGGGCGGGCTGGCGGCGACCTGGGGCATGCCCTCCCCCGCGCTGCTCCCCAAGGTGCCCGAATCGCTGGAGATGCGGGATCTGGCCACCATGGCGCGGGTCCCCGCGCTGCCCGCCCTCCCCGAGGTGCCGTCGAAGCCGCTGGAGGTCAAGGTGCCCGACCTCTCGCTCGGGAACGGCCCCTCCCACAACCGCTACGCGGGCTCCGGCACCAGGCCGCCGGCGAGCCTGCACAGGCCGGTGGAGGAGGTCAGGGCCGAGGTGGTCGACGTCCTGCTGCCCGAGACGGTGGAGAACCTCCAGGACACCTCGGTGCTCGCGGGCGGCCAGACCGCGGTGGCGGGCTTCTCCGGGCTGGCGCCGCAGCTGGGACTCCGCTGAGCCACCCTGTCCGGGCGCGGACCGTGCCTGCCGCGCCCGGCATCCCCTAACCGAAGAGGCCGCGGCCACCAGCGGCCGCGGCCTCTTCGCACGCCACTCGCACACCTTGCCCATGGGACAGCACCGCATGAGCGGTCAAGCCGCCCCGAGGCTGTGCGATCCGGGACAGGCCGGCCCCGGGGCCCGGCCGCCGTGCGACGTGGCCCCCGCTCAGGAGGCGGTACGGCTCGCGACGGCACCGAGTCCCGGCATCGGCCGACCCGGTGGACGGGTCAGTGGCCGGGTCAGTGGACGAGTTCGTCCAGCTCGTCCTCAGGCAGCCCCAGATCGACCCGGATGCGGTAGCGGGTACGGAGGACCGCCACCTGCTCAGGATCGTTGTCGTCGCATCCCAGGGCCGCCTGGGTGGCCCATTCGAGCCCTCCCTGGAGGTCCCCGTAGGCGACCAGCGTCTCGGCGATCGTGTGAGCGGTCGCCGTGGAGACGCCGCCCTCCGCGCGTATTGTCTCGATGACCTCCCTGGCCTCGTCGGGTCGGTCGAGCTCGAAGAGCGTGTCTGCGATGCCGGCACGCGGGTCGAAGCCCGCCTCGCCGCCGTCCTCGACCGCGAGCTGGAAACACTCCATAGCCCGCGCCGGTTGGCCGGCCGCTCGCCACTCCTCGGCGGCGAGGACCAGGATGGATGCCCGGGAGACGTCGCCGGACGAATAGCCCAGCGCGACGTCGTACAGCCGACTGGCCAGGGAACTGTGGTCGTCGGCCAGTAGGGCCTGCTCAAGCAGACGATCAAGGTGCTCACGGGTCACATGCGCCACACCGCGAGACTACCGAGCCGCTCGGCCCTTTGCCCGGTCAATGCACATCGCCGGTCGGACACAAATTCGGTAACCCCACGTCCATAAGTGCTCACAGTGAGCGTGTCTATGCAGGTGGCAGGGCATATACGAGTCGCTTTGCTGCTACGCGAGCAAGGGGGCTGTGATGGGCATGTCCAAGCAGACGACCTTCACCCTGGCCTGTGTCGTCGTGTTGTCGGCCCTTCTTCCCGGCGTGGCGGGCTATCTGTCGGCCCGCCTCGACGCCCTCGAAGCAGCCGAGCGAAATCTCCAGGCCCTGGAGGCCAGGCTGCATGTCCGCGAGGCGAGAGACACGCGCCCGGTCTCGTTCCCCGGCGGGCCGTGCCTGCGTACGCCGGCCACCCCGCGCTTCCAGCAGGTGCCCGCGATCGCCCTCGGCGAGTACGGCAAGCGCCTGCCGGACTGGCTCTCCGGGCTGCTCAGGGAAGTCGGGCACTACGAGCGGGACTAGCGGGGGACCAGGACTCCAGCTGCCGGGCCAGGAAGCCGCAGATCAGCTGCTTGGCCGCCTCGATGATCTCCGGCGAGCCGTCGGGGTCGCGGCGGAAGGCCAGCTTCAGCACGGCGTCGCCCGCCTCGACCGCCACCAGCACGGCCAGGTCGAGCTCGGGGCCGTCGGCCAGCCCGAACTCCTTGAGCAGCAGCCCGCGCAGCCGCCCCGCGATCACCGTGTTGTTGTCGGAGTCGGAGTCGAGCAGATTGAGGTCCACGACGTCGCCGAAGTGGAGGCTCTTGAAGCCTGGAACGGTCCTGTGCATGTCGACGTACTCGTCGATGATCGCGTCGATGGCCTCCCACCAGCCGCGATATTCCTCAGCCAGGAACCTGCGGTCCACCCTGCGGACGAACTCCTCGACGTTGCGCCGGGTGAGCTCCTGGGTGACGGCCCGCTTGTCGGGGAAGAACTGGTAGATCGACCCGATCGCCACGCCGGCCCGCTCGGCTATGCGGGTGGTGGACAGCGCGTCGTATCCGGTCTCGTCGAGCAGTTGCGCGCACGCGTCGAGCATCCGCTCCACGCGCCGGGCGCTGCGGCGCTGCGCCGGCTGCCGCCTGAGTGCCTTGGGCTGGGCGCAATCATCATTCATTTGCGGCGAGGACACGGATTCATCTTCTCCCTTGGGAACGATCCTTACCGCCGAATTCCTCGATTTCTCATGATCCCGCTCCATCGCGCCAGCCCGCGCATCGCGGCCGGCGAAACCCTGGATAGGGCATATCCGATTTTCCCTTCCAGGTTGACCGGCACCACGGCCTGATTCCTGTGTACGGCCCGCAGAATGTGGGCGGCCACCCGCTCGGGCGGATACCCGCGCCGCGCCAGGTCCTTGACGGCCTGTTCCCGCACGTCAGGCCCCACGTACGTGGCGTTGCGCGCGATCGGCGTGGAGACGAATCCCGGGCAGACGGCGCTGACCCCGATCCCGTGCCCGGCCAGCTCGGCCCCGAGGCAGTCGCTGAGCATCTTCACGGCCGCCTTGGAGGTCGAGTACGCGGGCAGCAGCCGCGACGGCGCGAAAGCGGCCAAGGAGGCGACGTTGACGATGTGACCGCCCTCGCCGCGCTCGACCATGGCGGCGCCGAACAGCCGGCACCCGTGGATGACACCCCACAGATTGACGTCGAGGGTCCTGCGCCAGTCGTCCACCGTATGATCCAGAAATGGCCCGGCGACGGCGATCCCCGCATTGTTCACCACAATGTCCGGCACGCCATATTGGGAGATGATATTTCGCGAAAAATCTTCCATTTGAGCGGCGTCGGAGACGTCAACCTGCGCGGCGTGCCCCGTACCCCCGAACTCCCTGACGACGGCGTCGGCGGCCCGCGCCGCGGCGCCGGCGTCGATGTCCGCGCACACCACCTCGGCCCCATGGGCCGCGAACGCCCGCGCGGTCGCCAGCCCTATCCCGGACCCGGCCCCCGTGACGACCACCAGCCGCCCCTCGAAGACCGCATCTGATTCCACGCGCCGCATCTTCGACCTCCTATTGGACGCCTCGTCCAGCAGCATAGATCGATCAAGGGCGCGCGGCCAGCCCGGCGCAGGTACGCAGCGCCTTCCAGTCCGTGATCGCCTGGGTGCGGGCGGGCCCCGTCATCGGAATGGGGACGCCCCCTTGGATGGTGGCCGGGGTCCACGTGTCCTTCAGCACCTTGCGCCCGTTGATGGTCAGCGTCAGCACGCCGGTCCTGCCGGTCGTGCCGGGGGTGGAGTTGTAGAAGACGAAGTTGCCCATGCCGTAGTTGACGTACGCCTTGTCGAGATATCCGGACCCGAGCAGGATGTGCGCGTGTCCGCCGACCACCACGTCGGCGCCCGCCTGGACCAGCTTGGGAGCCAGCGAGAGCTGCGCCGGGTTCGGGCACTTCTGCATCTCTGTGCCCCAGTGCAGGTGGACGATCACGGTGTCGGAGTTCTTGCGCGCCTGCCGTACGGCCCGCAGCAAGCTGACCTCGTCCTTGGCGGAGGCGAGCCCGCCCTTGTCCGGGGTGGCCGTCCACGACTGGATGAACTCCGCGTCGAGCACCTGAGTGGCCCCGATGATCGCGACGCGGTTCCCGTTCACGACCTTGCGGAACGGCTTGTACGCCTGCGCCGCGTCCTTCCCGATCCCCACCACGGGGAACCTGCTGGCCTTGATGGCCGCCAGCGAGTCCGCCAGCCCGGTCTCCATGTAGTCCATGCCGTGGTTGTTGGCCATGGACGCGACGTCCACCCCGGCCGCCTTCAGCGCGGCGAACGCGGTCGGCGGCGCCCTGAACGTGAACTGCTTCCCCGGCGCGGGCGTCCCCCCTGTGGTGATCGCCGTCTCGAGGTTCACCATGGCTAAGTCGGCCCTGCGCAGCACGCTCGCGATCGGCCCGAGCGCCGTGGCCGGACTGGCGAGGCGCGCCCGCAGCCCTCCCTCGAAGTGCACGTCCCCGCCGAAGGAGATCGTGTACGGCCGCCGCTCCCGCGTCGGCTTCGCCGTCGGGGACACGGCCGCCTGCTCGTCCACCTTCTTGCTCTGTGGCTCCTTCTCGGGGGCCGAGGAGCAGGCCACCAGAGACACGGCGACAGCGAACAACGGGAGGGCACGGGGGAATCTCATCTACCGCCACTTCCGCTCGAATCCTGTCATTCAGGGATCGAGCATCCCATGAAGGGGCGGATTACCGCTCAGGCGGTTACTTCTCCATCAATCTACGCATTGCATCACGAGTGTGGTCATCCATCGGCGTGTAGACGATCAGCCGGATCTCGAGGACGGCCGTGAGACTGGTCGTCCTGAAGTGCAGCTCCCCCATCTCCGCGTGCTTGAACGCCTTCTCCCTCGGCCCCGGCTCGGCCACGTCCTGCCTGGCCCACATCCGCGCGAACTCGGGGCTTTCCGCGGCGAGCCGGCGGACGAAGTCCTGCCAGCACGGGTCGTCCGCGTGACGGCTGTAGGCGCCCCTGAAGACCGCGACGGCCCGCGAGAGCTCCTGGTCGCGGTTGAGCAGCATGGTCGTGGGGTTGGGGTTGAGGCAGGTGTGCCAGAGCGAGTTCCGCTCGCCCTCGGGCGCGTTGACCAGTTCGGGCCAGAGCGTGGCGTACGCGGCGTTCCAGGCCAGGGCGTCGCACCGGCTGTTGGCCACGCAGGCGGGCATGTCGCCGAGCCGGTCGAGGATCTGCTGCATCTCGGGCGTCACGTGGCCCGCCGGCTGGGCGATCGGCTCCGTGTGCCCGGCCAGCCGGTAGAGGTGCAGGCGCTCGGCGCTGTCGAGCCGGAGCGTGCGGGCGATGGCGTCCAGCACCTGGGTGCTGGCGTTGATCGGGCGGCCCTGCTCCAGCCACGTGTACCAGGTCACGCCCACGCCGGCGAGCTGGGCGACCTCCTCCCGCCGCAGGCCGGGAGTCCGCCTGCGCGGGCCCGGGGCCAGGTCGACCATCTCCGGGGTGATCCGCTCCCGACGGGTCCGCAGGAAAGCCGACAGATCTGTACGCCTTGCCTCTGTCACGCTCATACCTCCACTATGGAGCGAAGTGCCGGAGCTTAGCCAGTTACCGCCAATACCAGTATAAAGGGGCTCTCGTTACTGGTACTGGATGCCCGGCAAACTGATCTGCATGACCCAAACTGCCGCTATCACCCCTCCCGTGGAGACAAAGCCGCAGGGAGAGACCCGAGCCAGCGGCCTGCTTCTTGCGATCATCCTCGTGGGGCAGTTCCTGGCCATCCTGAACGTCAACATCGTCAACGTGGCCACCCCGACCATCGAGTCCGACCTGCACTCCTCGGGCGCCGGGCTGCAGATGATCGTCGCCGGATACACCATCGTCTACGCCGTCTTACTGATCACCGGAGCCAGGGTCGGCGACCTGTTCGGCTACCGCAACGCCTTCCTGGGCGGCCTCGCGCTGTTCACCCTCACCACGCTGGGCGCGGGCCTGGCGCCCTCAACGGGCTGGCTGGTCGCCTTCCGCCTGCTCCAGGGCTCCGGGGCGGCGCTGATGATGCCGCAGGTCCTGACCTTGATCCAGCGTAACTACCAGGGCGCGGCCAGGGGCCGGGCGATCGGTCTGTGGTCCCTGACGGTCAGCGGCGGCATCGTGATCGGCCAGGCGCTCGGCGGCATCCTGCTGGGCATGGGCGCGGGCTGGCGCATCGTGTTCCTGGTGCTGGTCCCGATCGGCGCGCTGCTGCTCGCGGCCGGCCTGAAGGTGCTGCCGGCCGACCGCGGCGGCGGCAAGACCGGCCTCGACCCGTGGGGCCTGGTGTCCCTGTCGGCCGCCGTGCTCCTGCTCGTGGTGCCGATGGTGCTGGGCCGCGAGCTGGGGTGGCCGCTGTGGGGCTGGATCTCGATGGGGCTGAGCGTGGTGACGTTCGTGGCGTTCGTCCGCATCGAGCGGTGGGTGACCGCCAGCGGCGGCCGCCCCCTCGTGAACGCCCAGGTGCTGCGCGCGCCCGGCATGCGGCCGGGGCTGGCGGTCCTGCTGTTCGGCCCGGCGACGTGGGGCGCGTTCCTGTTCACCTCGGCCCTGCACCTGCAGGGAGAGCTGCACCTGACGCCGCTGGCCTCGGGCATGATGCTGGTGCCGTGCGCGCTGGCCTTCGGCTTCGTCGGGCTGGGCTGGCCGAAGCTGCCCGCGCGCCTGCAGCGCCCGCTCGTGCCCTTCGGCTACGTGGTGGCCGCCCCCGCCTACCTGGGCCTCGGGCTCGCCGCCGGCGGCGGCGTCCCGTACGCGGTCATGAGCGCCCTCGTCGGCGCCGGGCTCGGCGTGCAGGTCGCGGTGACCAACATGGCGACCGAGCAGGTGGACGGCCGGTACGCGGCGGACGCCAGCGGCGCGCTGCTCACCGTGATGCAGCTCGGGCAGGTCATCGGCGTCTCCACGGTGGGAACGCTGTTCATCACGCTGAGCCAGGGCCACGGCACGGTCTCCGCCGCCCTGATGTCCGCCATCGCCATGGCCGGCCTGGCCGTGCTGGCGGGGCTGAGCTCGATCTTCCTCGTACGGCGCCGCGTACCGGACGCCGCCCAGGACCTGGGCGTCTCCTGAACCAGGGTGGCGCGTCCTACCTCCAAAAGGCAACGCGCCATACCCTGATCGTCAGCCCTTCCAGCCCATCCACGCCATCAGCCCGGTTGCTGCCACGATGACCATGACCGGGAGCACGAACTTGGTCCACACGTGGGGGTGGATCCGGCTTCCCAAGCGCCTGAGCCGCCGGAATCGTTTCTTGGGCGTCGCGCAGTAGGGGTGGAGCACCTGCGCCACCCCGTCTCGCAGGTCCTGCGGCACCTGGTGATACGCGCAGACCTCGACCTCCGCCGTCCGCGCGTCACGAACTCCGCAGATCTGGAGTTGCCAGTCCCCAACGGGCCGGCCATTGTTCGTCGGCCCTAAGATGAGCACGACGTTTCGCGCCTGGGGGTCCGCGAGAGCGCTGGTCAGATTCGCGCACGGAATAACCCGTGGGCCGTCGATCTCGATTTCCACGTCATACGACGTGTCCGGCACCGTGTTCAAGAACCGCGCGATCCGGAGCAAGGCGCGATTTTGCGATCCACGGTCGGGGAGAGTCCATTTTTCCATGCCATCTCCTGGTCAGAACCGGAGAGTGATAAGAGAAAGATGACGGCATGGGGACGCGCGTTCATGACAAGCTGTGGGTGATCCGCACTCCTCGGAAAGCGGATCCGGTGCGGCCCTGATCAAAGGCGAGCCGAGCTTGCACATCCTGGCTCGGCTTGCCATGATGTGCAGGTTTCTGCGCCTGCCACGGTAGGCGATGTGAGTGATGGGGCGCGTCCGCCGCCTTTTCGGTAACGGCCCTGGTCGACTTGCTGGCACAAGGACACCAGGGCCGTTCATCACGCGCTGACAGCCAGTGCGTCCGGATCGAATTCGCCCTCCCGAACCCCGGCGGTGAAGGCGGCCCACTCGGCCTGGGTGAAGACCAGGACGGGTCCGTCCTGCACCTTGCTGTCCCTCAGCGCGACGTTGCCGTCGGCCAGGGGGGCAACCTCAACGCACGTCGATGCGCCGTTGCAGAAGGTGCTCTTCCGCCAGGCCGCCGTCGTAGTGTGGTCGTACATTTTCTCCCCAAATGCGCAAAGAGGCTCCATTGCCTCTTTTGAGGTTTCGTCGCTAACGTCGCCATAGCATGGCCTGTCGCTGTATAAGGACGCGTGATTCGTCCTCGTCCAGAGCCTCCGACCGAATGTTGTCGAAAGCCGTCTCGTAGCCGGCTACTCGTTCGAGGTCTTCGACGAAGTTGGCAGTGTAAAGCTGTTCCAGGTACACAACATCATCAAATGCGGAGAACTTCAGGTGAATAAATGCACCGGTGTTGACCGGATGAAGTGCGTCCAGGGTGAGGACTTGGACGCTGACGTGCGGCAGCAGTGAGACCTCCAGGAGATGCTCCATCTGCTCGCGCATCACCGCGGGTTCGCCGAACCTGCGCATCAGCGCCGACTCGTCGAGCACCACGTTGAGAACGCACGCGTGGGCCCGGTGGAGCACACGCTGCTGCCTGTCGAGCCGGGCCTCGACCCGGCTCCTGACACCGCTGTGCGTGATGCGCGAGATGCCGCGAGTCGCCAGAATCACTTCTCTGGCGTAGTCCTCGGTCTGCAGAAGGCCGGGCACGACCTGGGGTTCCCAGTTGCGCTGGTGTGTGGCCTCTGCCTCCAGCCCGAGGAATCTTGTGTACTCCTCAGGCAGGGCGTCTTCGTAATCTTCCCACCACCCCCGCTGCTCCGCATCTCGCAACAGGCCGAAGAGTTCGTCAAGTTTCCGCCCGTCGAGGTGATAGAGCTCCGCCATGGCCTTGATGTCGTCGGCGCTCGGCATCGTCTTGGCCGCCTCGATCCGGCTGACCTTGCTCGCCGACCAGCCGAGCTCCCTGGCCGCTCTGGCGCCGGTGAGCGCTCGTCGCTCCCGGAGAAGACGCAGCTCCTGACCCAGCCGGAGCCTGCGCACTGTCGGACTGCCCTGCTGCGATGGCACCGTCCACTCTCCTTGTCGGGAATGAAGGTGTGGCGGGAAGGGGTCGTTTAGGGCCCGGCTTTCTGGGCCGTTCGCGCTCAATCTTACACTGCAAGTTGCACGCGGCGTGTTGCACAGCCTTGCCAGAAGGCTTTCACGAGGGGAGCCTAGGGGCAAGACGAACTCCATGTAGGGGCGGGGCTGGGGCGAAACTTCTCCCGTCGACCCTCCGGCACGACACTTGTCGTGCAAGTTGCACCGCAAATGCGAAGAAACTTAAATCTTCCCTTGCTCCACGTATTGCAGCATCGCTCACGCAGGGGGACGATCGGTAACAGGAAGGCTCTCGGACGTGAGGAGGCCGCGCATGACGACACGGCCGTACGCGTCGGGCCTTCCGTCGAAGATCGCGCGGCCCCGTGCGGGCCGCCTCGCCGGCAACGTCGCCGTCCCGGAAACGAAACTCTGTGCCAGGGAGGCCACTTGCCGGAAGGATCTCGGAATCGCCTGAAGAACTCAGCGAAACCCCGCTCATTCGAGCATGGAAAAAGCCGGACCGCGACTGATCACCAGTGCGCCGCATACGGGCTGCCACCCTGCGGCGAGACCGGTCATCAGCCGTCGGCCCGGCGAAGAAGCCACCTCTGAAAATGCCGCGAAAGGGGTCTTCTCATGTACTCACAAGGTACCAAGGGACTCGCTCGAATCAAGTCCCGGATCCGGGAACTCATGGCATGGGCCGATCGCGAAATCTGCATGGAGCCGGATGAATTCGCGCACCACGTCGGCTGGACCGTGACCAGGACGGGGTTCGGCTCCCGTCGCTACCGCGACCCACGTTTCGACCAGCTCAGCGTGCCGCACCGCGTGACGGAGGAGGTGTCCTGACGTGCCGAGGAACCCGCGCAACCAGATCTACCCGGCCAACGAGGACCTGCCCGCCGCCGGGCGCGGCGGACCGCTCACCAGGCTCTGGCGCAGCCGTACCGAGTTGATGCTGCTCACCGCGCTGGCGCTGCTCACGCTGACCCTGCACGGCGCCACACAGGAGGGCAGGTGGTGGCCGTTCGTCCTGCTGACCAGCGCCGTCTCCGTGCCGGTCGCCACCAGGACGGGACGCAACTGGGTGGTGGCCCACTTCTGGTGCGTGGTCTCCAGGCATCGCCTGCAGCGGGTATGCCTGGAGACGACGATGCACACCAGGGCGGGGCGGATCCCGCTGGTGCTCTGGATCACGCCGACGACCACGGGCGAGAAGGCGCTGGTCATGACCAGGGCCGGCATCTGCGCCGAGGAGTTCGAGGCGTACAGCGAGGAGATCGCGGCGGCCTGCTGGGCCAGGAGCGCGAACGTCTACCGGCACCGCCGGCGGGCCCAGTTCGTGATCGTGGAGATCGTCAGGCGCGACGAGGTCCCGGGGGCGGCCTCTCCCGGCCTGGACCGGCTGTACGGCAGACAGGCCTGGGTCTCGGTCAGACCCGATCTCGAGGAGCCGCCTGATCTGCCGAGAAGGGTCGCGCTGGCGCAGGCGGGCTAGAGAGCTAGGGGAATCCGGGACATTCCCCTGGGCGGGAAGCCCCGGAGACCGCGGGGGCTCCGGGGCTTCCCCATGCGCCGGGCACAGGCCAAGATGAGTTCATCTGGCGAACTCAGGGAGTCGTGATGGTGTCGACCGTCCACCGGACCTGTCCCCTCTGCGAGGCCGTCTGCGGCCTGACGCTCACCCTCGACGAGGGCGGGCACGTGACCAGCGTCCGCGGTGACCAGGACGATCCGTTCAGCAAGGGGTTCATCTGCCCGAAGGGCGCCAGCCTCGGCCGGCTCGACGAGGACCCGGACCGGCTGCGCAAGCCGCTGATCAGGGAGGGCGACCTCTGGCGCGAGGTCGGCTGGGAGGAGGCGTTCGCCGCTGTGCGGGCGGGCCTCGAGCAGGTCTCCGACCGCCGTTCGGTCGCGGTCTACCTCGGCAACCCGAACGCGCACACCATGGCGGGCGCCCTGTACAGCGCGCCGCTGATCAAGTCGCTCGGCACCCGCAACGTCTACACCGCCAGCACCGCCGACCAGATGCCCAAGCATGTGGCGAGCGGGCTCATGTTCGGGCATCCGCTGGCCATCGCGGTCCCCGACCTGGACAGGACCGACTACCTGCTGATGCTGGGGGCCAACCCGGTGGAGTCCAACGGTTCGGTGTGCACCGCGCCCGACTTCCCCGGGCGGCTGAAGGCCCTGCGCCGGCGCGGCGGGCGGCTCGTGGTGGTGGACCCGCGCCGGACCCGGACCGCCGCGCTGGCCGACGAGCACGTCTTCGTCCGCCCCGGGACGGACGCGTACCTGCTGTTCGGCATCGTCCACGTGCTGTTCGCCGAGGACCTGGTCGCCTTGTCGCACCAGGTCAACGGGTTGGACGAGGTCCGCGAGGCGGCCAAGCACTTCCCGCCCGAGTCGGTCTCCCGGCGCACGGGGGTGCCCGCCGAGGTGATCGTACGGCTGGCCAGGGAGCTGGCGGGAGCGCGTACGGCCGCCGTCTACGCCAGGATCGGCACCTGCACGGCCGAGTTCGGCACGCTGGCCCAGTGGCTCGTGGACGTGCTGAACGTGCTCACCGGCAACCTCGACCGGCCCGGCGGCGCCATGTTCCCCAAGCCCGCCACCGAGTTCGGGGGCCGGCGCAGGCCGTACGAGGTCGGAAGGTGGAAGAGCCGCGTCAGGGGGCTGCCCGAGACCAACGGCGAGCTGCCCGTGGCCACGCTGGCCGACGAGATCGAGACGCCCGGCGAGGGGCAGGTCACGTTCCTCATCACGGTGGCGGGCAACCCCGTGCTGTCGGCGCCCCACGGGGACCGGCTGGACGCGGCCTTCGCCCGGCTCGACTTCATGGTGAGCGTGGACCCGTACCTCAACGAGACCACCCGGCACGCGAACGTCATCCTGCCGCCCCCGCGCATGCTGCAGTCGGGCCACTACGACTTCGCGCTGCTCGGATTCGCGGTACGGAACTACGCGCGATACTCACCGCCCCTGCTCCCGCTGGACGGGCAGCCGTCCGAGGCCGAGATCCTGGCCAGGCTGGCCATGATCGCCTCCGGGCTGGAAGGGGATCTGGACGAGTTCGTCATCGGCGAGACGCTGCGCAAGGCCACCGAGACGCCCGGCTCGGGCGTCGAGGGGCGGGACGTGGCGGAGCTGCGCGCCGAGCTGGACGGCGAGACGGGCAGCGAGCGCCGGCTCGACCTCATGCTCAGGCTCGGCCCCTACGGCGAGTGGGCCGGCAAGGGCGACCTGTCGCTGCGCAAGCTGCTCGACAACCCGCACGGCCTGGACCTGGGGCCGCTGGAGCCGCGGCTGGACGAGGTGCTGAAGACCCGGTCGGGGCTGGTCGAGCTGGCGCCGCCGCAGATCGTCGAGGACGTCGAGCGGCTGCGCGGCAAGCTGGAGGAGGAGCCGCCGGAGATCGTCCTGATCGGGCGGCGGCACCTGCGCTCCAACAACAGCTGGCTGCACAACGTCGGCCCGCTGGTCGGCGGCAGCAACACCTGCACGCTGCAGATCAACCCGGCCGACGTGGCCAGGCTCGGGCTGGACGGCGCGGCGGTGGTCCGCTCAGCGACCGGAGAGGTCACGGTGCCGCTCGAACCCACCGACACGATCATGCCGGGCGTGGTCAGCCTGCCGCACGGATGGGGTCACCAGGGCAGTGCGCAGAGCGTGGCCGCCGAGCACGCCGGTGTCAGTGTCAACACGCTCACGGACGAATCCGCCATCGACGTTCTGAGTGGTAACGCGGTGTTCAACGGAGTTCCGGTCACGATTTCACCAACTGGGGTGATCATCGCACATTAAGGTGTCGCGCGTGACTATCGCGCCAGAAGAGGACCGCCTGAACACCCAGATCGCCTTCGCCATCGAGATCGACAAGCTGAAGCGGATCATCCGCCGCAACCACCTGATAGACGGCTCGCGGCGGGAGAACACCGCAGAGCACTCCTGGTACGTGGGCACGCTGGCGATGGTCCTCGGCGAGCATGCCCCGCCGGGGACCGACCTCCAGCGGGTTGTCGCCATGTTGCTGGTGCACGACCTGGTCGAGATCGACGCCGGTGACACGTTCATCTACGACCCGGTGGAGGTGGCCGCCCAGCCGGACGCCGAGCGCATCGCCGCCGACCGCATCTTCGGCCTGCTCCCTCCTGACCAGGGCAGCTGGATGCGTGAGCTCTGGGACGAGTTCGAGGCCAGGAAGACGCCGGAGGCCAGGTTCGCGAAGGCGCTCGACCGGTTCGCCCCGATCCTGGCCAACCACCACACCGAGGGCGGCACGTGGCCGCTGTTCAAGGTCAAGGCCGCCCAGGTCAGGGAGAAGGTGCGGATCATCGAGGAGGGCTCACCCTCGCTCGGCGCGTATGCTCTGGAGCTGGTCGAACTCTCCGTGGCCAGGGGCCACCTGTCCGAGTGATCCCCACATGGGTGGGGTAGGGGACTTGTCGTGAAAGAGGAAGTGCGAGCTAAACGTCGGCAACTGCGGGGTCTCGCCGGGCCGGTCGCCCTCGCCGATCAGCTCGAGAAATCCAAGGTCTTCGACACGCCGGTGAGGGTGCTGGCCAAGGCGGTACGCCAGCGCATCCGCCCGGGCCTGATACGTGACGTGCTGCACGGCGTCCCCCTCGGCAAGCCGCTGCACCCGCCGCTGGCGACGGTCAGCCTGGGCTGCTGGCTCTCCGCGGCCGTGCTCGACCTGGCCGGGGGCGAGCCGAAGGCCACCCGCGTGCTGCTCGCCACCGGCATCGCCAACGCGCTGCCGACGGCGGCGGCCGGGCTGACCGACTGGTCCTCTCTCCATCGTGAGCAGCAGCGGGTGGGCTTCGTCCACATGGTCTCCAACGTGGCCGCGCTCGGCCTCTTCTCCGCCTCCCTGCTGGCTCGGGTACGCGGCCATGAGCGGGCGGGGCGCACCCTGACGATGGCCGGGCTCGGGATGGCCACGCTCGGCGGCTATCTCGGTGGCCACATGGCCTACCGGCAGGCGGCCGGCGCCAACCACGCCCCGCAGATCGCCCACCTCGTGCCGCTGGGCTGGCACGACCTGTGCCTGCTCAGGGACCTGCCCGACGGCCGCCCCGTGGCGCGGCGCCTCGGTTACATCCAGCTCTTCGTGCTGCGCCAGGGCGAGGCCGTGACCGTCCTCGCCGACCGGTGCCCGCACCTGGCCGGCCCGCTGCACCAGGGCAGGCTGGTCATCGAGAACGGGGAGGCGTGCGTGGTCTGCCCGTGGCACGGCAGCACGTTCAGGCTGGACGACGGCTCCGTGCGGCACGGGCCCGCGACCGCCCCGGCACCCATGTTCGAGACGCGGATCCGGCGGGACGGCACGATCCAGGTACGGCCCGGCTTGACCTGAAGTTCGCTTGAGGTCTTACCGTCGGACCCATGATTCTTGTGACCGGCGCGACCGGCAATGTCGGCAGGCATGTGACGTCCCAGCTCGCGGAGGCCGGACTGGAGGTGCGGGCGCTCGTCAGGGACCCCGGGCGCGCGCGGTTGCCGGAACGGGTCGAGGTGGTACGCGGCGACCTGACCGCGCCCGAGACGCTTGAGCCGGCGCTGAAAGGCGTGGAGAGCGTGTTCCTGCTCTGGCCGGCGTTCACGGCCGACCACGCGTCGGAGGTGGTCGCGGCCGTCGCGGAGCACGCGCGGCGCGTGGTGTACCTGTCGGCGAACGTGCCGGACGGGCCGCCGACGCACTACCACGAGATCGAGCGGCTGATCCGGCACTCGGGGCTGGGCTGGACGTTCCTGCGGCCGGGCGGCTTCGCGACCAACACGCTGGGCTGGGCGGACCAGATCAGGCAGGGCGTGGTGCGCTGGCCGTACGGGCAGGCCGCGAGGTCCTTGATCCACGAGAGGGACATCGCGGCGGTCGCCGTGCACGTGCTCACCTCGGCGGGCCACAACGGCGCCACGTACGTGCTCACCGGCCCGGAGCAGCTGACCCAGGCCGAGCAGGTACGCGTGATCGGCGAGGCGGTCGGGCGCGAGGCGCGCTGGGAGGAGCTGCCGGCGGACGTGGCCCGCGAGCAGCTCGTGGCGGCCTGGGGCGACCCTGGCTTCGTCGACAGCGCGCTGAAGGCGTGGGCGGGCTTCGTGACGGCCCCGGAGCCGGTCACCGACACCGTGGAGCGGCTGCTCGGCCGGCCGGCGCTGACCCTCGGGGACTGGGCCCGCGACCACGCCTCGGACTTCAGTTGACCTCGCCCGCGGGGTGCTCCACGAGGGCGAGGATGCGGTTGGACATGAACCGCGCCGTGCGCACCGCCGTGCCGCCGCGGGTGACCTCGCTCACCTCGACGAGCCCCCGCCGGGTGGTCACCTCGACCCTCCGGCCGGCGCGGGTGGCCCTGATCTCGTAAGTACGCGGCGTTCCCCCGGCATCAATGACGATCTCCACCCGATCACCCTTCATGTACGTATTCATACCCATATGGGTCTGGAATTATCCGTACACCAGTACGAAAATGCCGCAATTCTCACGAACCCCGCCCCTATTGCTCCGGGCTCTTGGGGGGTGCGAAGAGGCCGCCGAGGTTCTCCAGGACCTTGCCCATCTCCGACGGGACGATCCAGATCTTGTTGGCGTCGCCCTTGGCGATCTCGGGGAGGGTCTGCAGGTACTGGTAGGCGAGGAGCTGCTGGTCCGGCTTCCCCTCGTGGATGGCCCTGAACACCATGCCGATCGCGTCCGCCTGCCCCTTGGCGCGCATGGCCTGCGCCTCGGCCTCCGCCTGCGCGCGGAGCACGGCCGCCTCCGCCTCGCCGCGGGCCCGCAGCACCGACGCCTGCTTCTCGCCCTCCGCCTGCAGGATGGCCGCCTGGCGCTGGCCCTCGGCGGTCAGCACGGCGGCGCGCTTGTCGCGGTCGGCGCGCATCTGCTTCTCCATCGAGTCCTGGATGGAGGCGGGCGGGTCGATGGCCTTGAGCTCGACCCGGTTGACGCGGATGCCCCACTTGCCGGTCGCCTCGTCGAGCACGCCGCGCAGCGCGGTGTTGATGTCCTCGCGCGAGGTCAGCGTGCGCTCCAGGTCCATGCCGCCGACCACGTTGCGCAGCGTCGTGACCGTGAGCTGCTCGACGCCGACCAGGAAGTTCGCGATCTCGTACGTGGCCGCCTTCGGATTGGTCACCTGGAAGTAGATGACGGTGTCGATGGACACGACGAGGTTGTCGGAGGTGATGACCGGCTGCGGCGGGAAGGACACCACCTGCTCCCGCAGGTCGATCATGTCCTTGATGCGGTCGATGAACGGCACCACGAGGTTGAGCCCCGGGGTCAGCGTCCTGTGGTAGCGGCCGAGCCGCTCGATGATGGCGGCCGTGGCCTGCGGGATGATGCGGACCGTGCGGGCCACCCCGAAGCCCACCGCCGCGACCACGACCAGGGCGACGATGAGCTGCTCGACGGACATGGCGACGCTCCGAAGCCGAGGGGACCGACTCCGTGGATCCTATTTGCTTTCAGCCCGGGGCGGCTTTTATATGCATAAATGGTGATCTAGTAGGCCCGGGCGTACCAACGCCCCTCGGCGCTGCGCTCCAGCGTGAGCGGCACCCCGAACGTCTGCGACAGGTTGTCGGGCGTCATCACGTGCTCGAGCGGCCCCTGGGCCACCACCGAGCCGTGCCGCAGCAGCAGCCCGTGCGTGAATCCGCTCGGCACCTCCTCGACGTGGTGCGTCACCAGCACGAGCGTCGGCGAGCGGAAGTCGCCGGCCAGCACCGACAGCCGGCGCACCAGGTCTTCGCGGCCGCCCAGGTCGAGCCCGGCCGCGGGCTCGTCGAGCAGGAGCATCTCGGGGTCGGGCATGAGGGCGCGGGCGATCTGCACCCGCTTGCGCTCCCCCTCCGACAGCGTCCCGAACCGCCGCCTGATCAGGTGGGCCGCGCCCATCATGTCGATCAGCTCGACGGCCCTGGTCACGTCGTTGGAGTCGTACTCCTCCGTCCAGCGGCCCATGATGCCGTACGAGGCCGTCAGCACCAGGTCGATGACCTTCTCCTCGGGCGGGATGCGCTCGGCCAGCGCGGCGCTCGCCAGCCCGATCCGCGGCCGCAGGTCGAACACGTCCGCCTGCCCCAGCCGCTCCCCGAGGACCTCGACCACTCCTTCGCTCGGATAGAGCAACGTGCCCGCGACCTGCAGCAGCGTGGTCTTGCCCGCGCCGTTGGGCCCGACGACGACCCATCGTTCGTCCGCGTTGACCGTCCAGTCGATGCCGCGCAGCAGGGCGGCTCCGTCGCGCCTGACGGCGACGTCCTGTAGCCGCAGCACCTGACCACCCATCCCCGATACCTCCTTAGGAGTCACGCTCGGGACAAACCTATTGCAGGGCGAGCGCTTATCGTGGATCGGTGCGCCCTGAATCGACTGTCTGTCCCTCCCTGGTCGCCTGGGGCAACGCGTGGCTCGCCGGTCACGTCGGCCTCGACGAGGCGGCTGACCACGTGGAAGCCGCCGGCGGCCCGGCCGTCGCGGGCGACGTCCCGCTCCGTAAATACCTGGCAAACCTGCGTGCCGACGGCCTGCGGGAGCTCCGGCTCGCCCTCCCCGCGCCCGGCGATCCACTCGGGCTGTCCGGCCCGGCGGCGCTCAACTCGGCCGCGGTGGACGCCGGCCAGGCCGCCATCGCGGTGCTCGACGACCGCAACCTCGGCCTGGTGCCCGCGCCCGACCTTCGCGGGTCGTCCTATGTCGGAGTACGCCTGGAGGCGTACGACTCCGGCCCCGTACGCCATGATCTGCCGACGCTCTCCGAGGCCGAGCGGGAGCTGTCCGAGGCCATGCGATCGGCCACCGACGCGCTGTCCTCCGTCGAAGGCCCCATGCAGGCCCGCCCCTCGGCCGTGGAGCGCCGGGGCGGGGAGCTGGCGCCGGGCTATCCCGCGCGGGCGCACCGCGTCGCCACCCTCGCCGCCCGGCTGACCACGGCGCTGCGGCTGGCGGACGAGCGCGGTCTCACGTCGGGGCAGATCGCCGCCCGCGCCGCGGCCCTGCGCGAGCTGGACCGCGCGGTACGCCGTGCGCTCGTGGCCGCCCATCACGCGATCTTCGAGCCGATCAGGGACTGACCTTCCGCAGCCGGAGCCCCGGCTACCCCAGGCCGTGCCGTACCGCATAGAGCGCGGCCTGGGTCCGGTCCTGTACGCCCAGCTTCATCAGCACGTTGGAGACGTGGGTCTTGACCGTCTTCTCGGCGACCGCGAGGCTCCTGGCGATCTCCCTGTTGGACCGGCCGGCCGCGATGAGCGCGAGCACCTCGCGCTCGCGCTCGGTCAGCGGCACGGGCCCCGGCGGGTCGTTCTGCGGCGACAGCATCGCCTCGGCCGCCTCGGGCGCCAGCAGCACCTGCCCGCCGTGTACGGCGCGCACCGCCTGGACCAGCGCGGTCGGATCGACGTCCTTGTAGAGGAAACCGGACGCCCCCGCCCGCATCGCCGGGCCCACGTCGGAGCGGTCGCTCACCGACGTCAGCACGATCACCCTGGTCGCCGACCCGGCCAGCCGCTCGAGCGCGCCGAGCCCGTCGAGCACCGGCATCTTCAGATCCAGCAGCAGCACGTCGGGCGCCAGCTCCGCGACCAGCTCGACGGCCTGCGCGCCGTCGCCCGCCTCCCCGACGACCGTGAGGTCGTCCTGGAGGTCGAGGAACGTACGCAGCCCCTGGCGCACCACCGGATGATCATCGGCGATCAGCACCCGGATCAAACGCCCACCTCCATGCGTACCGTGGTCCCGCTGCCGCGGGCCGACTCGACGGTCATGACCCCGCCCACGGACTCCGCCCTGTCGCGCATCGACACCAGGCCGAGCCCGCGCGACTCCGCCTGCTCGAAACCCGTGCCGTCGTCGCGTACGGTCAACGCCAGCCTGCCGTCCTCGTACGCCAGGTGCACGGACACGCTCGCGGCCTCCGAGTGCCTCAGCGCGTTGTGCAGCGCCTCCTGGGCCACCCTCAGCACCGCCACCTCGACCGCGGAGTCGACCTCCGGCAGCTCCTCGCACTCGAACGTGACGAAAGACGGGTGGAGCCGGTCGAGCATGCGCACGTGCTTGCGGAGCGTCTCCGCCAGGCCGTGCCGGTCGAGCTCGGCCGGCCGCAGCTCGACGATCACGGCCCGCAGCTCGGACAGGGCCTCCCCGGCCAGGCGCTGGACGCGTTCGAGCTCCTCAGCCGCCCGCTCGGGGGCCGTGTCGAGCATCGCGGAGGCGGCCTGCGCGGTGAGCCTGAGCGAGAACAGCTTCTGCGTCACCGCGTCGTGCAGCTCGCGGGCCATCCGATTGCGCTCCTCCAGCATGGCCAGCTCGCGACCGCGCTCGTAGAGCCTGGCGTTGGTGAGCGCGATGGCGGCGTGCGCGGCGAAGAGCGTGAGCAGGTCCTGGTCCGCCTGCGTGAAGCCGCCGGCCGTGCGCTTGTTGGCCAGGAAGATGATGCCGAGCACCTGCTCGCCGTCGCGGATCGGCACCCCGAGGAAGTCCTTCATGACCGGATGCGCCTTCGGCCACCACTCGAACCTCGGGTCCTTGCGCAGGTCGGGCAGCCTGACGGGGGTGCCGTCGCGGAGCATCGCGCCGAGCATGCCGTGCTGTCGGGGCAGCGGCCCGATCGCGTCCCACTGCTTGTCGGTGATGCCCTCGGCGACGAACTCGGCGAACGTCCCTTCGTCGTCGGGCACGCCGAGCGCGGCGTACCGGGCGTCCATGAGCCGCTGCGCCGAGCGTACGATGACCTGCAGCACCTCGCGGACCGACAGGTGGCGGGTGACGGCGAGCACCGCGGAGCTCACCGCCTGCAGGATCTCGTCTCGGTCGGGGGACACGGTCCCCAGCTTATGGTCCTAGGACGATGTGCCCACGCGGCGGCGGGTCCTCAGCCCGATGTGCGCCGCCCGCCGCCTTCCTAGCGTCGGCACCATGACGAACACCGCACTCATCACCGGCGCTTCCCGCGGCCTCGGCCTCGCACTGGCAAGGTCGCTGGCAGGCGCGGGCTGGAACCTCGTCCTCACCGCCCGCGGCGCGGACGACCTCGAGCGGGCCGCGGCCGAGCTGGGCGCCACCGCGATCCCCGGCGACGTGACCGAGCCCGGGCACGTTCAGCGGCTGGCTCAGGCGGCGCCCGAGCTGGACCTGCTGGTGAACAACGCCAGTGACCTCGGGGTCACCCCGCTGCCGCCGCTGGCGGGCTACCCGCTGGAGGCGTTCAGAGTGCTGCTGGAGACCAACGTGACCGCTCCGCTCGCCCTCATCCAGGCCACGCTGCCCGCCCTGCGCGCGGCGCGCGGGGCCGTCGTCAACATCACCTCGGACGCCGCCACGGGCGCGTACGAGGGCTGGGGCGGCTACGGCGCCACCAAGGCCGCCCTGGAGCAGCTCTCCAACGTGCTGTCGGCGGAGGAGCCCGAGGTGCGGGTCTGGTGGGTGGATCCGGGCGAGATGAACACCCGCATGCTCGCCGACGCCGTGGGCGCCGAGGAGGCGGCGGCCGCCACCGACCCGGCCAAGGTGGCCGGGGCGCTGCACGACCTGGTCAAGGCCCGTCCGGCCAGCGGGAAAGTGAGCCTGCAATGACGCTCGCGCTCGACTTCGCTCTGCCGCCCGGCCTGTCGGCGGGCGAGCCTCCCGAGGCGAGGGGGATGTCCAGGGACGCGGTACGCCTCATGCTCTCGCGCGGCGGTCTCGACCCCTCGCACCACCACTTCAGCGACCTGCCGGGGCTGCTCGACCCCGGGGACCTGATCGTGGTGAACAACTCGGCGACCCTGCCCGCCGCCGTCCGGCTCGACCGGCTGGCCGTGCACTTCTCCACCTCCAGGGAGGACGGCACCTGGCTGGTCGAACTGCGCCGCCGTACCGCCACGGCCTCGGAGCCCTACGGCGGGGGCGAGCCGGGCGAATGGCTGCCGCTGCCGGGGCGGGCGACGCTGCGGCTGATCGAGCGGGAGACGCCGCGGCTGTGGCGGGCCTCGCTCGACCGGGACGTCGAGTCGTACCTGCGGGCGCACGGAGCGCCGATCCGCTACTCGTACGTGAGCGCGGACTGGCCGATCGAGGCGTACCAGACCGTGTTCGCGACCGTGCCGGGGAGCGCGGAGATGCCGAGCGCCGCGCGGCCGTTCACCACGGAGCTGGTGACGGCGCTCGTGTCGCGCGGGGTCGGGATCGCGCCGATCACCCTGCACACGGGGGTGGCCTCGCCGGAGAAGGACGAGCCGCCCTACGCCGAGCGGTACGAGGTGCCGGCGGCCACGGCGCGGCTGGTCAACCTGGCGCTCGAGAGCGGCAACCGGGTGGTGGCCGCGGGGACGACCGCCGTACGGGCTCTGGAGACGGCCGCGGGCGAGGACGGGCGGGTGCATCCCGCGGCCGGGTGGACCCGGCACGTCGTCACGCCGCAAAAGGGCGTACGGGTCGTCACGGGACTTATCACCGGGCTGCACGAGCCGCGATCCAGCCACCTGCTCATGCTGACCGCGATAGCGGGCGAGAAACCACTGGCCCGGGCATACGAGGAGGCACTACGGAAGGGTTATCTGTGGCATGAGTTCGGCGACACCCACCTGATTCTGAAGAAATAGTCTTTACACAGATTTTGCCGTCATGATAGGAACAGCGGGCATTTAACGGGGGCTTTGTGCGTGTGCGTCCCCGTGCCCACTTCCTCATCGGAGACGTTTAATGCGTAACCTGACCAAGGCTGCGTCGCTGGCATTGCTGGCCGGCGCCCTGCTCGTCCCGGCTGTTCCCGCTTCTGCCACGACCGTCGCCGACCGGCCGTTCTCGGTCTTCGACGTCAAAGTGAAGGCGTCGAAGACGGTCAAGGCCGGCGGCAAGATCTACTACAGCATCGTCGCCACCAACAAGGGGCCCTACGACGCCGACTACTGGTTCGTCGGCGGCCAGTTCCCCAAGGGTGTCGACCTCAAGCGGATCATGTACACCACGAGCGTCAAGAAGACCGAGTGCGGCCTCGAAGGCCGTGCGTTCTGGTGCGACCTGCCGGTCGTCCTCGAGAAGGGCGACTCCATCAAGATGACCTTCGAGGCCAAGCTGAAGAAGGGCGCCACGGGCACGCAGGAGGCCACCATCGGCGTGATCTCCTACGACGTCCAGACCGGCATGGACAACATGAGCAAGGAAGAGCTGGAGCGGCTCGGCGTGCCCGAGCACGGCTACGGGAAGACGGTCAAGACCAAGGTCGTCCGCTAGCTCTGGAACGTTTCGGGCCGCGTCCGTGTACGCGGTCCACTGCGTTCATCAGGCGTTCACCTGGGGCGTCGCGGCTTCGGCCGTTAACCCAATGTTCACCGCCACACCTGCGCCCGAATGCCCGACCTGCTTCGCGAGCACCGGGCCGGGCGCAGTACCGTGGCTCGATGTGGACCAGCGCACCCTCCTCATCACCCTGAACGGCCCCGACCGGCCAGGCGTGACTTCGCGACTTTTCTCCGTTCTGTCCGCCTTTCCGGTAACCGTGGCGGATATCGAGCAGGTCGTCATCCGTGGCCGGCTCACGCTGGGCGTGCTCGTCGCGTACGCGGGCGGCCCCTCGACCGGCACCGGCACCACCCTCGGCGCCATGTGGACCGCCGTCGAGCGCGTGGCCGAGGACCTCGGCATGGAGGTGGAGCTCTCCACCGGCTCCCAGGCCAAGGAGCAGCGCCGGCGCGGCCGTCTGTCGGTCAGCGTGCTGGGCGCCACGCTCCAGCCCGCCGCCATCGCGGGCATCGCCGGACGCATCGCCGCCGCCGGCGCCAACATCGACCGCATCGAACGCCTCGCCCAGTGGCCCGTCACCTGCATCGAGCTCTCCGTCTCCGGCGCCGACCCCGACTCCTTGCGGGTCGAGCTGGCGGCCGAGGCGGCGATCCAGGAGGTCGACGTGGCCGTGCAGCGCACCGGCCTGTCGCGGCGGGCCAAGCGGCTGATCGTCATGGACGTCGACTCGACGCTCATCCAGGGCGAGGTCATCGAGCTGCTGGCCGCCCACGCCGGGTGCCTGGACGAGGTGGCCAGGGTCACGGAGCAGGCCATGCGCGGCGAGCTGGACTTCGCCGAGTCGCTGCGCCGCCGGGTGGCGCTGCTCGAAGGGCTGCCCGCCGAGGTGTTCGAGAGCGTGCGCAAGGCGGTCGTCCTCACGCCCGGCGCCCGTACGCTGGTGCGCACGCTGAAGCGGCTCGACTACCGCTTCGCCATCGTCAGCGGGGGATTCACGCAGATCACCGACGGGCTGGTGGAGGAGCTCGGCATCGACTACTCGGCGGCCAACGTCCTCGAGGTCATCGACGGGCGGCTGACCGGCAAGGTCGTGGGCGAGATCGTGGACCGGCCCGGGAAGGCTCGGGCGCTGGAGAGGTTCGCCCGCGAGGCCGGGCTGCCGATCTCGCAGACGGTGGCCATCGGTGACGGGGCCAACGACCTCGACATGATCGCGGCCGCCGGGCTGGGGGTGGCCTTCAACGCCAAGCCCGTCGTGCGCCAGGCGGCCGACACGGCGGTCAACACGCCGTACCTGGACTCGATCCTCTACCTGCTGGGGATCTCGCGGGACGAGGTCGAGGCGGCGGACGCGGAGGACGGCGTACTGACGGGGTGACCTGCCCTCAGCCCTTCTTGGGGTCCCAGTGCGTGACCAGGCGGCCCTGGCCCGGCCAGAGGTCCGCCCAGGCGGACTCCACCTCGATCACCGCGAACGCCCCCGGCCGGAAGACGTGGTCGCCTCCGGCCAGCGCCAGGGCCAGCTCGTGCACGCCCGGGTTGTGCCCGCACAGCACCACGGTGCTCAGCTCGGGATCGGTCCGCCGGACCACCTCGAGCAGGTCCTCCGGGTACGCCTCGTAGATGTCCCGCTCGTAGCTGATCTCCACCTCGGGGAAGGCGAGCTCGGCGGTGCGCCTGGTCCTGAGCGCCGGCGAGCAGAGCACGACGTCCGGGGCGAGCCCGGCCGCCCTGATCTCGTCGCCCGCCCGCTTGGCGTCCCGCTCGCCCCTCCCGGTCAGCGGCCGCTCACGATCGGCCAGGCCCAGGATCTGGTCGGCTTTCGCGTGCCGCAGCACGATCAAGGTCCGCACCTCGTCACCCTGTCTTCGAGGCCCAGACGGCCAGCACGACTATCACGGCCAGGACGACGAGCATCGCCAGCAGAATGAGGCCCAGGGTCTTCCCGCCGCTGGGCGGCTTCTCACCGTTCACGCGCCCAGTTTCCCACCGAGGAGCCTCGCTTCCACTCCCGCCTTCGGCCAAGGCGTCCGGGAACGCGAGACGCCCGCCCCTACGCAGCGGGGCGGGCGTCCGAAGGGTGTCATCGGGTCATGAGGCGACCGGGGCGTGCTCCCGGTTGTCGTTGTTGGCCGGCTCCGTGGTCACGGAGCGCCGCTTCGACACCACGATGGCCCCGACCACCACGGCCACCGCCACCACCGTGACGACGACGCGGATGACCGGGTTGCCCGCGTACAGCACCACGGCCGGCGCGACCAGGAGCGCCACCAGGTTCATCACCTTGATCAGCGGGTTGATGGCGGGACCGGCCGTGTCCTTGAACGGGTCGCCGACCGTGTCGCCGATGACCGTGGCGGCGTGCGCCTCCGAGCCCTTGCCGCCGTGGTGGCCGTCCTCCACCAGCTTCTTGGCGTTGTCCCAGGCGCCGCCCGAGTTCGCCAGGAAGACGGCCATCAGCGTGCCGCACGCGATGGCGCCGGCGAGGTAGGCGCCCAGCGGCGCGTACCCGAGCGCGAACCCGACCGCGATCGGCGTCATGACCGCCAGCAGGCCGGGCGTGGCCAGCTCGCGGAGCGAGTCGCGGGTGCAGATGTCCACGACGCGGCCGTACTCCGGCTTCTCCGAGCCGTCCATGATGCCCGGCTTGTTGCGGAACTGGTCGCGTACCTCGAACACCACGCGCATCGCGGCCCGTCCGACCGCCATGATCGCGAGCCCCGCGAAGAGGAACACGACAGCCGCACCGATGATCAGGCCCACCAGAACGTTCGGCTGGTCGACGCCGAGGCTGAAGGTGGAGAAACTGCCGAGCGCGGCCTTGATGTCCGCGGTCGCCTTGGCCAGCTCGCCCTCCACCGCGGTGCGGAAGGCGCCGAACAGCGCGGTCGCCGCCAGCACGGCCGTGGCGATGGCGATGCCCTTGGTGATGGCCTTGGTGGTGTTGCCGACGGCGTCCAGGCTGGTGAGCACGCGGGCGCCGTCGCCCTCGACGTCACCCGACATCTCGGCGATGCCCTGGGCGTTGTCGGAGACCGGGCCGAAGGTGTCCATGGAGACGATGACGCCGACCGTGGTCAGCAGGCCGGTGCCGGCCAGGGCCACCGCGAACAGCGCGATCGTCACGTTCCCGAACCCGAGCAGGAACGCGCCGTAGACCGCGCCGCCGATGACCAGGGCCGAGTAGACGGCCGACTCCAGGCCGACACTGATGCCGGCCAGGATGACGGTGGCCGGGCCGGTGGCCGAGCTCTCGCCGATCTCGCGTACGGGACGGCGGTTGGTCTCGGTGAAGTAGCCGGTCAGCAGCTGGATGGCGCTGGCCAGCACCAGGCCGATGAGCACCGCGCCGATGGCGATGAGCCGCGGGTCGGCGTCGGAGCGCACAGTGCCGCCGGTCAGGCCGCCGAAGCTGCTGGGCAGGTAGAGGTACGCGGCACCCGCGACGAGGACCGCGGAGATCGCGGCCGAGATGAAGAAGCTGCGGTTGATCGCCGCCATGCCGCTGCGGTCGCTGTCGCGCACCCTCGTGACGAAGATGCCGATGATCGCCGTGATCACACCGATCATCGGGACGATCAGCGGGAAGACCAGCCCCTGCTCGCCGAAGGCCACCTTGCCCAGGATGAGGCTGGCGACCAGCATGACCGCGTACGACTCGAACAGGTCGGCCGCCATGCCCGCGCAGTCACCGACGTTGTCGCCCACGTTGTCGGCGATGGTCGCGGCGTTACGCGGGTCGTCCTCCGGGATGCCCTGCTCGACCTTGCCGACCAGGTCGGCGCCGACGTCGGCGGCCTTGGTGAAGATGCCGCCGCCGACTCGCATGAACATCGCCAGCAGCGCCGCCCCGAACCCGAAGCCCTCGAGCACGCCGGGCGCGTTGCCCTGGTAGATGAACACGACCACGGCCGCACCGAGCAGGCCGAGGCCCACGGTGAACATCCCGGCCACACCGCCGGTACGGAACGCGATGCGCATGGCGCGCTTCTCGCCCGCTTCGCTGGCCGCGGCGGCGACGCGGACGTTCCCGCGCACGGCCAGCCACATGCCCATGAACCCGGTCAGCGCGGAGAACACCGCCCCGACCACGAAGAAGATCGATCGTCCTATGCGGAGTTCCGTCGTTTCCGCAGGTAGAAGGAGCAACAGGAAGGGAATCACGACGACGAAGATCGCCAACGTGCGGAACTGACGTGCGAGGTAGGCGGCGGCGCCTTCTTGTACGGCGCGCGCGATGTTCTGCATGCGCTCAGTGCCCTGGCCGGCGGACAGCACTTCACGCACCAGGCCGCCTGCGACGGCCAGCGCGATCAGTGCGACCGCGGCGACCACGATCACGATGGTGAGATTGTTTCCACTCAGGGCCAGATTGGACGCTGGCTCCGCTGCCAGCATGTGCCTGCTCATCGTTCTCCTCGGCAAGACCGGTCGTCCTGCCCGGGCGGTGCTGCAGTTTTCCTCGGCGGGTGTTGCGGCACCATCCGGGTTGTGGGTGCCGCTTCCGGTTGAATCCGCGTTCCGCCGGATCACCTTGGCCGGTGCCGGGAGTCTACGCAGGCACTCAACGGATATGAAGGCTCTCGAGGCGGCTATTTGTGCTCGCGTCTAGTAATCCCCTGACAGCGACCCGGTTTGCGGCCTGACAGGGGAAATTTCCCCGGGTTTAAGGTTATGAAAACCTATCGTTATGGCCAGACCGAAACACCGACCACCTTGGGCTGCCCCAGGACGTCTCACGAGGCCGGCACCGAGGGCTGCCCCCGGACGCCTCACTCGGCCGGCCTGGCGCCCGCTTTCCCATCGCCTGCCTGGAACCCCGCCGGCATGTGACGCTCTTGCACCGCCGTCACAAGGGTTCGCCGAAGCCTCATCAGCATGGTCGTCCGTCACCCACCAGCGCCCTGCCGGTGCCCCCGCTTCCCCGCCAAGCAGAACGGAAGCGTCTTCCGGGCAGCCGAAACAGAAGGCACGGCGCCCGAGCTCCGGTGACGGCGGCCGACCGGCCTCAGCTCCACCTGCAGCAGACAGCCCCGGGGCCGTTCTTCCGCACCAGCAGCTCGAGCGCGCGCATGATGAAGGGCTGGACGCCGACAAGCAGCGGCGGCGCCCAGCGCGGCGAGCGAGGCAGGTATGAGCTCAGGTCACGTTGGCGGCGGGCCAGCTCATACGGATGTTCGTGCCCTTCGGGCTGGGGAAGACCTCGACGTCGTCGGCCAGACCCTCGATGACCGCTATGCCAAAGCCTGACATGAACGAGTCAGAGAGCATGCCCAGATCGAGGGGCTGCTCCTGCTTGATCTCATCGCTGGGGGCCTGATCGCTGACCGTGACTTCGAAACGCCCGGAATCGTCACGCAGCTCGATGCGGATGGGCTCGCCCGGACAGTGGACGCGGTGCGCCTCGACTGCCCGGGAACACGCCTCACCCACAGCGAGCCTGACCTCGTCCAGCAGCGACTCCTGCACGCCGGTGCGGCGGGCTATCGCCGTCGCCACCAGCCGTGCGGTCCGCACGTGCGCGGGGAGAGCGCTGAACGTCAGCTCGACGGTAGCCATGCTACTTGTCTTTGCCGTGAGCTTCCTTGGCCTCGTCGACCGAAGCGTAAATCCCGAAGACCTTGGTCAGTCCGGTGATCCGGAAGATCTTGAGGATGCGCTCCTGCGTGCACACCAGCTCGAGCGAGCCGTCGTGTGCACGAACCCGCTTGAGCCCCCCGACCAGGACACCGAGGCCCGTGGAGTCGAGGAAGTCCACCTTCTCCATGTTCACGAGAAGGTGGAAGTTGCCCTTGTTGACCAGGTCAATGAGGAGCTCACGCAATCTCGGCGCCGTGTAGACATCGATCTCACCCTCGACCTCCACGATGGTGAGTCGGTCTTCGGTGCGGTGATCCAACTTCAGATCCACAGATCCTCCAGCGCCTCGCCTGCGAAACTACTCTCTTGGGCCTGGCAATCTGGAGCGTGGCCCCAGACTGTCCGACCCTGACGCGCGGCATTCAACCACGCGTCTGGCTTGTGTCTATACGAAATCACGATTCCCGGCGACTTTGCCCACAGATGCAAGACTGGAAACAGTGACTTCCACCGCATCCTCCCCACAACAGGCGGGTCCACTCCTCCGGCACCTGCTTGGTGTTCCCGCACGTCATGAGCGTGTCACCCATGTGGAGCATGTTCCAGCACGTCAGGCCGGTCAAGCCGAATGGCCCAAATGGGCCCCAGAAGTGCTTGTTACGCGCTTGGCGAACCGCGGGATCACCGGACTCTGGCGCCACCAGTACGAAGCCGCCGACCTGGCATTCCGTGGCCGAAACGTGATCATCTCAACCGGCACGGCCTCGGGCAAGTCCCTGGCGTACCTGACCCCGGCGGTCGCCGCCTGCCTCGACGGCGGCACGATCCTGTACCTGACGCCGACCAAGGCCCTGGCCGCCGACCAGCTGCGCAGCCTGCGCGAACTGCGCATCACCCAGCTGCGCGCCGCCTGTTTCGACGGCGACACGCCGTTCGAGGAACGTACGTGGGTGCGCCAGCACGCCAACTACGTCCTGACGAACCCGGACATGCTGCACCGGAGCATCCTGCCTCGTCACGCCCAATGGTCGTCGTTCTTCCGCCGGTTGCGCATGATCGTCGTGGACGAGTGCCACGGTTACCGCGGCGTCTTCGGCTCCCACGTCGCCCAGATCCTGCGCCGCCTGCGCCGCGTCTGCGCCCGGTACGGCTCGCGCCCCACATTCCTGCTCGCGTCGGCGACGGCCAGCGAGCCGGGGGCGTTCGCGATGAGGCTGACGGGGCTTGAGATGGACGAGGTGACCGTGGACGCCTCGCCCAAGGGTGCGACCACCATCGCGCTGTGGGAGCCGCCTCTGACGGAGCTACGGGGCGAGGGAGGGGCACCTGTGCGGCGTACGGCCACGGCGGAGGCGGCGGATCTGCTCGCGGACCTCGTCCTGGCGGACGTACGGACGCTCGCCTTCGTCCGCTCCCGCCGGGGCGCCGAGACGGTCGCGCTGACGGCCCGCGCCAAACTCGCCGACGTGGCCTTCTCCCTCTCAGGCCGCTTCCCGCACCCGCCCGGCGCAGCGGAACAGCCCATCACCGGCCACGACACCCCCAGAACCCCCCAAGACGAACCACTCACCAGCCAGGACAGCCCCGCGACGGGTCTGGATGGGCCCGCCGCGACCCCGGGTCGGCATGCTAAAAGTCTGGATGGGCACGCCACCGTTCCGGATGGGCACGCCACCGGTCAGGGTGGGCATGCCACCGGTCAGGGCGGCGAAGCAAGCGGGCAGGTTCCGGAGAGCTCTCTCAACTGGGCTCTCCCGGACCCCTCCCCTCACCCTGACTGGTCCGACCTCCCCAACAAGATCGCCGCCTACCGGGCCGGCTACCTGGCGGAAGACCGCAGGCTCCTGGAGAAGGCCCTCCGCGCGGGCACGCTGATGGGCCTGGCCACCACGAACGCCCTAGAGCTCGGCGTGGACGTCTCAGGTCTGGACGCCGTGCTGATCGCAGGCTGGCCGGGCACCCGCGCCTCGCTCTGGCAGCAGGCGGGCCGGGCCGGTCGCGACGGCCAGGACGCGCTCGCCGTGCTGATCGCCCGGGACGACCCCTTGGACACCTACCTCGTACACCACCCCCAGGCCCTGTTCGGCCGGCCCGTGGAGGCGATCGTCCTCGATCCCGACAACCCGTACGTGCTGGGCCCCCACCTCTGCGCCGCGGCCGCCGAGATCCCGCTGACCGAGGACGATCTGCCCATCTTCGGCGACACCACTTCAACCGTCCTCGATGACCTGGTCGCCCAGGGGTTGCTCAGAAGGCGCCCCACGGGCTGGTTCTGGACCAGGCGGGAGCGCGCCACAGACCTTGCCGACATCCGGGGCGGCGGAGGCGCCCCCATCCAGGTCGTGGAGTCGTCCACCGGCCGCCTCCTGGGCAGCGTGGACGAGCCGTCCGCCCACACCACGGTGCACACAGGCGCGGTCTACCTCCACCAGGGCGAGACCTTCCTTGTGGAGCTCCTCGACCTGGAGGCCGGGGTGGCCCTGGTCTCCGGCGCCAACCCGGACTTCACGACGTTCGCTCGCGACATAACCGACATCTCCATCCTCGCCACCCAACGCTCGCAACCGCTGGGGGCCGGCACCCTGCACTTCGGCGAGGTGGAGGTGACCCGGCAAGTGGTCTCCTACCTCAAGAGACGCCTCCAATCAGGCGAAATGCTCGGAGACGAGCCCCTCGACCTGCCGCCGCGCACCCTCCGCACCCGCGCCGTCTGGTGGACGCTCCCCGCCTCGGCCGTGGCCCCGCTCGCGGAGGCCGGCATCGACCTCGGCGGAGCCGCCCACGCGGCCGAGCACGCCTCCATCGGGCTGCTCCCCCTCTTCGCCACCTGCGACCGCTGGGACATCGGCGGCGTCTCCACCGAGCTCCACGCCGACACGGGCCTGCTCACGGTCTTCGTGTACGACGGCCACGAGGGCGGCGCAGGCTTCGCCGAACGCGGCTACGCCCGCGCGGCGGACTGGCTGACCGCCACACGTGAAGCCATAACGTCCTGCGAATGCGAACGAGGCTGCCCGTCCTGCATCCAGTCCCCGAAATGCGGCAACGGCAACGAACCCCTGCACAAACGAGGCGCCGTCCGCCTCCTCGACACGCTACTGAGCCCTCAGTCAACTACTACCGGCTGATGCCGGTGGTTTGCTCTCACGGTCCCGTCTGGCTGAAGCGAGGCCGGTAGCGTGTGGCTGGTTGACGGCAGCCCAGCCCGCAGCGCCGCGTTGGGCGATGTTGCGGGCCGCGATGTGGTCGGCGTGCCCAGCGAGGCCGCACCGGGTGCAGGCGAAGCGGCCGCGTGCCGGCCGGTTCGCCCTGCTGGTCCATCCGCATTGCGGGCAGGCCTGGCTGGTGTAGGCGGGGTCGACCAGGGTGAAGGCGATCCCGGCTCGGGCGGCCTTGTAGCGGGTGAACGCGATCTGCTGGGCGAAGGCCCAGGAGTGCAGGGTGCGCCGCTGGAGCCGGTGAGCCCTTACCCGGGAGCGGATGCCTTGGAGGTCTTCCAGGGCGATGCCGCGGCCGGTGCGTTCGGCTTCGCGCACCACATATGTGGGGATTTGGTGGTTGACGTTGGTCATCATCCGGTGCTCGCGCCCGGCCGGGCGGCGCAGCACCCGCCGCGCCGCAGGCGTGCCCTTCTTCTGCAACCGGCGGCGTTGCCGATGCCGCCGCTCCCGCAACGTTCGCACATGCCCGTTGCCGTCGATGGTGCCGGGCAGGGCGGAGCCGGGAAGCACCACACTGTCGGACGTGACCGCCAGGTTTGCCACTCCCTGATCCACAGCGAGGAAACCGTTGACCGGCTCGCGCACCGCTGGTTTGGGCAGGGAGGGTGACCTGCAGCAGCCACACGCCGCGCCGGCAGATCAGGTCTGCCTCCCCCATCGGCAGGGTGTCGAGGGCTTTGAGGTCTTGCTCGCGGCCGGTGTAGGAGACGTGGACGCGGCCGGTGGGGGTCCACAGGGACACGATGCGGGCGTCCCGGTTCCAGCTCATCAGGCGCGCGTCGTAGGGGACTGCCCCGGACGGACGGAACACATGAGCCCGCTTCTTGGTGGCGCGGCGGTTGGCATAGGCGCCGGCGACCCGGGCGATGGCGCGCACGGCCGCCTGCGCGCCCAGCCCGGCGACCTCCGCACGCGCGGGGTGGTAAGCGAGCCGGTGCAGGTCCAGGATGGCGAAGGTGCGCTGCTGCCAGGCCAGGCGGGAGATTTAGGTGGCTGCCTGGTTACACACCTGCACGGCGACGGCGAGGGCAGTCACCTGGGCCGGGATGGGGGCGAGCCGAAGTTGCACGACCGAGGACAGGCCGTGCCGCTTGGCGGCCGAGCGGCGGATCGCCATCGCGCACCTCCCATCACTGGCGCATCACTGACCGCACACCACCGAAGTTTTCCATATTGTTTTCGATAGGAGGGCTGGCGCTTCCTCTCGCCCCTGAAGTGAAGGGCCGGGTCTCCGCGCCACAGCCCAGACGAATCTTCTAGCTCTCGCCATCCGTGTGTCGGCGGCCGGCATAAGCGCGTTCCTCGTCCGATTCCTTGTTGTCCTCGTCGGCCGCCCAGAAATCGGCGGACCCGGGCTGCGGGCGCTCCCAGAACCCGCTGTCCTCCATGGACCTGGGCGACGGCGGCAGGTAGTCGTCCCAGCGATCCTCGATCCGTACGGCGGACGGGAGGGGGTAGGCAGCCGAGTCGGGAACGTCCGTGACTGCGGAGCTGGGCAAGGCGATACGAACCGGCTCCTTACGGGTCTCCGCGACGCCTCGCACCTCCGCCTCCTCCCCCTCAGTCGAGAGCGGCAGCACGGCGGGCGCTTCCTGGCGCTTCTGGTGGAGCGTGGGCGATGGCGGGCGGGCGGGATCCGCCGCGTCAGGACGCTCAGCCGATAACGGCTGCCGGGCCTGTGACCGATCGGGTACTCGAGTCTTGGCGACCGCCAGAATCACAGCGGGCCGTCGCCGCGGTGGCGGAGTGATCGCGGGAATGCTGTCGCTCCCCGGCTTGGCCGCCTGCGTCCCACCAGCCGACGGCATGGCCGTTGCCGCGGCGGTCGTGCCGGACGCGGGGCCGCCCGATGCCACCGCGGCGAGCGCGCGCCGACGGGCCCAGGCGCCGGCGTGGGCGCCGACGAGCAACAGGAGGATGCCCGCCGCGACGTAGACGCCGTACTGGCCGACGTTCCCGATCGGCGACTCGCCCGACTGCGCCTCCACGTCGACGGGCTGGGCGGCAGCCGGCTGCGTGCCGTTCTTCGTGTCGGTCGGGGCGAGACCGCCCGTCTCATCGGCGGTAGGGATCGGGAGATTGCCCTTGGGGTCGGTGTCAGGTATGGCCGGCAGCTTGGCGGTCGGCCGCTTCTGAGTCGTCGGCCTGCTCGTCGGCTTGCTGGTCGGCAGCGTCTGCTTCTTGGCGGGGAGAGTGGGCAGTGGATCGACGTTCTTGGTCTCCTTGGTCTTGGGCGTCCGGGCGTCGGCGGTCTTCTTGGGCTTGGGCGCCGCGGGGAAGGCGACGTACGCGGGGGCCGAACTGCCCGAGCCGATCGAGCCGCCGTCACCGTCGCCCCTGAACGCCTTGATCGTGAACCCCACCTTCTGCCCTTCGGCCTTGGTCGGCACGGCCAGTGCCGCTCGGCACGAGGAGCCGGAGCACGCGCTGTCGACGGGCAGCCTCCCCACGATGCCGGACTGGGTGTTGGAGACCTCGTACGACTGCAGGTCGGGCTCCGAGCCCTTGCTCCAGGTCACGAGGACCTTGGACGTGCCCTGCCTGGTCGCGTCCACGTTGCCCGGCAGCTCGGGCGGCCGCTGGAGTTTGAACGTGCTGGTGGCGTACGCAGTGCCGGTGATCTCTCCCTTGAGGGTCACCGTGAAGGTGCCGTTGGGGGCGCCGCCGGCGTCGAACGTGCCGGAGATCGACTGGTTCGCTCCACCTCCGGCGACCTTCTGACCGGGTGTGGAGGGGCCTTCGACGTACAGGCCCACTTTCAACTGCATCACGCCCGTATGCGCGGAAACGGTCACAGCCGAGTTGGAGATCACCTGACCGTCGGAGGGCGAGGTGATCTGCCCGTCGGCCCGCACCGTCGCCGCGGCGGCCTGAGCGGATCCGCCGAGCGCGATGGATCCCGCCACGATCACTCCTGCGGCCACCACTCTGCCGACTACCGTCACGACGCTTCCCTCCATCGAGAGCCTCGCGCCGCCTGACCGCCTTGGGGGCGTTCACGCGACGACCGGAAGTGCAGTCCGCCCGGCCGATACGGTCACCGACCGTCCCCGGACCCGCACCTTAGCGACTTCGTCCCAGCTCTCCCAGACGTCCTATCGCATAAGGCATGGACCGAGGGTAAGCGGAACCTTACGGGACATACACAACTCTTGGACACCGCGTCTAAGTAGTCGAGACTGGATTGCGACCTAGCCCTCTGGACTTGACTGCCACATCGTTTTTCGCCAGCTATTGGAGTCGAGTCATGTCGCGAGTAAGACCATGTTCCGGATTGCACGGCAAGAGCTTTTTCCTATTTGTCCATCTACACTCCTGGCCGTGACTGGAAGCAGACGCGGTGGTTCCTTCTATGACGTGCCTCAGATCTTCGAGCGGTATCTCGATCATCGGCACAGTGGCGTGTCGAGCCCCAACCAGGTGATGGAGGAGCCGGCTCTCCTGGATGAGCTCGGCACGGTCGCGGGGCTCCGGGTGCTGGACCTCGGCTGCGGGGACGCGGCCATCGGACAAACGCTGCTGAACGCCGGTTGCCGCAGTTACCTGGGGTTGGACGGCTCGGCGGCAATGGTCGAGGCGGGCAACGCGGCCCTGCGGGGAACCTCAGGCCGGGTGGAGATGGCCGACATCGAGGACTTCTCCGCTCCAGCGTCGTCTTTCGATGTGATCGTTTCACGGTTGGCCTTTCACTATGTCGATGATCTCCAGTCCGTGCTGGCCGCCTGCCATGCCTGCCTCTCACCCGGTGGACGCATCGTTTTCACCGTCGTGCATCCCGTTCTGAGCTCGTACGACTCCGGGACGCAGGGGAAACGCACCTCATGGGTTGTCGATGACTACTTCGTCAAGGGGCCGCGGGAGAGGAGTTGGATGGGTGGCACAGTCACGTGGTTTCACCGGACTGTTGAGGATTATGTGATCGCCCTGATGAAGACCGGTTTTTCCCTGGCTTCTCTGCGAGAGTGCGCACCCAGCGAGGACCGCTTCAACGGCGATGTCGCTGAGCTGGAGCGTCGGCGTCGCGTTCCGCTGTTCCTGTTGCTTGCCGGCACGCGTATCGGATGAGCCCACATGCTCGGCCAGGCCTCAGGCCTCAGGCCTCAGGGACTCCCGCGTTGAGCCGGAGGCCGCGACACCGTACCCGAAATTGCTCTTGGCCTCGGAGGCCGCGACACCTCACCGAGATTGCTTTGGGCCTTGGAGGCCGACACGCCGCACTCGTGATTGCTCTTGCCGCCTCGGGGGCGGCGACGTCGTACCCGACTGCTCGATCATGGTGGTGTGACTGCTGGGCCGGCGCGGGCTCTGCCTGTCAGCGTGCGTGTGCCTAATAACGGTAGTGAGACCGGCAAGGAGGTCCAGACGTCGGCGATCTCTTGGGTGATCTGACAGCGGGTGAGCTCGACGCCGTTCTGCGCGGCGAGGGCGGCGGCTCTGGCGCAGGCGGCTGCTGGATCGGTCATCGCCAGTTTGGCTGCTGCCAGGGCGCTGAGGTCGGCGGCGCTGTTCGCGCGGTGGAGTGCCACGCGTGCCGAGCCCACCGTGGCGAACCCGGCGGCCACTGTCATCAGGATGCCCATGAGGGCCACGCCCCAGAGTGTGGCTGAGCCTCTTTCCCTGGTGCTGATCGGTGCCTCTCCTCTCCGTAGGGTCTGGTCTCTGTATGGCGTACTCATCTGCCGACTCCCGTTTTCTCGCTGGGTCAGGGGATGTTGCCGGGCTCGGTGTCAGCTGTGGCTGTGGCGGATATGCGGACCGCCGGCAGGGACTGGGCCCAGGGCGGTCGTACCTCGACCGTGATCTCGATTCTTGTGGTCTCCTTTTCGCGGGACACCGTCACCTGCGCGTCCGCCCGGCTGGCCGATCGGGCTCGGGCGCTCACCTGCTCCAGCGGCTCGCCTCTGGCCGCTGCGCGCGCTGCCGCGCGGGCCGCGTCCACGCATTCGAACTGGGCGCCCACGGCTTGGACGGCCCACAATGCGGCTGCCAGGACGACCATGAGCGCGGGCAGCATCGCGGCGGTCTCGGCCGTGACCGACCCTCGCGATGCCGACCGCGTCTCGCCCATGGAGGTCCGCGCTTGGCGGACGGTCATCCGTTGGCGGTGTTGAGTGCTCGGTCGATGAGTGAGCTCAGCATTTCCTGGACCTCTGGGCTGCTCACCACCTTGAACAGGAGCGCGGCGAATGCACAGGCCGCGATGGTGCCCACCGCGTATTCGGCCGTGGACATGCCTCGCTGCCGGTTGACGGCCGCGTAGTGGAGCCATCGGTTTCCGCGCGGAGGGTTGGGGAGATCCGCGCGTTGGACTGGCCCGGCTGGGTCGGCCAGCGGTGACCCGTTGTGTGCGGTGGATGGCGTGGGGGTGTCCCTTGGCCGCTCAGCGCTTGCGGTTTCGGCGGTTGAGCTTGCGGTCTCGGCAGTGTCGGCGGTTTCGGCAGTGTCTGGTGGCGCTATCGAGTGGGTGCGGGGCGCGTGGCTGCGGCTATGAGGGAGATTGCCTGACGTGGGCTGGGAGCTCTGCTTCGTGGCGGCTGTAATGCGCTCTGGCATGGTGTGGCGGCTCTGCTTCGTGGCGGCTGTGACGCTGTCTGATGTGGCGTGGGAGCTCTGCTTCGTGGCGGCTGTGACGCTGTCTGATGTGGCGTGGGAGCTCTGCTTCGTGGCGGCTGTGACGCTGTCTGGCGTGGCGTGGCGGCTCTGTTTTGTGGCGGCTCTGATGTCGTCTGGCGTGGTGGCGGGACTGTGCATCGTGCCTCCAGGTGGTGCTCGGAGCCGGGGTCTTGTCCGGCGGGATCCCTAGGTTGGCCGAAGCGGGGTGGTGGGCGGGGGACCGAGCGGCGTTCTGTGGATAAGCGGTGGGCGGCGGTCGGCGCTTGTGGATGAGTTTCGAGGGCTGGGGCGGCTGCGGTGCTACGGGAGGACGATCGTGGCGGCCAGGCCGGCTATGACCGGGACGATGCCCAGCAGGACGAATGCGGGCAGGAAGCACAGGCCCAAAGGGGCCACCGCCTTTACCCCGACGCTCCTGGCCGCGGCCACGGAGGCGGCTCTGGCGGCCTCGCGGGCGTCGTCGGCCAGGCGGGTCAGGACGTCCGCCACCGGGGCGCCGCTCTGCGCCGCTCGGCTCATGGCTCGGGAGAGCTGGGCCGTGGACGGGTCCTTCGCGAGGGTGCCCCAGGTGGGTTCGGGGTCGGCGCCGAGACGTAGCTGAGTGCTGACCCATTTCAACCGCCGGCCGAGTGGGCCGCCGATCGCGTCGGCGGCTATGTCGGTGGCGGCGCTCACCGGGCGGCCGGCGAGAAGGCATGCCGTCATCAGATCGGCGGCGAACGGGAGGTCGGCCGCGATTTGTCGGCGCTCGCGGTGGGACTGCTGCGGTTGCTTCTTGTGGAGGAATATCGCGACTGGTGGAGTGATCAGGATGCCCGCGAGGATTCCAGCAAGGCCTCCGATCAGAAGGGCGAGGATCAGGCCGGTGCCCGCGGCCGTGATGATCGTCTTTCGGGTGATGCGAGGTGGACGGGAGTTCAGCCAGGCCGGGTGAGACGGCTCCTCGTTCTTGATCTGCGCTCGCTGGGTCTCGGGATGAGGTGTTCTTGGCGGGTGTAGCCGGGACAGACGTTCGGCCGGGGTTCGTGGTGCGCACCACAGCCAGGTGGCCATGCCGGCGAACAACGCGGACAACAGCTGGAGCATCGGCCAGGTCCTATCAAGATCGGTGTACGGCTCGGCTGTGGGTTCAGGCTTGTGCTTGAGCCGCCATGCGGTTGGTCCACCACAGGCCGCAGGCGTCCAGTGCGATGCCCGCTATCAGGCACATGAGGCCGGGCAGGCTGCCGAACAGGAAGTCCAGCGGGTGCATGTTCAGGGCCGCGGCCATCAGGAGGCCGAGGGCCGGGAGCACGGCCAGGAGTCTGGCGGTGGTGCGCGGGCCGGCCAACTGGGCCGCGACGTCCTGGCGGTGGGCTTGGGCTGTGCGTAACGTGCTGCCGACCCGCTCGACCAGTACGGCCAGACCCGCGCCCACCGTCACGCCCACCTCCCAGCAGGCCGCCAGTTGGCGTAGGCCTTCGCCGCCTTGGGGTGGGGCCGACGAGATCAGGGCCGCGGAGACGTCGCCGCCGTCCCTCGCTGCCGCGATGACAGGGCGCAGGGTGTCCGGGGCCGGGAGGTCCACTGCCGCTATTGCCCTGGTCAGAGCCTCTCCGGGGGTACGGCCGGCCGAGAGCTCCGCGGACAGTGCCTGGCACAGCTCTATTGACGCCCGACGCCAGGACTCTGCGCGGCGTGCGGGGGTCGGGCGGGTGAGGAGCCTGCTCAAGGACTTCCGTCGGGCCTTCTGACCACCGCCCCCGGTCAGCTTGGCGAGGCGCGTTGTGGAGGCATCAGGGGCTGTCCACAGCCACACGGCGCAGGCTGTGGACAACGCGGCGATCAGGGCGCTGGTCATTCCACTGCCTCTGGCGTGCATGACGTCCCCGTTTTCCGGGTGCCGGTCATCGCGCTGCCTCTGGTGAGGACGTGGCGGCGTCTGGTTCGGCCGAGTCGCGTCGGTCCGGCTCGCGTGTGTGGGCCTTCATGGGTGTGGAGGACCTTGCGGTTGTGCTCTCTGTGACAGGGCTTCGTAGGCGGGGCCGGGCCGGGTGTTTCCCTGTGTGTCGAAGGTGAGGGCGGGGATCGACTCGACGAAGCCGGTCGAGGTGCGGGAGAGCAGGCAGATCTCGGCTACGCGCCTTCGGCCGTCCGGGCGGCCGCGGGTCAGGTGGATGACCGCGTCGAGCGCCGCGGCCAACTGGCTGTGCACGGCCTCCCTGGTCAGGCCCGCCGCGCAGCCCAGCGCCTCCAGCCGAGGTGGTACGTCGGCAGCGGTGTTGGCATGGAGCGTGCCGCAGCCGCCCTCGTGGCCCGTGTTGAGCGCGGCCAGCAGGTCGACCACCTCGCTGCCTCTCACCTCTCCCACCACCAGGCGGTCAGGGCGCATGCGGAGCGCCTGGCGCACCAGGTCGCGCAGGCCCACCCCGCCCGCGCCCTCCAGGTTCGCCGGGCGGGTTTCCAGGCGGACCACGTGGGGGTGGAGAGGGCGCAGCTCGGCGGAGTCCTCCACCAGGAGGAGGCGCTCCGCCGGATCTGCCAGCGACAGCAACGCCGACAGGAGCGTGGTCTTGCCGGTGCCGGTGCCGCCCGTCACCAGGAACGCCAGCCTGGCTGTCACCATGGCGGTCAGCACCGGAATCGCGGAAGGGGTGACCGTCCCCGCCGACACCAGGTCTCCCAAGGTGAACGTGCGGCGCGGCGGCAGGCGCAGCGACACACAAGTGCCGCCCGACGCCACCGGTGGGAGGACGGCGTGCAGGCGGACGCCTCCCGCGAGCCTGGCATCCACGTACGGGGAGGCGTCGTCCAGTCTCCGGCCTGCGGCGGCCGCGAGGCGCTGGGCCAGCCTGCGGACGGCTCCGTCGTCCGTGAAGGCGACCTGGGTGCGGCGTAGGCCGCCACCGTCGTCGATCCACACCTCGCGGGGGCCGTTGACCAGGACGTCCGTCACGTCGGGTCGGGCCAGCAAGGGCTCCAGCGGGCCCGCGCCGATCAGATCGGCGCAGAGGGCTCGGGCCACCGCGAGGATCTCCGCGTCGCCGTACACGGACTTCTCGGCTCGCAAGGCCACGGCCACCTGGGCGGCGCTGGGCTCCACGCCCGCCCGGGCCAGGCGTACGCGTACCGCTTCCACGAGCTCCGGGAGACGGCTCCTTGGGATGAGGAAGGGGTGGTCATGTCGGGAGAAGGTCCTGCAGGAGGGTGGTGCAGAGGGCGCCCAGCACGGTGCGAGGGCCGAGTTTGGGCAGCTCGCCGCGGTTGAGGGTGGCGGTGAGCCGTGGCTGGTCCGGCAGCGCGCCGGCGGACGGGATGCCGAGCGAGCTCGCGGCCGTGTCCTCGTCCACGATCCCCGGCCTGAGCACCGCGCGGATGTCGGAGGTGTGTTTGCGGATTTCGCCCAGCACCTGGACGGTCGACAAGATGCCGCGAACGTCCGCCGTGGCCACCATCAACGTGGTTTTCGCTCTGGTCAGAGCCTCGATCGCGGCGGGGTCCAGGCGACGCGGGAGGTCGACGACGATCAGATCGAAGCCTCGCTGGCCTGCTCCCAGGACCGAGCGCATGGCCTCAGCCGGGATGGCCGCCACCTCGCCCCTGTGGAACGAGAGGACCGCCAGGTCACCGAAGGACGGCAGGGCGGCCTGAAGCGCGCTGGAGCTGATCCGGCCCTCGCGGGCCACCAGGTCTCCCCAGCGGGCGCCCGACGCCTCCTCCTGGCCCAGCAGCGCGTCGATGCCTCCGCCCAGCGGGTCGGCGTCCACCAGCAGGGTGCGGAGGTGGTCGCCTGAGGCGCGCAGGGCCAGGCAGGCCGACAGGACACTCGCGCCCGCCCCGCCACGGCCGCCGATCACGCAGATCACCGAGCCCGAGCGGGGATCGGGCTCCATGGCGTCCGCGAACCGCTCCACCAGGTCGCGCTCGTCCTCGGGAAGCGCCATGACGGCCTGGGCGCCTACCGCCACGCATTTCCGCCAGGTGTCGGGGTCTTCGGCGGCTCGGGTGACGAGGAGGACCTGGTCCCGGGTGGGCGGTGAGGTCGCGGCCACGGCGTCCGCCTGGTCGGCGCCCACCGCGATCAGCGGCGCCAGGTTCCAGAACGGCCGGGCGTGGGCTGGAGTGTGCGCCACGTCGAGCTGGGCGCCTGCCGCGGCCGCTATGCGGACGAGGTCGTCGAGCAGGGCATGGTCTTCGGTGATGACGAGCGGACGGTGCATTGCCGGCTCCCTGGTGGGCGGGGTTGGGAGGCCAACGTTGCTGGAGGTGGCGGGGGCGGCGAGCAGGCGAACGGGGTTCTGGGGATGGTGGGTGACCGCTGGGGCGCCGCTGTGGACAAACGCCGGTCCGAGGCACCACGCCATGTCCGGACGAGAGAGGCCGAAGGAGGTGGAACACGCCATGCCCGAGAAGGGGCCGGAGGAGATGGACCACGCCATGCCCGGAGAAGAGGCCGGAGGAGGTGGAAAAGGGGCGACCCCCGCCGGGGGGGAGAGCGGGGGTCGCCTGAGCGGTCCGGCTCCGGGGGGGTAGAGCCGGTCCCGTTTCAGAAGAAAGCTTTCATCACTTCACCTGAGCCTGGCAAGGGACTGGCAAAGCTATCCCCTGCACGGTCGCTCAAGTTTCGGGCGATACCAACGTATGCTGCCCGATCGACTCGAGTTTCGTCGAGGAGCAATCTCGCATTTGCGCCAAGTTTTTTGTCAGCGACATAACGATCACATAAAGGAGATCACTCTCCGTGATCGTCACGGATCGGTAACCGGGTGACCCGAGGTGCCCGTGAAGGCCTATGCCCGGCCTGGCCCCATTGGCGGGTAAAGGTCTTGCTCCAAGGGGTTCCCATCAGGGCGGATCCGACGTAGAAAGAAGTCACGGACCCCTTGTCCGGGTGCATCAGCCGGGTACCCACGCGCGACCAGCCGCGGGAGGCGCGTCGTGACGGGCTTGACCCGCTCCGACGAATACAGGTGCACGCTTGGTAACCCGGCGTGATGCACCGGCAGACGGCGTCTCTTGACTGAGACGCCGTCAGCTATGTCAGCACCCCCGCCCGCCGGGCGCTCAGCCCCGCTGCATGGCCTCGCAGATGGCGGTCGTCTCCCGCACTCCGAGGGTTACCGCGGAGGCACACTGTTGTACCCAGCGGGCGACGCCCTCCGGCGTCCCGCTCAGGTACGCCCGCAACCCGTCGGCATAGGCCCCCTCCAGGTGCCCCACCTCCACGGCCACCAGGGACTTCGGGTCCAGCCCGTACTCGACCAGGGTGAGCCGCTCGGCCGAACGCGCCACGATCCCGTCGGCCGTGCCGAAGGGCCGCAGCGCCGCGAGCTCGGCGTGCACCACGGCGGCCAGCACGATCGCGGGCGCCTTGGTGGCCCCCTCCAGCAGGCCGAACAGCCCTTCCAAGCGCGCCGCCGCCTCAGCGGCCCCTGGCGCGGGTCCCAGGCCGAGCGGGTCCGGCGCCTCCAAGGGCGCCGACCGCGGGCGGCCCAGGGAGGAGTGCGGCGCGAGGCCGGCCGCGGCCACCGCGTGCAGGCGCGCGAGCACCTGCCGGGGCGCCGTACGCCAGGTCGGGCCCATCCGGCCCATCTCCGCCGAAGCACGAAGGGCCCCCTGCACCAGCGGGTCGTGGATCTCGTCCCGGCGCAGGGCGTCGAGGGACACCTCCACGCCCTCCAGGCAAGCCGACGCCCGCGCGCCGCGCAGGGACGACTCCGCGCTCACCGCCGGGCCGGCGCGGCGCAGGACGCGGTGGCGGTACAGCCTGTCGACGGCCTGCCGCGCCGAGTCCACGGCCTCGGCCACGCCGGGGAACTCCGCGATGACAGCCAATGGGTCACTCACGGGAACCGACCCTACCGGCGGGTACGGCCCGACCGTACCAGCGTCCCCGAGAGCCGCGGCAAGGCCGGAAAACCCGGCGATCGAATATCCGCGACCCTTTATGGGTCCCCTCCCGATTTCAGGATGACAACATTTCAATAGCGTTTGTCAGCCGTCCTGATAAGCGAGGGGCTCGTCGGTACGTACCTGTCTAGACCTCTTGTGTGTGGAGCCCGTGAGCTGGTGAAGTGGGACACGACCATCCAATCTGGCCATAGAAGGAGCACGAAGTGGCCCCGGAGACCCCTGGCAACGAGACCCAGGCGCTGTCCAACCTGCTGCAGGAGAACCGCCGGTTCGCACCGCCGGCTGATCTGGCGGCGGCCGCGAACGTGACCGCCGCCGCATATAGCGAGGCCGCCGCCGACCGTCTCGCTTTCTGGGAGCACGCAGCCGAGCGGCTGACCTGGGCCAAGCGGTGGGACAAGACGCTCGAGTGGAATCCCCCCTTCGCCAAGTGGTTCATCGGCGGCGAGCTCAACGTGGCCTACAACTGCGTCGACCGCCACGTCGACGAGGGCCGCGGCGACAAGGTCGCCTACTACTGGGAGGGCGAGCCCGAGGGGGACACCCGCACCCTCACCTACAACGACCTCAAGCGCGAGGTCAGCAAGGCCGCGAACGCCCTTCAGGAGCTCGGCGTCGCCAAGGGCGACCGCGTGGCCATCTACATGCCGATGATCCCCGAGCTGCCGATCGCGATGCTGGCCTGCGCCCGCATCGGAGCGATCCACTCGGTGGTGTTCGGCGGCTTCTCGGCCACGGCGCTGAAGAGCCGGATCGACGACGCCGACGCCAAGCTGGTCATCACCGCCGACGGCGGCTACCGCAGGGGCAACCCGTCGGCGCTCAAGCCCACGGTGGACGAGGCCGTCGCCGAGTGCCCCCAGGTCGAGAACGTCCTCGTCGTACGGCGCACCGGCCAGGACGTCGCGTTCGGCGACAAGGACGTGTGGTGGCACGACCTGGTCGACCGCCAGAGCGACCAGCACACCGCCGAGCCCCACGACGCCGAGGACCCGCTGTACATCCTCTACACCAGCGGCACCACGGGTAAGCCGAAGGGCATCCTGCACACCACGGGCGGCTACCTGACCCAGACCGCCTGGACCCACCACGCCGTCTTCGACCTCAAGCCCGACACCGACATCTACTGGTGCACGGCCGACATCGGCTGGGTGACGGGCCACTCCTACATCGTGTACGGCCCCCTGGCCAACGGCGCCACCAGCGTCATCTACGAGGGCACCCCCGACACCCCGCACCGCGGCCGGTTCTGGGAGATCGTGCAGAAGTACAAGATCACGATCCTCTACACCGCCCCCACGGCGATCAGGACGTTCATGAAGTGGGGCGACGACATCCCCGCGAAGTACGACATGTCCAGCCTGCGCATCCTGGGCTCCGTCGGCGAGCCGATCAACCCGGAGGCGTACGTCTGGTACCGCGAGAACATCGGCCACGAGCGCTGCCCCGTCGTCGACACCTGGTGGCAGACCGAGACGGGCGCCATCATGATCAGCCCGCTCCCGGGCGTCACCGACGGCAAGCCGGGCGCCGCGATGCGCCCGCTCCCGGGCATCTCCGCGGACGTGGTCGACGACCAGGGCAACAGCGTCCCCAACGGAGGCGGCGGCTTCCTCGTGGTGCGCGAGCCGTGGCCGTCGATGCTCCGTACGATCTGGGGCGACGACCAGCGCTACATCGACACCTACTGGAGCAGGTTCGAGGGGATGTACTTCCCCGGCGACGGCGCCAAGCGGGACGAGGACGGCGACCTGTGGCTGCTCGGCCGCGTGGACGACGTCATGCTCGTCTCCGGCCACAACATCTCCACCACGGAGGTGGAGAGCGCCCTGGTCAGCCACCCGAAGGTCGCGGAGGCGGCAGTGGTCGGCGCGACCGACCCGGTGACGGGCCAGGCGATCGTGTCGTTCGTGATCCTGCGCGGCTCGGCGGAGGAGAGCGACGACATCGCCGCCGACCTGCGGAACCACGTGGCCAAGACCCTCGGCCCGATCGCCAAGCCGCGCCAGATCCTGGTCGTGCCCGAGCTGCCCAAGACCCGCTCCGGCAAGATCATGCGCCGCCTCCTGCGCGACGTGGCGGAGAACCGCAGCATCGGCGACGTCACCACCCTGGCCGACAGCACGGTGATGAACCTGATCTCGGAGAAGCTCCCGTCGGCGAAGTCCGAGGACTGAAGCGCCGCATAGAGGGCGTATGTCCCTGTATGGGGATATGCGCCCTCTATGTGTACGCTAGTACGCAGGTGTGCCGGGAAGTCTGGTCGGCATGAAAAGCGGCATTCCGACCAGAGGACTACCATGCGTACCCAGACTCGTGCCATCGCCGAGGCCCTCCGCACCGAGACCATCGGCGGAGTCATCATGCTCACCGCCACGATCGCCGCCCTGGCCTGGGCGAACCTCTCCCCCGACAGCTACGAGGCGCTCCGCGGGACCCGGCTCGGCCCCCTCTGGAGCTGGACAAGTGGGCGCAGAACGGCCTGCTGACGATCTTCTTCTTCGTGGCGGGCCTCGAGGTAAAGGCGGAACTGGTCCACGGCGAGCTGGCCAACGTCCGCAAGGCCGCCCTCCCGATCATCGCGTCCCTGGCCGGAATGGCCGTACCGGCCGTCGTCTACCTGCTGGTGAGCTGGGGCGAGCGCGACGCCGCCCGCGGCTGGGCGATCCCGACGGCCACCGACATCGCCTTCGCGCTCGCCGTGCTCGCCGTGACGGCCAGCGCGATGCCGGCCGCGCTCCGCGCGTTCCTGCTGACCTGCGCGGTCGTGGACGACCTCGGCGCGATCACGATCATCGCCGTCTTCTACACGAGCCACGTCGACGTCCTCATGCTGCTCCTGGGAGCGGCTCTGCTGGCCGCGTACGCCCTGCTGCCGCACCAGAAGTACACGCTGGTGCCGCTGGGCGTGGCCCGTGTTCGCGTTCCTGTCGGCGGGGGTGAAGCTGGACGGATCAAGCCTGGGCGCTATCTTCTCCGATCGGGTAGTTCTGGGAGTGATTGCGGGACTCGTACTCGGGAAGTTCCTCGGCGTGTTCGGCGGCGCCTGGCTGTCGGTGCGGCTCGGCCTGGCGAAACTGTCGGAAGAGCTGCATTGGCGGGACATGGCGGCGGTGTCGTTGCTGGCCGGGATCGGGTTCACGGTTTCACTGCTGATCGGCGACCTGGCGTACGGTGACGACCGGCAGCGGGCCGAAGCTGTCACCACCGGGATCCTCGCGGCCAGCGTCGTCGCGTCGATCCTGGCGGCGGTGCTGCTGCACGTGAGGGTGCGCAAGCATCGCTTTGCGCTGGATGATGTTTGACACGGCCGCCAGGCCTCGATAGGAGACGTTCATGCCGCAGACTCCCGAGGAAGAATCCCTGGGCTCGCTGGTCGCCCAGGCGACCAGTCAGATCTCGGACCTTGTCCGCTCGGAGATCGAGCTGGCCAAGGCCGAGTTCAGGTTCGATGCCAAGCGGGTCGGCATGGCCGGTGGGCTCTTCGCCGCCGCCGCCTTCACGGCGCACCTGTGCCTGATCCTCGCCTCGTTCACCATCGCGTACGTGCTGGCGCAGTGGCTGCCCAACTGGCTGGCCTTCCTCATCGTGACCGTGTTCTACCTGCTGGTCGCGGGTCTGCTGGTGTTCATCGGGATCAGGCGGCTCAAGGGGCTGGCCGGGATGAAGCGCACCGCCAGGTCGATCAAGGGGCTCAAGGAGATCGCCACGCCCGAGGACGAGACGCTGCCCGCGCTCCGTCCCGATCGGGAGCCGGTGACCCGCGATGGCACCTGATGAGTCGGTCGTACAGATCGAAGGGCCCTGGACGCATCGCGCGGTCCACGCGGGCGGCACCCGCTTCCACGTCGTCGAGGCGGGCGAAGGACCGCTGGTGCTGCTGCTGCACGGGTTCCCGCAGTTCTGGTGGACCTGGCGCAACCAGCTCGTCTCGCTGCCGAAGGCCGGATACCGGGCGGTCGCGGCCGATCTGCGCGGCTACGGCGGCAGCGACAAGCCGCCGCGCGGCTACGACCTGCCCACGCTGGCCGCGGACGCGACCGGGCTGATCAGGGCGCTGGGCGAGACCGGGGCGATCGTCGTCGGGCATGACTGGGGCGGGCTGCTGGCCTGGACGATGGCCGTGCTCGAGCCCAAGTGCGTGCGCCGGCTGGTCGCCGTGTCCGCCGCGCACCCGCTGCGGCTGCGCAGCGCGCTGCTGACCGACCCGTTCGGCCAGCTCAAGGCCAGCGTGCAGACGTTCGGCCACCAGCTGCCCTTCCTGCCGGAGCACCGCCTCAGGCGCCGCGAGTCCGCCCTTGTGGGCCGGCTGCTGGACGAGTGGTCCCGCCCGGGGTGGCCCGACTCCGAGACCGCGCGGGTCTACCGCGAGGCGTTCCGCATCCCCGCCGTGGCACACTCGGCGCTGGAGTACCACCGGTGGTTCGGCCGCTCCCAGCTGCGCCCCGACGGCCGCCGCTACGCCAGGGCCATGCGGACCGAGATCGAGGCCCCCACGCTGCACCTGCACGGGGCGCTCGACCCGCGCCTCCTGCCGCGTACGGCACAGGGTTCGAGCCGCTACGTGGCGGCTCCGTACCGGTGGCGGCTGTTCGAAGGAGCCGGCCACTTCCCCCACGAGGAGATCCCCGACGTGTTCGACACCGAGCTGCTGGGCTGGCTGGCCGATCCGGAGCCCGACCGATGAGAGACCGCGATCCCGAGGGCAGGCCGCGCAGCGCCAGGCCGCGCGACGCGTACGGCAGGCCCCTCCCCTACGGCGAGCCCGGCGTGCCCAGGGTCCCCGACGACTACGCGCCCACCATGGAGCAGGCTCTGACCGACGGCCGCCGCTTCCTGAGCGAGGGCCTGCCGTTCAACGCGCACGAGGTGTTCGAGGGCCGCTGGAAATGCGCGCCCGAGGAGGAGCGCGAGCTGTGGCAGGGTCTCGCGCAGATCTGCGTCGGGCTGACGCACCTCCAGCGCGGCAACGGGCGCGGCGCGATGACCCTCTTCAGCCGGGGCGCCGCCAAGGCTCAGGGGTACGGCGGCGCGTACGACGCGGTCGGCAAGGCGGCCTCGGGCCTGAGCCAGGACAGCGACCCCGACGAGGCCATCGCCCTGATCCTGGCCAGGCTCCCCAGCTAGCCGGCGCGGCCCATGGGGGTCAGTCGCACTGCTGCGTGCTGGCCTTCGTGGTGTCGCTCCTGCCCTGGGCCGCGTCGGGGGCGACCTCCTCGGCCGTCAGGACGTAGCCGGTGTCCGCCTCGTTGGTCGCCGCGGCGAAGATCACGCCGTAGACGCGCCCGTCCACCGTGAGCAGCGGCCCGCCCGAGTTGCCCGGCAGCACCCGGCCGCGGATCGCGTAGACCTTGCGCCTGACCGTGGCGTCGCGGTAGATGTCGGGCCCCTCGGCGTCGAGCTGGCGGCCGATCCTGGCCGGCTCGGCGGTGAAGCCCTTGCTCTTGGGGAACCCGGCGATGATCGCGTTGTCGCCCCGCCCGCCGTCGCCGTCGAAGGCGAGCTGCGGCAGGCCGAGGCCGGGCACGTAGAGGACGGCGATGTCGCGCCGCGGGTTGTAGCGCACGACGGTGGCCGCGTGCGGCGTGTTGGTGGAGTCGATGACCTGCAGGTCACGGGTGACGCCCGCCACCACGTGGGCGTTGGTCATGATCCGGTCGGGGGCGTAGACGAAGCCGGTGCCCTCGATGTGCTTGTTGCAGCTCTCGGCGTTGCCCTGGACCTTGACGATGCCCTTCCTGGCCCGCTCCAGCTTGGAGCCCTGCAGCACGCTCTGATCCGGCGGCGGCACGTCGATGAGCTGGTCCGCGCCGATCGCGTCGAAGACGGGCGGGAACTCCGAGCGGTCGATGAACTTTTTGAACGGCTGCTGCCAGTCGCGCGCGCCCTGCGGGATCGCCTCGTCGACCGTGGTCAGCAGCGCGGAGTTCTTCACCTGGTCGACGAGCGGGGTGAAGGCCGTCGAGACGATCAGCGAGCCGATCAGCCAGGCGATGACCAGCACGGACAGCGCGCTGGAGAACGTGCCCCCGACCGCGTCGGCCACCTTGGCGGGCTCCCAGGTCACATGGCTGCGCACGACGGCGCCGAGGGTCGAGGAGGCGAACTGGCCGATGGTGGCGGCGAGGAAGACGATCACGATGGCCAGCAGCGCCTGCGGCGTGTCGCCGCTCACCACCGCCTTGGAGATCGGCGGCGCGATGAAGACGCCGAGCACGGCGCCGCCCACGAACCCCACGAAACTCATGACCCCGATGATGAAGCCCTGCCGGTAACCCGAGATGCCGAAGGCCACCACGAGGCCGATCAAGATGAGGTCAAGCAGATCACCGCGCACGTTTCAAAGGTAACCAGGGATACGGTCAAGTGTGCACGTCTTCGGCCAGGACGGCGCTACCGCATGTCTAGCTTGGGCGGTATGCCGCCGGCCGAGGGAACAGTGCGCGATCTCATCGAGGCAGCTCTGCGCGACACAGACCCCGACGGCCCGCTGCGCTGGCATGTGATCTCCGTGCTGCGCCAGCGCGGCGATCTGGAGTCGTTCATCGAGGCGCGCCGGCTGTGCGCCGCGGACACCGTGGCCGAACGCCTGCTCGGCGTGGACATCATGGGGATGCTGCGGCCGTTCGTGGACCGTACGCTGCCGGTGCTGCGCTACCTGGCCGCCAGCGAGCACGACGCCATGGTCCTCTACTCGGTGCTGATCGCGTTCGGCCACCTGGCCGACCCGCGGTCGCTGCCGTCGGTGATCGAGCTGGCCGGGCACGACGACGCCAGGGTGCGGTACGGCGCCGCGTACGCGCTGCAGCACGTGCTCGGCGACCCGCCTGACCGGGCCGGCCTGGAGACGCTGCGGGCGTTGGCCGCCGACAGCGACAAGGACGTGGCCGGCTGGGCCTCGCTCGGCGTGGCGCTCAGAGAGATCCCTTAACCCCTCGAAGCCAGGTCGATCACGTGCTGCGGCAGGTCCTCCACCCGCGTGGGGTCCCACGGGCGTTCGAGCCCGCCCTCGCGCAGCACGGTGTCCAGGACCATGGCCGTGAACCCCCACACGAGCATCCCCCGCACCTGGAACGCCGGCCCCGCCATCCCGCTGGGATGCCGCAGCATGATCCGGTTGCCGGGATCGACCAGCTCGGCCACCGGCACCCGTTCCACGGAGTCGACCTCGTGGGGCGAGGCCGCGTGCACGGCGGAGGGCTCGCGCCACCAGGCGATCACGGGCGTGACCCGGTTGTCGCTGTGGTTGAGGTACAGCTCGGGCATCGTGCACAGCACGTGGACGCCGGAGGGATCGACGCCCGTCTCCTCCTCGGCCTCGCGCAGGGCCGCCGCGACGGGTCCTCCGTCATCGGGGTCCACGCCGCCGCCGGGGAACGCGGGCTGGCCGGCGTGCCTGCGCCCGCGCGTGCTGCGTTGGATGAGCAGGACGTCAGGGCCCAGCGGCCCCTCACCGAACAGCATCAGCACCGCGGCGGCCCGCCCGGCTCCGTCCGGCGGACGCAGGTATCGGGGCACTCTGATCCGCTGAGCCTGCGTCGCCAGTCGGTCGAGCCAGTCGGGCACTTCGGTCACGCATTCCTCCAACACGCCGGGGCTCCGATGACTTCCCTTGATCAGATCCCTGATCAGGAGAAGGGGCCGGGCCTGACGAGCTTCGCGGCCTCGGCCGTCGCCGTGGGGCCGGTGCCGTACGAGGGGCAGAGCGCGGCCAGCGGGCACACGCCGCACGCGGGTCGGCGGGCGTGGCAGATGCGGCGGCCGTGCCAGATCACCCGGTGCGAGAAGATGGTCCACTCGCGCTTGGGCAGGAGCTCCGCCACGACGTGCTCGATCTTGACCGGATCGGTCTCCTCGGTCCAGCCGAAGCGGCGTACCAGCCGCTGGAAGTGGGTGTCGACGGTGAGCCCCGGCACGCCGAACGCGTTGCCCAGCACCACGTTGGCGGTCTTGCGGCCCACGCCCGGCAGGGTGACGAGGTCCTTCAGCTTGCCGGGCACCTCTCCGCCGTACCGCTCGCACACCGCCGTGGCCATGCCGATGATGCTGTTGGTCTTCGCGCGGAAGAAGCCGGTCGAGCGGATGATCTCCTCCATCTCGGACGGGTCCGCGGCGGCATAGTCGGCCACTGTCGGATATTTCGCGAAGAGGATGGGGGTGACCATGTTGACCCGCTTGTCCGTGCACTGCGCGGAGAGGATGGTCGCGACCAGAAGTTCTAACGGGTTGCCGAAGTCGAGCTCGCAATGGGCCTCTGGGTAGGTCTCCGCGAGGATGCGATTCATCTTGCGCGCCCGCCGTACCAGTGCGAGCTGGGTCTCCGGCTTGCGCCCCGCCGCGTTCGTGGCCATGCCGCAAGACTAGAAGCTCTCGCGAACGGTTGAACCAAGGACGGGCCTGCTCGCGTACAACCTGGCGACTTGGGAGGCGGTGGCCATGAGCGGTCAGGGTGCGGTGCTGTCGGACTTCGTACGTACGTCGGGGCCGCTCTACGGGCAGGCGCTGCATCACCTGGCCCTGGCCTGCGCCTCCGCCGTGGCCAAGCTGCACGCACGGGGCAACGTGGGGCTCGGGCTCAGCCATGAGAGCGTCGCGCTCGGACTCCACGGGCAGGTCCTGATCGGCTGGCAGCCCGGCATCACGCCGGGCTCCGCCGCCGAGGACATGCGGGCCTGGGCCGACCTCGTGGTCTTCGCGGGCACCGGCCGCACGGACGGCGACACCGCCGCCCTCCCTCCCGCCCTGCGCCTCGCGGTACGGCAGTGCCGCCGGCCCGACCCCACCACCCGCCCCCGGGCGGCCGACGTGCTCCGCGTGCTGCTCGGCCAGTCCGTGGCGGCGGCCGTGGCCTCGGTGGACGACCTGCTGGCCTCCTGAGGGGACCTGCCTGCCTCCCGAGGGGGCCGAAACCCCCTGAAATGAGGGCATCCGGTAACTTTCCCCTGGATGCGACTCGTCCTAAAAGCGCAGAACACTCCAGCATTCCCATAACCTGTGAGTGCCACGCAGAGTGGGGTGAGTCACAATGGCAGCAGAGGAGGCAGAGTGAACACCGAAGATGTGCTGGGCAAGGCCCCCCTGTTCGCCGCGCTGGACCGCGAGAGCGCCGCGGCGCTGCGTACGAGCATCACAGAGGTCCAGCTCTCCAAGGGACAGACGCTCTTCCACGAGAACGAGACCGGCGACCGGCTCTACGTCGTGCTGGAAGGCAAGATCAAGCTGTCCCGCACCTCACCCGACGGACGGGAAAATCTGCTCAGCGTGCTCGGCCCGAGCGAGATGTTCGGCGAGCTGTCGCTGTTCGACCCGAGGCCGCGCACGGCCTCCGCGACGGCGCTGACCGACGTGCGGCTGGCCGGGCTCGGCCACGACGACCTGCGGCCCTGGCTGACCGGCCGTCCCGAGGTGGCGCTCCACCTGCTGCGCGCGCTGGCCCAGCGGCTGCGCCGCACCAACGACGTGCTGGCCGACCTGGTCTTCACCGACGTTCCCGGCCGGGTGGCCAAGCAGCTGCTCGACCTCGCCGAGCGGTTCGGCACCAAGACCGACGACGGTCTGCGGGTCCATCACGACCTGACCCAGGAGGAGCTGGCCCAGCTCGTCGGCGCCTCGCGCGAGACGGTCAACAAGGCGCTGGCCGACTTCGCCCAGCGCGGCTGGCTGCGGATCGAGGCCAAGGCCGTGGTCATCCTCGACATGGACCGGCTCTACAACCGGTCGAGGTAGTCGAGCTGCGCCACGACGGACATCTCGGCGGCGGCCCAGAGTGAGCGGTCGACGTCCGCGTACACGACCTTGACGATCTCGCGTGGCGTGCGCGCGCCCTGCTCGCGCGCCGCCCTGATCTGGTCGAGCCGCTCGCGCCTGTGGGCGATGTAGCCGTCGAGCGCGCCGATCGGGTCGGGCAGCACCGGGCCGTGGCCGGGCAGCAGCGCCCGCGCCTCCAGGCTCTCCGCCGCCGCCCTCAGCCGGTCGAGGCTGCGCAGGTAGTCGGCCAGGCCGCCGTCGCGGGCGATGATCGTGGTGCCCCTGCCGAGCACGGTGTCGCCGGTCAGCATCGCGCGGTCCTGCGGCAGCCAGAAGCAGAGCGAGTCGAACGAGTGGCCCGGCGTGCCGTACACGTGGATCTCCAGGCCGTCCACCGTGATCACGTCGCCGTCGGCGAGCCCCTCGTCGCCGAGCCGGTGCCGCGGGTCGAGCGCGCGTACGGGGGCGCCCACCATCTCGGCGAAGCGCCTGGCGCCGCCGCTGTGGTCGAAGTGGCCGTGGGTGAGCAGGATCTCGGTGACGCGGCGCTCCCCGAGGTGGTCGCGTACGCGGCGCAGGTGTGACTCGTCCTCGGGCCCGGGATCGACGACGACCACCTCGTGCTCGCCGATGACCCAGGTGTTGGTGCCGTCGAGCGTCATGGCGGAGGGGTTGGGGGCGAGCAGGTTCTCGGCGTGTTCGGTACGGGAGCCGTCGGGGGTGCCGATCGGGATGTGCACTCCGCTCATCTGGTCACCAGCCGCATCTCGCCCTCGATCTCCACGGCCCGCGGCATGATCGGCACGATCTCCCGGCGCTCGGCCAGGACCCCTGCCACGCTGTCGTGGGCCGACAGCTCGGTCAGCGTATGGTACGTGGGCGGCATCAGGAAGATCTCGCCCCGGTGCGCCAGCTCGATCGCCTCCGCCGGGCGCTGCCAGGCCACGTGGTCGGCCTCGCCGCCGACGTCGCGGGTGCGCTGGCCCTCCGGCAGCACGGCGACGAAGAAGCGCGTGTCGAAGCGCCTGTGCTCGATCTCCGGCGTGATCCAGTGGGCCCACGGCTTGAGCAGGTCAGACCGGAGCACCAGGCCGCGCCTGGCGAGGAAGTCGGCGAAGGCCAGGCTCCTGTCGATCAGCGCCAGCCGGTCCGACTCCCAGTCGTCCCCCGTCGTGTCGGCGACCACGGAGTCGGGGCCCGGACCGGCCAGCAGCACGCCCGACTCCTCGAACGTCTCGCGCACGGCCGCGCACACCAGCCCTCGCGCGACCTCCTCGGCGGCGTTGAAGACCGCGCCCCACGCGGCCGGTGACGGGCCGGCCCAGGCCACGGCCTGGTCGGTGTCGCGGGCGTCCACCGAGCCGCCGGGAAAGACGTACGCGCCCGCCGCGAAGGCCATGGTCGCCTTCCTGCGCAGCAGGTAGACCTCCGGTGCCGCCCCTCGCAGGATCACCACCGTGGCGGCGTCCCGGGTGGGGACCGGCTCGGCCCGCCCCGCGAGGATCTCCCGCGCCCGCGCGGCGAGCTCGGCTGGAAGCGGCAATCCGGTCACATCGGTCATAGGGCCTCAGGCTACTTCGGCGATCAGCTCCACTTCCACGGGCGCGTCCAGCGGGAGGGCGGCCACGCCCACCGCGCTCCGGGCGTGCCTGCCCGGCTCGCCCAGCACCTCGGCGAGCAGCTCGCTGGCGCCGTTGCCGACCTTGGGCTGCTCCGTGAAGGCCGGATCGCTGGCCACGAACACCACGACCTTGACGATGCGCATGACCTTCTGCAGATCGCCCACCTCGGCCTTCAGCACGGCCAGCGCGTTGAGCGCGCAGAAGCGGGCCTGCTCCGCGGCCTCCTCGGTGGTCAGGTCGGCGCCGACCTTGCCGGTCCGCTGCAGCTTGCCGTCCACGAACGGCAGCTGGCCCGAGGTGTAGACGAGGTCGCCCGTGCGCACGGCCGGCACGTAGGCCCCCGCCGGCGCCGGAACCTCGGGCAGGGTCAAGCCGAGCTCCGCGATCTTCTGCTCCGGGGTCACTGCTTCTCCCTCTTGAAGTAGGCCACCAGCTGCTCGGGCGAGGAACCCTGCACGATCTGGACGAGCTCCCAGCCGTCGGAGCCGAAGTTGTCGAGGATCATCTTGGTGTTGTGGATCAACACCGGGGCCGTGAGGTACTCCCATTTCTTCATGAGGGCCAGATTAGTGTGAGCAATCTCAAAGGGTGGTCGTCGGCTTTCCGCAAGTGACCCTTCGGTAGCCTCGAGTCGTGGAGTCTCCGGACACGGATTGGGCCGGCGTGCGGCTGCACGTGGTCACCGGCAAGGGCGGCACCGGCAAGACGACCGTGGCCGCCGCGCTCGCGCTGGCCCTGGCCGCCGGCGGCCGCAAGGTGCTGCTCGTCGAGGTCGAGGGCAGGCAGGGCATCGCGCAGATCTTCGACCTGCCGCCGCTGCCCTACGAGGAACGCAAGATCGCCGTCGCGCCGTCGGGCGGCGACGTGTACGCGCTGGCCATCGATCCAGAAGAGGCCATGCTCGACTACATGGAGATGTTCTACGGGATGCGCAGGGCAGGCAAGGCGCTGACCAAGATGGGCATCGTCGACTTCGCCACCACCGTGGCCCCCGGCTTTCGCGACGTGCTCGTCACGGGCAAGACGACCGAGGCCGTGCGCAGGCGGGGCAAGAACGGCCGCAGGATCTACGACGCGGTCGTGCTCGACGCGCCGCCGACCGGCCGCATCACGCGCTTCCTGAACGTCACCCAGGAGGTGGCCGGCCTGGCCAAGGTCGGGCCGATCAAGAACCACTCCGATCTGGTCCACGGAGTCGTGAAATCTCCCGAGACGGCCGTGCACTTCGTGACGTTGCTGGAGGAGATGCCCGTCCAGGAGACACTCGACGGCATCTCCGAATTGCGATCGGCGGGGCTGCCCACCGGTGGAATTTTCGTCAATATGGTCCGGGAATCACAGCTGCCACAGGCCGCTCTTGACACGGCTGTCAAGGGCCGTTTCGACATCGGGGAGCTCGTGCTCGGGCTCAAGGCGGCCGGGGTGGCCGACGGCGCCGAGGCCACGAGGTTCGCCGAGGCGCTCGCGGACGAGGTCGTCGAGCACGCCCGCCGCACGCAGCTGGAGCGCGCCGAGCGCGAATCGCTGGCCGAGGCGGGGCTGAAGAGCTACGAGCTGCCGCTGCTGGCCGACGGCGTGGACCTGGCCGGCCTGTACGAGCTGGCCGAGAGCATCCGCACCCAAGGAGCGACGTGAAGAAGCGGGCAGTGCTCGACATCGACGCGATTCTCGACGACCGGGACACCAGGATCATCGTCTGCTGCGGCGCCGGCGGCGTCGGCAAGACCACGACCGCGGCGGCGCTCGGGCTGCGGGCGGCCGAGCGTGGCAGGTGCGCGGTCGTGCTCACCGTGGACCCCGCGCGGCGCCTGGCCCAGTCGATGGGGCTGACCGAGCTGGACAACACCCCGCGCCTGGTCACCTCTCCCGAGGGCGGCGGCCAGCTCTACGCCATGATGCTCGACATGAAGCGGACGTTCGACGAGATCATCGAGGCGCACGCCGACCCGGAGCGGGCCCGCCAGATCCTGTCGAACCCCTTCTACCAGTCGCTCTCGTCCAGCTTCTCCGGCACGCAGGAGTACATGGCCATGGAGAAGCTGGGCCAGCTCCGCCGCTCGGACGAGTGGGACCTGATCATCGTGGACACGCCGCCGTCGCGCTCCGCGCTCGACTTCCTCGACGCCCCCGAGCGGCTCGGCCGCTTCCTCGACGGGCGGTTCATCAGGCTGCTCACGGCGCCCGCCAAGGCCGGAGGGCGCAGTGCGTTCAAGCTGCTCAACGCCGGGTTCGGGCTGATGGCAGGCGTCCTGACCAAGCTGCTCGGCGCACAGGTGATCAAGGATCTGCAGACGTTCGTGTCCGCCCTGGACGCCGTCTTCGGCGGGTTCAGGCAGCGGGCCGAGATGACGTACAAGCTGCTGCAGGCCCCCGGCACGGCCTTCCTCGTGGTGGCCGCGCCCGAGCGGGACGCCATGCGGGAGGCGTCCTACTTCGTCGAACGACTCGCCGAGGAGCGCATGCCGCTGGCCGGCCTGGTGGTCAACCGGGTGCACATGTCGCCTGCCTCGCTCCTCTCGGCCGCCCGTAGCGCCGCGGCCGCGGAAGATCTCGAGTCGAAGGGCGAGCACGAGCTGACCGCCGCCGTGCTGCGGCTGCACGCCGGTCGAATGCAGCTCGCGGCCCGCGAAGGCCGTGAGCAGGAACATTTCATCTCGGCCCACCCCACGGTGCCCGTGGTGCAGGTTCGCGCCATGTCCGAGGATGTCCACGATCTCATGGGTCTGCGGCAGATCGGGGACCTGCTGGCGAGCGCATGAAAGTACGGCCGGCGGACGGCGCCGGCCGTACTCGGCTCGCCGGGCCCTGACTCAGCCCGCGATCAGCTCGTTGGTTCGTTCGTACTCTTCCTTGGCCGACTCGAGCAGGTCGCGCCACGAGTCCACGTCGGGCCGCCGTCGAAGCAGCGCACGCCGTTCGCGTTCGGTCATACCGCCCCACACCCCGAACTCGATGCGATTGTCCAGCGCATCGGCGAGGCATTCAGTACGGACCGGGCAGCCACGGCAGATGAGCTTGGCCCTGTTCTGCGCGGCGCCCTGCACGAACAGGGCATCCGGATCCGCACCCTTACAGGCGGCACGGGAGGTCCAATCCGTGATCCACATTGTTCGACCCCACTCCCCTTAGGTGGTCAGTCGTTCATTTGGGGCCGACGGGCGCGGGCGCCGAGCCTCCGTATTCAGTTGCCGCAGAGGAGAACGTACGCAACTACACCTTCGGGCCGACAGACCCCAGAGGACCAATTTCTCGCGGCAGTCTTGACCGGGAATGACTAGTCACCCCCGTCAGTCAAGGCGAAATGCTGTCCTGCTACCGGAAAGGTCAGCGTTTCGACGTACCCTTGGTAGCGTGCAAGCGCAGCGCAAAGATCGTCCCAACCCCGTCCTCAGCCTCCTGCGTCTGATCATCGCAGCGTCGGCCGCCGGGGTGCTGGCCGCGGCCGTGGCCCTCCCTGCGGTCGGCGGGGCCGGGATCTCCACGAAGAGCGCTGTGGAAAGCCTCAACCTCAAGCCCGAAAACCTCGACGAACCGCCGCTGCCGGAGCCCTCCGTCCTGAAGGACGCGAACGGCAAGCAGTTCGCGCAGTTCTACTACGAGAACCGTCGGGTCGTGACCCTCGACAAGGTCGCCCCCATCATGCAGACGGCCCTGATCGCGATCGAGGACTTCCGTTTCTATCAGCACGGGCCGATCGATGTTGAGGGAACGGCGAGAGCGCTCGTCAAGAATTTGTCGGGCGGCGGCGTGATGCAGGGCGGCTCCTCCATCACGCAGCAGTACGTCAAGCAGGTGCTGCTCAACAAGGCCGAGACGCCCGAGGAGCAGCAGGCGGCCATCGCTCCGACGCTCTCGCGCAAGCTGTCCGAGCTGCGCTACGCGATGGCGATCGAGCGCAAGTACAGCAAGAACCAGATTCTCGAGAAATACCTGAACATCGCCTACTTCGGCGCCGGCGCCCACGGCATCCAGGCCGCGGCCAGGCGCTTCTTCGACAAGCCCGCCTCCGAGCTCAGCCTCGCCGAGGCCGCCACGCTGGCCGGCGCCGTGCAGAACCCCGCCAGGACCGACCCGAGCGTCGGCCCCGAGTCGCGGGAGCGGCTGCTGCAGCGGCGCAACACCGTGCTCGACCGGATGGCCGAGATCGGCAAGATCACACCGCAGCAGGCCGCCGAGGCCAAGGCGAAGAAGCTGGGCTGGAAGAACGTCAAGGCGCCCGGCGGCTGCGGGGCCAGCAAGTTCCCGTACTTCTGCCTCTACGTCCAGTACGAGATCCTCAACAACGAGGACTTCGGCAAGACCATGGACGAGCGCCGCAAGCTGCTCCAGCGCGGCGGCCTGGAGATCAGGACCACGATCGACCCGAAGATGCAGGCCGCCGCCGACAAGGCGATCAAGAAGTACGTCTCGAAGAAGGACAAGCCCGTGGCCTCGCAGGCCATGGTCGTTCCCGGCACCGGCGAGATCAAGGCCATGGCCGCCTCGCGGAAGTTCGGCGGGAGCAAGAAGAAGAACGAGATGAGCTACAACATCGTGGCCGACGCGGCGCACGGCGGCGGGCGCGGGTTCCAGCAGGGCTCGACGGCCAAGGTCTACACGCTGGCCACGGCGCTGGAAGAGGGCATGAAGTACGGCGACGGCTTCCCCGCCCCCGCGGGCTACGAGGCCGGCTCCTACAGCACGTTCAAGAACTGCAAGGGCGACAGCGTCGGCGACCCCAACCACACCGTGCGCAACTCCAGCGAGGGCGGCGGCGGCTTCAAGACGCTCGAGACCGGCACCTGGGGCTCGGTGAACACGTTCTTCCTCAAGCTGGAGCAGAAGGTCGGGCTCTGCAGCGTGGTCAAGATGGCCAAGAAGCTCGGGGTCAAGCGGGCCGACGGCGACAAGCTGTCCGAGGTGGAGACGTTCACGCTGGGGGTCAACGAGGTCGACCCGGTGACGATCGCCAGCTCGTACGCCGTGTTCGCCTCGCGCGGCCAGTACTGCAAGCCGCTGGCGATCACGGAGATCAAGGACCGGGACGGCAAGGCCAAGCAGTACAAGCCGAAGTGCTCGCAGGTGCTGGAGGAGGAGGTCGCCGACGCGGTCAGCGGCATCCTGTCCGGGGTGTTCACCAAGGGCACGATGCAAGAGGTGGGCGGCATCGGGCGGGACGCGGCCGGCAAGACGGGCACGACCGACAACTACATGTCGGCCTGGTTCGCCGGATACACCCCCAACCTGGCCTCGGCCGTCAGCCTGGGCGACCCGCGCGGCACCTCGTCCCACAAGCTGATCGGGATCACGATCGGCGGGCGGTACTACCCGTACGTGTACGGGGCCTCCATCTCGGGGCGGATCTGGAAGGACTCGATGATCACCGCCCTGAAGGGGATCGAGCCGACGGAGTTCACGCCGGTGGACCGGTCGCGGTTCGGCGGCTGCACGGAGCACTGCGCGCCCAAGCCGCCGAAGAAGGAGAACAAGGACGGGCAGGGGCAGACCGGGGACGATGGCGACCCGTTCAACATCTTCGACCCGCCGAACGGGGACCAGCAGGGGAACGGACGCGGCCGCCCGTTCACCGGCCCCGTCGTCACGACCGGCCGCTGACCCTGCCGCCAGGCCCCTTTCCGCCGGGCCGCCGTGGGAGTGTGCCCAGCGGCCCTCAGGAGGCCCGCAACGCCCGCCTCAGCGGCTTCCAGGCCACACGGGGTGACCGGTGAGCCCTCCCCCGGCGCAAGAGGCCGGGGGACGCGCTCGCCACTTGCCCGCCGCAAGAGGCCCCCGGGGGGGACGTGCTCGCTACTTGCCCGCCAGCCGGGCGCGGACGGCGGCGGCGACGCGGCCGCCCTCGGCCCGCCCCGCGATCTTCGGGTTGACGACCTTCATGACCTGCCCCATGGCCTGCGGCCCGGCGGCGCCGGTCTCAGCGACGGCGGCGTCGACGATGGCCGCGAGCTCCTCGTCGGAGAGCTGCGCCGGCAGGTACTCCTCCAGCACCGCCTGCTCGTCCAGCTCGGCCTGCGCCTGCTCGGCCCGCCCCGCGTTCCCGAACGCCTCGGCCGCCTCCCGGCGCTTCTTCGCCTCCTTGGTCAGCACCTTGATGACCTCGTCGTCGGTCAGCTCCCTGGCCTCCTTGCCGGCGACCTCCTCGACGTTCACCGCGGCCAGTGCCATCCGGATCGTCCGGAGACGTACCTCGTCCCGGCTCTTCATGGAGGCCGTCAGGTCGGCCTTCAGCTTGTCCTTCAATGCGCTCATGCGGTCCATCTTGCCGCCTGCGCGGACCGGCGCGGACTCCTCCCGCCGGATGTCGGGCATCATGAGTAGGTGAGAAAAGCCGTCGCAGTGCCACTGTCCATGCTTGGTCTCGGCCTCGCCGGGCTGGGTTACGCCTCCGTGGTGGAGCGCAACTGGTTCCGCCTGCGTCGCTTCGACGTGCCCGTGCTGGAGCGCGGCCAGCGTCCCGTACGCATTCTCCACCTCTCCGACCTGCATCTGACGCCCCGCCGTACGATGCTGATCAACTGGGTCCGCTCCCTGGGCCCGCTGAAGCCGGACCTGGTGGTCAACACCGGAGACTCGATCGCCCACCCGGACGCCGTCCCCTCGCTCCTGCACGCCCTGGAGCCCCTGCTGTCCCGCCCGGGCCTGTTCGTCTACGGCTCCAACGACCTGTACGCCCCCAAGCCGAAAAACCCGGCCCGCTACCTCTGGCGCACCTCCAAGAACGAGCGCCGCCAGCATGTCCCCACCCTGCCCTGGGAGGAGCTCGGAGCGGGCATGGCGGCCGAGGGCTGGCTCGACATGAACAACACCACGGCCCGCATCAAGGTGGGCGACCTGGACGTGGCCGTGGCGGGCATCCACGACTCCCACATCTCGCGCGACCGCTATGACCTCGTGGCCGGCCCCGCCCCGGCGGACGCCGACCTCCGCCTGGGCGTCATGCACTCGCCCGAGCCCCGCAATATGACCCGCTTCGCCGAGGACGGCTACCAGCTCCTGCTCGCCGGCCACACGCACGGCGGCCAGCTCTGCATCCCGTTCTACGGCGCCCTGGTCACCAATTGCGGCCTCGACCGGGCCAGAGTCAAGGGCTTGAGCCGCCACGACAGCGCCTGGCTCCACGTCTCCGCGGGCCTCGGCACCTCCCCGTACGCCCCGGCCCGTTTCGCCTGCTTCCCGGAGGCATCACTGCTTACCCTCGTTCCGCGCCGTTGACGCGGTCACAAGTACCTTGGGAGTCCGCTAGACTTTTCCAAGCACGCGCAAGACCGGCGTGCACCGGGGTGTAGCGCAGCTTGGCAGCGCGCTTCGTTCGGGACGAAGAGGTCGTGGGTTCAAATCCCGCCACCCCGACAGAGGTACCGCAGGTCAAGGGCCTGGTTCTCAAGACTGAGAGCCAGGCCCTTGATCGTTCGCATGGCCCTGCGCTCGCTGGTCGCCGGCTGATAGGTGAAGCGGAGGCCGGCGTTCACAGCTGTCACCGGTTCAATGGCTGAATGTGCCATCTCATGGCATTGGTTCCTCGCCGTCAGGCTTGGCGGCGTAGGACGTGAGGCGGTCGGCGAGCGCGATGACGAGGTCGCGCAGTTCATCGGGGCGCTCGATGACGAACGGACGGTCGAGTGAGGCGAGCACCGGAGGCAGCCAGTCGAGCCGCTCCACCCGCAGCTCGACGCGCAGCCAGCGCTCGGTCGCCCGGTCCTCGCCTGCCACGGGCGCGTACTCGTCCAGGCTCGCGACGGCGGCGGGAAGGCGGGCGCGGATCTGCTCAACTGTCCCGTGGATCCGCAAGGTCACCTCATGCCGGTACTCGGCCGTGGCGAACGCTGACAACACCCGCTGTGCCGGATCGGGGCCCACGGGCGTTTCGAATGAGCCGGGCAGGGTCCTCGCGTCTGCGATGCGGTCGAGCCGGAAGGTGCGGTCCTCGCCGATCTGGGGGTCCTTGCCCGTGACGTACCAACGGCCGGAATGGGCGACGATCCCGTACGCGTGCAGCGCACGTTCGCTGCGCCGGCCGTCGCGGTCGGTGTAGCGGATCGAGACCGGTCGGCGGTGGCGCACCGCATCGGCAACGGTGAGCAGGATCTCGGCGTCCGGGGTGTCGAACTCGCCGGGCTGATCCGTGAAGGCGAGAGCCTCCAGGAGCGTGTCGAGCCGGCGGGCGATGCGCTCGGGCAGCACCCGCCGGATCTTCGCCGATGCCGTCTCGCTTGCCGCGTGCTCCGTCGTCGTCAACCCTGCTCGGCGGCCGGCGACCAGGCCGAGCAGCACGGCCAGCGCCTCGTCGTCGCTGAGCATGAGCGGAGGCAAGCGGTACCCGGGGGCGAGCCGGTACCCGCCGTAGCGGCCGCGCACCGACTCCACGGGCAGGTCCAGGTCGATCAGCTGGTCCACATACCGCCGCACGGTGCGGCCTTCGACGCCGAGCCGGTCGGCGAGTTCGGCCACCGTCCGGGTGCCGCCCGACTGCAGCAGCTCCAGGAGTGTCAGCACGCGGCCGGTGGGTCGAGGCATGTTCGCAGCCTAACGCGAATACTGGACCGATTCTGTCCACTATTTCTCCTAGGCTGCGGCGTGCACGCCTCCAGCACAGCCAAGGAGATTCCCATGGACTTCGTCTCGATCCGCATCATCACCAGCGACGTAGCGCGTCTCGTCGAGTTCTACGAGCGCGCCACAGGGGCGCGGGCGACCTGGGCCACCGAGGACTTCGCCGAGCTCAAGACCGCGGGCGCCACCCTCGCGATCGCCGGCACCCGCACCGTCCCGCTGTTCGCCCCGGGCTCCGCCCGCCCGGCGGACAACCAGAGCGTGATCACCGAGTTCCTCGTCGACGACGTGGACCGCGTTCACCAGAACCTGACGGGCTTCGTCACCGGCTTCGTCACCGAGCCCACCACGATGCCCTGGGGCAACCGGTCGCTGCTGTTCCGCGACCCCGACGGCAACCTCGTCAACTTCTTCACCCCCGTCACCCCGGCGGCCATCGAAAAGTTCGCACGTTGACGCCACGCACAGCCGCTCACGCGGGAGCCCTGAGATCCCAGGGCTCCGGTGAACCCGTCCGCCGCCGCTTCTCCTTCGGCGGAGGCGGCGGCACCAAGGAGAACCACCGCCTCATCACAGCCGTCCTCCACGCGGCCACCCACTGACAGGGCGCGCCTTGCGACCCGTCTTGTGGGATGGTGCGTGGTTCCCCCGTGATGAATACGATTGGCGCCACATGTGTGCGCTGTCCGCCACCCACCACCGTCGGTGCGACCGTGACACAACCATGACACGGCGGGGACGGGGCGGGGACACGGCCGGCCGACAATGGAGGACCGGCGGGCGAGTTACGGAGCGTGCTGTGAAACTCGGCGGCGTGTCGCGAGTGTTGTTGATCGAGGATGACCCGGCCGTGCGGGAGGGCCTTGAGCTGGCCCTGTCCCGGCATGGGCACCGGGTGCGGGCGGTGGAGTCCGGCGAGGAAGGGCTGAACCGGCTGCGTGCGGACCTCCCCGACGTCGTCGTGCTCGATCTGATGCTGCCTGGCATGGACGGCTTCGAGGTCTGCCGCCGTATCCGGGCCGCCCGGGAGGTGCCGATCATCATGCTGACCGCGCGTGGCGACGACATGGACGTGGTGGCCGGGTTGGAGGCGGGCGCCGACGACTACGTGGTCAAGCCGGTGCAGCCCAGGGTGCTCGATGCGCGCATTCGCGCGGTGCTCCGGCGGATCGGCCGGGACCAGGCGGAGCTGGAGCGGCACGGGGACCTGACCATCGACCGGGCCGCTCTGGTGGTCGCCAAGAGCGGCGTGCCGGTCGGCCTCGCCCCGACCGAGTTGCGCCTGCTGCTCGAGCTGTCCGGCACGCCGGGCCGGGTGCACAGCCGCCAGCAGCTGCTGGAGTCGGTGTGGGAGCACGGGTACTTCGGCGACTCGCGTCTGGTGGACGCGTGCGTGCAGCGGTTGCGCGCGAAGATCGAGGACGACTCGGCGGCGCCGGTCTACGTGCAGACCGTGCGTGGGTTCGGGTACCGGTTCGGGCCGGTGTGACCCGCCGGTGGCACCTCGGCCGAGCCTGGGGCTGCGTGCCCGGCTGCTGTTCGCGTTCGCGCTGCTGTGTGTGGTCACCGCGGCGGCGGTGGCCGGCGGGATGTACGTCCAGGCCCGCACCGACATCCTGGAGCGGGCCCAGAATGCCGCGGTGCAGGCGATGAGAAGTCGCATGGAGGAGCTCTTCCCGTTGCAGAGTGCGACGCCGGACCAGGACGAGCTCCGCGAGATCGCCAGCACCATGGCCGACGAGAACAGCCGCGCGATCGCCGTCTACCGCGATGCGTACTCGACGAGCAGTCCGGGCCCGCCGCCGGGGCGCCGGTGGCCGGGCGGTAACGCGCCGATCCCGGGCAGCTGGGTGATTCCGTCCCCGGTGGATCGCGAGCTGATTCCCCCGCAGCTGCGGGCGGAGGTGGCCGGCCGCCAAGTCGCCTGGCAACGCGTGGTGCGGAAGGGCGAGCCCTTCCTGGTCATCGGCGCGCCGTTGCTGATCATCGAGGAGGACCGGACGACGCGGGTGTCCGGCATCGAGGTCTACGTCGTGCGCAGCCTGCGTCCCGAACAGCAGAGCATCGACCAGCTCGCCGCACGCGCCTGGGTCATCGGCGGGGCGGCCCTGGCGTTCGCGGTCGTCCTGGCGTTGCTGGCCACCCGTGGTGTGCTGCGCCCGGTGCGCGAGCTCGGTCGGGCGGCACGCCTGCTGGGCGAGGGCGAGCTGCGGACCAGGATCGCGGTCCGCGGCTCCGACGAGCTGGCCGACGTGGCACGCACGTTCAACCACACCGCGGCGCAGCTGGAACGGCACGTCAAGCAGCTGCGCGAGATGGAGGCCGACGCCCGCCGGTTCGTGGCCGACGTGTCCCACGAGCTGCGCACCCCGCTGGCCGCGCTCGCCGCGGTCGCCGACGTCCTCGACGAGGAGGCCGCCGGGCTGCCCGAGCCCGCCGGCAGGGCCGCCAGGCTGGTCAGCCAGGAGACGCTCAACCTCACCGGGCTGGTGAACGACCTCATCGAGATCAGCAGGTTCGACTCCGGCGTCGCGGCTCTCGCACTGAACGAGGTCGACGTGGCCGAGCTGGTGCGCGCGACCCTGCGCGCCCGGGGCTGGTCGGAGACGGTGCACACCGAACTTCCGCCTGAGGTGACGGCACGGCTGGACCCGCGCCGGGTGGACGTCATCCTCGCGAACCTGGTCGGCAACGCCCTGCGGCACGGCGAGCCACCGGTGTCGGTATGGCTCTCCGCCGACCCGCACTGGATCGCTCTCGAGGTCCGCGACCACGGACCGGGGCTGAACGAAGCGGTGCTGCCGCACGTGTTCGACCGGTTCTACAAGGCCAGCGCGGCCAGGGCCAGATCCGAGGGCAGCGGCCTGGGCCTCGCCATCGCGCGGGAGAACGCCCGCCTGCACCGAGGCGACCTCACCGTCGCCAACGCCCCGGACGGCGGCGCCATCTTCACGCTCCGCCTGCCACGCCTGGCACACGACCCGGAGGAAGGCCCCGAATGAGGACCGGGCTCCCCCGCCGCGTGCTCGCCGCGGGCCTAGTCTCGCTCGTCGCCGTGGCCGGCTGCGGCGTGCGACCCAGCGACGCCATTCCCGTCGGCGGCCCGCCGAGCGGACGCGTCGCACCCACCACGACGATCACCCTCTACCTGGTGAAGAACGGCCGGCTCAGCATGGTGGCGCGGCGGCCCAGTGGTCCTCCACTGTTCTCAGCGAACAGGCTCGAGCTGCTGGCAGCCGGCCCCACGCCCGAGGAACGGGCGTATGGACTGACCACCGACGTCCCGCCCGAAGCCGCCCCGTTCTCGGTGACCGCCGAGCGGACCGGCCACGTGGTGGTGACCCTGTCCACTGCGGTTGCTGACCTGTCCACACTGGCCGTCGATCAGATCGTGTGCACGGCCGCTGCCACGAAGCCGGAAAGCCCTCTTCAGGTCACCGTCATCGGTGGTGGGCAGAGCGTCGGCCCCCGGAACTGCCCGAAGCAACGGTAGCGAGCTGTCCTGCGGATCGCGTGCGCCGACCGCGGCGATGCCACGTTCGCGCCCGCCCGAAGTGGTCGCGGAGTAGTTCACGAGGTCGGTGTTCTTGGGCGACTCAGGTATCGCTGGGCCGCCATGATCAACCTCCTGCTCGCGACGAACGCGGCCTGCTTCCTCTCCTCGAGCGTGCCGTCGGGGTCGCCCTGGCGCAGCACCACCCCGAGGATCAGCCGGTCCCGGCTCCCGGTAAGGGGGCGGGCGGCCCACAGCAGCGCTCCGCCCGCCGCCGTGCTGGTGCCGGTCTTGAGACCGACCACCCCGGGCAGCCCGAGCAGCTTGTTGCTGTTGACGATCTCGCCCGCGACGCCGGGGACGGTGGTCTTGGCGGTGGCGACGATGTCACGTAGCACTGGGTGCTTCATGGCCTGCCTGGCCAGCTTGAGCTGGTCCACAGCTGTGCTGACCGTGGTGGGCTCATATCCGCTCGCCCCGGTGTAGGTGGTGCTCTTCATGCCCAGCTTGGCGGCGGTCGCGTTCATCTTGAGGACGAAGGCCCGCTCCGAGCCGGCGTCCCAGCGGGCCAGCAGACGTGCGGCGTTGTTGCCCGAGGGGATCAGCATCAGCTCCAGAAGCTGCCGTTCGGTGAGGCCCTGGCCCCAGGTGAGCGGCACGGTGGACTCGTCCCGGTTGCCCGACTCGTTCGCCGCCTGCCGGTCGACCCGGATGGACGGCCCCGCGGCGTGCCTGCTGAGCGGGTGGTCGCGGAGAATCACCAGAGCGGTCATCACCTTGGTGACGCTCGCGATCGGCACGGGCCGCTGCTCGCCGTACACGCTGAGGCTGTCCGCCTCTCCGGCGACCTGGACCGCCGCCTGCCCCTTCGACGGCCAGGGCAGCTCCCACGGCCAGGCCGAGGTGCTCGACGCCGACACAGAACCCGACAGCGGCAGCGGCTGGGCCTGCGCGCCGCTGTTGTGGACCAGCCAACCTCCGACGGCGAGGGCGGCGGACACGGTGACGCCGAGCACTCGCGTGAGGGGAGAAAGACGGGACAGCATGGGCTCTTCGCCGCCGGGAGACCGGGGCGCGCTTGGCGCGCCCGCATGTGCCGTGCTCGGAGAGCCACGCCGTGGCAGGTCTCGGGGCCGAAGGGGAATGGTGGGTGACTCGTCCATGTCGAACCACGATTGGCGCTCAATGTGTGCGCGTCGTCTGCCGCATGTCACCGTTCATCGACGGCGCGACCGTCGCCGCGATCGTCGGCGCGGCCGTGACACGACCATGACAGGGCGCGGACGGGGCGGTGACGCGGCCGGCCGACGGCTGCTCTCGTCCGACGGCTGCTCTCGTCCGACGTCGCCGGGACGACGGTCTCGAACGAGAGCAGCACCGGACCCCTGCCGTCCCGGAGAAGCGGCCACCGCGGCCGGGATCCCGCCCAGATCTCAGCGACCCGTCCGGCACCGGTCAGTGCCGGCACGCGGAGCCTGTGGTCAGCGGACCTTGCGGAAGAACGCCCGGACGTCGTCGACCAGCAGGTCGGGGGCCTCCATGGCGGCGAAGTGGCCGCCCCGGTCGAACTCCGACCAGTGGATCACGTTGTGTTCGCGCTCGGCGATACGCCGGATCCCGCCGTCGCCGGGGAAGACCGCGACCCCGTGCGGCACCTCCGAGCGCTCGACCGGCACGCCCCACTGTGCCGAGCCCTCCTTGTAGAGCCGGGCGGACGACGCGGCGGTGCGGGTCAGCCAGTAGACCGTCACGTCAGTGAGCATCTGGTCAAGGTCGACCGCGTCCTCGGGGAGGTCGTGCGCGGGGTCGGTCCACTCCTTGAACTTCTCCACGATCCAGGTCAGCTGGGCGGCCGGGGAGTCGTGCAGGCCGAAGGCGACGGTCTGCGGCCGGGTGGCCTGGATGATCGCGTAGCCGGAGCGGTCGTTGTCGGCGTACTGCTGTATGCGGGCGTGCTCGGCCTCGGTGAGGCCCGCCATCTCCGCCGGGTCGAAGGTCGGGAAGCCGAGCGCGCCGTTGACGTGCACGCCGGCCACCCGGTCGGGGGCGACGCGGCCGAGTTCGGGGGAGATGACCGAGCCGCTGTCGCCGCCCTGGGCGCCGTAGCGCTCGTAGCCGAGGCGGCTCATCAGCTCGGCCCACGCGCGGGCGACCCGGCTCAAGTCCCAGCCGGTCTCGCGGGTCGGGCCGGAGAAACCGAAGCCGGGGATGGACGGGGCGACGACGTGGAAGGCGTCGGCGGGGTCGCCGCCGTGGGCACGGGGGTCGGTGAGCGGGCCGATGACCTTCATGAACTCGACGATCGAGCCGGGCCAGCCGTGGGTGATGACCAGCGGCAGCGCGTCCGGCTCGGGGGAGCGTACGTGCAGGAAGTGGATGTTCTGGCCGTCGATCTCGGTGGTGAACTGCGGGTACTCGTTGAGCGCCGCCTCGTGCTTGCGCCAGTCGTATCCGGTGCGCCAGTACTCGGCCAGCCGCTGCACGTACGAGACCGGGATGCCGTACGACCAGCCGACCCCGGGCAGCTCGTCGGGCCAGAGGGTGCGCGCCAGCCGGTCGTGCAGGTCGTCGAGCGCGGCCTGCGGGATATCGATGCGGAACGGACGGATTTCCGTGGTGAACGTCATGAGGAAGAGGCTAGGAACGGGTTAGGACAGACCCGGTCCTAGGAATAGGGCAATCTGGAACACATGTTGGAGACCTCGGCTCGGCTGCTCAAACTGCTCTCGCTCCTGCAGACCCACCGGGAGTGGTCCGGCGCGGAGCTGGCGGAGCGGCTGGGCGTGACCCCGCGCACCGTCCGCCGTGATGTCGGGCGGCTGCGCGAGCTCGGCTATCCCGTGCACGCCACCTCGGGCGCGCCCGGCTACCGGCTCGGCGCGGGCTCGGACCTGCCGCCGCTGCTGCTGGACGACGAGGAGGCGGTGGCGGTCGCGGTGGGGCTGCGTACGGCGGCCGGGGGATCGGTGTCGGGGATAGAGGAGACCTCCGCACGGGCGCTGGCCAAGCTGGAGCGGGTGCTGCCGTCCCGGCTCCGGCATCGCGTGCACGCGCTGCAGTCGATGACCGTGGCGATGGGACGGGCGGCTTCGGCGGTGGACCCGGCCTCCCTGAGCGCGATCGCCGCCGCCTGCCGCGACCACGAGACCCTGCGGTTCGACTACCGGACGCACGACGGGGAGGAGAGCGTCCGCTCCGCCGAGCCCTACCGGCTGGTCCATTCGGGACGGCACTGGTACCTGCTGGGCTGGGACACCGGCCGGGCCGACTGGCGCACCTACCGGATCGACCGGCTGAGCCTGCGGACGCCGAACGGGCCGCGGTTCGTCCCCCGCGACCCTCCCGACTCCGACCTGGCGGCCTACATGTCCCGGTCGATCTCCAGCGCGCCCTACCGATACCAGGGCCGCTTCACGATGCACGCTCCGGCCGAGGTCGTCGCCGAGCACATGCCGGCCACGACGGGGACGATCGAGCCGATCGACGAGCGGTCCTGCACGCTGTCCAGCGGCGCGAACGACCTTGACGAGCTCGCCGTCTGGGTCGCGCTGATGGACATCGACTTCGAGGTGCACGAGCCGCCCGAGCTCATCGAGCGCATACGGGCTCTTTCCGCCCGCCTCGCCACTGCCGCCGGGGACGGCTCCACTCGCCGCGTCACCTCACGTGATCGGCCATGACCCGCCGCATGTCGGAGGCGGCCCGCAGGGTGCCCCGGACGGTGCCGGTCACCTTGGAACGGCCCGCTCTGCGCAGGTAGTCCACCTCCACCTCCGCGATCCGCCAGCCGGAGCCGGCCGCGCGCAGCACCATTTCGAGCGGGTAGCCGAACCGGCGGTCGCTCAGCCCCAGCGCCAGCAACCGGGACCGTACGGCGGCCCGCATGGGGCCGAGGTCGTGCAGCGGCGCCCCCGTGCGGCGACGCAGGCCGCGGGCGATGACGGCGTTGCCGAGCCGGGCATGCCAGGGCCACGCGCCTGCCGCACGCGGCCGGCGGGCGCCCAGGACCAGGTCGGCGTTCCCGCCGATGACCGGTTCGGCGACTCTGGGAAGCTGGCGGGGGTCGAGGGAGGCGTCGGCGTCCATGACGCAGACCACCTCCGCGCTCGCGGCCAGCAGCCCCGCGTGACAGGCGGCGCCGAAGCCGCGGTTCGGCTCGTGCACCACGCGGGCGCCGAGGTCGTGGGCGATCTCGGCCGAGCGGTCGGTGGAGCCGTTGTCCACCACCAGGGCACGGTAGCCGTCGGGCATGCGGCTGAGGACCCAGCCGAGCGCGGCCTCCTCGTTCAGGCAGGGCAGGATCACCTCGACGGTCATGACCACGCGAACTCCTTCATGCCTGCCTCGAACCCGACCTCGGCATGGAAGCCCAGCTCGCGGCCGGCCCGTTCGGGAGAGGCGACGATGTGGCGGACGTCCCCGAGCCGGTAGCCGCCGGTGATCTGCGGGGCCGGCCCGCCCCGTGCGGCTGCCAGCGCGGCGGCCATCTCGCCGACGGTGTGCGGCGTGCCGCTGGCGATGTTGTACGCGCGCGGCTCGCCGGGACGCGCGGGCGCCAGGGCGGCCGCCAGGTTCGCCCGGGCGACGTCGCGTACGTGCACGAAGTCGCGGAGCTGGCCGCCGTCCTCGAAGACCTTCGGCGGCCGTCCCGCCTCCAGCTCGGAACGGAAGATCGCGGCGACGCCGGCGTAGGGGGTGTCGCGGGGCATGCGCGGGCCGTAGACGTTGTGGTACCGGAGCGCGACGACGCTGCCGCCGGTCTCCCGCGCCCAGTTGGCGGCCAGGTGCTCCTGGGCGAGCTTGCTGGTGGCGTAGGCGTTGCGCGGATCGAGCGGCGCGTCCTCGGCGATGGTGACGCAGCGGACCGGCAGGTCGCAGTCAGGGCAGGGCGGCTCGAACCGCCCCTGCTCCAGGTCCCTTCTCCTGCGCGGGCCCGGACGTACCCGGCCGTGCCGGGGACACTCGTACGAGCCCTCGCCGTAGACCACCATCGAGGAGGCCAGCACCAGCCTCCTGACCCGATGGCGCGCCATGGCCGCCAGGAGCACGGCCGTGCCGTACATGTTGACCGAGGCGTAGTCCGGCAGGTCCGAGACGTCCACGCCGAGACCGACCTTGGCGGCCTGGTGCACCACGAGATCCACGCCGGGCAGCAGCCGATCCAGCGTCGCGCCGTCGCGCACGTCGGCGCCTGCGCGCACGTCAAGGCCGACGACCTCGTGCCCGTCGGCTTCGAGCGCCTCGACCACATGACTGCCGATGAATCCGGCCGAGCCGGTGACCATCACCTTCACCCGGCCGACGCTAGCCCCCGCCCGCGGCCGGACCCTAGCGACGTTCGCACTTCGTAAGGGTTCTTATGGAATGCGAACGTCTGGCGCTCCGGCCTGCCACGAGCCCTCTCCGGGATGTGAGGCTGCCGGCGTGAAGACGATCGTCGTGCTCGTGGGCCTGGCCGTCGTCCTGATGCGGACGGTGGCCGGAGCGCCCGGTCTGGGCTGGTACCTGCTCGCCTGGGCACTCTTCGCGGTGGCGGTGTGGCTGGCGCGGCAGGCGCCGGACAGGCAGCTGGCCGTTCTGGTCGTCGTCGGCGGCATCGTGATGGTCACGACCGGGCTGTCGGCGCCGCCGAGCAGCAGCACCGACTCTTTCCGGTACGCCTGGGACGGCCGGGTCCAGGCCGCGGGCATCTCCCCCTACGACCACCCGCCGGCCGACCCGGCGCTCGCCGGGCTGCGCGACAGCTGGCTCTTCCCCTCTGAATGCGAGGCGCGCCTCCTCTGGCCGCTCCCGGACGGAGGATGTACCAGGATCAATCGCCCCACCGTGCCCACCATCTACCCGCCGGTCGCCCAGGGCTACTTCCTCCTGGTCCACTGGCTCTCGCCGGACGGCGCACGGCACAAGGTCCTGCAGCTCGGCGGCTGGGTGATGGCCATCGTCGTGCTCCTCGTCCTGTGCCGGTGGAACGTCCGGACGGCCGCCTACTGGGCGTGGTGCCCCGCCGTCCCCATCGAGGCCGTGAACAACGCGCATGTCGACATGCTCGCCGTGCTGCTCGTCGTGCTCGCCATGCGCTCCGCACAAGCCCGCGGGGCGCTGCTCGGCGCGGCCGTGGCGGCCAAGCTGCTGCCCGTCGCGGTGCTGCCCGGCGCGCTGTCGGGAGTCCTGGCGAACGGCGTCGACTGGCGGCGCGCCTTCAAGATCCTGGTGCCCGCCGTCCTGGTCGTGGCGCTCGCCTACCTGCCCTACGTGCTGGTGTCCCAGGCGTCCGTCGTGGGTTACCTGCCGGGCTACCTCCAGGAGGAGCGCTACGAGAGCCCCGCCGACGGCCACCGCTATGCCCTCGTACGGCTGGTGCTGCCGGACTCGTGGGCGCCCTACGCCATGATCGTGCTGCTCGTCCTGATCGCTCTTCACTTCCTGCGGTACGGCGACCCCGAACGGCCGTGGCGCGGCGCGCTCATCGTCATCGGGTCGCTCCTGCTGCTCCTCACGCCGGGCTACTCCTGGTACGCGCTGCTGGTCATCGCGCTGGCCGCGATGGACGGCCGGTGGGAGTGGCTGGGGGTGGCCCTGGCGGGCGGTGTCGCCTATGTCGCCGGCCCGATGGCGCGTGCCAGCCCCGCGACCGCCTTCTACACCGCGGCGGCGCTGGCCGTGCTGGTCGGCTGGGCCGTACGCCGGTCCCGGCGGACCGCGGCCGTACGCCGATGACCCGGCAGCCCCCTTGTCGTCCCCCGTCTCGTAAGGACCACGCATGTCTCCCACCCGTACGGCGCAACTCATGATCATCGCCAAGGAGCCGGTGGCCGGGCGGGTCAAGACCCGGTTGACCCCGCCGTTCAGCGCGGAGCAGGCCGCCGCGCTCGCCGAGGCGGCCCTCCGCGACAGCCTGCGCGCCGTGTCCGCCACGCCCGCCACGCAGCGGCTGATCGCCCTGGACGGGCTGCCGGGCAGCTGGCTGCCCGCCGGATTCGTGGTGATCCCCCAGCGCGGCTCGAGCCTCGATGAACGCCTCGCGGCGGCCTTCTCGGACGCCTACCGGCTCCGTCCGGACCCCGTCGTGCTGATCGGCATGGACACCCCGCAGGTGACTCCCGCCCTGCTCGGCGAGGCGGTCGATGCGCTGGAGCGGCACGACGCGGTCTACGGCCCGGCGACCGACGGCGGCTTCTGGCTGCTCGGCCTGCGCCGGCCGGACCCGGCGCTGCTGCTGGGCGTGCCGATGTCGCATCCGGAGACCGGTAAGCACCAGCTCGACCGGCTGGATCGAGCGGGCCTGGCCGTCCATGTGCTGCCCGAACTGACCGACGTCGACACCGCGGCCGACGCCGCCGCCGTGGCCGACCAGGCACCGGGCTCCCACTTCGCCGCCACGCTGGGGAGGCTGGGCCAATGATGGGGCAGCTGTACGCCGACGCGCTCGGCGGCGCGGTCACCGAGCTCGAATACGTGGACGGCAGGCGCGTCGCGCTGCAGGCCACGCGCTGGTTCGACCTGATCGACGGCGACGAGGCGCTGCTGGAGCGGTGCGCCAGCCCCACGCTCGACATCGGCTCCGGGCCCGGCCGGCTCACGGTCGCGCTGACCCGGCGCGGCGTGCGGGCGCTCGGCATCGACATCACTCCTCGCGCCGTCGCCCTGACCCGCAGGGCGGGCGGCTTCGCCCTGCTCCGGGACGTCTTCGACGAGGTGCCGGGCAGCGGTCAATGGACGACGGCGCTGCTGGCCGACGGCAACATCGGCATCGGCGGCCATCCGGAGGCGCTGCTGCGCCGGGTCAGGCAGCTGGTCCGGCCGGGCGGCACGGTCCTGGCCGAGGTCGCGCCGCCCGACACGACAAGCCGGGTGGACCGGGTACGGCTGCGCCGCGGCTCCAGCGCCGGAGACTGGTTCGGCTGGGCGACCGTGTCGATCACCGACATCCAGCGCCTTGCCCACGCCTCCGGGTTTGCGGAGGTGGAGCGCTGGACGGCCCACGGCCGCTGGCTGGCGTGCCTGAGCTAGCCGATGCGATCCCGTGCTGTGCCTGACGGAACGCGGGTGCGGCAGACCTGGCGCACCCGGGATCATGAATCGCATGAAACTCTGCGTTTTCTGCGAGATCGTCGCAGGGCGGGCCGCGGCCAGCGTCGTCCATGACGACGACAGCGTGGTGGCCATCTTGGATCACAAGCCCGCCACGGCCGGTCACGTCCTGGTGATCCCGCGCGTGCACATGGCCGGGCTGGCCGACGCCGACGACGCGATCGGTACGGCGATCTGGCGGACGGCACGGCGGGTGTCGGCCGCGTTGCGGGCGTCGGGGCTTCCCTGCGACGGGGTGAGGCTGTCACTGGCCGACGGGGCAGCCGCCGGCCAGGACGTCTTCCACCTCCACCTGCACGTCGTGCCGCGGTACGCGGGGGACGGCGTCGTGGTCACCGCTGACTGGAAGAAGCGCTCGCGTGCGCGTCTCGACCAGGACGCCGCACTGATCCGGGCGGCGCTCCCCTGATCGCGGAGACGGTGCTGAACATCCGGCGTCAGCAGCCGCAGGTCACCGCCGAGACCGGGGCGGTCAGCGGGTCGGCCGGCTGTACGAGGCGTCCGGCCGCCGTCTGCACCGCGAACCCCTCGCGCACCCAGTACTCATAACCGCCGATCATCTCCTTGACCCGGTAACCCAGCCGCGCGAAGGCCAGCGCGGCCCTGGTCGCGCCGTTGCAGCCCGGCCCCCAGCAGTACGTGACGACGGCCACGTCACGCGGGACGACGAGCTCCGCCCGGTCGGCGATCTGCGCGGTCGGCAGGTGGACGGCGCCGGGCAGGTGGCCCTGTTCCCAGGACTCGGCGCTGCGCGAGTCGACCACGATCAGTCCGGGGGCGCCCGACTCCAGGTCGGCGTGTACGTCGGACACGTCGGTCTCGAAGGCCAGACGTGCGGCGAAGTGTGCGACGGCCTCGTCGGGCCGCGCGGGAGCGGTGGAGAGAACGGCTGACATGACACCCATGGTCGCGGTGCGAAGCCGCCCTGCGACAGTGGCATGGATGACGCCTATCGATAGGATCTCGCCATGCACATCGGGACCGTCGCGGTGCTCGCGTACGAGGGCATGTCGCCCTTCGAGACCGGCATCGTCACCGAGGTCTTCGGGCTGCCGAGACCGGAGCTGGACGTGCCCTGGTACGACCTCAAGGTGTGCGCCGAACGCCCTGGTCCGCTGCGCATCGTCGGTGGCGCGACCGTCGACACGCCGTACGACCTGGACGTCTTCGCCTCGGCTCAGACGGTGATCGTGCCCGGCGTCCCCGACGTGCGGGGCACGTGCTCCCCGGAGCTGGTCGCCGCCCTGCGGCTGGCCCACGACCGAGGCGCCCGCGTCGTCTCCATCTGCTCCGGCGCGTTCGCGCTGGCCGCCGCCGGGCTGCTGGACCACCGCCCGGCGACCACCCACTGGCAGTACGCCGACCTGCTACGCCGCCGTTTCCCGCTCGTACGCGTGAACCCCGACGTGCTCTACATCGACGACGGGGACGTCCTCACCAGCGCCGGCAGCGCGGCGGGGCTGGATCTCTGCCTCCACCTCGTACGCCGCGACCACGGGCCGAGCGTGGCCAACACGGTGGCCAGGCGGCTCGTCATCCCACCGCACCGCGACGGCGGACAGGCGCAGTTCATCGAGGCGCCGATGCCCCACGACCTCGACGACGACCAGATCTCCCGCACCATGACGTGGGCCCTGGCCAACCTGCGGCAGGACATCACCATCGAGACCCTGGCACGCCGCGCGCACATGTCCACCCGCACATACCTGCGCCACTTCGCCCGGTGCACCGGGACCAGCCCCACCCGGTGGCTGATCGCCCAGCGGGTCCAGGCCAGCCTGCCGCTGCTGGAGAAGACCGCGACGCCGGTGGAGGAGATCGCCCGCACCGTGGGCTTCAAGAGCCCGATCACCTACCGATCCCATTTCGTCAAGGCCATGCGCACATCGCCCTCGGCGTACCGGCGCGCGTTCAGTGCGAGCGAGCCGACGGAGTGATCGCGTTTCTCTTCTTGTGAGGCAGGTCCCGATCAGCCCCGGATGTGGCAGAGTGCGGGGCATCACAAGATCGAAAGGTGCGAGTCTTGGCAGTCCCCCTCGCCGCGTTGATGCTGGCCTCGTTACTCACCGCTCCGTCCGCCGCCGCCCTGCCCGCATGCCCGCAGATCTTCGGGCACGGCGGCTACCCCACCGGCGCCAATCCCTGGGAGAGGGATCAGGTCCGCCAGCCGAACAATCCCACGGCCATCCGGAAGTACAAGTCATGGGGAGCGTCGGGCGTCGAGGCCGATCTTCAGCTCACCAAGGACGGCACCAAGGCCGTCATGTGGCACAACACCTCCACGTGGGGGCTGACGGGCACCAAGAAGAACATCACCGACATCTGGTGGGCAGCGGGCGACACCGCGCTCAAGGGCCGAACCATCAACCGCGGCCTGTTCCAGGGCGAGACCGTCTACACCTTCCGCGAGTGGCTGGCCGCGATGAAGGCCGCCGGCATGGTGGGGCTGGTCGAGATCAAGCCGGAGGCCCGGCAGTCGCTGCTCAGCTCCACCGCCTCGATCAAGACCCGGGCCTGGGCCGAGGTGCTCGACCCGGTCAAGGAGAACTACCAGTCGCAGGAGATCATCCTGTACTCCCACGACAGCACGCTCGCCGCCGAGCTCAAGCGGCGGGTGACCGACGCGGGCATGACCCAGGTGCTGAGCGGCGGGCCCATCTGGCCGGAGGTCACCAAGTGGGAGGAGCCGCCTCCCTCGTGGACGCTGAACGAGAACGCGTGGAAGAGCGCGCTCGCGAGCGGCGCCAAGCGGGTGGCTACCGACTACACACCGCAGTTCAGCGCCTGGCTTGTGGGCAAGTGCCAGTGACCATGCCGCCGGCGGGAGCCTTCCGCGGCTTCAGGTGACGGCCGGGTCGTCGCTCCCGGCCGCCGCCAGCAGCCGCCGTCCGAGAGCGCGGGCGGCCTGCCGGAGCTCGGGGCACCGCACGATCCGGTACGGCGCCGGGACCGCGGCCAGCTGCTCGGCGTACCACACCGGATTGCTGGTGCTGCCGACCAGGCGGCACGTCCCGGCGTCGAGCGGCTCGAGCCGTCCGAGGGCCCGGGGCAGGCACCGGCCCACGGTGTCGGCAGGGGCGTCGATGACGACCTCGACGTCGTAATCCCAGCCGACGGCGAGATGCTCCTCCAGCGTGGCGACCGGGTCGAGGTCGGCGGGCGGGGTGAAGGTGCCGTCGAGGACCTCCACCCGGCGTACCCGGTCGATCCGGTACGCCCGGCGGGCCCCCGCGGTGTGGGACAGGCACAGCAGGTACCACCGGCCGTGGCGGACGACGACGGCCCACGGGTCGGCCTCGATGAGCCGCTCCGACCCGGCCTCGGAGCGGTAGCCGAGGCGTACCCGGCGGCGGTTGGAGCAGGCCTGCACGAGGGCGGTCGCGGTGGCCGGGTCCGGCCGGGCGGCGGCGCGGTCGGGGGCGGGCGCCGTGGTCCGGCGTACGGCCTCGACCTGGGCGGCCACCGGCTCGGGAAGCGCCCGCACGATCTTGCCGAGCGCGCCGCCGACCGGGCCGGCGGAGTCGCCGGCGTCATGGTGGCCGTCGAGCACGGCCATGACCAGGCCGAGGGCCTCCGTGGCGGTGAACATCAAGGGCGGGAGCCGCAGGCCGCGGCCGATGCGGTAGCCGCCGTAGGGTCCGCGGAGCGACTCGATCGGGATGCCGGCCTCGCGGAGGATTTCGACGTACCGGCGGGCGGCCCGCTCGGAGACGCCGAGCTTGTCGGCGAGCCGGTCCGCGGTGATGCCCGGACTGCCCTGGATCAGCTCGAGGGCCAGCAGAGCCCGTGCCGTGGGGCTCGCATCGGGTTTCACCACACCCCGCAATCCGGAAGCGGAACGTCCGGGACGGAACCTAGCACGCGGAGCATCACTTGGTGACGTCGAACGCCGCGTACATACCCGAGGCGTAATGTCCGGGGAAGTTACACACCAGCTCGTACTGTCCGGGCTGCAGCTGCAGCGTCACCCAGCCCATGGAGCCCGGTGCGATGCCCTCGCCCTCGCCCTGTCCGCAGTCGCGCGACGCCTCGCCGAGGTGGCCCGTCTCGCTCACGCGGGCGTCGGAGCCCATCTGCCGCTTCCCGACGGCCTGCCCCTTCGGGAGCGGTAGCACGACCAGTTCGTGGACCACTGTGCCCGTGTTGGCCGCCCGGAACGACACGGTGCCCGCCGGGGCCCGTGCCGGGGTCACCGTGACGCGCATCGGCCCCGAGGCCGAGTCGGTCAGCTGCACGTCCACCACCTTGCCCGGCAGCGGCGGAGGGGTGCATTGTCGCCACTCGGCCGCCGGTGCGCCGGCGACCAGCGCGGTCGTCATCGCGGCCGTCGCGGTGACCGCGGAACACAGGTCGTGCAGCCTCATCGGGCTCACCCCCAGATCGCGAACGGGTGGGCGTCCCTCACCTCAAGCCTAGAAGAGATCGCCACCACACCGGGACCACACCCGGGCTTCCTGGATTCGACTCGCCAAGTGATCCGTGGCGAAACGGAGGAAGCCGCATGCCGACTCAGACCGTTGAACTGCCGAAGTTCCCGCTGACGGGAGACGCCGCGCCCAGCGTGACGACTGACGCCCCGCACGAGCGCGCGTCGGGACGCCAGGCCGAGGCCCTGGCCGCGTACGCCGGGCTGCGGGCGACGCTGATCAGCGAGCAGGGCCTGGAGCCGGGGAGGGCGGTGCGGGAGCTCCATCGGAGGATCCTCGCGGCCGACCCGGCTCTCGACACCGCCGTCCGGCATGAGCGCGGCACGCCTCAGCCCCAGTTCTGACCGGCGGGCTCCTTGATGGTGGCGTTGATGCGGTTGAAGAAGTTGGTCATGGAGATCGTCAGGATGATCGCGGAGAGCTGCTGCTCGTCGAAGTGGTCCGCGACCTCGTCCCAGAGCTCGTCCGGCACGGCGTCCGCCGACCGGTCGGCGATCCGGGTGACGGCCTCGGTGAGCTGCAGCGCGGCCCGCTCGACGTCGCTGTAGTACGGCGCCTCGCGCCAGGCCGCGACGTTGCCCACGCGCTCGTCGGACTCGCCGGACTTCTTGAGGTTCTGGACGTGCGCGTGGACGCAGGCGCTGCACCCGTTGATCTGGCTGGCGCGCAGGGCGACGATCTCCAGCAGCTCCTGGGGCGCGCCACCCTGGTAGATGGCCTTGTAGATGGTCTGGATGCCCTTCAGGCTGTCGGAGAGGACGTACGCCGGGTTCTTCATCCGTGCTTCCATGGTCGTTTCCTTTCTCGGCTGGCTGACCTGTGCATTCATCATGCGAAGCCGAGCTGATACATTCGCGATGCGTCCGCTATGGGCGGCCTATATGTCCCGTTCGGGAGGGTGGGTTGGGCGTTCGGTTCGCTGTCCTGGGGCCCGTTCAGGTGAAGGATGACGACCAGGAGCTGACCGGTCTGGCGCCACGTCATCGGGCGGTCCTGGCGTACCTGCTGCTGCATGCCCGCGCCGTACTGACCGCCGACCAGCTGATCGACGCGGTGTGGGGGCTGACGCCGCCGGACACGGCGCGCTCGCAGATCCAGGCCGCCATCACCGCGATCCGCCGGGTGCTCCGCGAGGCCGGGGTCGCACAGCAGCTCTCGACCCGGTCGGGCGGATACGTGATCGAGCCCGAGTGGCTGGATCTGGAGGAGTTCACCAGCCAGGTGGCGGCCGTCCCCAAGGCCGCCGACGATCCCGACGCCGTCCAGCGGATACGCGAGGCGTTGCGGCTGTGGCGGGGCCAGCCGCTGGCTGACGTGGCAGCGGACTACGTCGAGAGCTCCCGCGCCCGGCTGGAGCAGCGCCGCCTGGCGGCCGTCGAGCGCCTGGCGGACATCGAGCTGTCGCTGGGCCGGCACGAGGAGCTGATCGACGAGCTGTCCGCGCACGTGGCGGCGCACCCGCTGCGGGAGCGGCTGGCGGGGCAGCTGATGCTCGCCCTGCATCGCGCGGGGCGGCAGGCCGATGCGCTGTCGGTGGCCCGCTCGCTGCGCGAGTCACTGGTCGAGCAGCAGGGGCTGGATCCCGGCCGCGCTTTCGTGGCGCTCGAGCAGGCGATCCTCCGTGACGATCCGAGCCTGCAGGTCCAGGCGCGGGAGGAGCCCGTACGCGAGCCCGGACGCCCGGCGAACTTCCTGCCGTACGACATCCCCGACTTCGCCGGCCGGGCCGCCGAGCTCGAGCGGATCGCCGGGCCCCGGTCCGGCATGACGATCGTGGCCATCGACGGGATGGCCGGCATCGGCAAGACGGCGCTGGCGATCCACGCCGCGCACCGGCTCGCCGAGCGCTACCCCGACGGGCAGCTCTTCGTCGACCTGCAGGCGCACACGGCGGGACACGAGCCGGTCGAAGCCGGAGCCGCGCTGGAGACGCTGCTGCGCCAGCTCGGGGTGCCGGCCGAACGCATCCCGGCCTCGGACGCCGCGCGCTCCGCGCTGTGGCGGGCCGAGCTCGCCGCGCGCCGTGCCGTGATCGTGCTGGACAACGCCGCCGACACCGATCACGTACGCCCCCTGCTGCCCGGCGCCTCCGACAGCCTCGTCCTCGTCACCAGCCGCCGCCGGCTGGTCGACCTCGACGGCGCCCGTGCGCTCTCCGTGGAGGTGCTGACGGCCAGGGACGGCGAGGCGCTGTTCACCTCGATCGTGGGAGAGCGGGCGAAGGCCGAGCCGAACGCGGTGCTCGACGTGCTGCAGCTCTGCGGGTTCCTGCCGCTGGCCGTGCGGATCGCCGCCGCGAGGCTGCACCATCGCCCCCGCTGGACCGTCGCGTACCTGGCCGACCGGCTGCGTGACAAGCGCCGCCGGCTGGCCGAGCTGTCCACGCCCGACCGGGGGGTGGCGGCCGCGTTCACGCTGTCGTACGAGCACCTGGACGCCGCGGAGCGGCGCATGTTCCGGCTGCTGGGCGTGCACCCAGGGCGCGACATCGACACCCACGCCGCCGCGGCGCTGGCCGGCGTGTCGGCCGACGACGCCGAGACGCTGCTGGAGGAGCTGCTGGACGCCCATGTCCTCGCCCAGCACCAGCCCGGCCGCTACACCTTCCACGACCTGCTGCGCGAGCACGCGCGCGCCACCGCGGCGGCCGAGGAGAGCGACGAGGCCCGGCATGACGCCGTGACCCGGCTGCTCGACCATTACCGGAGCACCGCGGCCACGGCGATGGCCCTGGTCTATCCGTTCGGCGGGCTCCGCAGGCCGGTGATCCCGGAGACGGAGTCGCAGGCCGCGCCCTTGCGGGAGGCCGCCGAGGCGGGCGCGTGGCTGGCCGCCGAGCGCGCCAACCTCGTCGCCGCGGGCAGCCGCGCGGCCGACGGCGACTGGCCCCTCCACGCCGGTCAGCTGGCGACCATCGTGCACCCCTATCTCGACGGGCACGCCCATCACGCCGACGCGATCACCTTGCACACAAAGGCCCTGGACGCCGCGCGCCGCCAGGGCGACCCGGCGGCCGAGGCGCGGGCCCTGCTCGATCTGGCGTGGGTCTACTGGCGGCAGGGGCGTTACGAGAAGTCGTACGAGACCTGCCGGCCGGCCCTGGAGCTGTGCCTCGAGAGCGGAGACCGGCTCGGCGCGTCGCGGGCGCACAACACGTCGGGGAACGTACGCCTGCGGCAGCACTCGTACGACGAGGCGGAGCGCCATCTGACCCAGGCACTCGAGCTGAGCCGAGAGATCGGCAACCGCGTCGGGGAGGCCTACACGCTGAGCAACCTCGGCGTCGCCCACGAGCGGCAGGGACGGTACCCGCAGGCCCTCGACCATCTGCGCCGGGCGCTGCGGCTGCATCGCGAGTTCGGCAACCGCAACGGCGAGGCCCAGGCACTGGATCTCCTCGGCCACGTCCACCAGCGCCAGGGGCAGCACGCGCAGGCCCGTGACCACCACCGGCAGGCGCTGGAGCTCTACCGCGAGCTGGGCAACCGCGGCGACGAGGCCGCGCCGCTCAACGGGCTGGGAGAGGCCGCCCGGCTCGCCGGTGATCCCGAACCGGCCACGGCCTACCACGACCAGGCCCTCGCCATCGCGCGCGAGCTGGGCAACCGGCCGGAGGAGGCCCGCGCCCACGAGGGCCTGGCGCGCATCCACCGTGATCGCGGCCGCCTGGACTTGGCCCGCGATCACGCCAAGCAGGCGCTGGAGCTGTACACCGGCCTCGACGTGCCCGAGGCCGGGCAGATCGCGGCCTTCATCGCGGAGCTGGAGTAAGACGCCTTCAAAAATCTGATCCGGTCTGTCGATCCGGTCCGGGCGAGTTCGACGCGTTGGTGGAAGACCTCGTAGGAAGGGAGAACACCATGCAGAAGATCACCACGTACCTCTGGTTCGACAACCAGGCCGAGGAGGCCGCCGCCTTCTACACCTCGCTCTTCAAGGACTCGCGTGTCCTGGAGGTCCACCGCTACGGCGACGCCGGCCCCGGCCCGGCGGGGACGGCCATGATCGTGACGTTCGAGCTGGCCGGGCAGCGGTTCATCGCGCTGAACGGCGGCCCGCAGTTCACGTTCACCGAGGCCGTCTCGCTCTACGTCGACTGCGACTCGCAGGAGGAGGTGGAGGAGCTGTGGGCGAGGCTCACCGAGGGCGGCGAGGAGTCGCACTGCGGCTGGCTCAAGGACAAGTACGGCCTGTCCTGGCAGATCATCCCGCGCCGGCTTCAGGAGCTGCTCAGCGACCCCGACCCGGCCAGGGCCCAGCGGGCCATGCAGGCCATGCTCGGCATGCAGAAGATCGACGTCGCGGCCCTGGAGGCGGCCGCCAACGGCTAGAGCCGGTGCGGCTGTCGGGGGCTAAAGACCGAGCAGCTGGGCGGGCTCGGCGATGACCTGCTGGATGATCAGGCCCGCCGCGCCCAGCACGGCCGCGTCCGGGCCGGTCTCCGACACCACGAGGGCGGGGGGCGTGCCGCGCATCTGCCCCAGGCGGGCCCCCAGCCCCTCCGACACCGGCCCCTGCAGCCAGGGGAACAGCGGCGCGTAGATCCCGCCCAGCACGATCCGGCCGGGGTCGAGGAGGTGGACGGCCGAGGTGAGCGCCACGCCGAGGGCGTGCCCGGCCCGCTCGCACGCCTCCAGCGCCGGCCGGTCGCCCGACTCCAGCCGCGCGACCAGCGAGGTGACCTCGGGCAGCGCGCCGAGCAGTGCGTCCTGCCCGGCGTACACCTCCAGGCAGCCCCGGCCGCCGCACCGGCAGGCCGGCCCGTCGGGCACGACGACGACGTGACCCAGCTCGCCCGCCAGCCCGAACGTCCCCCTGAACACCGTCCCGCCCACCACGAGCCCGGCGCCGATGCCGATCTCGCCGGACACGTAGAGGAAGTCCGCCGCCTGCGAGCCGAACCAGAGCTCGCCGAGCGCCGCCAGGTTCGCCTCGTTGTCGATCGCGAACGGCAGGTCGACCAGGTCCGCGACGCGTACGTCCCGCCAGCCGAGGTGTGGCGCGCTACGCAGCACCTCGCCCTCGACCGTGCCGGGCACGGCGAGCGCCGCGCCGATGACGCGCAGCCCGGCCTGCTCCGCCTCGGCCGTCGTCTCCTTCACGAGGTCGCGCAGGCTCGCCAGGATGTCCGCCGGGTCCGAGTTGCGGTTGTCGGCCCGCCGCGTACGGCGCAGCCGCACCTCTCGGGTGAGATCGACGACGCACGCGGCCAGGTAGTCGATGTTGATCTCCAGCCCCAGCGTGGCCACCCGGTGCCCGCTCAGGCTCACGGCCACCCCCGGCCGCCCTCGCTCGCCGCCCCGCACGACCCCGCTCTCCGTCACCACCCCCGCGTCCAGGAGGTCGGAGACCAGGCTGGAGACGGTGGTCTTGGTGAGTCCCGTCAGCTCGGCGAGCGCCGCCCTGGTGTGAGGTCCTGATCGGTGAATGGCGCCGAGTACTACGGCCAGATTACGGGCACGCATGGAATCATGCCGGACCCCTCTTGACGCCACCATGCTCACCTCCTCAGGATTATGTACAGATTATGGACTAATCCCGAGGAGCGCACTCGAATGGCCAATTTCATCCCGACCCCGACCGACCAGTTCACCTTCGGCCTCTGGACGGTCGGCTGGCAGGCGCGCGACCCGTTCGGCGACGCCTCCCGGGCGCCCCTCGACCCGGTCGAGACCGTCCACCGGCTCTCCGAGCTCGGCGCGTACGGCGTCACGTTCCACGACGACGACCTGCTCGCCGTCGAGCCCGACAGGGACAAGGCCATCGCGGCGTTCAGGAAGGCCCTGGACGAGACCGGCATGAAGGTGCCGATGGCGACCACCAACCTCTTCACGCACCCGGTCTTCAAGGACGGCGCGTTCACCAGCAACGACCGCGACGTCCGCCGGTACGCGCTGCGCAAGGTGATCAAGAACATCGACCTGGCCGCCTCGCTGGGCGCCAAGACCTACGTGTGCTGGGGCGGCCGCGAGGGCGCCGAGTCGGACGCGGCCAAGGACGTCAAGGCCGCGCTCGACCGCTACAAGGAGGGCCTCGACACGCTCTGCTCGTACGTGCGCGAGCGCGGCTACGACATCCGCTTCGCCCTCGAGCCCAAGCCGAACGAGCCCCGCGGCGACATCCTCCTGCCCACGATCGGCCACGCCCTGGCGCTGATCAACGAGCTGGAGCACCCCGAGATGGTGGGTCTCAACCCCGAGGTCGGCCACGAGCAGATGGCCGGGCTCAACTTCGTGCACGGCATCGCCCAGGCGCTCTGGCACGGCAAGCTCTTCCACATCGACCTCAACGGCCAGCACGGGCCGAAGTACGACCAGGACCTGATCTTCGGCCACGGCGACCTGAAGAGCGCCTTCTTCCTGGTCGACCTGCTGGAGAACGGCGGCTACGACGGGCCGCGCCACTTCGACTACAAGCCGCTGCGTACCGAGGACGCCCAGGACGTGTGGGACTCGGCCGCGGCGAACATGCGCACGTACCTGATCCTCAAGGAGAAGTCGCGGATCTTCCGCGCCGACCCCGAGGTCCAGGAGGCCCTGCGCGCCTCCCGCGTGGACGAGCTGGCGCAGCCTACGCTGGCGCCGGGCGAGACCTGGGCCGACCTGGCCAAGGACGACTTCGACCCGGAGGCGGCGGCCGCCCGCGGCTTCCACTTCACCCGGCTCAACCAGCTCGCGCTCGAGCACCTCCTGGGGGTACGCGGATGACCAAACCGATCAGCGTCCAGCTCTACACCGTCAGGGACGCGCTGGCGGCCGACCGCGACACGGTGCTGAGCCGGATCGCGGAGGTCGGCTACCGGTCCGTGGAGCCCTACGACCCCACGACCGATCCCAAGGGCTTCCGCGAGGTGGTCGACGACCTGGGGTTGAGCGTCTCGAGCACGCACGCGTACGCGCTGCTCAGCAAGGAGCCCGCCGAGGTCTTCGACGCCATCGCCACGATCGGCACCGACCTGGTGATCGTCCCTGGCGGCATCGCGCACGAGGAGTTCACCACGCGCGACGGGCTCTCGCGCACGGCCGACCTGCTGAACGGGCTGGCCGAGCAGGCGGCGCGGTACGGGATGCGGATCGGGTACCACAACCATTGGTGGGAGATCGAGCCGCGGATCGACGGCCGGCACGCCCTCGAGGCGCTGGCCGACCTGCTCGCTCCCGAGGTGTTCCTGGAGATCGACACGTACTGGGCGGCCGTGGGCGGCGCCGACGTGCCCGCCCTGCTCGGCAGCCTGGCGGAACGCACCCTGGCGCTGCACGTCAAGGACGGGCCGGTGGTCAAGGGCGAGCCGCACACCGCGGTGGGCAGGGGCGTCATGCCCGTGCCCGAGATCCTCGCCGCCGCCCCGGACGCCTGGCGCATCGTTGAGCTCGACGAATGCGCGACCGACATCTTCGCCGCCCTGGCCGACAGCCACGCCTACCTCACCTCTCTGGAGGGCTCTTGAGCAACGGCCCCGTCGGTGTCGCCCTGGTCGGCGCCGGGAACATCAGTGGCCAGTACCTCCGCAACCTCACAGCCTTCCCCGACGTGCGCGTGCTCGGTGTCGCGGACATCGACACCGAGCGGGCCGCCGCGGTCGCGGCCGAGCACGGCGTGCCCGTGTCGGGCGCCCTCGCCACCGTCCTGGCGGTGCCCGAGGTCGAGATCGTCGTCAATCTCACCGTCCCGTCCGCGCACGCGGCCGTCGCGCTGGAGTCGCTGCGCGCCGGCAAGCACGTGTACGGCGAGAAGCCGATGGCCATGGACCTGGACGAGGCCACCAAGATCGTGACGGAGGCCGCCAACCTGGGCCTGCGGGTCGGCGGCGCGCCCGACACCTTCTTAGGAGCCGGGCTCCAGTCGGCCCTGCACGCCCTGCGCTCCGGCCTCATCGGCGAGCCGGTGGCCGTCACGGCGGCCACGCAGAGCCTCGGCCCCGAGTCCTGGCATCCCAACCCGGAGTTCTTCTACCAGCCGGGCGGCGGCCCGCTCTTCGACCTCGGCCCGTACTACCTGACCGCGCTGGTGTCCCTGCTCGGCCCCGTCACCCGGGTGGCGGCCGGCACGCGCAGGGCGCGCCTGCACCGCGTGGTCGGCTCGGGGCCGAAGGAGGGCAAGGTCTTCCCCGTGGACGTCCCGACGCACGTCAACGCGCTGCTCGACTTCCCGGGGGCGGCCACCGCCGCTGCCACCTTCAGCTTCGACTCACCGATCAACCGCCGGACCATCGAGATCATCGGCTCCGAGGGCGCCCTGTCGCTCCCCGATCCCAACACGTTCGAGGGGCCTCTGCTGGCTCGGGGGCTGCACGACACGGACTGGCACGAGCGGCCGGTCGCGGGCACCACGGCGGGGCGCGGCATCGGCGTGCTCGACCTGGCCAGGTCCCTGCGTTCGGGCACGCCGCACCGGGCCTCGGGCGATCTGGCCTTCCATGTGCTGGAGCTCATGGCGGCCATCTCGGAGTCGGGCGAGCGCTCCGAGTTCCGGCCCATCACATCCACCACCACCTCACCCGAACCCCTTCCAGAGGACTGGGACCCGTACGCCTCGACCCTCTGACGGTTCCTCACCCTGACCCGCGGCGCCCCCCGCCCCTCGGCGGCCGGGCGCCGCACCCTTCCCTCCACCACATTGCGGCGAAGCGCGACACGCCATACCGACCGCGGCACGCCGCCACCGAGACACGCCGCCAACCAGCACGGCGCCACCCAGCGCGACGCCCCCGGCCGCGGCATCCCCGCGCGGAGCCGGCGCCCTCTGCGAGGACGTGGCGAGCCGCCGGACGTGTGAGGCGTGACGGTGTGGGGCGTTCGTCGCCGCCCGGCGGCTCGGCCGTCTGTACCGTGCCCCCCGGGGCGTCGCCGACCCTCCAACCGTCAACGCCGAGACGCCTCGCCACTCTCGGTGAGCCCGGTGACGGAGCGCGAGGAAGGGTAACTCGTTGGCTTGGGCAGGAGCAAGCCGCGAGAATGGCACGATGGTGGAGAGTGGCGAGACCGACTGGGTCTCCAGGTTCGCGGACGAGGTCATCTCCGAGGCGGAGCGTCGCGCGCCCGGCAAACCGGTCGTGTGCGCCTCGGGCCTGAGCCCGTCGGGCCCGATCCATCTGGGCAACCTGCGCGAGGTCATGACCCCCCACCTGGTCGCCGACGAGATCCGGCGGCGCGGCGTCGAGTGCGTGCACCTGCTGTCCTGGGACGACTACGACCGCTTCCGCAGGGTGCCCGCGGGCGTCGACCCGTCCTGGGCCGAGCACATCGGCAAGCCGCTGACCTCCGTGCCCGCGCCGCCGGGCAGCCCGTACGGAAACTGGGCCGAGCACTTCAAGGCGCCCATGATCGAGGCCCTCCGGCAGCTGGGCGTCGAATACCACGGCATCAGCCAGACCGAGCAGTACACGAAGGGCGCCTACCGCGAGCAGATCCTGCTGGCCGTGCGCGAGCGCGCCAGGATCGACGCCGTGCTGTCGCGTTACCGTACGAAGCAGGCGGCACAGCAGGTGGAGGAGTACTTCCCGTACAAGCCGTACTGCGAGCTGTGCGAGCGCGACCTGACCACGGTCACCGCCTACGACGACGCGACCACCGAGCTGGCCTACACGTGCGAGTGCGGCTTCGGCGAGACCGTGCGGCTGGCCGAGCACGACCGCGGCAAGCTGGTGTGGAAGGTCGACTGGCCGATGCGCTGGGCGTACGAGGGCGTGGCCTTCGAGCCGTCCGGGGTCGATCATCACTCCCCGGGGTCGGCGTGGATCGTCGGCGGCCAGATCGTGGGCGAGGTGTTCGGCGGCCGGCAGCCGATCGGCCCCATGTACGCGTTCGTCGGCATCACCGGCATGGCCAAGATGAGCAGCTCCAAGGGTGACGTGCCGACCCCCTCCGACGCGCTGGAGATCATGGAGGTGCCGGTGCTGCGCTGGCTGTACGCCCGCCGCAAGCCGGCCCAGTCCTTCAAGATCGCCTTCGACCAGGAGATCCAGCGGCTCTACGACGAGTGGGACGCCCTCGGCCGCAAGGTCGCGGAAGGCCACGCCCAGCCCGCCGAGCTGGCCGCGTACAGCCGGGCCGTGAGCACGGCCGCGGGCCCGCTGCCCGCGACCCCGCACCCGGTCCCCTACCGCACGCTGGCGTCCATCGTCGACATCACGACCGGCGATGCCGACCAGACCCTGCGCATCCTGCGCGACCTCGACGCGATCGGGACGCTCGACGAGGCCCGCCCCCGCCTCGACAGGGCCCAGCGCTGGGTCGACGGCCACGTGCCCGCCGACCAGCGCACGCGCGTGCGCGACGAACCCGACGAGGAGCTGCTCGACTCGCTCGGCGCCGGCGAGCGTGAGGCCCTGCGGCTGCTGGCCGACGGCCTCGACGACTGGTCGCCGGCGGGCCTGACCACGCTGGTGTACGGCGTACCGAAGATCCAGGCCGGGCTGCCGGCGGACGCCGAGGCGACGCCCGAGCTGAAGGCGGCGCAGCGGGCCTTCTTCGCCCTGCTCTACAAGCTCCTGGTCGGCCGCGACACCGGTCCGAGGCTCCCCACGCTGCTGCTGGCCGTGGGCGCCGACCGGGTGCGGAAGCTGGTGGGCGCGTGAACGGCGCCGTCCTGATCACCGGCATCATGGCCGCCGGCAAGTCCACCGTGGCACAGGCCCTGGCCGAACGCCTGCCGCGCTCCGCCCACGTGCGCGGTGACGCGTTCCGGCGCATGGTCGTCGGCGGCCGCGCCGAGATGACCCCCGACCCCACCGACGAGGCCGTCCGCCAACTCGATCTCCGTTACCGCATAGCGGCCAACACGGCCGACATGTATTTCGATGCCGGATTCACACCAATAGTCCAAGACGTCATTATCGGCGGAGACTTGGAACGGTTTACGAGACTTATTCGCACTCGCCCTCTCCATGTAATCGTCCTGACTCCGGACGCGGATGAAATCGATCACCGAGAAAGATCCCGAGCAAAGATCGGATATGGCGGAAGATGGACGATTGCCCAGCTAGACAGGGTCCTCCGCACACAAACACCGCGCATCGGACTATGGCTCGACACCACCCGGAAAACGCCCCAGGAGACCGTTGACGAGATCATTAAGAGGGCCGCGGAAGCGGAGATCTTGAATTAACAGAGCAATGCAAGGAACCGTCAAGTGACTTGCATGTGTCCGGGGTGACCTTTAGCACATGAACAAGCAGCCTTTCGCCGCCAGCGTCAGTGTCATCGTCCCGGCGATGAACGAGGCCGAGAACATCCCCCATGTCTTCGCGACGCTGCCCCACTGGATCGACGAGGTCATCCTCGTCGACGGCAACTCGACCGACGACACCGTTGCCGTCGCGCGCAGGCTGCGCCCCGACCTACGGGTCGTCGTGCAGACCCGGCGCGGCAAGGGCAACGCCCTCATCGAGGGCTTCCAGGCCGCCCGGGGCGACATCATCGTCATGATCGACGCCGACGGCTCGACCGACGGCCGGGAGATCCACTCCTTCGTCACCACGCTCGTCAACGGCGCCGACTTCGCCAAGGGCTCCAGGTACGCCCCTGGTGGCGGCTCGGACGACCTCAGCCCGGTCCGCTCGTTCGGCAACAAGTTCCTCACCGGACTGACGAACCTCCTCTACGGCACCCGCTACACCGATCTCTGCTACGGCTACAACGCCTTCTGGGCCTGCCACCTCGACGCCCTCGACCTCGACTGCGACGGCTTCGAGATCGAGACCCTGATGAACGTCCGCGCCGCCCAGGCCGGCCTCATCATCCGCGAGGTCCCCAGCCACGAGCGCTGCCGCATCCACGGCGCGAGCAACCTGCACGCGGTGCGCGACGGCTGGCGCGTGCTCAAGACGATCATGCGCGAGCGTGCGCGAGGGTCTGCCATGACGGGGCAGACCCAAGTGGCGCTCGCAAAGTGACATCCTTGGACAATGCGCTACATAGTGATCGGAGCAGGAGCAGTCGGCGGAACCATCGGGGCCCGTCTCCACCAGGGCGGGCACGATGTTCTCCTCATCGCGAGAGGCGCCCATTACGCGGCGATCAAGCGTGACGGCCTGCGTCTGATCACCCCCGAGTCATCCGAGACCCTCGACATCCCCGCCGCCGACGGCCCCGTGCCGGTGCGCGAGGACGACGTGCTGATCGTGGCCACCAAGTCACAGGACACCATCGCCGCGCTCGATGGCTGGCCGTCCGATCTGCCCGTGGTCTGCGCTCAGAACGGTGTGGACAACGAGCGCACCGTCCTGCGGCGGTTCGAGCGCGTTTACGGCATGTGCGTGTGGCTGCCCGCGCAGCACATGGAGCCCGGCATCGTGGCAGCGCACGCACATCCGTACTCCGGCATCCTGCACGTCGGGCGCTATCCCCAGGGTGTGGACGACCTCGCCCGGCGGATCGCCGACGACCTGGGCAAGCGCGGCCTCGTGGGCCTGGCCCAGCCCGACGTGATGCGCTGGAAGCACGGCAAGCTGCTCGGCAACCTGGGCAACGCCGTGGAGGCGCTCGTCGGCCACGCACCCGGCAGGGAGAAGGTGGTCGAGCGGGCCAGGGCCGAGGCCAGGGCCGTGCTGGACGAGGCCGGGATCGCGTACTCGACGCCCGAGGAGGAGGCCGCCGTGCGCGGCCGCAAGGCGGACGTGCGGCCCATCGACGGGATCGCCCGCGGCGGCGGCTCGTCCTGGCAGAGCCTGGCGAGGAGCAGCGGCTCCATCGAGGCCGACTACCTCAACGGCGAGATCGTCCTGCTCGGCCGCCTGCACGGCATGCCCGCCCCGGTCAACGAGGTGCTGCGGCGCGAGGCCAACAGGTTCGCCAAGGAGAAGCGGCCGCCGGGCTCGATGCCGCTGGAGACCCTGCTGGCGCTCATCGACGGGCGTTCCGCAGCCTGATCCCGCTGAACTCCAGCGTGCTGGCGGTCACCTCGTCCCAGAACGGCCAGAGGCTGGGCAGCACCCTGAGCTGGATCCCCGCCTCCTCGTGCAGGTCGAACAGGTCGCCGACCCGCTCGGGCGGGCCGAGCGGCGTCACGGGGACCGTGGACACCACGGCGTGCGGCGGCTCCCCGATGGGCTTGAAGTGCTCCGCCGGCAGCCGGTACGCGTACAGCCGCACCTCCCTGAGCGCCTGCAGCCAGCGGTACTCGACGGCGTGCACCCGGTCGCCGCACCCCGCGCCGATGATCCGGGCCGTGTCCTCCTCGGTGGTGCGCGGCCCGACCCAGGCCATGGCCCGCGGGCAGGCACGCGGGAACCAGTAGTCGGGGCAGCGGTCGTGGCCGACCGCCCAGACGTACGACTCCTTCCGGATGGACGTCGGCGCCACGTGCGGGACGAACCGCTTGATCGTCGGGTCCTCGGAGAAGTGGAGCACCTGTCCCGGTTCTGGCCGCATGAACGCAATCATGGCGCATACACCGGCGATCCCGGGGAAGTTGGAGCGGGCTCTGACGACAAGGGGTGAGTTGGATGATCCTGTTAGGACTGATCTTGGTCCTGCTCGCCGGCGGCGCCCTCGCCTTGGTCCTGACCGAGGAGAGCGCCAGGTACATCCTGTTCGGATACACCTTCGAGCTCAATCAGGTGGAGATGTTCCTCGCGGGTGCGGCCGCAGCGGCCGTCCTGCTGTTGGGCCTCTGGCTGATCGGCTCGGGCTCGCGCAGGTCCGCGAAGCGCCGCCGTGCACTACGTGGAGCCAGGGCCGAAGCCTCCAACCGGGTGGCCCGGCTGGAGGACGAGAAGCGAGAGCTGGAACGGCGGCTGGAACGCAGCCCCGAACCCGGCGACCGCCTAGTCTCGCGTGGCTCCCAGAACACCAGACCGTGACTCCTGGCGCGAGGGCAGCAGGTTGCCCTCGCGCCAGAGCGCGAACCCGGTGATGAGCGCGCCGAGCCCCTCCCAGAGGCCGATGCCGATGAACTTGCCCGGCGCCGCCCCCGTCAGGACCAGCGTGGTGAAGACCGCGAACGTCACCAGCCTGAACGGGACCGTCCACCGGAAGAACGGCGTGTAGTTCGCAGATGCCGCGAAAACGTAATAAACCCCCATGTTCACCGCCGCCATCGACGAGGCGGCCAGATAAACCAGCGTGTAGTCCCCGGTGGCCCGCGCGTCGAGCACCTCGAACCCCAGCATGGCCAGCATGGTGTCGGGCGAGATCAGCCCGAGCAGGCCGAGTGCGAAGGAGATGAGGCCGAAGACCGCCATGGTCCAGCCGGAGAAAGAACGCGGAAGACGCACAGAAATCCTTCCAAAGGGGGGTGTAATCTGCGAGGCGATCTCATCATGCACCCGGAGGTCGCATGCCCCCCACGCGTGGCCGTCCCATCGCAGTGAAACTCCTCGTCCTTCTCCTCGTCCCTCTGATCTCCCTGGTGGGCCTCTGGGCGTTCGCCGCGGGCCTCACCGGCGGCGACGGCATGCGCCTGCTGGCCATCAACGACCTGGCGACCAAGCTGGCCGACCCGTCCGAGCGGGTCAACATCCAGCTTCAGGACGAGCGGCTGGCGTCCGTGGACTTCCTGGTCACCGGCCAGGGCGCGGACAAGGTGTTCGAGCAGCGCGAGGCCACGGACAAGGCCGTGGCCACGTTCCGCGGACTGTCCAAGGGCCTGCGCGACCTGACACCCGAGATGACCGCGCAGCTCGCCGCGCTGAACACGCAGCTCGACCACCTCGCGGGCGTCCGCCGCGACGTGGACGCCGCGACCGCCGCGCCGCTGGACGTGATCGACGCCTACAGCCAGATCGTGGACGCGTCCTTCCGCATGTACGACTCCATGGTCCTGGTGCCCGACATGGCCCTCTACAAGCAGGCCAGAGCCGTCTCCATGATGGGCGAGGCCAAGGACCTGCTCTCCAGGGAGCTGGCCATGGTCTCCATCGTGCTGGCCAAGGGCAGGGTGGAGCAGCGGGAGCACGAGGCGTTCACGGGCATGGTGGCCACCAGGCGGCTGCTGTTCTCCCAGGCGCTCTCGCACCTTGACGCCGGCCTGCGCGGGCCGTACGACCGGCTGGCCGCCTCGCCGGTCTACAAGGAGTTCCAGGCGGCCGAGGACGCCATCCGTGGCCAGGCGGTCACGAACGGCCTGCCCGCCACGGCCGCCACCTGGCCGGTGGACGGCCAGAACCTGTGGGCGGCGGTCGAGCGCAACCAGGCCGTGGCCGTGCAGAGCCTGGTGCGACGGGTGACGCCGACGGCCATCAGCATGCTCGTCAAGGTCGGCGTGGCGGGCGGCGTGGGCCTGATCGCCGTCATCGCCTCGATCCTGGTCTCGCTGCGCTTCCGCAAGCGGCTGGTCCGCGAGCTGGCCGGGCTCCGCGACGCCGCCACGGAGCTGGCCGAGGTGCGCCTGGCCGGCCTGGTCAAGCGGCTGCGCACGAACACGGCCCCGCCCACCGCCGAGGAGGTGGCCCCGATCGAGGTCAGGACCAGCACCTCCGAGATCGGCGACATCGTCCAGGCGTTCAACGACGTGCAGTCCACGGCGGTCGAGGCCGCGGTGAGCCAGGCCAGGCTCCGGCACGGCGTCAGCCAGGTCTTCGTGAACCTGGCCAGGCGCAACCAGTCGCTGCTCCACCGGCAGCTGCTCCAGCTCGACACCATGGAGCGGGCCACGGAGCAGCCCGAGGAGCTGGCGGACCTGTTCAAGCTCGACCACCTCACCACCCGCATGCGCCGGCACGCCGAGAGCCTCATCATCCTGTCGGACCAGGCTCCCGGGCGCGGCTGGCGCAATCCCGTACCCATCCTGGACGTGCTCCGCGCGGCCGTGGCGGAGGTGGAGGAGTACGAGCGGGTCGAGATCCTCCAGCCGCCGCAGGTCGCCCTGCTCGGCGCGGTGGTCACGGACGTGGCCCACCTGATGGCCGAGCTGATCGAGAACGCCACGCTCTTCTCGCCGCCGCAGACCAGGGTGGACGTACGCAGCGGGACCACCCAGCACGGCATCATGATCGAGATCGAGGACCGCGGCCTCGGCCTGCCGCGCGTCGAGCTGGACGAGCTCAACGAGCGGCTGGCCGAGATGCCGGAGTTCGACCTGGCGCAGAGCGACCGGCTCGGCCTGTTCGTGGTAGGCAGGCTCGCGGCCAGGCACGGCATCAAGGTGACTCTCGCGTCCTCCCCGTACGGCGGCCTGACCGCGATGGTCGCCCTGCCCGCCTCGCTCCTGGCCGAACAGCCGGCCATGAGCGGACGTTAGCCGCTACGCCAGGACCTGCAGCAGCGCCCGGTTCCTGGCCTTGGCCGGTTCGGCGATCCGCTGGACCGGCTGCCCCGCGCTGTCGAGCACGACCAGCGAGTTGTGCGCGGGGCCGGCGGTCCCGGACTGGCCCCGCGTGCCGGCCGTACGCACCACGAGGCGGCCGTCCGGCAGGTAGAAGGCGCCGATCTGCTTGCCCTTGACCGCCGGCCGCTCCTTCTTGCCCGTCTTGATGTCGAGCACGACCGGCTTGAACGAGGCCGGCCAGGTCCCGTCGCCGAGCGTCTCCGGGCTCTCCGGGATCGAGACGACCGCCTTGCTGCCGTCGGGCGACAGGCTCTGCACGTGGTTGATGTACTTGACCCCCTTGGCCGGGAGGCTCTTGCCGGTCTTGGCGTTGAGCCGGTAGAGGGAGTCGCCCTGGGTGTTGTAGCCCGCGAGGTAGCGGCCGTCGGCCGACCAGGCGAGGTGGCAGACGCCCGGGGACGTGCCCACCTTCTCCGGGGCGGCGCTCCCGTCGGCCTTGGCGACCATGATCGTGTCGCCCTGGGCCGGGTAGGCGATCCTGCTCGAGTCGGCGGACCAGACCGGGGTCAGGCACGGCGTGCCGCCCTGGAGCCCGTTCACGAGCGTGCTGGCCTTGCCGCCCTCCATGACCTGGAGCTCCCCGTTCTCGGTCACCCAGGCCGCCTTCGTGCCGTCGGGCGACGCGGCGAACTGCGGTGTTGCACCGACCTTGGCGAGCGTGCTCCACTCGCCGTCGGCGTACCTGGTGAGCTGATTTCCGAATCCGGCGTAGACGGCGCCCGACAGATCAGGCGTGGGCGCGGCCGACGCTTCCGACGAGAACACCAGAACGGCGCCAAGAGCGACGCCGGTCACAATGTGTGTCTTCATGGCTACACATCGTGCCTGGAAGTCGCTCAGAGACGCAGGAACGGCTCGCCGAAATGAGCAGGAGCGAGAATCGCCCCCTCGGCCTTCAGCGCCTCGAGCACCTCCGCGCGGGTGCGCGCCGAGGTCTCCGGGTCGTCGTCGTAGACGTACCGGATGGCCGGGTCGTCGAGCTGCACAGGGTGGTGCAGGAGGTCCCCGACCATGGCCACCTCGCCGACCCTGGCGATCTGGTGGCCGGGCGTGTGGCCGGGCGCGAGGTGCACGTGGACTCCCGGCGAGACCTCGGCATCGCCCTCCACCGCGTGCAGCTGATCCTTGATCGGTGGCAACAGGGTGTCGAGCACCGCGCCGCGCGCGGCGTCCAGCTCGGCCTGCTGGACCACGTACCGCGCGTTCTCGAACGCCGGCCTGCCGCCGGTCACCACGCCGCTGGAGTGGTCGCTGTGCAGGTGGGTGAGGACGACGGTGCCGATCTCGGCGGGCGTGACGCCCACGGCGGCCAGCTCGCCCGGAAGCGTTCCGGGGACCGGCGCCCAGCTCGCGGCCGGCGAGTCTTCGCCACCGATGCCGGTGTCGACGAGGGTCAGGCGACCGGCCGCGTCGCGGATCAGATAGCAGTGGAAGTGCAGGATCCACGGCTCGTCCTGCAGCCCGGAACCGAGGAACATCTCGCCGAGCGGGCGGCGGAGCGCCGCTCCCATGGGGCCCACGGCGTCGCAGAGCGGTGTCACCTCGACGCCGGAGACGGTTATAGGTCTATGTGCCACTCGCCCAGGTTAGGCGGCTACGGGCTCCGCGGGAACGAACTCGTTCTCCAGGTCGGCGGCGTAGACGGCGCGGCAGCAGTGCGCGCACCTGTACATGATCGGGCCTTCGTCGAGCTCGTGGTGGCAGCGCGGGCAGCGGTTGGCGGTCTTCATGGTGCTCCCCCAAGGAGTTCTGTTCGTCCTATGGAACCTTCACCGAGTTGCAGGGGTCCTGCATGCCACTTGACACGATGACGCTGCTTCGATGGGGGTTCTGTGCCCTCCGGTACACCGGGCGCGGTAATTTTCCTCGCAGTACGGTGCCGAGAAGAACATTGTCACGCGTCCCGTCCCGCGCCCGTCGGAGAAACTCCGAGAACGGCCCGGGAATAGCCCAAGAGGGCTAGGCGTTTACTGGGCCAGATGGTGTGGTATCTTGCCACCAAGCGTTGAGCTTCCGCTCCGCTGGTTCTTCATCTGAGTCCCGCCCCGGCTTCTCTCCAGGGCCCGACTTCCTTTTTCGCCACCGCGCCCTGCTCTGCTCAGGCGCGTCTCCCCCAAAGGGGTTCACCATGTCTGTACACATTCCTGAACAGCGTGCGGACGTGCCCGTCCGCCAGGTCGAGGGCCTCCTGGACGTGCGCGAGAAGTCCGCGTTCATCCGAGCCGGCCAGCTGCCCGGCCCCGGCGACGTCCGCCTTCAGCCCGACAAGGTACGGCAGTTCGACCTGCGCCCCGGCGACCACGTCGTCGCGTCGTTCGCCGGTAGCAAGCTCGTCGGCGTCACGTCGGTCAACGGCTCCGCGCAGTGGCGCGATCGGCGGCGGTTCGCCGAGCTGACCCCCGTACATCCGACCGAGCGGCTCAACATCGAGACCGAGTCGCTCAGCACGCGCGTCATCGATCTGTTCGCGCCCATCGGCAAGGGACAGCGTGGCCTCATCGTCGCGCCGCCCAAGGCCGGCAAGACCATGGTCCTGCAGGCCCTGGCCGCCGGGATCAGCCGCAACCACCCGGAGGTGCACCTCATGGTGGTCCTCGTGGGCGAGCGGCCCGAGGAGGTCACCGAGATGCGCGCCACGATCTCCGGCGAGATCTTCTCCTCGACCTTCGACCACCCCGACCGCGACCACGCCGCCGTCGCCGAGCTGGCCATCGAACGGGCCAAGCGGCTCGTGGAGTCCGGCCAGGACGTCGTGCTGCTGCTCGACTCGCTGACGCGGCTGGGGCGGGCGTACAACAACCTGGCGCCCGGCGGCGGCCGGGTGCTCACCGGCGGCATCGACGCCGGGGCCCTGTACCCGCCCAAGCGCTTCTTCGGCGCCGCCCGCAACGTCGAGGGCGGCGGCTCCCTCACCATCCTCGCCACCGCGCTGGTCGACACGGGGTCGCGGATGGACAACAACCTGTACGAGGAGTTCAAGGGGACGGGGAACATGGAGCTGCACCTCGTCCGCGAGCTGGCCGAGCGCCGGCTGTACCCCGCCGTGGACCTGGACGCCTCCGGGACCCGGCGCGAGGAGATCCTGCTGCATGCGGAGGAGCGGCAGGTGGTGTGGCGGCTGCGCCGGATGCTCACGGGGCTGGAGAGGCAGCAAGGGCTCGAGGTCCTCATCGGCAAGCTCCGCACCACCCCCTCCAACGCCGCCTTCCTCCTGGAAGCCACCGCCGCCTGACTCCTGCGCCTTCCTCCTTACGGCCTGCACTCCCCACCGCCGCCCTCTGCTCGCGGCCCGCACTCCCCACCGCCACCCCTACTCGCGGCCCGCACTCTCCACCGCCTCACCCTGTTCGCGGCCCCCACACGCCGAAGGCGACACCCAAAGGCGCCCCATTCGGATCGCACATCGCAGGTGCGACGGCGCCTCCACCACCAGAGGCGAACGCCCCAAGGAAACCCGGTGGCGCGACCACGGCGCATCGCGGCTGCGACGACTCCTTCCATGCGCCGCGTCGGCGAGACGATGTGCGGCGGAGCCCGGCGCAGCGCGCGGCGGGGCGGAACCCCGTCGAGGAGGGTCCTCGAGCGGTGGACGAGAATGGGCGGCATGCTGGCCGACATCGTCGAATATCTCGTCTGCCCCGTCTGCCGAGCCGGTGTGCGGCTCGACGCCGACGCGCTGCGGTGCGCCGACGGACATGCGTACGACGTGGCCAAGCAGGGCTACGTGAGCCTGCTCGTAGGCAGCAAACCCCCGGGGACGGCCGACAGCCCCGAGATGGTGGCCGCGAGGGCGCGCTTTCTCGATGCGGGTCACTATGCACCGCTGCAAGAGGCAGTGGCAGAAACCGTGCGAAAGTACGCGTGCGGCCAGAACGGTCGAGCAAAACGTGAGCACTCCACCGAAACGAATGACGGCGCGGAGTTGAGGGCGTACCGTGGGGCGGGAGTGGAGGCCGGTTACGGCGCGGGGTCACAACGCCTTGCGTACGAACCGGAAATGACCGGCGGTCGTCGCGCGGAGGGCTGGGCCGCGCCGGTGATCGTCGATGCGGGCACGGGCACCGGGCACTACCTGGCGGCCGTGCTCAACGCGGTGAACGATGGCATCGGGATGGCGTTCGATGTGTCGAAGCACGCTGTGCGCCGGGCGGCGCGGGTGCATCCCAGGGCAGGGGCGTTCGTGGCCGACGTGTGGCGCCCGCTCCCCATCAGGGACGGGGTGGCCGACGTGGTGATCGACGTGTTCGCGCCCAGGAACGGGCCCGAGTTCAGGAGGATCCTCCGGCCCGGAGGCGTCGCGGTGGTCGTGACCCCGGCCAGGCGGCACCTGAGCCCGCTCGTCGAGGAGCTGGGCCTGCTCTCCGTGGACGAGGAGAAGGAGCGCAGGCTGGCGCGGAGCCTGGAGGGCTTCGTCGAGTCGGAGCGGCGCACGATCGAGTTCGAGATGGAGCTGGGGCATGACGACATCGCCCAGGTGGTCGGGATGGGCCCGAGTGCGTGGCATACCGACCCGGACGAGCTGAATCAGCGAATCGCGGGATTTATCTCCCAGAATGTCGCGAAAAGGCAGCAAAAAGTGCGAACGCAAGCGTCGTTTCACCTGTCTATCTTCGAGCCGGTGACCCGATCAAGGCCCGTTCCTTGACGGGCAAGTGGGACTGGTGTTACTGATGGGGCATTTAGTCCGAAATTCCCCCACATTCCCTGAGTATTTCTGCGGAACAGGCGCAATACTGGACGACATCCCTCGCCCGGAGGCGCGGGGCAGCAAAGGGAGGGGGCGCACCGGATGAAGGCGGAGGAACGCTGGCAGGCCAGGTTCCGGGCGTCGCGCATGACGCTGCCGTCCTGGGCGCGCCAGGCCCCGAACCGCTCCATCTACCGCTCCAACGCCACCGGCACCTGGGAGGTCTACGCCTGGGACCGCGTGACCGGCGCCACCCGCCAGGTCACCGACCGGCCCAGGGGCACCGCGTACGCGGCCATCGACCCCATCGGCCAGTGGATCTACTGGTTCGCCGACACCGAGGGCGACGAGTTCGGCGTGTGGTGGCGCCAGCCGTTCAACGGCGGCCCCAACGAGCAGGTGGCCCCCGACCTGCCGCCCGGCCAGCCCGGCGGCATCGCCCTGTCCACGACGGGCGTCGCGGCGATCACCATGGCCAGCGAGGGCACGTTCAAGGTCCATCTCGTACGCGACGGCGAGCCGACGAAGCTCCTGTACGAGCACGGCGAAGCTGCCTGGGTGGCCGACATGACCCTCGACGGCTCCCTCATCGCGATCAATCATGGCGAGTACGGCGACTTCCGTCACCCCGCACTCCGCGTCATCCGCCAGAACGGCCACACGGTGGGCGAGCTGTACGACGGCCCCACCAAGGGCGTCACCGGACTCAGATTCGCCCCGGTCATCGGCGACCGCCGCCTGCTCGCCCTGCACGAGCGCCGCGAGCGCCACGAGCCTCTGGTCTGGGACCCGGTGACCGGCGAGCAGCGCGAGATCTGGCTGAAGGACCCCGGCGACCTCGACGCCGAGTGGTACGGCGACGGCCGCGGCCTGCTCATCCGGCGCGACCACCGCGCCCGCAGCTACCTGCACCGCTACGACCTCGCGGGCGGCGGTCTGACCCTCCTCGAGACGCCGCACGGCGTGATCGACGAGGCGGCCCCCCGGCCCAGCGGCCACGTCGAGTACTCCTGGTCCAGCGCCTCCCGCCCGCCGATCATCCGCTCCACCAACGGCCAGGTCGTGGTCAACCCCAGCGGCCCGCCCGCTCCGCCGAGCGTCCCCGTCGAGGACATGGACGTCGACGGCGAGGGCGGCCGCATCCACGCGCTGATCTCCAAGCCCGAGGTGGGCAGCGCCCCGTACCCCACGGTCTTCCTGCTGCACGGCGGGCCGACGGCGCACGACCGCGACGTGTTCTCACCCGAGGTCGCCGCCTGGGTGGACGCGGGGTTCGCGGTGGTGCGCGTCAACTACCGGGGCTCGACCGGGTACGGCTCCGCTTGGCGCGACGCGCTCCACGGCGACGTGGGGCACATCGAGCTGGCCGACGTGGCCGCCGTACGCCGGTGCGTGGTCGATCGCGGCATCGCCGACGAGCACCGGATCGTGCTGGCCGGCTCGGGGTGGGGCGGCTACCTCACGCTGCTCGGCCTCGGCACGCAGCCGGACCTGTGGGCGGCCGGCATCGCGGCGGCGCCGATCGCCTGCCACCAGACCGCGTACGAGGACGAGGCGGAGAGCCTGCGCGCCTACCACCGCGCGCTGCTCGGCGGCTCGCCCGACGAGCAGCCCGAGCGGTACGCGCGCAGCTCCCCCATCACCTACGTCGACCAGGTCAAGAGCCCGCTGCTGATCCTCGCCGGCGAGGACGACACGCGCTGCCCGCTGCGCCAGATCGAGAAGTACGTGGCCAAGCTCGCCGAGCACGGGCGCGATCACGAGGTCTACACCTACGACGCCATCCGCGGCTCGCTCGTGGTCGCCCAGCGGATCGCGCAGCTCGCGCTCCAGCTCGATTTCGCCAGGAAGCACGTAAATCCACAGTAAACTTGACACCCTGTAAGAAGCTGGCCGACTTCTTGGCTTGATCGTCGGCCGATCTTGGTGACAACATGCGCCCACGCTGTCACAGGGAGGCGCCAATTGGGCCGGGAGCTAGCGGGCGCGCAGCACCAGGATGGCCAGGTCGTCCTGGCTCGGCTCCGAGGCGAAGTCGGCCGCGCCCCTGCGGATGCGCTCCGCCACCGCCCTGGCCGACAGCCCCGCGCACTCGGCCAGCAGCTTGGCCAGGCCGCCGTCGTCGTCGAGCAGCCGGCCGCCCGAGCGCCGCTCCGTCACCCCGTCGGTCACGGCCAGCAGCACGTCGCCACGGTCGAGATGCACGGTGTCGGCCTCGAACACGACCTCGTGGAAGACCCCCAGCAACGACTGCGGCGTGGTGACCGCCTCGACCTTGCCGCTCGGCTTGAGTCGCAGCGCCTCGGGGTGCCCCGCCGAGACCAGGCGCACCTCGAGGCCGGTCGCCAAGGGCGTGATGTCGCCGTGCAGCAGCGTGAGGAACCTGGCGCGCTCGCCCTCCTCCAGGATCGCCTGGTTGAGCCGCCCGAGCACCGCCGCGACGCCGTACCCCTCACGGGCCAGCAGCCGCAGCGTGTGGCGGGCCAGCCCGGTCACGGCGGCGGCCTCGGGGCCGGTGCCGCAGACGTCGCCGATCGCGAACCGCCAGGAGTCGTCGCCCGCCTTGAACAGGTCGTAGAAGTCGCCGCCGACCTCGTTGGTCTCGCCGGCCGGCTCGTAGATGACGCCGTAGTCGAGGCCGGGGACCTCCGGCTCGTTGGGCGGCAGGAGGCTGCGCTGCAGCGCCCGGTTGGCGGCGGCCTGCTGGGCGTAGAGCCTGGCGTTGTCCATGGCCAGGGCGGCGCGCCTGCCGATGTCCTCGGCGAACTGGATGACCTCGTCGGGGAAGCGGTCGGGCCGGCCCAGGCACATCATGCCGAGGCCGCGCCCGCGTGCCATGAGCGGCACGGCGAGCACCTGCGAGTCGGCCAGGTGGAGGGCCGAGGTCACGCTGGTGTCCGCGGCGGCGACGTCCATCTCGGCGAGCTGCTCGCGCAGTCCGTCTATCCTGGCCTCGTCGGCGTGCCAGAGATAGGCCAGCCGCAGCGGCCCGGCCGTGCTGTCGGCGGTGTAGACGGCGCACCAGCTCGACAGCCGGGGCACCACGACCTGCGCGATGATCGCCGGGACCATGTCGGGGTCGAGGGTGCCCGCGAGCAGGTCGCTGGCGTCGGCCAGAAATCCCAGCCAGTGCGGCCCCCGGGAGCCCTCCTCCAGCCATTCGGCGGCCACTCGGTCCGTGGAGCCAGGTAGCGTGAGTCTGGCCCAATGGACACGAGAATCACCCGTGAAGGTGACTCCCCACTCTTCGACGTTCGCGGAAGGAGCTTTTGGATCACCCTGGGAGAGGTATCTCTGCTTCAACTCGACCTGTACAGCGTCCCCGAAATGCTTCCAAATCACCTCAAACGGCTCATCAACCACCTGTTCGGCCAAGTCCCCCGCGACCTGCTCAGCGGTGTGGAGCACGCCGCCGGTGGCCCACGCGGTCATCACCTCGCGCGTGAACCTCATCGCGGCCGTCACAGCGGTATCGCCAGGCGCGAACGTCGCAGCCAGCACCGCATGGGGAGAAGCAGTCATCCCCACGTGCCTACCACACTTCCCACTGTCTTGGGGTAAATCCAAGGGCAGGACTGCGAGCTACTCATCGTGACAGACTTGAATCACTCGCCGGAGCCCGCCGCGAGTGAAGGAGGCCCCATGACCACGGCCAAGGCCACGCCAATCACGGAGGAGAGGACCTATACCGAGTCGGATCTCGTGCCCATCCTTGAGACATTGTTCTCTTGGCGTGACGGTGATTTCCGGCGTCGTGTCCCTCATGCGCCTCCAGGGATCCTCAGCGAGGTCCGGCTGCTGCTCAACGAAGTGGCCGACCGCCGGGAGCATCTTGCCAACGAACTGGTCCGCGTACGCAAAGAAATCGTCAAAGAAGGCCGGTTCGGCGAGCGGCTGACCCCCGGGCCCGGCGTCGGCGCTTGGGCGGAGGGCGTCGAGTCGGTCAACCAGCTGATCGACGCCCTGGTGAGCCCGGTGAGCGGCGCGGCCGACGTGATCGACGCGGTCGCCAAGGGAGACCTGTCACGCCGGATCGATCTCGACCGTTCGGCCAGAGGCGAGGTTCGGCGCCTGGGCAAGGCCATCAACGGCATGGTCGACCAGCTCGCCCTGTTCAACTCCGAGGTGACCAGGGTGGCCCGCGAGGCCGGCACGGAGGGTCGCCTGGGCGGCAGCGCCAACCTGCGCGGCATGTCGGGGAGCTGGCGCGACCTCACCGAGGCCGTCAACACGATGTCCTCCCGCGTGGCGGCGCAGGTGCGCGACATCGCCGTGGTGACCACCGCCGTGGCCAAGGGCGACCTGAGCCGCAAGGTGACGGTCGACGCGGTGGGCGAGATGTTCGAGCTGAAGAACACCGTCAACACGATGGTGGACCAGCTCTCCGGCTTCGCCGAGGAGGTCACCAGGGTCGCCCGAGAGGTGGGCACCGAGGGCCAGCTGGGCGGCCAGGCGCAGGTGACCGGCGTGTCGGGCGTCTGGAAGGACCTCACCGACAACGTCAACTTCATGGCCAACAACCTGACCTCCCAGGTACGCAGCATCGCGACCGTGGCGACGGCGGTGGCCCAGGGCAACCTGTCGAAAAAGATCACCGTTGACGCGCAGGGCGAGATCCTGCAGCTCAAGGACACCCTCAACACGATGGTGGACCAGCTGTCCTCCTTCGCCGACGAGGTCACCCGCGTCGCCCGCGAGGTGGGCACCGAGGGCAAGCTGGGCGGCCGGGCCGAGGTGAAGGGCGTGTCCGGCGTCTGGAAGGACCTGACGGACAACGTCAACTCGATGGCCAACAACCTGACGTACCAGGTGCGCAACATCGCCCAGGTGACCACGGCCGTGGCCAACGGCGACCTCACCCGCAAGATCGACGTGGACGCCCAGGGCGAGATCCTCGAGCTCAAGTCGACCATGAACACGATGGTCGAGCAGCTGTCGTCGTTCGCCTCCGAGGTGACCCGCGTCGCCCGCGAGGTGGGCACCGAGGGCCAGCTGGGCGGCCAGGCGCAGGTGCGCGGCGTGTCCGGGGTCTGGAAGGACCTCACCGACAACGTCAACTTCATGGCCAACAACCTGACCTCCCAGGTGCGCCAGATCGCGACCGTGTCGTCGGCGGTGGCCCAGGGCGACCTGTCGAAGAAGATCACCGTTGACGCGCAGGGCGAGATCCTGCAGCTCAAGGACACCCTCAACACGATGGTGGACCAGCTGTCCTCCTTCGCCGACGAGGTCACCCGAGTCGCCCGCGAGGTGGGCACGCAGGGTCAGCTGGGCGGCCAGGCCCGGGTGACCGGCGTGTCGGGCGTCTGGAAGGACCTCACCGACAACGTCAACTTCATGGCCAACAACCTGACCTCCCAGGTGCGTAACATCGCCGAGGTCACCACGGCCGTGGCCAACGGCGACCTCACCCGCAAGATCGACGTGGACGCCCAGGGCGAGATCCTGGCGCTGAAGACCACCATCAACCGCATGGTGGACCAGCTGTCGTCGTTCGCCTCAGAGGTGACCCGAGTCGCGCGGGAGGTGGGCTCCGAAGGACAGCTCGGCGGCCAGGCGCGGGTCGAGGGCGTCGAGGGCACGTGGAAGCGGCTCACCGAGAGCGTCAACGAGCTGGCCGGCAACCTCACCACCCAGGTGCGCGCCATCGCCACCGTGACCAGCGCCGTGGCCCGCGGCGACCTGACCCGCTCGATCGCCGTCGAGGCCAAGGGCGAGCTGGCGGAGCTCAAGGACAACATCAACTCGATGGTGGCCAACCTCCGCGAGACCACGCAGGCCAACCAGGAGCAGGACTGGCTCAAGTCCAACCTGGCCCGCATCTCCCGGCTGATGCAGGGCCACCGCGACCTGCTCGAGGTGGCCAAGCTGACGATGAGCGAGCTGACGCCGCTGGTCTCGGCCCGCTACGGCGCCTTCTACAGCATCGACCCCGAAGGCGACCACGAGCTGCTGCTGATCGGCGGGTACGGCGTGCGCCCCGGCAGGGGGCCGCGCCAGCGGTTCGCGATCGGCGAGGGCATCGTGGGGCAGGCGGCGGCCGAGGGCCGGCACATCATGCTCGACGACGTGCCGCCGGAGTTCATCACCATCGACAGCGGGCTCAGCCAGTCCACGCCCGCGCAGATCGTGGTGCTGCCGATCCTGTTCGAGAGCCGCGTGCTCGGCGTGCTGGAGCTGGCCTCGTTCACGCCGTTCGGCGAGGTGCACCTCGACTTCCTGCGCCAGCTCGTCGAGACCATCGGCGTCACGATGAACACGATCATCGCCAACTCCCGCACCGAAGACCTGCTGACCGAATCGCAGCGGCTCACCAGGGAGCTCCAGGAGCGCTCCGACGAGCTCCAGCGCCAGCAGGAGGAGCTGCGCAGGTCCAACGCCGAGCTGGAGGACAAGGCGGCGCTGCTGGCCAAGCAGAACCGCGCGATCGAGATCCAGAACTTCCAGATCGAGCAGGCCCGCCGCACGCTGGAGGAGCGCGCGGAGCAGCTCGCGGTCTCCTCGCGCTACAAGTCCGAGTTCCTCGCGAACATGTCCCACGAGCTGCGCACGCCGCTCAACAGCCTGCTCGTGCTGGCCAAGCTGCTGACCGAGAACGCCGAGGGCAACCTGACCTCGCAGCAGGTGGAGTTCGCCCGTACGATCCACAGCGCGGGCTCCTCGCTGCTCCAGCTCATCAACGACATGCTCGACCTGTCCAAGGTCGAGGCGGGCCGGATGGACATCCACCCGATCAAGGTGTCGCTGCCCAAGATGGTCGACCTGCTCGAAGCCGCGTTCGCGCCGCTGGCGCAGGACAAGGGGCTGTCGTTCAGCGCCGAGGTGGAGTCCGACGTGCCGCAGGAGCTGCGCGCCGACGAGCAGCGCCTGCAGCAGGTGCTGCGCAACCTGCTCTCCAACGCGGTGAAGTTCACCCCGCGCGGCGAGGTCAAGCTGCGCGTCTCGATGGCCCCGCTCGGGGTCGACTTCGACGACGACAGCCTGCACGAGGCGGACAACCTGCTGGCCTTCCACGTGATCGACACCGGCATCGGCATCGCACCCGACAAGCGGGACGTCATCTTCGAGGCGTTCAGGCAGGCCGACGGCACCACGAGCCGCAAGTACGGCGGCACGGGCCTGGGCCTCGCCATCTGCCGCGACATCGCCAGGCTGCTCGGCGGCGAGATCCACGTCGACAGCGAGCTCGGCCAGGGCAGCACGTTCACGCTCTACCTGCCGGCCTCGTACACCGGCCCGCTGGCCGTGACCGAGACCGGCGGGACGCGGCGGCAGCTGATGACGGCGCCGTCGGAGGAGCAGGCGGCGGCCGTGCCGGAGCCGCCGATGCCGCTCGACCTGCCGATGCCGGAGCTGGTCGAGCCGCCGATGGAGACGCCGATCCAGTGGCAGGGCGACGACCCGCTCAGCGGCGCCAAGATCCTCATCGTGGACGACGACATCCGAAACGTCTTCGCGTTGACCAGCGTTCTGGAGCGACACGGTTCCACCGTCGTCTACGCTGAAAACGGTCGGGAGGGGATCGAGCAGCTCGAACGGAACGAGGACGTCGCGCTCGTGCTGATGGACATCATGATGCCGGAGATGGACGGCTGGGCCACCACCTCGGCCATCCGGCGCATGCCGCAGTTCGCCGATCTGCCGATCATCGCGCTGACCGCCAAGGTCATGCGGGGCGACCGCGAGAAGAGCATCGCCTCCGGCGCGTCCGACTACGTACCCAAGCCGGTCGACGTGGACCGCCTGCTCGAACGCCTGCGGGGCTGGCTCAGCCGCGGACGCGGCGCCACGTCCGACTCATCAGCCTCAGCAGCCGAAGGGTCGTGATCGTGCCGGATCGAGCCAAGATCCTCCTCGTCGACGACCGCGAGGAGAACCTGATCGCTCTCGAAGCCATCCTCAGCTCTCTCGACCTGGTGCCGGTGCGCGCCAGGTCGGGCGAGGAGGCGCTCAAGGCGCTGCTCAACACCGAGTTCGCGCTGATCCTGCTGGATGTGCGGATGCCCGGCATGGACGGGTTCGAGACGGCCGCGCACATCAAGCGGCGGGAGCGCACCAGGAACATCCCGATCATCTTCCTGACCGTGGTGGACAGCGCGCCCGACTACGCCTTCCGCGGCTACGCGGCCGGTGCGGTCGACTACCTGACCAAGCCGTTCGACCCGTGGGTCCTGCGGGCGAAGGTGTCGGTCTTCGCCGAGCTGTACAACATGAACAAGCGGCTGGCCGAGCAGGCGTCCATGCTCCGCGACCGCCTGACCGGCGAGCTGCCGCCCGGCGTCGGGGACCACGCGTCGGTGCTGCCCGAGCTGTCGCGGCGGCTGACGGCGGTGGAGGACGAGCTGGCCCGGGTGCGGGAGCTGGCCCGCAAGTCCCAGGACCCGGCGCTCGCCGCACCCCTGTCCGACCTGACGGACCGCCTCAGCCACCTCCGCGCCGGCTTCGACGCCCTGTCCTGACCGCCCCGGCTACGTCACCACACGACTGGCGCGCGCCCGCACGGTGGGCGGTGCGCACTGGACGACCGCACGGTGAGCGGGGCGCACGGTGGACGGGCGCCGTGGCCCAACGGCGCCACCACCGCCGGCCCACCCCCTGGGCCGGGTCGAAGTCAGAAGGCGGCGCAGGTCACAAGACCGGTGAAGGTGCGGCGAGTCAGTGGCGGGCGCGTTCCAAGGCGTCCCAGAAGCCACGCCGCAGCGCGTGCCGTACCTCGTCGTGCAGCAGGAAGTCGATAGGCAGCGAAGACCCCTGCAACAGCCGCGCCTCCAGGTCGGAGGGCATGCGCGGCTTGCGCGCCAGCACGGCCTCCAGCCAGAGCGCGGGCGCGTCGCGGGCGACGGACTCGCCGAAGTCGTGCCCCTCCCGATGGGCGGACTTGACCGCGTCCGCCAGAGTCGTGGCACCGGCGGTGGCGGCCGAGGGCGGGTTGACGGGGGCGGGCTGCGGCCCCGTGTACGGCCCCAGCTGCGAAGGCTGGTACGTCCCGCTGGAGGACGGCGCGGCGAACTGCCCGGTGCTGGGCGACTGCGACTGGACGTGCCCGGTGACGGGAGCCGACGACGGCGGCGCGGCCGGCGGCGGCTGCTCGGGCTGGTAGTTGGAGTACGTCGGCAGCGCGGGCGGCGTGGACGACTGCCCGCGCCCGGACGACGACCCGTTGGACGAGGACGGGGACGGCGCGGCGGAGGACGACGAGCCGGCGGCGTGGCTGCCGCTGGAGGGCGGCATCTGGGGCAGCGACGGCGGCAGGGAGGGCTGGGCGGGCGGCAGCGAGTGGGCGGCCTGCCCGTTGCTGACCGGCTGATGGCCGTTGGACGACTCGGCGGCCCCCGAGACCAGGCTGACGTAGGGGCGCAGGTGCACGGCCCCGAGCTCGACCAGGTCGTCGCACTCCTGCCGCAGCGAGCGGGACACCGCCCAGCCGCCCTCGGCCGCGACGTGGATCACGCTCACCCTGATGCCGAGGTCCTGCGCGTCGCACACGACCTGCGCCAAGTCCTCGTCGCCGCTCACCACCACCGCGTCGCAGATGGCGTTGTTGCGGGCGAGTGTCATGAGGTCGCGATGGACCTGCGCGTCGACGCCCTCGCGCCGGCCCGGCCGGATGCGCGACAGCCTGAGCTTGAGGCCCGGTATGTCGGCCAGCGCGTCGTGCTCCGGCGTGCGCCGGCCTTCGACCGTCGCCTCGTACCAGTAGCACCGAAGCAGCGGCAGGCCGGTGCGCTCGCGCGACAGGCCGGTCATCAGCTGGAGCAGCCCGGGGTAGTCCCAGGCAACCGCTTCGCGATGACGCGTGCCGTGCACGGCCATCGCTCCGTCAGCCAGCAGATAGCCGGCGTCCACGAACAGCGCACAGCGATCCACTAGCACCGCCCCTTTCATGGTGGTCCGACCTTGCTGGCTCTGCACCGTCAGAGACCGGACTTGGCGGCCCTCTCTCAGGGTAATGAAAGCAGGTGATCGCGCGAGGGTTAATCCAGACGATTCGGCACTCGCCCGCTAACACACCAGATCGGCCAGGAAGACCGTACCAGTTTGTCCAAATTAGGGTCACTGTCGCGCACGCACACTCAACGCGGCCGCTCCCAGCAGGACGACGTCCTTGTCCGTGGCGACCGTGAGCCCCGGGTCCACGCCGAGCTCCGCGCTGATCGTGTCGACGTCCACGCCGAACGTCATCTCCGCCGCGCCGCTCGACGACTCGTCGAAGACGTTCGCGGGATCTCGGTCACCGTTCGCGGGGGCCAGCGCGCCGGACCCGAGCGAGACCTTGTCGCCCTGGAGATCGGCGTCCCCCTCCCACGTCACCAGCTCGACCCTGGCGGGCGAGGCGGCCGGGCTCAGCCCGCCCAGCGGGAGACGCACCCGCCGCGCCGCACCCCCGACCACGGTGGCCGCGTCGAGCACCACAGCCTGGCTGTACGGCTCCGCCGGGTCCGTGACGATCACCACCAGGCTCCACCCGGCATGCCGGGACACTCCCTCCTCCAGCGGCGCGTCGGCCGCCCACCACGTGCCGCTCCTGCGGGAGGCGGCGACCAGCTCACTGACGTCGGCGTACGCCTGGTAAACGGGCCCGAGCGGCAGCTCACGGACGGCCACGTCGCCGGGCTGGACCGTCACGTAGTCGCGCCGCCCCGGCGGCCGGAGCTTGATGGGCCCGGCCTCCGCGGTGCTCGCGGACCAGTAGAGCCCGGCCCACACGACCCTGCTGCCCTTCGGCAGGGCCAGCTCGGCTCCGCTGGACGTGTGGGTGCCGGGGTCGTCGTCCCGGTCGAGCGCGGTCATCGGCCAGAGGTCGTTGTCGCGCTGGCCGCGCCGGCGCTGCCGGGCCTCCAGGCACCCCGCGCGCTCCTCCGGGCAGCTCAGCAGCGAGTTGCCGATCGCCCTGACGGCCACCCGGCCGTCGGTGGCGAACCTGGCCGGCGCGCCCACCGGCCGTACGCCCTCCTCGGCCTGGGCCGTGACGTGCAGCGGGCCCGCGTCCACCCGGACGGCGGGCACCGCGCCCTGCGGCGCCGCACCTGACACCCGCACCCGCAGGAACAGCGCCGTGCCCTGACCGGCCGCCAGCGGGGCCCTGGCGCACCGCGCGCCGCGTCCCGCCGCCCGGCACGACCAGCCGTCCACGGTGCCGGCCGCCTCGTGGCGGGCGCGCCGCGCGGGCGGGACGAGCGCCACACCCGCCGGCAGCTGGACGAACGCCGTCAGCCTCTCGCTGGCGGCTCCGCCGTAGTTGCGCAGCCGCATGCCGACGATGCCGGGCCGGGCCCGTACGAGCGATCCGAGCGCGTCGATCGTGGCGCGCAGCCGCGCCTGGGCCGGCGGCCCGCTCCTGACCGGCGGCGGGGGCACCCTGGCGGGCTCCTCGCTCTGCAGCGGCACCGGCACCGGCTGCACCGAGGCCGGCGGCTCGGCGACCGGCGCGGCGACGGGCCGCCTGCCCGGCCTGTCGTCGGAGAGCAGCACCAGCACGGTCACCATGGCCATCGTCACCGCCACGCCGCCGGCCATCGCGGCCTGCTGGTGCCTGGGCGCCCGTCGCGCCCGGCCGAGCACCCGCAGCAGCCCGCGCGCGCCGACGGCCGCCGCGGCCGACCTGGCCTGTGCCGCCGCGTACCCGCCGAAGACCGGCCCCGCGATCAGCGGCCCGACCATGACGCGGAGCCCGCGGTCGACGTCGGTCAGCTCCAGCAGCACCCCGTGGCACTCCTCGCAGCCGCTCACATGCTCGTCGACCTCCTTGGCGTCACGCCTGGTCAGCCCGCCCCGCACGTACGCGCTCATCTTGCCGAGCACGGGGCGGCAGTCGTGCCGCGGCGGCGAGCCCAGGTGGATCTGCAGGTACGCCTGCCGCAGCCCCTCCCGCGCCCGGTACGCGAGCGCCGACACGCCGTTGACGGACAGGCCCAGCAGCGGGGCCACCTCGGCCGGTCTGCACCGCTCCACCTCGATGTGCCAGAGCACCGCCCGCCACCGCTCGGGCAGCGACAGGTACGCCCTGGCGATCAGCGACCTCTCCAGCCCGACGAGCGACGCATCGACGAACGGCACCCCCGGGTCGTACTCCCCCGCGGTCATCTCGCCGCCCTCGATCCTGGAGCGGTCGTGGACCGTGCGCCGCACCACGGTCAGCAGGTAGGTACGGAAGCCGGACTCGGGCCCGCCGCCCCTGCCCACCAGATCGAGGATCTTCGTGAAGGACTCCGCGACCACGTCCTCCACCTCGACGCGGGAGACGAGCTGCCTGGCCAGCGCGCGGGCGGCGGCGACGTGGCGCTCGTAGAGCAGCCCGAAGGCGGCGGCGTTGCCCTCTCTGACCGCCTGAAGGAGCTCTGCATCGCTTTGCGGCGATTCGACACCCATAGTGACCTCACGATTACGCGGGGTTGCCCGCGCATTCATTCCGCACTATCGGCGATGACTAAACCGCGTCCGTGCCTTTGCCTCCGAGTCGAGACCTTCTGGCAGGCCCATAAGCTTGGACGCATGACGGATCGCGACAACCTGCTGGCCGAGATCAAGAGCAAGGCCGTCGTCCACGGCAAGGTCATCCTCTCCTCCGGCATGGAGGCCGACTTCTACCTCGACCTGCGCCGCATCACGCTCGACGGCGTGGCCGCGCCCCTCGTCGGCAAGGTGATGCTCGACCTGACGGCGGACCTCGAGTTCGACGCGGTGGGCGGGCTCACGCTGGGGGCCGACCCGGTGGCGGTCGCGATGCTGCACGCGGCGGCGGCGCGCGGGCGCACGCTCGACGCGTTCGTGGTCCGCAAGGCGCAGAAGCAGCACGGCATGCAGCGCAGGATCGAGGGCCCCGAGGTGAAGGGGCGGCGCGTGCTGGCCGTCGAGGACACCTCCACGACAGGCGCCTCGCCGCTGACGGCCGTCGAGGCGCTGCGCGAGGCGGGGGCCGAGGTCGTGGCCGTGGCGACGATCATCGACAGGGGCGCCAGGGAGCGCATCACCGGCGAGGGCCTGGAGTACCGCTCGGCCTTCACCCTCGACGACCTCGGGCTCTAGCCGCCGCGGCTCTTGACGGTGAACGCGTCGCGTTCGCCGTCCTTGCCCTGCTCCCTGGGTTTGCCGTTCTCGGTGACGCGGACCGTGCCCGCGTCGCTGAGCACGACGTCGAGCTCCGGCTCGAAGTAGCTGACCTCTTCGCCCCTGCTCATCTCGCGGTACTGCAGCACGTCGCCGCCCGGCACGCGTACCGTGACGATCGGGCAGGTCTCGGCGACGCACTCGATGCGCACGGTCGGCTCCCGCGCGGTGGCCGCCGTGACCGGGCCGGTCGTGGCGGCGACGGCACGCTCCCGCTCCTGCGTCGCGCCGGACGAGCCGAGCAGCGCGCGAGCGCCGATGACGAGGAGCGTCACCACGGCGCCCGCGGCGAGGAGGGCGAGCGCCAGGCGGGCAAGGCCCATCGGATCTGACCTGTGGCGTCCCACAGTGGGCAGCGTACCCCGGGTAACACCCGGTTTTCGGGTCAGTGCACGCGGTGGTGCTTGCCGTTGGGCGCGGGAATGTTCTTACGCTCCCTGCGCTTCTTGATCACCTCGACGATGATCGGGATCAGCGAGATGAGCACGATGACGAAGACGCCCGGCAGGATGTACCTGTCGATCTGCTTGGGGTCGACCTTGCTGCCGAGATAGTGGCCGAGCAGGAGCAGGCCCTCGACCCAGACCACGCCGCCGACGACGTTCCACAGGAAGAAGCGCTTGGCCGGCATCTCCAGCACGCCCGCGACGGGATTCATGAACGTGCGCACGATCGGCACGAACCTGGCCAGGATCACCGCCCTGGCGGGACCGAACTTCTCGAAGAACTCCTCGGCCCTGACGACGTGCTCCCTCTTGAACAACCGCGAATCAGGTTTGTCGAAGAGTTTGCGGCCGAATCTGGCCCCCAGGAAATGCCCCAGTTGAGCGCCCGCAATGGCGCACAGCGGCGTGCCGATCAGCAGGACCGGCATGGAGAGAGGCTCGATGTTCATTCCGTCGGCCACCGCGGCCGAGCTGAAAATCCCCGCGGCCACCAGCAGCGAGTCGCCAGGCAGGAAGAACCCGAGCAGCAAACCGGTTTCGGCGAAGATGATCGCGAGAACGCCGATCGTCGCAAAAGCCCCCAACACGGTCAGCCACCACGTCGGGTCGAGGAGATTCCAGAGCCAGTCCACGCCGAGAGCCTACCCGTAGCGGGCACAAACGCGTTGTGTCTACCACACGGGGTACTGACCCGGAATACTGGGCCTGGCGCGAAGCCGTAACTTCTCAGGGAGATGAATCATGCCTATTGCGACTCCAGAGGTCTACGCTGAGATGCTCGACCGGGCCAAGGCCGGCGGATTCGCCTACCCGGCGATCAACGTGACGTCCTCGCAGACGTTGAACGCCGCCCTGCGCGGCTTCGCGGAGGCGGAGAGCGACGGCATCGTCCAGGTCTCCACGGGCGGCGCCGAATTCCTGTCAGGGGCCACCGTAAAAGACATGGTCACGGGCGCGACGGCGCTCGCGGAGTACGCGCGGGTCGTGGCCGCGAAATATCCCGTCACGGTGGCGCTGCACACCGACCACTGCCCCAAGGACAAGCTCGACGGCTTCATGCGGCCGCTGATCGACATCTCCCTCGATCGGGTCTCCAAGGGCCTCGACCCGCTCTTCCAGTCGCACATGTGGGACGGCTCCGCCGTGCCGCTCGACGAGAACCTGGAGATCGCCAAGGAGCTCCTGGACAAGTGCGCCAGGGCGCGGGTCATCATGGAGATGGAGATCGGCGTCGTCGGCGGCGAGGAGGACGGCGTCGTCGGCGAGATCAACGAGAAGCTCTACACGACCCCCGAGGACGCGCTGGCCACCGCCGAGGCGGTGGGCCTCGGCGAGAAGGGCCGCTACATCCTGGCGGCGACGTTCGGCAACGTGCACGGCGTCTACAAGCCGGGCCACGTCAAGCTGCGGCCGAGCGTGCTGAAGGAGCTCCAGGACGCGGTCGGGGCCAAGTACGGCAAGGAGAAGCCGTTCGACCTGGTCTTCCACGGCGGCTCCGGCTCGTCGCTCGAGGAGATCCACGAGGCCATCTCGTACGGCGTCGTCAAGATGAACATCGACACCGACACCCAGTACGCCTTCACCAGGCCGGTCGCGGACCACATGTTCCGCAACTACGACGGCGTCCTGAAGGTGGACGGCGAGGTGGGCAACAAGAAGGCGTACGACCCGCGTTCGTACGGCAAGGCCGCCGAGGCCGGGATGGCGGCGCGCGTCGTGGAGGCGTGCCAGAACCTCAAGTCGAGTGGGACGAAGATCTCGTAGCGCCTTTCGCGGCCCGGCGGGTATGACTTGTCGTATGGATAACCTTCTCGCCGGGCCGCCCCCGACTCAACTGCCGGATCTGCCCGAGGCCAGGGAGGCGCTCGAATCGGGCGCCAAGGCCGCCGACGTGGCCGCCCGCTTCCCCGCCCATCCGGCGGCGTGGGCGTCGCTCGCGGAGGAGTACTTCGCGCAGGGCCACGCCGTCACCTCCTACGCCTTCGCCCGCACGGGCTACCACCGCGGGCTCGACCAGCTGCGCCGCAACGGCTGGAAGGGACACGGGCCCATCCCGTGGGAGCACGAGCCCAACCGCGGCTTCCTGCGCTGCCTGTACGCCCTGTCCAGGGCCGCCCAGGCGATCGGCGAGAAGGACGAGGCCGAGCGGTGCCTGCAGTTCCTCAAGGACAGCACGGAGACCGGTTACGACGTGCTCACCAAGGGCTAGCGACAGCTGTCTTGGGACGTATGGGCACGTTCGGGTAGTCTCTCTACGCAAGAGCCCCTGTCGCGCTTGCGCCAGGGGTTTCGATTTGTGCACGGGAGACACAACCATGCCGGCTGCCGTTCTCGTTGGCGCCCAGTGGGGCGATGAGGGCAAGGGCAAGGCCACCGACCTGCTCGGTGGCGACGTCGACTACGTCGTCCGCTATCAGGGTGGCAACAACGCGGGACACACCGTGGTCATCGGGGATCAGAAATACGCGCTCCATCTCCTACCCACGGGAATCCTGTCGCCTGATGTCGTGCCTGTCATCGGCAACGGCGTGGTCATCGACCCCGGGGTGCTGCTGAGCGAGATCGACGGGCTGGCCGCGCGCGGCATCTCCGCCGAGCGGCTGCTCATCTCGTCCAACGCGCACCTGATCATGCCCCACCACAAGGCCCTCGACAAGGTCACCGAGCGCTACCTCGGCAAGGCCAAGATCGGCACCACGGGGCGAGGCATCGGGCCGGCGTACGGCGACAAGATCGCCCGCATGGGCGTGCGCGTGCAGGACCTGCTCGACCCCGGCATCCTGGCGAAGAAGATCGAGGTCGCCCTGACCGAGAAGAACCAGGTACTGACCAAGGTCTACAACCGGCGCGGCATCGAGCCCTCCGCCGTCCTGGAGGAGTACCTCGCCTACGCCGAGCGGCTCAAGCCGCACATCGCCGACACCTCGCTGGTGCTCTCCAAGGCGCTGGACGAGGGCAAGTTCGTGCTGCTGGAGGGCGGCCAGGGCACGCTGCTGGACATCGACCACGGCACGTACCCCTTCGTCACGTCCTCCTCGCCCACCTCGGGCGGGGCCTGCGCCGGCGCCGGCATCCCGCCGAACCGCCTCACCAAGATCATCGGCATCCTCAAGGCGTACACCACCCGCGTCGGCTCCGGCCCGTTCCCGACCGAGCTGACCGACGAGGTGGGCGACTGGCTGCGGCAGACGGGCGGCGAGTACGGCGTCACCACCGGCCGCAATCGGCGCTGCGGGTGGTTCGACGCGGTCATCGCCCGCTACGCGACCCGGATCAACGGGATCACCGACTACTTCCTCACCAAGCTGGACGTGCTGTCCGGGCTGGAGAAGATCCCGGTGTGCGTCGCTTACGACGTGGACGGGGTGCGGCACGACGAGATCCCGATGACGCAGACGGACTTCCACCACGCCGTTCCGGTGTACGAGGAACTGCCGGGGTGGCAGGAGGACATCACCAGCGCCAAGTCGTTCGAGGACCTGCCGCCCACCGCGCAGGCGTACGTGCGGGCGCTGGAGGAGATGAGCGGCGCCCCGATCTCGGCCATCGGCGTCGGCCCCGGCCGCGACCAGACCGTCGTGGTGCGCTCGCTCGTCTGATCCGGCGATCGGCCCGTTCCCCCTACCGCCTGATTTGCCCCTGTCGCCCGTGATATTGACAGAGGGCCACGGAAGATCGGAGAGGGGGCGCGGTGACGTTGCTCGCGGGCCGCTACCGGCTGCAGTCACAGCTCGGCGAGGGCGGCATGGGCACGGTCTGGCGGGCGACGGACGAGCTGCTCCAGCAGGAGGTCGCCGTCAAGGAGGTCAAGTTACCGCCGGACCTCGACGCGGCCTCGCGGACCGAGCTGACCGAACGCACGCTCCGCGAGGCACGGGCCGCGGCGCGGCTGCGCTCCCATCCCTCCATCGTCACCGTGCACGACGTCGTCCTCGACGGCGGGCGGCCGTGGATCGTCATGGAACTGGTCCGCGGCCGCTCCCTCGACCAGGCCGTGCGTAACAGCGGCCCGCTGCCGCCGCAGCAGGTCGCCGGGATCGGCCTGCGGGTGCTCGACGCTCTCGGGGCCGCGCACGCGTCGGGCGTCCTGCACCGGGACGTCAAACCCGCCAACGTCATGCTCACCGACGACGGGCGGGTGCTGCTGACCGACTTCGGCATCGCGACCATCGCCGGAGACTCCGCGCTCACCCAGTCCGGCTTCCTGACCGGCTCGCCCGGCTACATCGCGCCCGAGCGCCTGAGGGGCGAGACGGACGGCCCGCCCGCCGACCTGTGGTCGCTCGGCGCCACGCTCTTCACGGCGGTGGAGGGCGGCCCGCCGTTCGCCGGCCCGAACACCGCCGCCGTGCTGGCGGCCGTGCTGATGCAGGAGCCGGCCCCCTTCCGGCTGGCGGGACCCCTCGCGCCCGTGCTGGCCGCGATCCTGGAGAAGGACCCGGCGCGGCGCTGCCTGCCGGACGAGGCGGGCCGCTCGCTGGAGGCCGTCCACCGGGGGAGCCCCGCGACCGACCCGCCCCTGAGACAGAGGCAGACCAGGCCGGTACGCGCGCCTCGACGGGGCCGGACCAAGCTCGCCGTGGGCGCCGTGCTGGCGGCGGTGCTGACGGTGGCGGCGACGGTCGTGGTCGTGCCGCGCCTGTTTCCGAACGTCGTCCGCATCCTCGGCTTCGCGCTCTCACCTCCGGTCACCTACTCGATGCCGACCTACTCGGTGCCGAAATTCGGCCCGCCGACGCCGACGACGCCGCAGATCAAACGCGCCTTCGAGGCGTGCGACCTGCTGACCGGCGCCCAGGTGCGCTCGATGCTGGGCGCTCCGGCCAAGCGCCAGTACCTGTCCGCCGGCAGCTGCATGTGGACCAAGGGGGACGGCACCTCGCTGCACGTCAGCGCCATCACCTCCAGCTGGAGCGCAAGCGCCGCCCATGAGCAGACGGTCAAGAACATGAAGGAGGAGCCGAAGCGCGTCCCGGGGACCAAGCTCCGCAAGGGGCCGGACGTGGGCGACGCGGCGTACAGTTTCACGCAGAAATGGGACCTCGGCGGGCTGCGGCTCTATCGGACACAGATCTCCTTCTACCTGGCGAACGTCTGGGTGCTCATCTACGCCAACCAGCGGCGGCCCGGCTTCGCCACCGGTGACCGGGCGGCCGGGCTCGTCGCGGCCGCCCTCGACAAGTACCGCTGACGCGCCCTGGTTGGTGCCTCAGACTGCCGGGCCTCATAAGGTTGGGTCATGCCTCGTTTCCGCCAGATCCTGGACACCATGGCCGCCTACAAGCCGGGCAAGGCCGTCGTGGCCCCCGACGGCCGGTCGTACAAGCTGTCGTCGAACGAGTCCCCGTACGACCCGCTGCCGTCCGTGGTCGAGGCCATCGCCGAGGGTGCGCGGCAGATCAACCGCTACCCCGACCCCGGGGCGGTCAAGCTGACCGAGGCCATCGCCGAGCGGTTCGGCGTGCCGGTCGGCCACATCGCCCTGGGCGCGGGCTCCGTCACGGTGGCGCAGCAGCTGTTCGAGTCGGTCGGGGAGCCCGGGGCCGAGGTCGTGTACGCGTGGCGGTCGTTCGAGGCGTACCCGCTGCTGGCCGACCTGGCCGGGGTCACGTCGGTCAGGGTGCCGCTGGCCGGCGAGGACCACGACCTGGACGCCATGGCGGAGGCGATCAACGACGACACCCGCATGGTGTTCGTGTGCAACCCCAACAACCCGACCGGCACCGCCATCCGCCGGGGCGCGCTGGAGGCGTTCCTGGACCGGGTGCCGGAGCACGTGCTGGTGGTGCTGGACGAGGCCTACCGCGAGTACGTGCGCGACGAGGACGTCCCCGACGGCCTGACCCTCTACCGCGACCGGCCGAACGTCTGCGTCCTGCGTACGTTCTCCAAGGCATACGGGCTGGCGGGCCTGCGGGTCGGCTACCTGATCGCGCACGAGCCGGTGGCGACGGCCGTGCGCAAGACGATCGTCCCCTTCGCGGTCAACCACCTCGCCCAGGTGGCGGCCATCGCCTCGCTCCAGGCCGAGGACGAGCTGCTGGAGCGGGTCGAGCGGGTGGTCAAGGAGCGCACGCGGGTGCGCGAGTCGCTGATCGCCCAGGGCTGGACGGTGCCGCCCACCGAGGCCAACTTCGTCTGGCTCAGGCTCGGCGAGCGCACCATGGACTTCGCCGCGGCATGCGCGGTCGAGGGAGTGGCCGTGCGGCCGTTCGCGGGGGAGGGCGCCCGCGTGTCCATCGGCGACCCGGAGGCCAACGACGCCTTCCTCGCCGCGGCGAGCGCCTTCCGCGGCTGATCAGCCCACGGCGAGCGCCTTCCACGGCTGACCATCCACGGCGAGCGCCTTCCGCGGCTGATCAGCCGCGGCGGCCCCGCTCGACCGCGGGGTCGTCCTGCTGTCGCGCGGGCCGTGGCTCCTGTCCGCCGCTCGCACCGACGCCGGCGTCGCCGTCTTCGAGGACGCGCTTCGGCTTTCTCCGCTCGGTCGAGATCACCAGCGCCACGCCGGCCAGGATGACCAGGCCGCCGACGAGCACCTGCGTCGTGACCGGCTCGTGCAGCACGAGCGCGCCGAGCGCGACCGCCACGACCGGGTTGACGTAGGCGTAGGTGGAAACCAGCGAGATGGGGGCGTTGCCGAGCAGCCACGAGTACGCGGTGAAGGCGATCAGGGACCCCACCAGGATCAGGTAGGCCAGCGCCAGCCAGGATCTGGTGGTGACGGCCGACAGGTCGAGCCGCTCGCCCGACCCGGTGCCGAGCACCAGCAGCCCGGCGCCGCCCACGACCATCTCGACCACGCTGGCGGCGAGCGGGTTGGCCGGCATCTGGATCCTGCCCGACAGGAACGAGCCCACGGACCATGACACCGAGGCGAGCAGGATCACCACGATCCCGACACCGCTGCCACCCTGAGCGCCGGTCAGCGAGAGCGCGGCGACCCCACCGAGCCCGATCAGCACGCCGACGAGCGTGAGGGCCTTGGGACGGTCCCGCACGGCGAACCTGAACACGACCAGCCACAGCGGCACCGAGGCCACCAGAAGCGCCGCCAGGCCCGTGGAGATGTACTGCTCGGCCACCGACACCATGCCGTTGCCCAGGGTCAGCAGCAGGACGCCCACGAAGGCCGCGCCGAGGAACTGCCTGGGCGACATCTTGAGGGCCGCCGGCCCCGACCGCACCAGCAGGAAGCCGGCGAGCAGGGCGGCGGCGACGATGAACCGCATGGCCCCGCTGAGCATGGGCGGGATCGACTCGATCGCGAGGCCGATCCCGAGATACGTCGAACCCCACACCACGTAGACGATGGCCAGGGCGCCCCAGACCATGATCGGAGCACGGCTGTCAGTGGTGTCTAACTTCATGACTCATGACAATACAGGCAGGCTCCGACACGCCCCGGCGGGCATCGGACCTGGAACCCGCAACGCCGGACGAACCGGCCCGAAACCGCTCGCATCGCTACCACGGCTTCGTGCCGTGCACGTGATGTTGGGCGAAAGAACGGCGGCCCGGCCAGAAACACACACGGGGTGCGCGCGACTCGGCTCACCGAGCGGCAGGGCCGGCGCCGGAAAGAATTTGGCGCCCCCGTCCGAATCTCGTCGATCGGGGGCGTCCGAGAACATACCCGCATCTACACGGGTCAACCAATAACTTCCCTGGTGTCAATGTGGGAGTTCGCACAGATGACATTGGTTGTCAATATCATCGTCTGCCACAGGTCACGACAAAGCACCCATTCGCCCCAGAACCGCTCATCCCTGTGCGGCGGACGAGAGCCCGCCGCCATCAGGCGACGGGCTCAAGCACGGCACTCCCCTGGGACCGGGTGCTCATCGGGGACCGAGTTTCTCCACGATCAGCCGGTAGAGCTGGCGTGGACGGCCAGGCTGGGGTGTGCGGTTCGGCGGGAGCGGCCACGCGAGTCCCTCGTCAACCAGCGTGCGCAGCAACCGCCGGGCCGTGCGGGGCGTGACGCCCAGCATCTTGCCCGCCCCCTCGGCGTCGACCACGGTGTCCCCACCCTCGAGCTTGGCCGCCAGCCGGGCCAGCACCTCCACGCCCTTCGGCTTGAGCGCGGCCGATCCGGCGGGTGGCATGCGGGGGGCGGGGATGAGCGCTCGCCCTTCGCGGTCCACCGCGAACCCCTGCGCCTGCTTGCCCGCCTGCGTGCGGGCCAGCGCCGCCCGCGCGTGCGACTCCGCGTCGTGCGTCGTGCGCCCCATGCCCACGCCGACCTCGACCGCCAGGCCGAGCTCGTCCCTGATCCTGCCGGCGAACGGCAGCACCCTGAACCCGTCCGTCGCCGCGACGATCGAGCCTCTGGTAGCGGTGACCAGATAGCTGTGATCGTCGATGGGCCAGACGGTGGCGTTCATCCGGTTCGCCTCCTGGACCAGGAGCCGGTGGAGCGACAGCCGCAGCTCGTCGCGCCAGTAGCGGGGGGCGGCGCGGCGTACGGGCTCGCGCAGCGTCGGCACCTCCACCAGGACCACCGTCAGCTGCGACTCCTCCAGCCGGTGATGCGCCCCCAGCAGCGCCGCCGTGTGCAGCGCCGTGCGGACCGCGCCCGAGGTCGGCCTGATCCTGATGACCGGCACACCTGCCGCGTGCAGGCGCTCGCCCACCGCGGGCAGGCACGTCAGCGCCCCGGAGGTCGCCCCCTGCCTGAGCAGGCGCTCATGATAGGCCGCGATCGTGCCGGTGGCGCCCGGCTCGTCGCGGCTGTGCACGTCAGCGGCGGGGATGCCGAGGTCCGTGTAGGCCTCCTCGACATCGGCCCTGCTCACCACGTCGATGCTGACCCGTTGCGGGTCGATGCGGGGGTCCAGCGCGGCCTTGGCCAGCGCCGCCACCAATGCTGCTCCGCCGAGTTGGACGTACGTCGCGGGCATCGTCAGCACGCCGGAACGCCTGGCCAGGTCATAAGGGACCGGGCTGGCGAACAGGCATGCGTCGACTCCGGGACCGAGCCGCGTCACCTTGTCCGGTGCCTCCTGTTCGTCGCGGTATGCGGCCGCGACAAGGCGACACGGCAATGGTGCCGCGGCATGACCCATCAGCATGACTCGCTCGACCAGGTCGTGAGGTCCGACCACGCCAATGGTTAGGTCCGGTGTCATAGCGCCCGGGCGTGACACTCGGGGAGTTTCTTCGGCCCTATCGACCAATGTTCGTCCCATCCTGCCGTCCGTTGCAGTGCTCTCTTTTGGAACGATCGCTCGCGGGGGCCGTAATGTCACGCCCGACTTTTCCGGAAAGCCGTAGAGGTTGACCGCCCGACAAGATGTCCTAGCAGCTCAACGAGGTTTTTCCAGCGTTTTTTAGCGCTCTGAAATCTCTCGTGTAATGTCCGCGCCGAGCGCGCGCATTCGGGCGGCGAGATGCGCGTGGCCGCGGTCGATGAGGTATCCGGAGTCGATCACGGTCTCGCCCTCGGCGGCGAGCCCGGCGAGCACCAGGGCGATGCCCGAGCGCAGGTCGTGGGCCGTCACCTGGGTGCCGATCAGCGGCGTCCTGCCGCGCACCACGGCCCGGCTGCCGTCGACCTCGACGTTCGCGCCCATCTTGTTCAGCTCTCCGGCCAGGGCGAACCTGCCGTCGAAGATGCGCTCGTGGATGTAGCTGGTGCCGTCGGCGAGCGCCGCGACGGTCATCATCGGGGACTGCAGGTCGGTGGCGAAGCCGGGGTAGGTGTCGGTGATGATGTTGATGGGCCGCAGCGGGCCCTCGCACCGCACGTGCAGGACGGCGCCCTGGCGGGCGAACTCGACCCCCATCTGCTCCAGCTTGTAGCGGACGACGCCGAGGTCGAGGCCCGTGCCCACGAGGCTCAGCTCGCCCCCGGTGATGGCCGCGGCCATCGCGAACACACCGGCGTCGAGCCGGTCGGGCATCACCGTGTGCTCGACCGCGTGCAGCTCCTCCACGCCCTCCACGGTGATGAACCCCGTGCCGCCGCCGCTGATCCGCGCGCCCATCTTGGTGAGCATGTCGATGACGTCGAGCACCTCGGGCTCCAGCGCCGCGTTCTCGATCACCGTCGTGCCCTTGGCCAGGGCGGCGGCCATGATGAGGTTCTCGGTGCCGGTGTGTGAGGGGGTGTCGAGATAGAGGGTCGCGCCGGTCAGGCCGGACGCCTTGACGTGGATGACGGTGTCGCCCTCGTCCACGATGGCGCCCAGCCGCTTGTAGCCGAGGTAGTGGAAGTCGAGGTTGCGGCTGCCGAGGTTGCAGCCGCCGACGCCCTCCACGATCGCCTCGCCCAGCCGGTGGAGCAGCGCGGGGGTGAACAGCACAGAGCCGCGGAAGCGCCTGGCGATCGCGGCGGGCAGCACGGGGCTGTTCACCCTGGAGGCGTCGATGACCAGCGTGCGCTCGGACTCGTGCAGCTCGACGTACGCGCCGACCGCCTCGGCCAGCTCGATCGCGCGGCGGACGTCCTCGATGATCGGCACGTTGCGCAGGACGGTGCGGCCCTTGGCGGCGAGCAGAGCCGCACCGATCATGGGTAGCACGGCGTTCTTCGCGCCCTGGATGAACGCGGTTCCACGCAGTGCGTTGCCACCGCGCACGCGGTAACGGACCATTCGTGCGGCTCCTTGAAATCAACGGTGAGGCTCGATCGGGCCAACAGTAGTCGCTTACACCACATGACCCAGCCGAATCATCCGCTAAAGGAAGCCCCCGTGACGCGCTCATATGCTTCTAGGTATCGCTGCCTTGTGCGCTCGATCACGTGGTCAGGAAGGGGAGGTGGGGGGTTTCCGGAGGATTTGTCCCATCCCGATTCGGGCGATAGTAGCCAATCGCGTACAAATTGCTTGTCAAAAGAATGCTGCGTACGGCCCGGTTGCCACTGGTCGGCCGGCCAGAATCGCGACGAGTCGGGCGTAAGCACCTCGTCTCCGAGGGTCAGCACGCCGTCGGCGTCCCAGCCGAGCTCGATCTTGGTGTCGGCCACGATGATGCCGCGCTCACGGGCGATCTCCGCGCCGCGCGTGTAGACGGCCAGGGTGATCCGCCGCAGCTCCTCGGCGGTCTCCGCGCCGACCTCCTGGACGACCCGCTCGTGGGAGATCGGCTCGTCGTGCTGCCCCATGGGCGCCTTCGTGGACGGCGTGAAGATCGGCTCAGGCAGCCGGGAGCCGTCCTCGAGCCCCTCCGGCAGGCGGACGCCCGAGACCGTGCCGTCGGCGCGGTACTCGTTCAGCCCGCCGCCCGTGAGATAGCCGCGCGCCACGCACTCGACCGGCACCATCCGCAGCGGCCGGCACAGCACGCTGCGGGTGTCGTCGCCGGGAGCCACGACATGGTTGGGCACGACGTCCTTGAGCTGGTCGAACCACCACAGCGACATCTGCGTGAGGATGGCCCCCTTGTCGGGGATCTCGGTCTCCAGCACGTAGTCGAAGACCGAGATCCGGTCGGAGGCGACCATCAGGAGCAGGCCCTCGTCGGTCTGGTAGAGGTCGCGTACCTTGCCGGAGTGCACATGCTTCATCGGGCGATGTCCGTCCTGTGGAAGGAGCCGCGCAGTTGGATGCGGCCGACGAGGTCGTAGGCCGCCCGGCGCGCGCTCTCCTGGTCGGGCCCGTGGCCGACCACGTTGAGCACCCGGCCGCCGTTGGAGACGACCTCGTCACCCTGCCGCTTGGTGCCGGCGTGCAGGACGTACGCGTTCTCCGTCTCCTGCAGCCCATTGATCACGTCGCCCTTGACCGGCGCCTCGGGGTAGTTCTCCGACGCGATCACCACGGTCACGGCCGAGCCGTCCTTGAACACCGGGTCGAGCCCCAGCTCGCCGGTCGCGCACGCCATCAGCAGCCCGCCCAGCGGCGTCTCCAGCCGGTCGAGCAGCACCTCCGTCTCCGGATCGCCGAAGCGCGCGTTGAACTCGACGACCTTCGGCCCCTTGGAGGTCAGGGCCAGCCCCACGTAGAGCACGCCCTGGTAGGGCAGCCCGCGCCGGGTCAGCTCGCCGATCGTCGGGTGCACGACCTCCCGCATGACCTGCTCGGTCAGCCCGTCGGGCGCCCAGGGCAGGGGTGTGTAGGCGCCCATGCCGCCCGTGTTGGGCCCCTCGTCGCCGTCGTAGGCGCGCTTGAAGTCCTGCGAGAGCTGCAGCGGCACGGCGGTGCTCCCGTCGCACAGCGCGAACATCGACACCTCGGGCCCGTCGAGGAACTCCTCGATCACCACCCGCTCGCACGCCCGCGCGTGCGCCAGCGCCTTGTCCCTGTCGTCGGTGACGACCACGCCCTTGCCGGCGGCCAGCCCGTCGTCCTTGACCACGTACGGGGCGCCGAACTCGTCGAGAGCGGCGGCCGCCTCCTCCTCCGTGACGCAGCTCCTGGCCCGCGCGGTCGGCACGTCGGCCGCCCGCATGACCTCCTTGGCGAACGTCTTGGAGCCCTCGATCATGGCAGCGTCTCTCGACGGCCCGAAGCACGCGATGCCCGCCTCGCGCACGGCGTCGGACACCCCCGCGACGAGCGGCGCCTCCGGCCCCACCACCACGAGATCGACCCGCAGCCGCAGGGCCAGCTCGGCCACCTGCTCGGGGTCGAGCGGATCGACGGGGTGGACGGTCGCCACCTCCTCGATGCCCGCGTTGCCCGGGGCACAGTGGACCTCGGCGACCTGGGGATCGAGCTTGAGTGAACGGCACAGGGCGTGCTCACGCCCTCCGGAACCAATGACTAGAACGCGCACGCGGTCCATTGTCGCAGGCCCGCCGCCACGCGCACGCGAGGGTGCTGGAGCACACGATTCGCCCGAATAGCACCGGAACTTTGTCGAGTTCTACCTGAGTCGAGGCCGTCCTTGCGAGTATCGTCAAGTAGGTTCACCCGCCTGTGGTAAGTTAGGGCGGCTTCGCGGCGTCCCAATGCGATTGGAGGTGGTCCGGGATGAAACCTGGTGATCCCAGCAGTACGTGCTCGCTCACGTACACACCGCATACCCCCGACCACTCCAATCCGGCAGCCTGATCGTGCCTCCGCGCATTCTGTGAGGTGACTTTTCGTCGCGCGTGGAGCGTGCCAGGTCGGGCGGAAAGGGACTGCCATGCGCTCGTCCACGCTTTTCCGTCGCATCAACCGTCACCCTGTTCGTCCGCACACCGGGCTCGCGCTAGCCGAGTCGGTGCGTGAGGTCTGCGTGCCTCCCGTGGACTCCATCGTCGAGTACGGCGCCTACATCCAGGGCAGGAAGGTCGCCGCCTCCGGCATCGTCGAGGCGCTCGACCTCGTACGCGAGCACAACAAGAGCTCCGACGGCGCCAACGCGTTCGTCTGGGTCGGCCTGCACGAGCCCGAGGCCCCCGAGGTGGAGTGGCTCTCCGAGGTGTTCGGGCTGCACCCGCTGGCCGTCGAGGACGCCGTCAAGGCCCACCAGCGCCCCAAGGTCGAGCGGTACGGCGAGTCGCTGTTCATGGTGCTCAAGACCGTCTCCTACCTCGACCACGACGAGCTGACCGGCAACAGCGAGATCATCGCCACCGGCGAGATCATGGTCTTCCTCGGCGTGGACTTCGTGGTGACGGTGCGCCACGGCGAGCACTGCCCCCTCACGGTGGTCCGCGAGCGCCTCGAGGACAAGCCCAAGCTGATGAACCGCGGCCCCGCCGGCGTCCTGCACGCCATCGCCGACCACGTCGTGGACCAGTACCTCCAGGTCGCCGACCTCATGCAGCTCGAGCTGGAAGAGGTCGAGGCGACGGTGTTCGCCGACGTCAGCTCCCGCGACATCAACCGGATCTACCAGCTCAAGCGGGAGATGCTGGAGATGAAGCGGGCCGTCACCCCGCTGCTCTCCCCTCTGGCCGCGCTGCCCCAGCGCCGCGTCATCCCCAACGACATGCGTGAATACTTCCGCGACGTCGGCGACCACCTCTCCCGGGTGTGCGAGCAGGTCGAGTCCTCCAACGAGCTGTGCAGCTCGATCCTGCAGGCCGCGCTCGCCCGCTCCAACGCGCTGGCCAACGAGGACATGCGCAAGATCTCGTCCTGGGTCGCCATCCTGGCCGTGCCCACGATGATCGCCGGGATCTACGGCATGAACTTCGACTTCATGCCGGAGATCCACCAGGTCTGGGGGTACCCCGCGGTGCTGGCCGTCATGGTCGCCGCCTGCGTGCTCCTGCATCGGGGCTTCCGCAGGAACGGCTGGCTCTAGACCCCCACCGGCTTGAGCGGGCCCACGGGCGTGGGCAGCTCGAGCCCCCGCTCCCGCCAGAGCTCCCGCATCCGGTCGGGATAGTCGGTGACGATCCCGGCCACTCCCAGGTCCAGCATTCTCGCCGCCAAGGCCGCCTCGTTGACGGTCCAGACGGCCACGTCGAGCCCGGCGGCGTTCGCCTGGGCCATCAGCGCCTCGTCCACCATGACGTGCTCGGGCGAGAGCGTGGTGGCCCCGGCGGCGCGGGCGGCGGCCGGTATGTCGTCGCCCAGGTCGTCGTGCCAGTGCAGGGTGTCCAGCTCGATCAGCGCGAACCGCCGCGTGTCGGGGGCGAGCCGGGCGGCCTGCGAGACGATCCGCCAGTCGAAGCTGAGGATGGCCGCGTTGCCGAGCCTGCCGTGCCGGTCGAGCTCCTCGACGACCAGCTCCGTGAAGAGCTCGGGATCGGGCGTCAGCTCCGGCCTGGTGGGGTCGGACTTCAGCTCGACGTGCAGCCGTACGCCCTCCGCCTCGTAGGCGTTCACCAGCCCCAGCACGGCGCCGAGCGTCGGCATCCTGGTCTCCGGCATGGGGACCTGGGTCAGCGCGAACGGGTCGTCGGGGTGGCGCGGCAGCCGTACGCCCACGTCGAGCGTGCGCAGCTGCGCCAGCGTGAGAGCGTTGATCGGCTTGCCGACGTACGGGAAGAGCGGATCGCCCGCCGTGATCGGCCGCCGGTCGGCGCTCGTCACGGCGGAGACCGTCAGGTCGTGCGTGAGCACGAGGCGGCGATCGGCGGTGAGGGCGACGTCGAGCTCGAGCGCGTGGACGCCGAGCTCCATCGTGCGGCTCATTCCCGGCAGGGTGTTCTCCGGCCAGAGGCCCCGAGCTCCCCGGTGACCATGTATTTCAACGCGCACAACGGGGACCCTACCGGGCGCGGGTAACGACTCGGCGATGCCACGCCGTGTCCTTTTTATCCTGCTACGCCCCGGTCCTCTGTCAGGGGCAGACCATAAGCTGTGCTCCATGACGGAGGTTCTCAAAACTGCCCATCCCGCCACAGTCCGGGCCTGGGTGGAGGGCTGGGTGATCTCCCGCAATGCCCCCCGTCCCGTGGTCGAGCCATGGGGCCTGCGGGTGGACGTCGGCCTGCCCGGCCACGTCTCCCGCCACATCGTCACCGCCCCGACCCCTGGCATCCTCGACCATCTGACCAGCACCATCACCACGCCGGGCACCTGGCTGAAGCTCTGCGCCGCCGCCTCCGCCGTCGCCCCGCTCCTGCCGGAGCGGTGGGCCGTGCAGGACCCGGAGTTCATGATGACGGTGTCCCTGACCCGCAGGACACCCCAGGTTCCCTCCGGCTACACGCTGGCCGTCACCACCCGTGCCGGCGTCACGGCGGCCCGCCTGCTGACGGCGGCGGGCGAGGTCGCCGCCAGGGGCCAGTTCGCGCTGGCGGGCCGCACGGCCGTCGTGGATCAGGTGGAGACGGCGGGCAACCACCGCCGGCGCGGGCTCGGCACGGTGGTCATGCAGACCCTGGCGTCCACGGCCGCCTCACTGGGGGCGCGTACGGGCGTCCTGGTGGCCACGGCGGAGGGCCAGGCCCTCTACGAGACCCTCGGGTGGACCCTGCACACCCCGATGACGGCCGCCGTCCTGAACCCCTGACCGGCCCTTTGGAGCCAGAAGCCGGTCTCGCCCGACTCACTCCTTGAGGCTGCGGAGCATCGGGGGGTGGAGGAGCTCGGCGGGGCCGCGGCGGAAGAGCTTGGCCGGGCGGCCGCCGTCACGGGTCGTCGTGCCGCCCGTCTCCACCAGGAAGCCCTCGGCCTTGGTGACCTTCCGGTGGAAATTGCGCGGGTCCAGCGGGCGCCCCCAGACGATCTCGTAGACGCGCCGCAGGTCCGCCACCGTGAACGCCGGCGGGCAGAAGGCCGCCCCCAGCGAGGTGTACTCCAGCTTGGCCCTGGCCCGCTCCACGCCGTCCTGCATGATGCGCCGGTGGTCGAAGGCCATGACCGCGAGGGAGTCGACCGGCTGCCAGCTCATGTGGGCCTTCTCCGAGGCCGGGAGGTCGGGGGCCAGGCCCAGGTAGGCCACGCTCAGGACGCGCTGGCGGGGGTCGCGGTCCGGATAGCCGTACGTCTGGAGCTGCTCCAGGTGGACCGGCGCGCCCGGCAGGCCGGCCCGCTCCGCGAGGATGCGCTGAGCGGCGGCGGGCAGGTCCTCGTCCAGCTGGATGAAGCCCCCCGGCAGGGACCAGCGGCGGAGGAACGGCGGGTTGTCACGGCGCCACACCAGGGCGCTCAGTGCCTGGTTTCTGACGGTGAGCACGACCAGGTCGACGCTGACCGGGACGCTCGGGACCATGCACGGCACGTTACACGCAGTTCTGGGCACCCATGTACGCGAACCGTCAGGTGACGACGCGTACGTGTAACGGCTCCGTCGTCTCCTGACCCGTCGGGCCCTTCACGGTGATCCTGACCCACTCGCCCGCGGGCACCTGCGTCCAGTCGAACGGCACCCACGCCGTGGCCATCCCCTCGGGCAGCTCCTCGAGCGGCTGCTCGTCCAGCCACCCCACCGCGGACACGACCAGGTCCTTGGTGCCTCCCGACCACGTGACGGTGACGGTGCTGTCCTTGAGGTTGTACCCGCGCACCTCCACCCCGTCCTGGACGTCACGGCCCCGCCGGATGGCGTCCACCGCGATGGGGCGCCGCCAGTCGGTGGTGATCTCCTTCTCGAGCGAGGGGGTCCCGCACGTCATGTAGTCGCTCCACATGTAGGAGACGACCTTCTGGACGTACCGCCCCGCCATCGTGACGGCCTGGTCCAGGCGCTTCTTGTCCGTCTTGCCCCGGGAGCCCTGGGGGGCGCACGGCTCCTTGCCGGACGGCTCGAACGCCTCCACGTTCGCCCACAGGTCCACCTCGTAGCCGGCCTTGACCATCTCCTCGCGGGCGACCGACATCTCGCGGTAGTAGTCGCGTGTGGAGCCGTAGTAGGCCGTCCCGTACGTCGACTCCCCCACCATCGGGCGCAGCCGCTCGTCCACCTCGTCGTCGCGCTGGTCCGGCCAGAACAGCCCCACCTTGCCGGTCCCCCGGCTGTCCTGCGGCGCGATGATGCCGACCCCCGTCTTGGCCAGCGCCTTGAACGCCTCGGCCACCTGCCTGGGCGTCTGCCCGAAGGGCACCCGCTTGCGCGCGTCCATGTAGGGGCTGATCAGGATGGGTTTGCCGGGAAGCTGCTGCTCGACGATCGTGTGCTGGTCGGCGTACACCTCCAGCGTCGGGTTCGTGGCCAGGGTGGCGGCCATCTGCACCTCGAACGGCTGGTAGACGCCCCCCAGAGACGGCCGGCCGGCGAAGCGCGCACCGTAGTCCTGCAGGATGCGCCGCGTCAGCGTGGTCAGCGTGCCAAGGTGCTTCTTGTACGCCCTGGTCGGCATGTTCGGGTCGCGCGGCGCCAGCGGCAGCGCCGGATAGATCTGGATGCCGAACTGGTCGCCCAGGTCGAGCAGCTCGTTCAGGCTGTCCTTGTCGGATCCGGCCACGAGGATCATGTCGTACGAGACGGCCTTGCCGGAGAAGTCGCACGTGGCGTCGTCAGAGCCGTCCGGCTGCGTGAGGAGCCGGTAGTAGATCCGGTTGCCCGCCTTGACGGGATGCTCCATCTGGGGGCAGCGGAACAGGTCGGGGCCGAACGACTCGTCCGTGCGGTAGACGTACGTGCGGCCGATCTTGTTGCCCGGGTTGGCCTGGCGCAGGTCGCGCTCGGCCGCGTCGCGGCAGGTCAGCCCGTCCTCCTGGCACGCCTTGTAGAGCGGGTCGACCTCCCCGTCCCTGGTCAGGATCTCGCCCGACTCCGAGACGGTGCGGAACTGCAGGCCGTAGCCGATCCTGATGACCGTGTCGCCGCCGACGTCGTGGATCTCCTTCAGCTGGGTGCGCCAGGTGCAGGGGTTCGACTTGGGCATGATCCAGTAGCCGGTCACGGCGTACGGGGCCTGCTCCTTGGTCTCGAACGTTCCACAGGGGTCGGTGAACTTCGTCACCTTCGGCGTCGGCATGGTGTGCGACGGCTTGGGCTTCTGCGTAGCCGCGACCGGAGGCTTGTCCGAGGAGGACGGCAGAACGATGATCACCGTGGCGACCACGGCCAGCATGGCAAGGCCCGCGACCACGAAGAGCCAGCGCACGTTCAGACCGCCCTCAATGGATTACTGCTTGACCCCGGCCCAGGACTCCAGCTGGGCCACGAAGCGCTTGGCCGAGTTGGGCCAGTGGTGGTTCGCGCGGGCGGCCGCGTAGCCGCGCGCGCCCTGAGCCCGCCGCTCGCGTACGTCGTCGCGCAGGGTCAGCACCGCCTGGGCGACGGCCTTGGGGTCCTCCCAGGGCACCACGACGCCGCTGTCATAGCGCTCCACCAGCTCGACGGCGCGCGGTGACGGGGTCGTGATGACGGGGATGCCGTGCGCCATGTACTCCACGATCTTCGTGGGCATCGAGTGGCGGTAGTTGGGCTCGTCGTGCAGCAGCGACAGCCCGGCCAGCGCCCCGTCGAGCCGCTTGAGCGCCTCGTCGTTGGGCATGAAGTCGCGCCACTCCAGCACGCCTTCGGTGACGGCCTGGTTGAGCAGGGGACGGCTCTGCGGGTCGGCGTACCCGATCAGCTCCACGGCCACGCGGTACGGCTGCAGCAGCCTCGCCACCTCGATGGCCTCGAACACGCCCCGGGCCCTGGACAGCCAGCCGAGGTAGACCACCCGGTCGTCGCCCGGGGGAGTCACGGTGTCGGGCACCCATGTCTCGTTGGGGACGATCAGGTGGGCGTGCTTGAAGCGGCCCGCGTAGGCGGTCTCGGCCAGCAGCAGGTGCATGCGGCGCTCCGCGGTGCCCTCCAGCATGCGGGCGAAGAAGCGCACGGGAGGCCGTAACGGCGCGGGCAGCCACGGCTTGAGCGAGAGCGTGGCGGGGGTGTCCTCGTGCACGTCCCACACCACGGGCGGCCTGTTGCGCACGCCCCAGACGGCGAACAGCAGCTCCGGGTCGTGGATGAGGACGAGGTCGACCTTGTCGCGCATGCGCTTGAACAGGCGCCGGGCGGCCCACACGGCCGCCATCCGCTTGCGCTGTGCGGCGCGGGGGAGGTCGACGCCGGTTACCCACGGTCGCGGCACGACCCCGTGCGCGGTGAATGAGGCGGCATACGTGACCTCATGACCGGCATCCACAAGGGCACGAATCTGCCTATGCAGGATTCGAGCGTCCTCGGGGTTATGCACCACCGTCATGACGAGCACGTGCACTGCGCGCAGCCCTCCGTCGCTACAGCCGCTCGACGCGTTCACCCTCGGTGAGCACACCGCGGGTGTCGAGCACGAGCCTGGCCTTCGCCTCGACCATGTCGAGGTCGAATGCGGCGTGCTGCTGCAGGAGCAGCGTCACGTCCGCGTTGATCACGGCCTCGGCCAGATCCTCCTCACGCGGCACCGCGGTGCCGTCTACCGACCACTCCTTGACGTACGGGTCCGCGAACGACAGCTCGGCGCCCAGCTCCAGCAGCGCACGCGCCACAGGGAGCGCCGGGGTCTCACGTTCGTCGGCGATGTCCGGTTTGTAGGTGACGCCGAGCATAACGACTCTGGCGCCGTTCACGGCCTTCTTATGCCGGTTGAGCAGACGCTGGACGCGGGCCACCACGTACGACGGCATCCGCTCGTTGATCTCCTGCGCCAGCTCCACGAACCTGAACGGGTAGCCGAGCTTGCGCACCGTGTACGACAGGTACGACGGGTCGACGGGGATGCAGTGCCCGCCGACGCCCGGACCGGGCAGGAACTTCTGGAAGCCGAACGGCTTGGTCGCCGCGGCCTCGATCGACTCCCACAGGTCGATCCCGAGCTCGTCGCAGAAGATCGCCATCTCGTTGACGAGCGCGATGTTGACGTGCCGGTAGGTGTTCTCGAGCAGCTTGGCCATCTCGGCCTCACGGGTACCGCTGACGGGCACCACCTGCTCGATGAACTGCCCGTAGAACCCCGTGGCGCGGTCGCGGCAGGTCGCCGTGTAGCCGCCCACGACCTTGGGCGTGTTCCGCAGCCCGAACTTGGGGTTGCCCGGGTCGATGCGCTCGGGCGAGAAGGCGAGGTGGAAGTCCTCACCCGCGACGAGCCCTGAGGTCTCCAGCAGGGGCCTGGCCACCTCGTCGGTGGTGCCGGGCCAGGTGGTGGACTCGAGCACGACGAGCGTGCCCTTGCTCAGGTTGCGGGCGACGGTCCTGGTGGCGCCCTCCACGGCGGACAGGTCCGGGCGGTGGTCCTCGTCCAGCGGGGTGGGCACGCAGATGACGATCGTGTTGCTTCTGGCGAGCACGGTCTCGTCGAGCGTGGCGCTGAACCCGTTGGCCAGCATGTGCTCGAGGTCGGCGTCGGTCAGGTCATCGATGTAGGACTGCCCGGCGTTGAGCGCGTCGACCTTGGCGGGGTCGACGTCCACGCCGACGACCCGCAGGCCGGCGTTGACTGCCTCCTTGGCGAGGGGCATGCCGACGTAGCCGAGGCCGATGACAGCCAAGTCGATTTCTGTCACAGCAGTGCCTTAGAGAGCCGGAAACAACACTTCATGGTCGCAAAGGTTATCTCAAGTCCACCTAGCTCACGCCTAATGCGACCGAACCCGTCGTAAGTGACAGCGAACATGAAGGTCATCATTCGGTAAGAGAGCGGTATAGAGCACGGTAAGTCTCGGCAACGCGGCTCCAAGTCCGCTTCGCCGCCACTTCCTCCCGTCCTGCCTCACCCATCTCGGCACGCCGGGACGGGTCCTCGCGCAGCCCCGCGATGGCCTTGGCGAGCGCGGCCGGATCGCCCGGCGGCACGAGGAGACCGGCGCCGTCGGAGCCGACGAGCTCGGACAGGGCGGGCAGGTCACTGAGCACGACCGGCTTGCCGAGCGCCATCGCCTCGACGGGTTTCAATGGCGTAACAAGTCGGCATACCCGCAGATCCTCGCGCGGGCAGGCGAAGATGTCGATCGCGTCCTGGGCCTGCAGCGCCTCATCGGGGCCGACCCGGCCCGGGAGGACGGCGTCCTCGAGGCCCAGCTCCTCGACCAGCGCCAGGAGGTTGTCGCGCTCGGCGCCGTCGCCCACGATGAGCACCCGCACGGGCGTGCGGTCGTCACGCAGCAGCGCGGCGGCCCGCAGCAGGGTGGCGAACCCCTCGTAGGCCACGATGCTGGACACGGAGCCGACGACGATCTCGTTGGGCGCGATGCCGTACGCGTCCCTGAACGACGCCCCGTCGTAGTGCGCGGTCAGCAGCGTGTCGTCCACGGCGTTGGGCGCCAGGTGGATCCGCTCCCGGGGCACCCCACGCTCGACGATCTCCGTGGCCATGGTCTCGGCCAGCGTGACCACGGCGTCGGCCTCCCGCATGAGGAACGCCTCGCGCTCGCGCTGGAGCACGTGCCGCTCGCTGCCCACGCGGATCGGGTCGCGGGAGGCCCAGGTCTCCTCCAGGAAGCCGCGCACCTCGTACACGAACGGCGTGCCCGTCCTGTCGCGCACGGCGTGCGCCACGGAGCCGTTGCGGTGGTCGGTGGCGGCGTGCAGGACCTGCGGCCTGAGCTGTTCGACGAGCTTCGTGACGGCGTCGGCGCCCTTGACCATGCGCCCGCGCATCTCGAACGGCATCTCGCCGTGCCCGTCCGGCAGCAGCCGGTAGTAGGGGATGCCGTCGATCTCCTCGAACGGCGACGCGTCCGCGTGCCCCTGGAACATCGGCCAGCCCCAGCTGGAGGCCACGTGCGGGTCGAGCCCCGCGGCCTGCTGCGAGGTGACGATGCGGTGGGTGCGGACGGTGTAGCCCGCCTGCGTGTACGGCAGCGCGTTCGTGACCAAGTGCAGCACCCGCCCTTGGACGCGCTCCGTGATGGCCACCTTGGGCCCGGGCGGGATGGGGTCGGGGCTGATCGCGGCCAGCTCACCCCGGTAGTAGGCCGCCCTGCGCTTGACGAACGGGTACTTGGTGTGGGCTTCGAGCACGGCGGCGGCCTCGCTCACCCGGCCGGCGTTCCACAGCTCCTTGGCCTCGTTCCACGGGCCCTTGACCACCCGCATGCCGAACTTGCGCACCACGCGCCGGGCCCGCCGCGCGGCCGGCCAGGCCACGCTGCCCACGACGGGGCGCAGCCGGGGCGGAAGCGCGTCGGCCGCGGCCTGTGCCACGCGGACCGGGTCGGATTTGACCTTCGTCACGACGACGCGGGAGACGATGATCGGGTGCTGGACGAAGCCTTTGAGAAGTCCACCGACGCCGGCACGGGCGGACTTCGCGGAAACCTTTGAGGAGTCTTGACGACTGGCGTCGGATGCCACGCCGTGACCGTACCATAGGCAACGTTTTTCCCCTTCCGCTATGAAAGGCGAGGTCAATGAGGGAGAACCCCCTGGTCCTGCACGTATTGGGTGCTCGTCCCAATTTCGTGAAAGCGGCCCCGGTGGTGCGGGCACTCGGTGAACTCGGCGTGCGGCAGGGCATCATCCACACTGGTCAGCACTATGACGCGCTGATGTCCGACGTCTTCTTCGCCGATCTCGGACTGCCCGAGCCCGTGGCGAATCTGGGGGTCGGCTCGGGCACGCACGCCAAGCAGACCGCGGCGCTGCTCGTCGGCCTGGAGGAGGTCGTCCAGGAGCAGCAGCCCGACCTGGTCGTGGTCTACGGCGACGTGAACTCGACGCTGGCCGCGATCCTGGTCTGCGCCAAGCTGGGCGTCAGGACCGCGCACGTGGAGGCGGGGCTGCGCTCGTTCGACCGGGGCATGCCGGAGGAGGTCAACCGGGTCGTCACCGACGCGCTGGCCGACCTGCTCTTCGCCACCTCGCCCGAGGCGCTGTCCTACCTGGCGAACGAGGGCGTGCCCGCGTCCAAGGTGCACCTGGTGGGCAACCCCATGATCGACAGCCTCTACGCGGCGCTGCCGTCGCTGGACCCCGCCCCCGTGGTCGAGCGGCTCGGCATACCGGCCCGTTATGCCGTGGCGACCTTGCACAGGCCCGCGAACGTGGACACGCCGGAGGCCGCCAAGGAGCTGGTCGACGCGGTGCTGGAGGTCTCGCGGCAGATCCCGGTCGTGGTGCCGATCCACCCGCGCGGCAAGGCCCGCCTGGCCGCCGCCGGCCTGGTCGACAGCGAGACGGTCAAGGTGGTCGACCCGCTGGGCTATGTGGACTTTCTCTCACTCGTACGCGGCGCCGCCCTGGTCGTCACGGACTCCGGCGGCGTCCAGGAGGAGACGACCGTGCTGGGCGTCCCCTGCCTGACCCTGCGCCCCAACACCGAGCGGCCGATCACGATCACGCACGGCACGAACCGGCTGGTCACGCCCGCTCTGCTGCCTGCCGCCGCGGAGAAGGCGCTGGCGGACGGCGCCGCCACGCCGGCCGGCGAGCTGCCGGTGCTCTGGGACGGCCAGGCCGGGCCGCGGATCGCGAAGGTGATCTCCGCCTGGCTGAAGGGCGACAACCTCGCCCCTGCGTCTCAGGCCAAACGCCCCGAATAGCGGCCTTGTCCGCCGTAATATGACAAACCTCCGCTAAGCGATAGGCGTATCACCATGGCCGAAACCCCCGAAGAGCCCACGTACCAGCGGCTCGGCCCCGTCAACTGGCTGCCCGAGGAGCGCAAGCTCGTCGAGCGATTCGAGGCCGAGGTCAGGGAGCTCCGGAGGCGGCTGGAGATCGCCGAAGCGAAGGCCGCGTACGCGACCTGGAAGCTGGAGGCGACGCAGGCGAAGCGGACGTTCAAGCTGGGCGAGGCCCTGGGCTCGAAGAGCCCGGGGAAGATCGTCCAGGCGGTCCGGTCGAAGGAGAAGGCGCCCAAGCCGCCCACCCCGGTCACCGAGGCGATCGAGACGGCCAACCACCGGCCGCCGCTGGTCGAGGTGCCGGCGGTGAAGTGGCCGAAGGGGCCGGTCAACAGGCCGGACCTGAAGGTCGCGGTGATCCTGGACGACTTTTCCAGGATGGCCTTCAAGTACGAGTGGGACCAGATCGAGTTCGGGCTCAAGGACTGGCCGGAGATCTTCGCCGAGAAGCGGCCCGACCTGCTGTTCTGCGAGTCGGCCTGGCACGGGAACCAGGGGCGCTGGCGCTACCAGATGACCGGCACCAACGCGCCCAAGGAGCCGCTGCGCGACCTGGTGGCCTGGTGCAGGCAGGAGGGCATCCCGACGGTCTTCTGGAACAAGGAGGACCCGCCGAACTTCGACTTCTTCATCGACACGGCCAAGCTGTTCGACTACGTGTTCACCTGCGACGGTGACATGCTGCCGAAATATCGGGAAATTTTGGGACATGATCGGGTTGATGTGCTGCAGTTCGCGGCCCAGCCCCGCGTGCACAACCCGATCCAGCAGCGGCAGGGCCGCCTGCACGACGTGGTCTTCGCCGGGATGTACTTCCGTGACAAGCATCCCGAGCGGCGCGAGCAGATGGAGACCGTGCTCGACCCCGTCAGGGAGCTCGGGCTGCACATCTTCGCGCGCAACGGCGAGGTGGACGAGAAGTACGCCTGGCCGGAGAAGTACCGGCCGCACATCGTGGGCGAGCTCCCGTACGACCAGATGCTGGCCGCGTACCGGATGTACAAGGTCTTCCTCAACGTCAACTCGGTGCTCGAATCTCCGACCATGTGCGCCCGCCGGGTCTTCGAGCTGTCCGCCTGCGCCACGCCGGTCGTGTCGGGGTGGTCGCGGGCCGTCGAGGAGACCTTCGGCGACCTCATCCCCATCGCGCGGGAGCCGGTCGAGTCGTACAACCAGGTCCTGCACCTGATCAACAGCCCCGAGCTGCGGGCCAGGATGGGCCACCTGGCGATGCGCGAGGTCTTCGACAAGCACCTGTTCTCGCACCGGGTGGACCAGATCCTGCAGAACCTCGGGCACCGGGTGGAGCCCCGGTCCCGCTCGATCTCGGTCGTGCTGCCCACCAACCGCGCCTCCCAGATCGAGCACGCCATCTCCTCGGTGGCCCGCCAGATCCACCGGCCGCTCCAGCTCGTCATGGTGCTGCACGGGCTGGACATCGACCCGGTGGTGGTCGCCGACAAGGCCCGCATGGCGGGGATCACGGACGTCGTGGTCCTGCCCGCCGACGCGTCGCAGTCGCTCGGCGCGTGCATGAACATGGGCATCGCCGCCGCCGAGGGCGACCTGATCGCGAAGATGGACGACGACAACCTGTACGGCGACCATTACCTGTCGGACCTGGTGCGCGCGTTCGACTACTCGGACGCCGAACTGGTCGGCAAGGGGGCGCACTACGCGTACTTCGAGGGCCGCAACACCACGATGCTGCGGCTGCCCGGCCTGGAGCACCGCTACTCGTTCCTGGTGCAGGGCGGCACGTTCCTCGGCAAGGCCGACATGTTCCGCTCGTACGGGTTCGCCGACATCACCCGCGGCGAGGACACCCATCTGGTGCGGCGGCTGAAGGAGGACTCCGTCAAGATCTACTCGGCGGACCGGTTCAACTTCGTCTACTGGCGCAGTGCGGACACCTCGATGCACACCTGGCAGGCCGACCACATCAAGCTGACCCGCAACGCGCAGTTCTCCTTCGTCGGCCGCCCCGACGACCACGTCCTCATCTGACGGGCGGCTGGTCCCGCCGGGGTCAGTGGGTGGCCTGTGCGAGGTTCTGGTCGGCGAGGCGGGCCAGCTCGAACAGCCCCTGCGGCTTCACCCGCTGCCCGACCACGAGCATGCTCATGATCAACGTCCCCCGCCTGATCATGACGGAGCCGATCTGCGCGTTCTTCTTTCCGCCCGCCGCCGTGGTGAGGTAGGCCCGCGACTGGTCGCCCCTGGCCGGCATGGCCAGCGTGCGGGTCCGGTAGGCCACCTTGGTGCCCTCGACCTCCGCGGTGTACGAGGCGCACTGCTTGGGCAGCGGCTCGGGGAAGGCCGCGGACGGCAGCGACACGACGGCCTGCGTGATGGAGCCGCGGTCGGCGGCGAAGGAGATCACCGCCGCGGGCGCCTGGGCGACGTCGGGCTCGGCGGCGTCGAGCTGGGCCGCCCCCGCGCACTCGGGCCGCTGCAGCTTGGCCTGGCGCATCGCCTCCAGGCCGAGCTGGGTGGCCTTGAGCGAGCCGAACGCGCCCAGCTCGGGGCCGTACGCGACGTGCATGCCCTTGGGCACCGGCAGCAGGGCGTCGCGGAGCCTGGCCGTGTCGGCGGACGCCTGCGGGCCGGGCAGCCGCGTCCCCGTGGGGACGGCCGACGGGGTCGTGTCCCCGCCGGAACATCCGGCGATCGCCACCATACTCAGGAATATGCCGGAAATGGCCTTCAGCATGGGCTCTCCACATCGCTCTGACGGCATTTTTAAAAACGCTAGAGGAAGTGAAGAGTAAGGAAACGGGTAACGTCGCTATTCGCGGGATTAAGTGGTTTTACGAGCGATTTCCGGTTCTGCTCCGTTTGGCGTTCCGCTGGGCGTTCCACCGTTGAGCAGGGCCCTGGCCAGGCCGAATCCGGCGCCGCCGAGCGTGAGCGCCTTGGCGAGCATTTCCTCGACGCCCTGCGCGCCGTTCAGCACCACCATGTGATCGACGTTTCCGAACGCCTTCGAGCCCGCCTCGACGATTTCCGGCCAGCGCTCGGCGAGTTGCTGGGCGATGACCGCCTCCTGGTTCTCCTTGAGCGCCTGGGAGCGTGCCCTGATCGCCTGGGCCTCCGCCAGGCCCTTGGCCGACGACGCCTCGGCCTCTGCCAGGCCCAGCGCCTTGGCGGCCTCCGCCTGGGCCAGACCGCGGGCCTGCGCCGCCTGGGCCTCCGCCTCACCGGTGATCTTCGTGGCGGCTCCCGCGGCCTCGCCGCGCAGCCGTACCGACTCGGCCTCGGCCGCGGCGGCCAGCTTGACCTGGGAGGCCTGCGCGGCGGCGCGCAGCTCGGTCTCCTTCGCCTCGGCCTCCGCCTGCGCGATGCGGGCGTCCCGCTCGGCCTGGGAGAGCGTGACGGTCTCGTACGCCTTGGCGTCGGCGGGCTTGCGCACCTGCGACTGGAGCCGCTGCTCGGCGAGCTGGGCCTCCAGCTCGGCGGCCTTCGTCTCCTGGACGACCACCTCCTGGCGGGCGGTCGCCTCCGACAGCGGCCCCGCCTGCCGGGCGGTGGCCATGGCCCGGTCGATCTCGGCCTGGTAGGCGGCCTCCTTGATGCGGGAGTCCCGGCGGGCGGCGGCCATGTTCGCCGCGGCGATCTGCTCCGCCTCGGTGGCCTCCTGGTCACGCTGGGCCTGGGCGATGCGGGCGGTCGCGGCGACCTTGGCGGCGTGCGGCTTGCCGAGGTTGACGATGTAGCCGGTCTCGTCGTCGATCTCCTGGATCTGCAGCGAGTCCACGATGAGGCCGAGCTTGCTCATCTCGTCGGCGGCCGACGCCCTGGTCTCGCTGGTCAGGCGCTCGCGGTTGAGAATGAGGTCCTCGATGGTGAGGTTGCCGATGATCGAGCGCAGGTGGCCGGTGAACAGCTCGTGGATCGCGCTGGTCATGAAGTCCTGCTGGTCGAGGAAGCGGCGGGCGGCGTTGGCGATGGAGGACAGGTCGTCGCCGACCTTGTAGATCACCACGCCGCGGATGTGCACGGGGATGCCCTGCTGGGTGACGCACGAGACCTGGAGGTTGGCGGCCCTGGTGTCCAGCCGCAACCGCCTGGCCGCCTGGAACCCCGGCAGCACCGCCGTGCCCTTGCCAGTAATGATCTTGAAGCCCAGGCTGTCCACGCCCTCGCCCCGGCGGCGGGCGCCCAGGCCGGAGATGATCAGGGCCTCGTTGGGCTCCGCGACCCGCCACACGGCCTTGAACAGCAGGATGATGACGACGGCCGCGACGGCGACACCGGCGGCGGCGATGTAGAGCTCGGGGGACATCGGAGGGCCTCCCTCAGACAAGTGCTCTGGCCACGTAGACCGTCCGCGGGGGGAAGTACTCGACGACGACCACGATGGATCCGGTGCCGAACTCCTCGTCGGGCACGCTCGGATGGGCGTAGAACGCCTCCACGCCGCCCCTGACCGGGATCATGACCTCGCCGACGAGCCCTGGGCCGATCTTCCCCGTGACCCTGCCCTGCTTGCCGACCACCGGACTCCCCCCGCTCGCGATATTCCGGACGCTACTCCAAACGGGCATTCGCGGTAATAGCCCGCGCAAAATGTTCCCCGGAGCGCTGCGCGTCGCTCGCCAGAGGTTTCGCCTGTCTGCTGATGATCCGCCATGAGCTCCACTCCGCGAGACCTCGTGACGAACCATCCCATTTCCCGCCGCGACTTCTTCGACGGGATGGCGCTGGGGTTCGTGGCTGCTGAGAGCCCTCGCGGGAGCGCGTCCCCGCCCGAGCCATTCACCGTGCGCGGCGGGGCGCCGGCCGCGCTCAGCGTGCCGCACGCGCTGCGGGACGGGCGTTTCTGGCGGCACGCGGGCCGGCCGGAGCCGACCGGCGAGAGCTACGACCTGGCGGTGGTCGGCGGCGGCACGAGCGGGGCGAGCGCGGCGCGCGAATGGCTGCGGCGCCGTCCCGGCGACAGCGTCCTCGTCCTCGACAACCACGACAGGATCTCGTTCTCCGGCCCGGCCCGCTTCGGGCCGCAGGAGGACGGCGTGATGTGCGACCGGGAGACCTTCGGCTCCGACACGCTGGTCAGGCTCACCCCCGGCTGGCCCGCCCGGCTGCCGGTCGCCGAGCGGGCCAGGCAGGACCTGCTCATGCTGCACCGCGATCCGCCCGACTGGTTCCCCGGACTCTCGGCGGAGGAGAAGCACGAGCGGCTGGCGGGACTGACCTACTCGCGCTTCCTCTTGGAGGTCTGCGGGGCGCACCCCGACGTCGAGCGGTTCTGCCGGACCATGTCGTGCCGGGCGTGGGGGTACGACACCCGGGCGTTCGGGGCGATCGACGCCTGGGGCACCGGCTTTCCCGGGTTCGGCGGGCTGGGGCTCGACCGGGGCAAGCCGTCGCGGTTCAACTCACCCAGCGTGAAGGAGGGGCCGGCCGAGGCCGTCGCCGCGCCGCTGGACGGCCGGGTGCTGTTCCGCCCGTCCAGCCCGGTCGTGTCCGTACGCGACGGCGCCGCCTCGGCGACCGTGGGCTACTTCGACGGCCACCAGGTCATGACCGTCGAGGCCCGGGCGGTGATCCTGGCCTGCTGGAGTGCGGTCATCCCGTACCTCGTGCCCGACCTGCCCCTTGACCAGCGGCGGGCGCTGAGCCTGGCCGTCAGGGTGCCGCTGCTGCACGCCACGGTGCGCGTGCGCGACCCGGGGGCCTGGCGGCGGGTCGGCGTCCGCCGGGTCCGCTGGACCGGTGCGTACTGGTGCCTGTCCGAGCTGGCGCCGCCGTCCGAGGTGCGCCTGCTGGCCACGCCCTGCCGTTCGGAGCTGGGGCCCGACCGGGGCTCGGTGGCGGGCAGGCAGGAGCTGTTCAGGACTCCGTACAGCCATCTGGAGCAGACCGTACGCGACCAGCTCGGCCGGCTGCTGGGCCCCGGCGGCTTCGACCCGGCCAGGGACATCGAGGCGATCACGGTCGACCGCTGGGGGCACGGGAGATCGCCCGAGTACTGCCGCCCCTGGCACGCGTTCTACCCGGACGGGCCGTTCCCGGCGGACGCGGCGCGCAGGCGGTTCGGCCGGATCGCCATCGCGGGCTCCGACTCGGAGCCCGGGGCCGGTGGCGCCGTCACGGCTGCCGTGCGCGCCGTGGAGGAGCTGGCGGGGTGAGGCCGTGAGAGCGCGATCCCGCTGGTAGCGCCACCCGGGCCATGGCGTGGATCGTCCGGGCTGCAGGATCTTGTCCCAATAATCCCGGTAATGAACGTGTTCCTCCCACTGCGCCGGAACCATAAACGATGCTAGTCTCCTATGCGATCTTCCGGAGGTGTATTTACACAAGGTGTGGAAATGCCCCGGACTTGAGGTTGGGACATGGGCTCGCGAAACCGGTCTATTCGGTTCAAGATCTTCTTATTGCTGCTGCTACCGCTCCTGTCTCTGAGCGCGCTCTGGGGTTTCGTCCTCAACCTCACCATGGGCGACGCCCAGTCACTGCTCCGCGCCAACACCCTCTACCGGACGATCGGCCTCACCTCCACCGACCTGGGACTACAGCTGCAGGCCGAGCGGGTACGCTCCGCCGAGACGCTCACTACGCGTAAGCTCACCACGGCCCTCGGCGCCCAGCGCGCCCGCACCGACAGGTCCGTCACCGACTTCAAGCTGGCCGTCATGGAGGCCGGCAGCGCGGTCAGCGGCGACCTGCGCCTGCCCCTCGACTCCCTTGACTCCGCCCTCGACCGGCTCGGCCCGGTCAGGGCCGAGATCGACGGCGGCCTCGGCTCCCGCCTCGCCGGGCTCGACGAGTACAACCGCATCCTCGACGCGATCTTCACCCTCTACGACCACCTGGTCTCCGTCTCCGACCTGGCGATCTTCCAGCAGGCCTCCTCGCTGCAGGCCATGGGCATGGCCAGGGAGTACATCGCCAGGGAGAACGCGCTGATCATCGGGGCGATGGCCGACCACCGGCTCACCCAGCCGGAGGCGGCCGCCTTCACCGAGTACGCGGCCTCCAGGAAGTTCCTGCACGCGCGCGGCCTCGCCGGGCTCGACGTGCAGCTGCGCAAGCCGTACGAGGAGGTCTTCGCCGGCGAGCCGTTCCTCACCTTCGCCACCATGGAGGCCCGGATCACGAGGACCGGCGCCCCGCCGGTCAGCTCCGACAGCTGGAACCAGACGATCAACAGGCTCACGACCCGGCTCGACCGGCTCGGCGCCTCCTCGGCGGACATCCTGGCCAAGCGCGCGTCCGAGGCCGCCACCGGCACCATCGTCGAGATCTCCGTCGCGGGCGGCCTCGGCTTGATCGCGGTGCTCGCGTCGATCATCATCTCTGTACGGTTCGGCCGTCGCCTGGCCGGAGAGCTGGCCGGGCTCCGTTCCGCCGCCGTCGAGCTGTCGCAGGCGCGCCTGCCCGACATCGTGGAGCGGCTGCGCCGGGGCGCGGACGTCGACGTGAAGAAGGAGGCCAAGGCGATCAAGGTGAGCGGTTCCGCTGAGATCACCGACGTGGCCAGGGCCTTCGGCTCCGTGCAGCGCACCGCCGTGACGGCGGCGGTCGGCCAGGCCGCCCTGCGGCACGGGGTCGGCCAGGTCTTCCTCAACCTCGCCCGGCGCAAGCAGGGCCTGCTGCACCGCCAGCTCGCGCTGCTGGACGGCATGCAGCGGCGTACGCACGACCCTGACCGGCTGGAGGAGCTCTTCCGGCTCGACCACCTGACCACCCGCATGCGCCGGCACGCGGAGAGCCTGATGATCCTCTCCGGGGCCGAGCCCGGGCGGGCCTGGCGCAAGCCGGTGCCCCTGATCGACATCGTCAGGGCCGCCATCGCGGAGGTCGAGGACTACACCAGGGTGAACGTCGACAACATGCCGGCCGGCGCGGTCGACGGCACGGCCGCGGCCGACGTCACCCACCTGCTGGCCGAGCTTGTCGAGAACGCCACCATCTACTCGCCGCCCGACACCACGGTCCAGGTACGCGGCGACCTGGTGAGCAACGGATACGTCATCGAGGTCGAGGACAGAGGGCTCGGGCTGTCGACCGGCGAGTACGCCGCGTTCAACGCCCTGCTCGCCGCGCCACCGGAGTTCGACCTGGCCGACAGCGACAGGCTCGGCCTGTTCGTGGTGGCCAGGCTGTCGGAGCGGCACGGGATCAAGGTGCTGCTGCGGCGCTCGCCCTTCGGCGGCACCGCGGCCGTCGTGCTCGTGCCCCGGTCGATGGTGACCGAGCAGGCGGCGCTGGGCGCGGGTGACGGCAAGGCGGAGCTGCCGAGCCGTACGCGGAAGAAGGCGCTCGCCGTGGTGACCTCGGGCACCCACGCGGGGCTGCCCAGGCGGGTGCGCCAGGCCAACCTGGCGGCCCAGCTCAAGGAGCAGCCCGGCGAGCCGGAGTCGCGTGGGCAGGAGCGGCCCGCCGAGCAGGAGCCGCGGCCCGAACGCTCTCCCGACGAGGTCAGGGACTTGTTCTCCGCCTTCCAGCGGGGAACCCAACGCGCCCGAGAAGAAGCCTCTGAGGAGGGGCCATGAGTAAGGGGGATGCATGACTGCGCCGAGCACCAACACCGGTGAGCTGAACTGGCTGCTGGACGACCTGACCACCCGGGTCGCCGCCGTGCGCCAGGCGGTCCTCTTGTCGACCGACGGTCTGGCCGTGGGTTACTCCCAGGGGTTGTCCCGGGAGGACGCCGAGCATCTGTCGGCTGTGGCGGCCGGGTTCCAGAGCCTGGCCCGTGGCACGGGACGCCATTTCGGCGGCGGCGACGTGCGCCAGACCATTGTGGAGATGGAGTCGGCGTTCCTGTTCGTCACCGCGGCGGGACAGGGCACCTGTCTGGCCGTGATCGCCGATGCGAACGTGGACGTCGGCCAGATCGCCTACGAGATGGCGATGCTGGTCAAGCGGGTGGGCCAGCACATCACCACCAATCCGCGCGCTGGAGCGTCATGAGCCATAGCCCGCAGTGGTTCGATGAGGAGGCGGGGCCCGTCGTCCGGCCCTATGCTCTCATCCGCGGTCGCACGCGCTCCTCTGGAGACGCGTTCGACCTCGTGGCATCCGTGCGCGCCATCGGCGACCCGACTGGCGAGCTCGATCCCGAGCAACAACTGATCCTGCGGGCAGCCCGTAACCCGATCTCGGTGGCCGACCTGGCCGTCGAGCTCGACCTGCCCGTCGGCGTCGTCCGGGTCCTGCTGGGCGACCTGCGTGACCACGGCCTCATCTCGGTGACGTCGCCCTCCGCCGGAGGGTCGCGGTCGAATGAGCGCATTCTCAAGGAAGTGATCAATGGACTCCGTGCTCTCTGAGGACCCCGTCGCCCTGAAGATTCTCATCGCGGGAGGGTTCGGCGTCGGCAAGACCACCCTGGTCGGGTCGATCAGCGAGATCAAGCCGCTGCGCACGGAGGAGGTGCTCTCCGACCGCGGTATCGGGGTCGACGACCTCGATGGCGTGGAGGCCAAGAACACCACGACCGTGGCGATGGACTTCGGTCGCATCACCATCCGCGACGGGCTGGTCGTGTACCTGTTCGGGACGCCCGGACAGGAGCGGTTCTGGTTCATGTGGGACGAGCTGTCCCACGGCGCGCTGGGCGCGGTCGTGATCGCGGACACGCGGCGGCTGACCGACTGCTTCCCGTCCCTCGACTACTTCGAGCAGCGGGGCACGCCGTTCGTGGTCGCGGTCAACTGCTTCGACGGGGCCGCCAGCCACAGCGTGGACGACGTGCGCATCGCGCTGGACCTGGACGACGACGTGCCGATCATGCTCTGCGACGTGCGGCGGCGCGCGTCCGCCAAGGAAGTCATGATCACCCTGGTCGAGCACTCCCTGCGCACGCTGACCTCGGCGAACTAGCGACCTCCTGCGAAGCCGGCCGCCTAGAGCGCCCTTAGGCCGTTGATCACCTCTCGGAGCAGGCTCTCCGTGGCGGTGGTGGCCTCGTCGCGCGGCGGTCGTACCGTGATCAGGCCGTGCTCGAGCAGGTCCCCCATGAGCACCCGCGCGACGGCGACCGGCAGGCCCAGATCCGAGGCGACCTCGGCGACGGGCCTGTTCTGGCCGCTCACGGCGCTCAGCAGCCGCCGGTGCTGGGCGGTGAGCTCGGCCTTGGCCGGGACGGGCGACCCCGTCGAGACGACGGTCGCCAGCAGGTCGAGCCCCGAGGAGGAGGTGGGCCTGGTGCGCCCGCGGGCGACCGCGTACGGCCGTACGACAGGTCCTGCCTCCTCGTCGACCCACTCGTGCTCGCTCACGACTGCGATCCCCCATCCTGATCACTGTCCTGCCGCCCACGCTGCCAGCCCGACTGGAGCGAGGAGAGCAGCGCCCTGGCCTCCTCGGGCGAGCGCTCCGGAGCCGGCGACGCGGGGGGCGGCGCCTGCTTGAGCCGCTGCGGCAGGCCGACCGGCCGGTCCCGCTGCGGCAGGCCGGTCTGCCGGTCGCGCTGCGGCAGGTCCGTCTCCCGCTGCCGCTGGCGGCGGGGCAGCCCCGACTCCTCCTGCTCCTGGCGCAGCTGCTGCGGCAGTTGCTGCGGCTCCTGCTGGGACCGGTGCGGCAGCCCGCTCGGCGCCTGGCCGCCGCCGCGCTTGCTGGTACGGACGCGGCGCGGCAGCTCGCCGGGCCCCGTGGGCTCCGACCGTACGACCGACACGGAGACGGACTCGAACTCGATCGGCTGCACCGGGGCCGGGGCCGGCATGGGCTCGACCAGCGAGCCCGGCAGGAGCACGATGGCGGTGGTGCCGCCGTACGGTGAGGGCTTGAGCGTCACGCGGACGCCGTGCCTGGCCGCCAGCATGGCGACCACCGCGAAGCCGAGCCGCTCCGTCTGCGAGGGGTCGAACTCCGGCGGGCTGGCCAGGCGGTCGTTGATGGCCCTGCGGGTGGCCTCGTCCATGCCCAGGCCGCGGTCCTCGATCTCGACGGCGAAGCCCCTGCCGACGATCTCGCCGCGTACGGAGACCTCGTTGCTGGGCGAGGAGAAGGAGGCGGCGTTCTCGATCAGCTCGGCGAACAGGTGCATCAGGTCGGCCACCGCCGCGCCCGAGACGCCGCACTCGGACATCGGGTAGACGCGGACCCGGGTGTACTCCTCGACCTGGGCCGCCGCGCCGCTCAGCACGTCCTCGATCGGGATGACGCCGCGCCACCTGCGGCCCGCGGAGCCGCCCGACAGCAGCACCAGGCCCTCGGCGTGGCGGCGCATGCGCGTGGTCAGGTGGTCGAGCCTGAACAGCCGCTCCAGGGCCTCCGGCTCCTCCGTCTGGCGCTGCATCTCGTCCAGCATCTTGAGCTGGCGCTGGAGCAGCGACTGGCTGCGCCTGGCGAGGTTACGCAGCGCCTCGGACACGCCCTCGCGCAGCCTGGCCTGCTCGACGGCCGCGTCCACGGCCGTGCCCTGCACGCTGTCGAACGCCGCGGCCAGGTCGCTGACCTCGCTGGTCGCGTTCTTGGCGACCGTGATGGGCGGCGCCTCGGACGCGATGTCCACGCTCTCGCCCTTGCGCAGCTTCGACACGACGCTGGGCAGCCTGATCTCGGCCAGGTCCAGCGCGGTACGGCGCAGCGCCCCCAGCTCCCGGGTGAGCCTGCGGCCGACCCTGATCGAGATGAAGATGGAGAACACGACCGCGATCAGGCCGAGCGCGCCCGCGACGGCGGCCCGCACCACGATGCCCACGCCCGCGGGCTCCATCCTGGCCAGCAGCTTGTCGCCGGTGCGCCAGACGGCCTCTCTGTACTCCTTCTGCACCGCGTCCGCCACGCCCCGCCAGAGCTCGACGTCCACCGGCTGGCCGGAGATGTAGCTCTCCAGCAGGTTCTCCATGGTGGTGTAGCGCGGGGAGTAGAAGAGCTTCTCGAACGGGGCCCGCAGGTCGGTGTCGAGGTTGGCCAGCGCCTTGGGGAACAGGTACTTCCGGGTGCTGTCGAGACCCGCCAGCAGGTGGAGGTCCGACATCATGGTCAGGCGGCCGTTCGCGGCCACGATCAGCGCGTGCTCCCGGCTCAGGATCTCGCGCACCTCGTCGGCGGCGATCAGGCCCTGAGCCTGGAGCGCCAGCTCGAGGTCGGTGCTGACCGTCATCCGGGAGTAGAGCAGGTGGATCTCGTCGGAGATCTTCGCGTACTCGGTGACCAGGGCGCCCGGGGTGAACTTGCGGTCGTCCACCTTGCGGCGGATGTCCGGGATCCGGTCGCTCGCCTCGAACACCGCCTGAAGCTGCGTCTTCATGTCCTGCGAGAGCGCCGACTGCACGTCCTCGCTCATCGCCTGCTCGCGCAGCTTCTTCCTGTTGTTGTCGACCTTGGTCCGGGCCTTGCTCAGCTCGTCAGGAGCCGTGACCCTGCCCGCCAGCTGCTCGGCGGAGGCCAGCCGCTCGGTCTGGAGGTTCCCGATCAGGCCGTCGGCGTTGTTGATGACGCCCGTCCAGATCGTCTCGACCTTGAGCAGGCTGAGCGCCTCTCCCCACGTGGTGCTCGCGGCGAAGCCCCAGAGCGCGATCAGGGAGATCAAGGGGATGACGAGCAGCGTCGAGATCTTGAATCTGATGGATCTGCCCGATGCCATGACACCTGCTCCCGGATAGAAGATCGCGGGAGAGAATAGCACCGAAACGGATGGTTTTAAGATCGACTCGCGATAATTTCGTGATATGCCGGGAAATTCCCGCTTCGTGCGCCGGCCTGACCGGCGCTCGGACGCCACGCCAGCCGGGTCAGCCAGACGGCGAGCACGGCCAGCAAGCTCACCTCGGCCGCGAGCAGCAACCGCTCGACGAGCCCGATCAGCACCCGGTCCCCCGGCATGGCCACGTAGGTGATCGCCAGCAGCCCGAACCCCCCGGCCAGGGTCACCCACTCCACCACCCGTGCCACAGGCCGCCAGCGGCCGTCTGAGCCGAGCCTGGGCACCAGCAGGGCGCCGGCGGCGGGCAGGCTGACGAACGCCGCGACGGACACGTACCGGTGCACCTGCGCCGCCAGATCGAGATCCGCCCCGAGGGGCGTGGTCGGGACCAGGGCCGCCACCACGAGCGCTCCCGACCACACCCCGAGCAACCACTCAGGCATCCCCCGCACCGGCGCTCCCGACGACCGCAGCCCCGCCAGGAGCGCCAGCGACCCGATCCCCAGCACCGCCATGGCGACCTCCGTGACGCCCCCGCGGTCGGACACGGCGTACTCGCTGACGGTGACGTTGAGGGGGTCGAGGTAGGGGTCGGGCCCGAACTGCCCGACCACCACGGCGACCACCGAGATCAGGATGGACGCACAGGCGATCAGGGGGTAGAGCCTCTGCACTGCGGTCATGGGCCCACTCTCCCGCCCGCGGCCCTCTCCCCACATCCGGCGCCACCCCCGAGCCGCCCCTGACCCGACCCTGACTATTGCTGGATGACCGACAGGACGTTTCCCGCCGGGTCCGTGAACCAGGCGATGGGCGGTCCCTCGCGGAGAACGCCCTTGGCGTCCTGCGGGAAGCCCTCGTAGCGCTCGAAGCGCACCCCTCGCGCCGTCAGCTCGTCCACGGCCTTGTCGATGTCCTCGACCGGGAAGTTGAGGATCGTGAACGTGGCCGGGGTGTGCCGCTCCTTCGGGTAGACGAGGATGTCCGTGCCGCCCGTGATGTGCAGGGTGAGCATCCCGTGCTCTTCCGAGACGCGCAGTCCCAGCGTCTCCCCGTAGAACCGCTTCGCCGCCGCGATGTCGTCGACCGCGAACCCGCTGAACGCCTTCGTGTTCTCGAACATGACTGCCTCACATGCCCGCGAGGTGGGCCTCGCTGAGCTGGATGATCTGTACGTAGTTGCCGTCCGGGTCGATCGCGGTGGCGAACAGGCTGCCGTCACGATCCTCGAGCGGTGCCAGCCATGACGCGCCCGCCTGCTCCATGCGGGCCGCGGCGGCGCGGGCGTCGGTCACGTGGAAGTTCAGTATCGCCCTGCCGGGCTCCGGATTCTTGTCGGACACGTCCTCCCGCGTGTCGATGAACAGGTAGAACTCGCCGAACTTGAGCACCCCGTACTGGTTGACGTCGGTGTTCTCCTCCGGGTCCAGCGCGGTGACGTACCAGGTGCGCAGGCGCTCGGGGTCGGTGCTGGCGAGCAGCATCCCGCCCACGAAGGGTCGCTTCATGGCGAACTCCTCACTGATGGTCCGAATCTCTTCCGCAGGGGCAGACCGGGCGAGGCGCGAAAACTCATCGGCGAGCCGGAAAAAAAGAAGCCGCGCCGCGTGCCCAGTTCGGCCTGGGCACGCGGCGCGGGGTTTCGGTCAGCAGCCGGCGGGGAGCTCAGCCGGTCTTGAGCGTGAGGCCGTACGCGCTCAGGGCCTCATTGACGGGCTGGTAGTACGTCGTACCGCCGCTGGAGCAGTTGCCCGAGCCGCCCGACGTCATGCCCTGGGCCTGGCTGCCCGAGATGAACGAGCCGCCCGAGTCGCCCGGCTCGGCGCACACGTTGGTGCGGGTCAGGCCGCTGACAGTGCCCTGCGAGTACCTGACCGTGGTGTTGTGCTGCTGGATGGTGCCGCAGTGCCAGCCGGTGGTCGAACCGGAGCGGCAGATGGACGAGCCGACCGCGGCCTGGGTGGAGCCGCGGACGATCACGTTCGCGCCGCCGGAGCCGCGCACCCACGGCTGCGGGGTGTTGCCGGGGGCGGCGACCCAGGCGTAGTCGTTGCCCGGGAAGGACGCGCCCTGGAAGGTGCCCGTCGGGTTGCTGGTCGTGCTGCCGGCCAGGCGGCAGTGCCCGGCGGTGACGAAGCCCGGCGTGCTGCCCTTGGTGACGGAGAAGCCGACGCTGCAGCGGCTGGAGCCGATGTAGTACGGGGCGCCGCCGATGATGTTGATGAGCGGCATGGGCCGCTCGCCGGTCGCCGACACGCTGACCACGCCGCGATCCACGCCCGCGGCCGCGGCCAGGGCCTCAGCGGCCTCGACGGTGGGCGCCTGGATGGAGACGCTGTTGGTCTTCACGTCCACGTACCAGAGCGCGGCGGCGGCCTTGACGCGCCTCGAGGCCCGGTCGAGCTGCTGCATGATCGTGTCGAGCTGGGCGAGCGACCGCGCGACCACGACCGGCTGCGCGCCGTGCGACTCGATCGTGGCGGTGGCGCCGGGGTCCGTGGTGGCGACCAGGAGCTTGGAGGCGTCGTCGTTCAGCCAGGCGCCGCCGTATGACGCGCCGAGCTGGGCGGTCAGGGTGGCATCCGTGGCCGCGGCGCGTTCCTCGTTGGCCAGCCGGGTGAGCACCTGCTGCTCGGAGAGGCCGAGGTCCCGCTCAAGCGCGTCGACCACGGAAGGCGGAGGGGTCGGGGAGGCGGATTGAGGTGCCTGGTCAGCTGCTGCGGGGCTGATGGGGGTGGCCAGGCAGGCGGCGAGGATGACGCCGCTCACCAACGCACAGCGTTTGCCCAACATGTGCACTCCTCGGGTGGGGGTGCTGTCAAGCTAACGTTTGGTACGGCTCCTGCCAGCATGCCAAAGAGCCTCTATTTCGGTGTTATGGGGGCTTTTCGGACAGGGAGTGGACCGCCGATTTACCGCCTTAAAGGTGATCGGCGGGACAGGTCGGTAGGGTCGCGTGGCTGGAGGTGTTCTCTGTGCGTAATGGTGTTCGTCACCTGCTCGGCGCCGGCGCGGGACTGCTGGCCACTCCACTGATCGCGGCCGGTTTCATCCTCGGTTTCGAGCGCTATGGCGGCACGGCGCGCATGACCGTCGACTGGGGCATGATGGCCGTGTTCATCGGCACCTTGCTCCTGATCGGGGTCCTCGCGGGGTCGAGGATCTCGCCGCTCGCCTCCCTGCTGCCGGGCCTCGCCTTCACCGGATTCATCGGGGCCGCCCTGCTGCGCATCGCCCTGGGCGGTGACCAGCGGATGGGATTCGACCAGGTGCCGAGCGAGTTTCTCGAGGGCTACATGTCCCTGCTCTACAGCTGGTCGCTGCCCACGGGGTGCATCCTGCTCGCCGCCTCCGCCTTCCCCTCACGCTGGCGGAGCGCCAGGACCGGCCCGCCGCCGCCCCCACCGGAGGAGACCCCGAAGCCGCCGCCCCTGCCCAAGAGGATCCCGTCCCGCCGCCCGGAACGATCACAGCCGCTAATGTAACAGCACTGTTAGATCGGAAGGGTGAGCACATGCATGCGTACGACAAGGGGATGCTCGACGTCGGCGACGGCAACCTCGTGTACTGGGAGGTGGCGGGCAATCCGGCGGGCAAGCCGGCCGTGGTCGTGCACGGCGGGCCGGGGGCGTGGCGGGCTGGGGCACGTGCCCGGCGTGCTGGTGCACGGGCGGCTGGACGTGAGCACGCCGCTGGAGACGGCGTGGCAGCTGTCGCGGGCGTGGCCCGGCTGCGAGCTGATCGTGCTCGACGGCGCCGGCCACGGCCCGGGGCTGGGCGAGACGCTCGTGGCCGTGGTCCGCAGGATGGCCGGGCGGGCCTAGCCTTCCGCGGCGGGGTCCACGTGCGCGCGACCTGAGCTACGCTGCGGGACGTGGCGCTGGCAGTGGGTGTGGTGGTCCGATACCGCAAGGCGGTGACGTACGGCGTGCACGCGCTGCTCGCCGCCCTGGAGAGCGCCGGGGTCGAGCACGAGCTGAGGCTCGGGACCACTCCCGAGGAGACCGCCGAGCACATCACGGCCTGCCAGGCCGACCGGGTGCTCGTGCTGTGGTCGTTCTACTCGCCGGACGCGGAGGCCATGGCCGCCGAGCTGGCCACGGTCAGAGCGCTGAGCGGCACGTCGCAGGCCATGTCCGGCTCCCCGAAGGTGCTGCACATCGCCGGTGGCGTGCACGCCACGGCCGAGCCGCAGCAGGTGATCGACGCGGGCTGGGACCTGGCGGGGATCGGCGAGGGCGAGTCCACGATCATCTCCCTCGTCCGGGCCCTCCAGCGGGACGAGCCGCTCACCTCGGTCCCGGGGCTGGCGATCAAGGACGGTGACGGCGTCGCGCTGCGCACCAGGCCGGCGCCGCAGCTCCCGCTCGACGCGTTCCCCTCGTTCCTGGGCAGGAAGGGGCCGATCGAGATCACCCGCGGCTGCCGCTACACGTGCCAGTAGTGCACTGGACTACCCCCTATTTAGGATCCTGTTTCTTCGGCTTGGACACGTACTTGGTCAGGCATGTGTTGACTACGTCTGAGACGGTGGCCCCCTCCTCCTTGGCCTTGGCTTTGGCCGCGTTCCAGAGCCCGTCAGGCACGCGAACAGTCTTGTTCGGCGTCTTGCCGGTCGCCGGCCGTCCCTTCTTACTTTCTGCCATGGCACGATCGTAGGGCAACCTGCGGTTTCTCCCTTGACGATCTCAGAGGGCCATGCATATTCTTCCGAACGCCGACGCCGTTGCCGAGGCGTTAGCAGCGCTCGCCCGACGCGACGGCCAGCCGAACACCGCCGAGGCCCTCAGGGCCGGGCACGCCGCCGTCCGCTCGATCGATGAGGCACTGCGCAGCCTTCACCAGGCCCGCCAGGCGCTCGTGGGCGAGCTGGTCGCCGAGCAGAGAAGGATGATCTGACATGGGCGCCGAGGCTGCCCAGGTGGTCGTACCGCTGACGCTCCGGCGGACCGAAGCGCAGGAGCTCGCGGCGGCCGTGCGTGGCCTGCTGACCGCCTCGCAGCGTGTGCTGAATGGTGGCCGACGCCTGGACGCCGATGAGGTTAAGGCCGTTCGCAGGCTGGCCACGCGAGCGATGATGGTCACCTACCACGCCGAGGAGCACCAGTACGCCGACGTGATCGACCTCGCCGCCGAGCGCCGCCGCCGTAGGCGTTGACCAATTGTCCGAGGCCGGACAATTGGACGCCCCGTCACCCCTCTTAGAGCCTGCTGACAAAGGGATTTGGTGTCGGGGCTCGGGTCACAAGAGTGCCGGAATGTGGTCATGGTTGGGCTATTGACTGGTGAACGGGAGCGGGCCAGGCGAGCCTTGATGTTGCCTCGGCGTATCGACCGGCCAGCGGCACAGACCGCCACCGCCCGGTACCGGCTGCGCAACCACGCCGTTTGGACGGCCGGATCCAGTCCCCGCGCGAACAGCGGCCACGTACCGTTCAAACGCTTGGCCTTGGCGAACACGGCCACCAAGTGGACGTCCGGCCCAGCGGGCTGCCCGGCCGGCCGCTCCTGCCCGGCTGCGAGCACGATGGTCTCGCTCACGGTCATCTCGGCTTCCCCGGACATGGAGACCACCACACCCTCATCGATGCACGATCACAGCGGACGGGCTCCCCGAACTGAGCCGCGGTCCTTGGCGGAGCCACGCACCTCGACGGTACAAATCAGAACCCCGCCAGCACGTGGTCGAGACCGGATCGTGTCGGTCGGCTCTCCGCTTCGAAAGTGCCTCCAGCCGCCGGTATGTCCGGCCCAGTCGCGGCACCGCCGACGTGTCGACCTTAGGTCTCATTCCGACACCCCACCGAAGATCCCACAAGAGCTCTCACTCCCGCCGACGCGTTGTCAACTCCTCGAAAGCATGCACGGTGCGCTGGGCGAAATCGAGTAGCGTCGCGAGCTGGTCGTCGTCGTAATGGGCGAGCACCTCGCGCATGCTGGTGAAGAGCGGCGTGTACAGCTCGATGGCCTGTTGTGCACGATCCGGCACAGCCGTGACGAGATAGCGCCGCCGATCGGTCTTCGATGGCTCACGCCGCGCGAAGCCCGCCCGCTCCATCCGATCGATGACGGATGTGATCGCGCTCGGTGTCAGGTGCAGGGCGGCCGCTAGCTCGCGCGGCGCGTGCGGCCGTTGCAGCAGCAGGAACAGGCCCTTCAAATCGGTCGCGGTGATGCCGAGCTGAGAGGCGATCTGCTCGGCGTGGATCGTGCCGAGAGCCGCAGCATGCTGCTGGAGGCCCATCAGCGCTACAACCGGGTCCGTTGCACTTGTCATACGATCATCGTACTATCCAGACATCAAATGTTCGACCATCGTATGGAGTATGGACATGAAGGACTTGGTGTTCGGCGGCGCGGCCGGCAAGGGCCTGGCCCACCTGCGGAACCTCGACACTGTGGCCGATCCGAGCGTCACGCGGCGTGACGGCCACTGGTGGATGGTTATGGGTGGCATGCAGGCCGAGGAGAAGGTCATTCACCTGTACACCGCCCAATCGCCCGAGCTAAGCGCGGGCTGGCAGATCTCCACGAGTCCGGACGATCCGCACCAGGCGGCAAGGCTGACAGGACCGCCGCCGAGCGGCGCCTGGGACGCCACCGGTTACCATTGCCCGTCCTACGTCCGGGGTCGCGACGCCGACGGCAACGTGGTCGAGCGGATCTACTACGCCAGTTCTACGGCCTGGGAGAGCCTCTACGGCCCGTACCAGATCGGCTTCCTGCAATGGGACGGCACCCGCTGGGCGCGTCATCCCGAGCCGGTCTTCACCGCGAGCGAATCATGGGAACGCGGCACCGTTCTCGAGCCGAACGTGCTCTATCACGAGGGCTCCTGGATGCTGCGCTACACGGCCGGGCTCGCCGCCGACGGGCGCCCGTCGGTGGGGTGGGCCGAAAGCGCCGACGGCGTCAGCGGCTGGCGGCGGCGCGGGCAGCCGGAAGAGGACCGCTTCGACGCACTTGTCACTCGGGACGGCGAGGGCTTCGCCCTGGTCACCTCCCGCCACCCACTCGATTCGGTCTTCACCCCCGAGCACGGCCTGTGGAGAGCACGGGGCGACAGCCCCCACGGACCGTGGAAGCCAGCGCGGCAAATCGTACGAACCATCGACGGGACAGCATGGCACGACGCAGGAGTGTGGAAGCCGACAGCCGTCGCCGATGGCGGCCGACTCGCCGTGTTCTTCACGGTCGCCCAGCGCTCGGACAACCCTTATGTTCCAGCCTTGGGCGTGGGTGGCATCGTCCTCAGCGAAGCGCACGCGTGAGGTCACCGTGTTGCTGGCGAGGGCTCCTGCTTGAACCACGGCAGCTGCAGGGCCCGGCGGGCCGGGGTGCGCAGCGCGTGGACGCTCGCGGTGACCTCCCTGAGCGGGGAGAGCGCGAACCTGATCGAGGTCACGTCGTAGGCGGTGAACGTCAGCGTGAGCATGTCCGGGTCCCTCTGGATTCGGCTGCCGCCGAATGTATCGCGGACGGCTCTGACCTGGCCACATCATGAGGAACCAGGAAATCTTCCTCAGGAGTTCTCCATGGTCATGACCACTCTCGCACCGCCGCGTCCGCCGATCGTCACCGGGGCGTTCCTGCCGCGGGTCTGGTGGCGCATGACAGGCGACCCGCCTGCCCGTCTCGAGCCGGATCGGCATCCCCGGCCGCGATTCCTCTCCGGGTGATGGCTGGTCTTCAGTTCATCAGCACCAACCGTGGCGGCCCGGATGGCTCGACACGGGTCGATGACCGCGGCCGGACACCACGCCCGACGACGTAACCAGACGACGTAACCAACGGAGGCAGCAATGCGTAAGATCGTCGAATCCACCCTCGTGTCTCTTGACGGAGTAATCGGAGACCCGCACGTCTGGGCCAATGACTATTTCGACGGTGAAGCTCGGGCGTACGCGCTGGAACGGCTCCTGGCGAGCGACGGGATGTTGATGGGCAGGCGGACGTACGAGATCTTCGCGTCCGCATGGCCCGCGCAGACCGGTGAATACGCCGACCGGGTCAACAGTATTCCCAAGTACGTCTTTTCATCCACGTTGGAAAATGCCGACTGGAACAATTCGACCATCATCAGGGGTGATGTCCCAGCCGAGGTGGACAAGCTCAAACGGCAGGACGGCCGCGACCTCGTCATGTACGGCCATGGCCCTCTCGGGCAGACGCTGCTGGAGCACCACCTGCTCGACGAACTCCATTTCTGGGTCCACCCACTCTTCGTGGGCCACGGTACGCGGCTGTCGCGAGACGGGCAAGAAACAGCGCTGCGACTTGTCACGACAAAGACTCTCAGAACAGGTGTCGTCGTTCTTTCGTATGAGCCGGCGGGGATCTGACACAAGCAACCCGGCGGTCCGAGGGATCGGTTCGCCGATGGTGCATGCTCGTGACCGCGGCTGTCCACAGCGACAGCAGCGTCCGGAGACACGCAACGAAACAAATCTGACTACATGAAATGAGGCGGACATGAACGAGCTTGCAGGCAAGGTCGCTCTGGTGACCGGGGGCAGCCGTGGCATCGGATCGGCGATCGTCCAGCGGCTGGCGCGGGACGGAGCCGCGGTAGCGCTCACCTACACCAGCACCGCGGACAAGGCGCAGGCCGTCGCCGACCAGATCGAAGCAAACGGCGGACGAGCCCTGGTCATCAAGGCGGACAACGCGGACGCCGACGCGGTCACGAACGCGGTCGAGCAGACCGTACGGGAACTCGGTCGCATCGACATCCTGGTCAACAACGCGATGGTTATCTAGGGTCGGAGGACCCTTCCAGCAGGTCAGAGGCAGATGATCTCTTCTTTCACGTAAGCCAAGTTGACCGAGCTCAGCCCGGACCTCCGTCATGTGCAGCGCTCGTCGAGATGTCCACCGCGGACTTCGTCGGCCCGATCACGACCGGCGCCACCACGAACTTCATCACCGCCCGCGCCGCCGCCCGCCACATGATCAGGCAAGGGTCAGGGGTGATACTCGCGATCAACAGCGGCTCGGCCTTCGGCAGCCCGCTGATGGGCGCCACCGGCCCCGCCGACGCCCTGCTCGACACCTTCATCCGCAACCTGGCTGTCGAGATCGGGCCGCACGGCGTGCGCGCGTTGGGCATCTGGACCTCCGGCGTCGAGGACGCCGTCTCCCCTGCCAAGCTCACCGCCGTCAACCCAGCACCCCAGGTGGACGAGGCCACCTTCCGCGGCGTGCTGGACCACCTGTCCAGCGTGCGCGCACTGCGCCGCTCACCCCGCGTGGCACAGGTCGCCGCCACCGCCGCGTTCCTGGCCTCCGACCACGCCGCCGCGATCACCGGCACGTTCGTCAACGTCACCAGCGGCACCTTCCCCAGCTGAGCACCCGCACCACGATGAACTCGCCACACAGCCAAGACGTCATCTTCCACACCCTCGCCGCCCAGCCCGTCGCCCGCGTACGGCACACCGTCGCCGTGGTCCAGCTCCAGCACTCCCTAGCCGACGGCCTGACCGCGCTGTGGCGCTACCTGCTCGAGCACGACGTGCAGCCGGACGGGCCTCCGTACGTGCGCTACCACTCCTTCGACGAGCTCGAAACCGACATCGAGATCGGCGTACCCACCCAGACGCCGGCCCTGCACGACCGGCAGATAAGCACCGGCCACCTGCCCGCCGGACCCGCCATAGGCACCTGGCACCCCGGGGCGCACGACCGCCTGGCCGATGCCTACGGCCGGCTGCAAACCTGGACGGACGCATCCACATACGAACCACACGGCGGCGCATGGGAGATCTACACCTGGATCGACCTCACCCAACAACCCGACCCGTCCAACTGGCCGGCCCCCTCCACCTGGCACACCCAGCTCATCCAGCCCCTCGTGACAAGGCAGGAGCGCTTGCCAACACCCGCTTGAACGACCGCAGTGCCGCTCAAGTCGCGATGGGCGACGGGCGTGCGCAGCCGCCCGCGCGAGCAGCAACACAGCTACGAGCCGGGCCCCGCGCACCGCGCGGAGCCCTGGTCGCGTCCGGCCTCAGCATCCCTCATCGTGGTCAGTCCTGTTCGTCGCCTTCGGCACTCGCGTCGCGCCGTGGCCGCAGGTTCCCCGGCGGCTCCGGCCGGGTGAGCGGGTCTGCCTGTCTACCTTGCCGCCGACACCGACCGCCTTGTCCGCTTTGGCCTCGCCTACTGCTCGGCCAGTGCGGCGAGCAGTACGCTGCGGTCGGGGAAGCGGCGGTAGAGCGTGCCGACGCCAACGCCGGCCCGGCTGGCGATCAGCCATCGACGGCCTCGACCGCGTCGTGGCGGCCGAGCCTGACGCGTGGGCGGCCGTTCGCGCCTTCGTCCTCTACAGCGTGGAAAAGGGTCGCGGCGCCATCGAAGCCGCACTGGCCGGGACCTCCGCGCCGCAGGCGAGGCAGGCACTGGTGCGGCGGCTCGACGAGTTGGTACGGCAGGCGCAGGCGGACGGTGCGATGCGTTCAGATGTCGGCACCGGCGACCTCATGGAACTGCTCAACGTGTTCGCCTGCCATCCGGGCGTCATCCCGGAGCGCTTCCTGTCTCTCATACTCGACGGCCTCGCCCGTCGACCTTAAAACGCAAGTGCAAAGGACTACCCGCGATTCGAACAGCTCAGTGCGGTCAAGAGGGTGTCGAGGTCTTGCGCCCCAACCTGATCATCGACACCCTCCCTTCATACCCAGGCATCAACCCCTGCCATCGGAGTTACTCATCTAGATCACATGGCGGCATCCCGAACTCTGATGACACAGGTCGTTACGTGGTGGCGCGCCGCGCGTACACCTCGATCTCGATCTTCATCCGAGGGTCGGAAAGGCCGCACATGAGCATCGAGGCGGCAGGCCGGACCTCGCCGAAGTATCGGCGCAGAACCGGCCAGCAGGGCTCGAAGTCGGCCCGGTCCGGCAGCATGTACCGTACCCGCACGACGTCGGCGAAACTGCATCCCGCCTCGGCCAGCGCAGCCGCGATGTTGCGCAAGCATTGCTCAGCCTGCTCCACCACGTTGTCTGAAATCGTCATGGTGGTGTAGTCGAACCCGGTCGTCCCCGACACGTGAACCCAATCGCCGTCAACCACGGCGCGGGCATAGCCGATCTGCTCCTCAAACGTCGAGCCGCTGAGGATCGCACGTCGCTCCGTCATGCGCCGAACACTAAGAGACCAGCACATATACGTCCAATACACCCATAGGCATCGCCTGATATCTCTAGGCGTATGGAGCGCCCCGAACTACCCTTGCCGCAGCTGCACGCCTTCGTCGTGCTCGCCGAGGAACTCCACTTCGGCCACGCCGCCGTCCGCCTGGGTATCGCCCAGCCGCCACTGAGCCAGCAGATCCGCCGCCTGGAAGACAAAGTCGGCCACGCGTTGTTCAGCCGCGAACCAGGACGCATCGCCCTCACCCCAGCCGGTCACGAACTGCTGCCCGCAGCCCGGCGGGCCCTCACCGACCTCGCGGACGGCCTGGCGGCAGCCCGGGCCGTGGGCAGCGGCCGGGCCGGCCGCCTGCGGATCGGCTTCGCCGCCTCCCTGGCCTTGACCGTCCTGCCCGGACTGCTGCGCACCTTCCGGGAACGCTTCCCCGACGTTCACCTGGACATCCGTGAGATGACCACAGCGCCGCAGATCGCCGCCCTGCACGATAAGACCATCGACATCGGCCTGCTGCGAGAGCCCTCCACCGACGACGAGACCGAACTCAGCTTCAAAACCGTACTTGCTGAGCCCTTCGTGGCCGTCCTACCGTCCGGGCACCCTTTGGCGACCCAGCGCACGGTCCGCCTCGCGCAATTGGCGGACTCTCCCTTCGTGCTCCTGCCCCGCACCGCCGGCCCACAGCTTCACGATCAGATCACCAACCTGTGCATCGCAGCCGGCTTCACGCCGCGCGTGGCCCAGCACGCGGTGGAGTGGCAGACCGTTTGCGCCCTGGTGGAAGTCGGCCTGGGGGTCTCCCTTGCCCCGGCTGGCATCCGGCGCATCCGCCTCAAAGGCGTCGCCTTCCGCAGGATTGAGCCCGATACCGTTCGCACACAAATCGCCGTCGCCTGGCGGAAGAACGACCACACCCCCTTGGTCGCAAGCTTTCTGGCGGCCATCAGCCAAGATCAGCCGGACAGGCCACCATGACACACCGACCTTGCGGATCACCAGTCCATGATCGTGATGGGGGCTTAAAGACATCCCTTAGAAGGCACCAACCCAGTGGAGAACGAACGTCGCCAGTGGCTGTAACGAGAGCACCACCTGGACTCGCTGACCTGCGGCCTACAAGCGTGGGACCGTGGTCATCGGCGTCGCGGCCGATGAGAAGCGGGGCGAAGGCCTCGGTGACGCAGGCCTCGCTGGAGGCGAGTGAGGATCCGGTGACAGTCCACACCTCCGGCGCCTCGCATGGTTGGGCCGTAGGGTGGAGTGTCCGGTTTCGGCTCGTTCTCGCGATCCAGGGTAGGCCACCTCGTCCGGCGACCGGGTCCGATCGGCCAGGTCGCCGAGCATCGTCCGTGCTTCCCGCAGCCCACCGACCGCCCTGGCCATCCCCGCCACCAGCACGTGCCCACCTCCTCGGCTCCCCCACCGACGAGCGTGGCGAGGGAGCCAGTGTGCAGGCATGCGCTTCCGTCGAGCGGCACGCTCCCCACGAGCCGCCAGCCGAACCCGAAGTCGTAGGTCGCTGATCCATCCCCGCCGATCCTGGGGATGGCGAGGTTGGTCGCCTGCGTGCCGCGTAGTTCGTCGGTGCGGCACCCGTGCCGGGTGAGATGGTCGCGCAGAAAATCGCCGAACATGTCCTCGTGGACCTCGCTGACGTACCTGGTCGGTCGGCCGAGGCCGGCGAGCGTGACCGCGACGTTGAGCGGGCTGCCTCCCGGGACCGCGGTGAACGCCAGTCCCCCGGCGAGCCGCTCAGGTCGGCGATGCTTTCGCCGATCACGAGAAAGGTCATGTGTCCTCCTGTATGAGGACGCCACACCGTGGGCTGGACCTTCGGCGGGTGACGGAATCGGTCGTGTGTGGGGCTGTGAAATCCGGAGTAGCCTCGGCACCGTGGCGCGCACGGGTACCGCTGAGGGCAAGGAAGCCCGCGGCAGGGAAAAGCTGTTGAACCGGATCGTCGAGTACATGTTGAGAAACGGATCCGCGGCCGCGACACTGCGCGAGCTCGCCAAAGCGGCGGGGTCGAACAACCGCATGCTGCTGTACTACTTCGGATCGACAGAGAACCTGGTCAAGGAAGCTCTCGACGCGGCGCTGCTGCAGTATCCGTCGATGAAGGATCTCGATCGGCACATCAGCCGTCTGGACATCCCGCTGGATGAGCGGCTGCGGGAGACCTGGCGAGCCGTATGCCGGGAGGAGAACCTGCCCTACCTGAGATTGCTGTTCGAATCCGTCGGGCTGGCGGTGCACCAGCCTGACCGCATCCCCGGTCTCCTGCGGCATTTCGGCCACGACTGGATCGGCACGGCGAGCGCGGCCCTGGAGAAGGACGGCCTGGCACCCGGTGACGCGAATCTGCTGGCCAGAGAGATCATCGCACTGTGGCGTGGTCTGCAGTTGGACCTCCTCGCCACCGGTGACGTGGACGGGGTCACGGCCGTGCATGATCGGGCGACTGTCGCGATCTCCCGGCGGGCCGAATCACTGCGTGCCCACGAAAGCGCCGGCGAGAACGCGCTCGACGCCGTCCACGACGACATCGCGGACATCGGAGGGGCGCGCGGAATAGGCCAGGGCTGACCACACGTCCTGGCAGCCGGCGAAGTGCGGCCGCGAGAGGTCGACCACCTGCAGCGTGGCGCGTTTGCCGGTCTCGAGCGTGCCGATTTCCCCGTCCAGCCGCAGCGCTCTCGCACCGTGGACGGTGGCCAGTTCCACAGCCTCCCGTGCCGTGATCAGCCGCGGGTCGCCGGATATTCCCTTGTGCAGGGTGGCGGCCAGCCTGACAACCGACCAGACGTCGAGTCCGTTGCTGCTGGCGGCGCTGTCGGTGCCGAGGGCCACTGTCACGCCTGCCGCGAGAAGCCTGCCCGCAGGAGCCACGCCGCAGGCCAACTTGAGGTTCGACCACGGGCAGTGCGCGACGGAGGTACCCGTGGCGGCCAGGGTCTCGATGTCGGCGTCGTCGATGACGACCGCGTGCGCCACCACCGTACCCGCCCCCAGCAGGCCGGTCTGCTCCAGCACTTGGATGGGTGAGGCGCCGTGCGCTTGGCGGACGTCGGCCACCTCCTTGGGGCTCTCGCTTGCGTGCACGTGGACGCGGCAGGCGTATCGCTCAGCGAGTGCGGCGACGTCCTGGAGTTGGCGTCGGCTCAGGGCGTAGGTGCTGTGCGGCATGAGTACAGGGGCCGCGGTCGCACCCGGCGGGTGGGCGGCCAACCTGGCTTCGGCATCCTGAAGGATCTCCTCGAACGAGCGCGGGTCGGGGTTGGCGAAGTTGGCGAATGTGGGGCCGGTGACGATCCGCAGCCCGTACGGCGCGGCCGCGGCCACCGTCTCCTCATCGAACCAGTACATGTCCAGCGCGGCGGTGGTTCCGGCCAGGATGGACTCGGCCGAGGCTGACGCGGCGCCGTGACGGACGGTGTCGCGGGTGAGGACTTTGGCCTCCTCAGTGGTGAGGCGGGAGACGAACTCGTCCAGCGTCACGTCGTCGGCGATCCCGCGGAACTGGGCCATCGCCAGGTGGCTGTGGGCGTTGACCATTCCGGGCAGGACCGCGCAGCCGGTCGCGTCGATCTCGCGAGCCGCCTTGTAGGGAGGCTGCCCGGCGTCGGGGCCCACAACGGCGATCCGGCCATCACGGACACCGAGGAAGCCGTCATCGAACGTGGCGTTCCCGGCGTTCATGGTCAGGACGTGCCCATGACGGATCACCAGGTCGAACTCGGGTGCTTCGTGGCTCAAACTATGGGTCCTATCAAAAATTCGAGGCTTCCGCCCGGAGGGTCCGAGGCGCTAGATTGAATCAAATGGTTCACTTTGCTGAGTGGTAAGTCAACCCTCCATGCCAGCATCGGACCCTCAGTACGGCGCGCCCTTCGTGCCCAGAACGCGTGTGGACGCACGGCCCGAGCTCACTGTCCGTCCACGGCAGGAGAAACACATGCGTAACGGATTGCAGTGGCTCAGCGCCTGGCCAGGATTGCGCTTACTACGCGACACCGGCCACAGCCGACAGGTGGAGGCGCGTTGCCTCGCCCCCAAGGGATCGGGCGGAAGCTTCCGGTGAGCCTTCGAACTGTGGATGCGTCCGCGGCCATGCTTGAACGCGGACATGGGTCCCCGGTGCTGCCGGCGCTTGGCGTGGCGTTCGGGCTGCGTGCCGAGGATGGGCCTCAGCCGTTCCGGCCGGTCGTCACGTGCACGGAGGTCATCGGCCGGTGGTGCAGGGACAGCCAGCCCCGCACCACCGGGGAAGAATCTTGCCGCGGCGTCGAAGACCTGCGGATCGCGTCAGCGCCACCGCCTGACTTCAGTTGGTCAACCTGCTGTCGGGCTCTGCGGACCTACGTTCGCATGAACCCGTGGCTCGGCTCCACTCTCGCCACGTGCAGCGTGTAGCTCTGGTACCACTCGGCCCACCCGCGGTTCTGCGCCGCTCGGTGCTCGGCGTTATTTCGCCACTCCGTGAGGGCGTCGGCGTCGCGGAAGTAGCCGACGGTGACGGCCAGCCCGCCAGGCGCCTGCGCATGGTCCATCCCCAGGAACCAGGGACGTCCGTCACCAGGTCTTCCACTCGTGCGTGGTCTCGCCGAAACCGCCCTGCTCCTGGGATCGCACCGCAGTGAAGACAGCCACGTAGTAGGGGGTTCGTATGCCTCGACGGGCGTGACAGGCGCTTCGGAGTGATTGCTCATGGCGCCACTGCACGGTGGAACGTACGGCAAAATGAACTATTCGGTTCAAAATAGTCCGGGAATCTCATCGACATGGACACCGGCGCGGACCCGTGCCTTGCGGGCGGTCTGGCGCAGGGGGCCCAGACGGTTTCTCCCGGACGCCGACGTCGCGGCGGGCGATCAGCTGGTCGATCCCGGCCTTGGGCCGGGCAGAGGTCTGCCTGTCCGGCGCTATATCAATTCGGCGGCCGGAGCCAATGAACACCCCGGCCCGACCGAGATCGCAGGCGACGCAGGCGTCTCACTCAGAATATCCTAAATAGGATATTGACTTGGATATTGTAACGTGGTGTTCTCGTGAGAACCAGATTGAGGCCGGTTTCTTCACGGTCGCGGCACGAGGAGCAACATGACCACACCCACCAACAGCAGCCAGGCAGGGCTGCGCCCGGACCTGAAGAACCGGCACGTCACGATGATCGCGATGGGCGGCATCATCGGAGCTGGCCTCTTCGTCGGGTCCGGCGCCGTCCTCTCTTCGACCGGGCCGAGCTCGTTCCTGACCTATTTCCTGTCCGGCCTGATCGTCGTGTGTGCTATGCGGATGCTCGGCGAGATGGCCGTCGCCCACCCCTCCACCGGATCGTTCGTCGAGTACTCGCGCAAGGCCCTGGGCGACTGGGCGGGCTTCTCCTCCGGGTGGCTGTACTGGTACGTCTGGGTGATCGTCGTCGGATTCGAGGCGGTCGCGGGCGCGGGGATCCTGCAGTACTGGATCGACCTGCCGCTGTGGGTGCTGAGCCTGATCCTGTTGGCCGGCCTGACGCTCTCCAACCTGACCTCGGTCAGGTCCTTCGGCGAGTTCGAGTTCTGGTTCGCCGGCATCAAGGTCGTGGCCATCCTGGCCTTCATCGCGCTCGGCGCGGCATTCGTCCTCGGCCTGTGGCCCGGGCGCTCCCTGGACTTCGGCAACTTGACCGCGCACGGAGGGTTCTTCCCGAACGGGCCGCAGGCGATGTTGTCGACGGTCGTCGTGGTGATGTTCGCGATGATGGGACCCGAGATAGCCACCATCGCCGCGGCGGAGTCAAAGGACCCGGCCCGGTCGGTCAGCAAGGCGACCAACTCGGTGATCCTGCGGATCATCACCTTCTACGTTGGCTCCGTCTTCCTGCTGGCCGTCATCGTGCCGTGGTCGTCGGTCAAGTCAGGCCAGTCTCCGTTCGTCGCGGCCATGAACGTCATGGGCATCCCCGGCGCCGACAGCGTCATGAACGGCCTGATCCTGGTCGCCGTGCTGTCCTGCCTCAACTCCGCCATCTTCACCGCCTCTCGCATGCTGTTCGTGCTGGCCGGCAAGAACGAGGCGCCGGCGGCGCTGGTGAAGGTCAACAAGCGGGGGGTGCCCGCGCCCGCGATCCTGGCCTCTACGTTGGTCGGGTTCCTGTCCGTGATCGCCGCCGCGGTCTCGCCCGACACCGTGTTCCTGTTCCTGCTCAACTCCTCCGGCGCACTCATCCTGTTCGTGTACCTGCTCATGTGCGTCTCGCAGATCGTGCTCCGGATGCGCAACCCCAAGGCCGACCTTCCGCTGAGGATGTGGCTGTTCCCGTGGCTGTCCCTGCTGACCACCGCGGCGATCGTGGCCGTTCTGGTCCTGCTGGGCGTACGGGAGGACACCCGTTCCCAGCTCTGGCTCGGACTGGGGACATGGGCGCTCACCCTCGTCGTGTTCGGCATCCGCCGAGTGCGCACCTCAAGGGCCGGGCGACCAGTCGGCGCGCGACAGGACGAACTCGCCGGATCATGAAAACCGGGCGGCGCGGCGCGATCGGCTCAGAGCCGTTCGAGCAGGGTCTTCAACGACAGCTCGTAATGCGCGCGGGTCAGCTCCTCCGCCGCGTCGGGATCGCGGCGGAGGAGAGCGCCGACGATCTCGTGGTGACTGGCATGGCCCACGGCGTAGTCCTGGGCTGTGTACAGGCGGGCCGTGTGGAAGTCGAAGTGGAACTGCTGGTTCCGCTCGATCTGCGCGATCAGGTGCGGGTTTCCGCAAGCTCGCGCGATGGATCCGTGGAAGTCCGCGTTCAGCTTCACCTGGGCGTCGGCGTCGAGCGTCCCGAGTTTGTCGCCGTGCCCGGCCAGGATCTGCTCGATCTTCTTCAGGGTGCCGTCCTCGGCCACCGTGGCGGTCAGGCGCGCGGCGAAGCCTTCGAGGGCCATCCGGACCTGGTAGACGTTGCGGATGTCGGCGGGGCCGAACTCCCGCACCGTCCAGCTCGTACGCTGCTTGATGATCAGGCCCTGGTTCTCCAGGGCCAGCAGCGCGCTTCGGATGGGCGTCCGGCCGATGTCGAACAGCTCGGTCAGTTCGGCCTCGACGAGTCGCTGGTTCGGCCGGAGGGTGCCGTGGGCGAGCGCTTCGCGCAGCTTCTTGTAGGCCACGTCGGCGAGGACCGGTTCACGTGGCATGTCGAGTCTCCTCCTGATGCGCCACATCGGATGACTCTCTGGATCTTATATGGGATACCAAGCGGCGTGGCTCTCACACTACGAGAGATCGCGTTTAGGATATTAAATAATATCTTTTATTCAACAGCAGCGTCACCGAGGAGTCTAAATGTCAGCCAGCAACGCCGACCTCCGTCCAGTCGCCTTCGTCACGGGTGCCGCCAACGGCATCGGAGAGGCGGTCGTGTCCCGATTCCTGGCCGGCGGCTACCGAGTGGCCATGGTCGACCTCGATGCGGAACGGCTCACCGAGACCCGCCACCGGCATGACCCCGGAGGCGAGCGCACGATCGAGATCGTCGCCGACGTCTCCGACGAGGACAGCGTCGAGAACGCCGTCACCACGACCGTGAACGCGTTCGGCCGGATGGACGCCGCCCACAACAACGCCGGCATCACCAGTTCAGGACCGCGGACCCACGAACTGACCAGGAAGGCATGGGACCGGACCCTCGAAGTGGATCTGACCGGCGTCTGGCTATGCATGAAGTTCCAGATCTCGGTGATGCTGGAGCAGGGCTCCGGCGCCGTCATCAACACCGCGAGCATCGCCGGCCACGTCGGCTACCCGGGCGGCACCGCGTACGCCGCGGCCAAGCACGGCGTGGTAGGACTGACCCGCTCCGCCGCGATCGAATACGCCCCCACCGGCATCCGCGTCAACGCCGTGAGCCCCGGCCCCGTCCAGTCGGACATGATGGCGGCCTCGCTGGCCCGCCGCGGTCCCGCCGTCCGTGACTGGTACTACAACAACTCTCCGACCGGTCGTTTCGCGACGCTGGAGGACGTGGCACACGCGGTCCACTGGCTGGCCTCCCCCGAAGCGAGCTTCATCACCGGTCACTGCCTCAGCGTCGACGGAGGATGGACCGCCCAGTAGCCCGACGCGGCAGCCCATTGGATACCAGGCATTCACAGCCATTTTAATATCCTAAAAAATATTCTATTTCGTATCCTACATGGAAAGTGAGGTACAGGCGTTGAAGGCGACCGAATCGCTGCGCGGCATCAGCGTCGCCGTCGTCGGGGGCGGGTTCTCCGGCATCGCCGCGGGCGTCTACCTGCGCAGAGCGGGCTGCACGGATTTCGTGATCTTCGAGAGCTCCGCCGGAGCCGGCGGGACCTGGTGGGACACCCGGTATCCGGGGGCGGAGGTGGACACCCCGTCGCACCTGTATTCGTACTCCTTCAAGCGACACCCTTGGTCGCGGCCCTTCGCCGGGCACGAGGAGCTCCGGGGCTACCTGAACGAGGTAATCGCGGAGCACGAGCTGAAGCCCCACTTCCGATTCGGGATCGAGGTGCAGCGCGCGACGTGGGACGAGGACCGCCAGCAGTATCTCGTGGAGACCAGCGACGGCCGCGCCCACCATGTCCACGCGGTGGTGACGGCGGTCGGGATGCTGAACCAGCCTCGCCACCTGCAGCTGGATGGTATGGCCGACTACGAGGGACGGATCTTCCACACTTCGCGGTGGGACACCTCGACCGACCTGACCGGCAAGACAGTGGCCGTTATCGGCACCGGCTCCACCGCGGCGCAGCTCATCCCGGCCGTGGCCGCCGTTGCTAAGCAGGTCACCGTCTTCCAGCGCGACCCGTCGTGGGTTGAGCCCAAGGAGAACGTGCCGTACTCACCGAAGCGGCGCGCCCTGTTGTCCTGGGGGCCGATCCATCGCGCCGAACGCCTCAGGCGGTACTACCATGGCGAACGGCTCTGGTTCGGCGGACGGCTCATCCGGCCGGGGACCAAGGCCGACGAGCGCGCCCGCCGGCTCAGCAACCACTACATCCGGGCGGCCCTTCGAGGTCACCCCGAGTTGATCGAGGCGATGACGCCGCGCATCCCCTACCAGGGGCGCAGGCCTATCCACGCGACCGGATACCTGGAGGCGTTCACCCGTGACAACGTCACGCTGATCCCGCGGGCCGCCGTGAGCATGACCCCCGGCGCCGTCGTGGACAGCGCTGGCGGCGAGCACGAGGCTGATGTCGTCATCATGGCCACCGGCTTCCAGCCGAGCAACTATCTGGCCAGGATCGAGGTCGTCGGCCGAGACGGTCGCACGCTGCACGAGCAGTGGGCCGGCGAACCGCAGGCGTTCTGCGGAATCACCGTGCCGAACTTCCCGAACTTCTTCATGCTGTACGGGCCCAACACCAACTTCTACGCGCTCGTGCACGGCTTCGAATCGCAGGCGAAGTTCGTCGTCCGGTCACTGCAGAAGATGGTGAGTCGGCAGGGGACAGCCATCGAGTGCCGCCCCTCCTTCTTTACGGTGTTCAACGAGTGGCTGCAGGAACGGCTGGCCAAGAGCTCATGGGCGGTGGGCGACAACTACTTCAAGTCCCCCGTCACCGGGCGGGTGGTCACCCAGTGGCCGGACGGAGCGATCGTCTACGGGCTGATGACCCGTTTCCTGGCGAGGCCGTCCGGACGCGTCACGCACGGGCCCCGGCATCAACCGTGAGAGGTGGGCCCGTGGCCGTCACATCCTGACCACTGCAGCGGCCCGCGCCGCCCTCCCCAGACGGTGGCCGCGAAGGCGGAACCGGACGAGTTCACGAACGGGCGGCGGGGCGCGCGGAATAGGTCAGGGCTGACCACACGTCGTTGGCGTCCGCTCAGGGCGTAGGTGCTGTGCGGCATGAGGAGGGGCGCCGCGGTCGCACCCGGCGGGTGGGTCCAGCGCGGCAGTGGTTCCGGCCAGGATGGACTCGGCCGAGGCTGACGCGGCGCCGTGACGGACGGTGTCGCGGGTGAGGACTTTGGCCTCCTCAGTGGTGAGGCGGGAGACGAACTCGTCCAGCGTCACGTCGTCGGCGATCCCGCGGAACTGGGCCATCGCCAGGTGGCTGTGGGCGTTGACCATTCCGGGCAGGACCGCGCAGCCGGTCGCGTCGATCTCGCGAGCCGCCTTGTAGGGAGGCTGCCCGGCGTCGGGGCCCACAACGGCGATCCGGCCGTCACGGACACCGAGGAAACCGTCATCGAACGTGGCGTTCCCGGCGTTCATGGTCAGGACGTGCCCATGACGGATCACCAGGTCGAACTCGGGTGCTTCATGGCTCAAGCTGCAGTCCTCTCAAATTCGAGGCTTCCGCCTGAGAGTCCGAGGCGCTAGATTGAATCAAATGGTTCACTTTGCTGAGTGGTAAGTAAACCCTCCATGTCAGCACCGGACCTTCCCTCTTTTGAGTACGGCGCGACCTTCGCGCCGAGAACGCGTGTGGACGCACAGCCTGAGCTCACTGTCCGTCCACGGCAGGAGAAACACATGCGTAATGGATGGAAGTGGCTCACGCCCGCGATGGTCGCCACGGCCCTGACGGCGGCCGCGTGCGCTGGCCAGGCACCGAGCGGACAGTCCGAGAAGGGACTGCGCGTCGGCCTGGCCTACGACATCGGCGGCCGCGGCGACCAGTCGTTCAACGACGCGGCGGCCCGAGGACTCGACGACGCCAAGGCGAAGCTGCGTGTGGCCAAGGCACAGGAGCTCGAAGCAACTGCGGGAGAGTCGGACCAGGCCAAAGAGCAGCGGCTCCGCCTGCTCGCCCAGCAGGGGTTCAACCCAGTCATCGCCGTCGGCTTCGCCTACGCCGGTCCACTGCAGAAGATTGCGGGTCAGTTCCCCGACACCCGCTTCGCCCTGATCGACAGCCTGGACGCGCACGCGCCCAATGTCGCCAACCTGGTCTTCGCCGAGCAGGAAGGTTCCTACCTCGTCGGAGCCGCCGCAGCGCTGAAGAGCAAGACCGAGGCGGTCGGCTTCATTGGCGGCGCCAACACCCCGATCATCGGCAAGTTCCTCGCCGGTTACCAGGCGGGCGTGGCCGCGGTCTCCCCCAAGAAGAAAGTGCTGGTGCAGTACCTCAGCCAGGCACCCGACTTCTCCGGCTTCAGCTCCCCCGACAAAGGCAGGGTCGCGGCCGATGGCATGTACCAGCGAGGTGCCGACATCCTCTTCTCCGCCGCCGGCGGGTCCAGCACCGGTGTTGTGCAGGCCGCCCACCAGAGCGGCAAACGCGTGATCGGCGTAGATTCCGACCAGTATCTGCAGCCGGCACTCGCCTCGGTCAAGGACGCCATCCTCACCTCCATGGTCAAGCGCGTCGACCTGGCGGTCCTGGACTTCATCAGCGGCGTCGAGCAGAACCGGTTCGTCGCCGGCGAGCATCTGTACGGGCTGAAGGAGAACGGCGTCACGTACGCCACCTCCGGTGGCTTTGTCGACGACGTGAAGCCCCGGTTGGAGCAGATGCGCAAGGCCATCATCGACGGCGACATCGTGGTGCCGACCACTCCGAAGGCATGACGATGGCCGTAGCCACATCCACGGACGCCGTAGCCGCCTTGACCGCAAAGAACCTTCGCAAGCAGTTCCCCGGCGTCACCGCCAATCAGGACGTCAGCCTGACCCTGCGCGCGGGAACGATCCACGCGGTCGTGGGCGAGAACGGCGCCGGCAAGTCCACCCTCATGAAACTGCTGTACGGGATCCATCGGCCGGATGCCGGGGAAATCCGCGTGAACGGCGAACGGACCTCCTTCGCCTCGCCGAAGGACGCGTTGGCCGCCGGGCTCGGCATGGTCCACCAGCACTTCATGCTTGCCGACAACCTGTCAGTACTGGAGAACGTCATCCTCGGCGCCGAGCCGCGCAAGGCGGGGTCGCTGGACGTCCCGTCGGCCGTGCGTGGGATCGAGGCCATCTGTGCCGACCTCGGGGTGAGGCTCGACCCGCACGCCCCCGTCGGGGACCTGAGTGTCGCCGACCGCCAGAGGGTCGAGATCGTCAAGGTGCTCTACCGGGGAGCCAGGATCCTGATCCTCGACGAGCCGACCGCCGTGCTGGTGCCGCAAGAGGTCGACCGGCTGTTCGCCAACCTGACTCGGCTGACCGATCGCGGGCTGTCGATCCTGTTCATCTCGCACAAACTGGACGAGGTCCTGTCCATCGCCGACGACGTGACCGTGATCCGGCGTGGGGTCACCGTGGCCGACTCACTCCCCGCGGGAAAGGTGACCGCCCGCGAACTCGCCGAGCTCATGATCGGCACCGAACTCGCCGCCTCCGACCCGGCCCGCTCCCGCGACCGGTCGGCCGCCCGCACCAGCCTGCGTCTGGAAAACGTCAGCCTGGGCCCTGTCCCTGGACGGCAGGCCCTGCACGAGGTGACGCTGGAGCTTCGCGAAGGTGAGATCGTCGGCATCGCCGGCGTGGAGGGCAACGGGCAGACCGAACTGATCGAATGTGCCTCCGGTCTTCGCCGCCCGGACTCCGGGCGACTGACTCTGTTCGACAGGGACATCACCTCCATGGACACCAGGCGCCGCCGGTCGGCCGGGGTGGCGGTGGTGGCCGAAGACCGCCACCGGCAGGCCCTGCTCCTGGACGCCCCGCTGTGGGAGAACCGGATGCTGGGCTGGCAGACCCACAGCCCGAACAGCGAGAAAGGCTGGCTTCGCCGAAAGTCTGCGCGCCGTGACACCGAGCGCCTGCTCCGCGACTACGACGTGCGCGCACACACCCCTGATGTCGTGGTGTCTGCGCTGTCCGGCGGCAACCAGCAGAAGCTCATCATCGGGCGTGAGCTCTCCCACGGACCGAAGGTGCTCCTTGCCGCGCATCCCACCCGCGGCGTGGACATCGCCGCCCAGCAGGGCATCTGGCAGCACATCGAACGAGCGGTGTCCCGGGGCATGTCGGTGCTGCTGATCTCCGCCGACCTCGACGAGTTGCTGACCAGGTCAGACCGTCTGCTGGTGATGCTGCGCGGCCGCCTGGTCGCTGAGGTGGACCCGCGGGAGATCGACGCCGCCCGGCTCGGGATGGCTATGGCCGGCGCGGAAGTGGCCGCCCCGTGAAGCTGATCCCACACCTGCGCGGCGCGGCCATCGGGCTGCTCTCATCGGTAGCCGCTCTCGTGTTCGCCGCCGCGGCGGCCTGGCTGATCCTCGCCGCGACAGGTGCCTCCCCGCTCGAGGCCGCGCGGGCCATGGTCCTGAACGGTTTCAGCGACGCCAGCGCCGCGATCATCCTGAACTCGGCCGCCGCCTACTACCTGTCCGCCGTCGCGGTCGCCTTCACCTTCCGCCTCAACCTGTTCAACATCGGCACCGAGGGCCAGTACCGGATCGCCGCCTTGTGCGCGGCGGCTGTCGGCGCGGGCCTGAGCCTGCCCGCTCCGCTCGGTCAAGTGGTCATCGTGACGACCGCGATGATCGCCGGCGCGGTGTGGGCGGCCATCCCGGCGTTGTTGAAGACGCTCAAGGGCGTCAACGAGGTGATCTCCACGATTGCGCTGAACTTCATCGCGATCGGGCTGATCTCCTATCTGCTGGCTCCCGGCCGCCTGGGTAGCGGAAGCGGCAGCAACATGGGCACCGCACCGATCGCGGACGGCCTGCGGGATTCGGGGATCGACATCGCCGTCCAGGGCGCGGGGCTGCACTGGTCCTCGCTCCTGGCCGTGGCCGCCGGAATCGGTTTCTACGTGCTGATCGAGCGTACTGTCTTCGGTTTCGACCTGCGCGCCGCGGGCCGCTCTGTGGACGCGGCCCGCACCGGGGGTGTGCCCTTGGGCAGGACCATCGTCATCGCCATGGTCCTGTCCGGTGCCACCGCGGGGCTGATCGGCATGCCGGCGCTGCTCGGCGACTCCGGGAGCTTCACGCTGAGCTTCCCGTCCGGGCTCGGCTTCATCGGCATCGCCGTTGCCCTGTTCGGGGGCAACCGGGCCGCCGGGATGGCCGTGGGCGCGTTGCTCTTCTCGTTCCTGGACAACTCCTCCAACGTGCTCCAGCTCATGGACATCAGCAACGAAGTCGTCCGCATCATGGAAGGCCTGATCATTTTGGCCGTGGTCATCACCAACCGGCTGACCTCTCGCTGGCGTACCAATCAGGCACGGCCGGATCGACTCAAGGACATGTCGGCTGCTCCCGCCGCGCCCGCGCCGGTGAACGCGGGAGGCGACGCGTGACGATCTCAACCATCACAGCCCAGGACGGGCCGCGTACCCAGACCGGCCCCGGTCAGGGGAACCGGCGGCAGGCGATGTTGACGATCCTGTGCGGGATCGCACTCGCCGTCGCGCTGGTCCCACATGCCACCGACCTGGTATCCGCGGACACGATCACCACTGCGCTGGTGCTCACCTGCCCGGTCGCCCTCGCGGCGCTCGGAGGCGTATGGGCTGAGCGGGCCGGCGTTGTCAACATCGGACTTGAGGGCATGATGATCCTCGGAACTTGGGGCGCCGGATTCGGAGCGCTCCAATGGGGGCCCGCCTTCGGCCTGGTTTTCGGAATGGCCTGCGGCGCATTGGGCAGCCTCGTGCATGCGGTCGTCACAGTGACCTTCAAGGTGGACCACATCGTCGCCGGCGTGGCCATCAACATCCTGGCACCCGGAGTCGCCAAGTACCTGTCCTCGCTCACCTTCGCGGCCATGCCCGGCGGCGGCACCACGCAATCACCGCCCGTCCCGTCGCTGCCAGTACTGCCCCTGCCTTTCGGGCTCGGCGGGCTCTCTACGGGGATCGTCCTCGGCCTGGTCGTGTTCCCGTTGTCGTGGTGGCTGCTGTGGCGAACGCCGTACGGGCTCCGCCTGCGCTTCTGCGGGGAGAACCCCGTCGCCGCCACCAGCCTCGGCATGCGGGTAACCGCGCTGCGCCACAGCGCCGTCATCTCCTCCGGTGCGCTCGCCGGCCTCGGCGGAGCACTGCTGGTGCTGGCCAGTTCCGGCCTCTACCGGGACGGGCAGACCGCGGGCCGGGGATACATGGGACTGGCAGCCACGGTGTTCGGTAACTGGACGCCGTCCGGCGCCTTCGCCGGGTCGTTCCTGTACGGCTACATGGACGCCCTGCAACTGCGCGGCGGCGGCTCGGCCGTCCGCACCGTCCTCGTGGTCGCCGCGCTCGCGTGCGGAATCCTCGCCGTGCTGGTCCTCCTGCGGCGTGGCGGGCTGCGCCGACTGGCCCCGCCCGCGCTGGCCGCGGTCCTGCTCACAGCCATCACGGCCCTGACCGACTCGGTCCCCGAACAGGTGGCCTTCGTGGCCCCCTACATGGCGGTCCTGGTCGCGCTCGTGGCCTCTGGCCAGCGGCTCAGACCGCCAGCAGCACTCGGCAAACGTCACGACATCGCTTCCTCCTGAGGGAAGCCCTTCACAGAATGAGGTTGGCGCAATTGCGCGTCCTTGCAGATATGGACACAGGGCTGGACGACGCCCTCGCCCTTACCTATCTGGCGCACCGGCCCGACGTCACGCTCTGCGCCGTCACCTGTGTCAGCGGCTGCGTCGACGTCGACACGGTCTCCCGCAACACCACGGCCGTGCTGGCGACGCTAGGTCGGCCCGACGTCCCGGTGGGCCGGGGCAGCGCCCGGCCGCTCACCGCCGCTCGCGCGTCGGCCGAATGGGTGTTCGGGCCGGGCGGCATGGGCGACGTCGAACTCTCCGGCGCGGCGAACCCAGCGGACCTGCCCCCTGCGCTGGAGGTGATGCGCCGATCCCTGGCACAGCCGGGCCCTCGCACGACACTGGTCTGCACCGGCCCGTTGACCAACGTCGCGCTGCTGCTCAGAGCCTTTCCCGAAGTCGCCCACCAGGTGGAGGCGGTCTACGTGATGGGCGGCTCGGCAGTGGCCGGAGGCAACGAGACGCCGGCGGCCGAGTCCAACGTCCTGTATGACCCCGAAGCCACTGACATCGTGCTCCGCAGCGGGCTGCCGGTCATTCTCTACGGGCTCGACGTCTTCACCCGTGTCAGGGCCTCAGAAGAGGACATCGCCGAACTGGAGAACGCGCCGGGCCCGGGAGGCAGGCTCGCCGCCCGCATCCTGCGCGACCTGGCCGCGCGATTCGCCACGCGCGGCGCGTTTCTCGGAGATGCGGGCGTGGCCGTGATCGCCACCGAGCGGGCGCTGGCCGACATCCGCCGACTCAAGGTCGCCGTCGAACTGCAGGGCCGCTACACGCGCGGGGCGACCGTCGTGGACCGGCGCGAAACGAGACCACCACACGGCGACCACGCGGACGAGTGGCCTTTCGTCGACGTGGTGTGGGATCTGGACGACGCCGGCGTTGTTTCGCACTTCATCAAGACTGTCACCAGGGAGAAATGACCATGAACAAGCTGGGCGTACACGCGGCGGTCTTCGTCGGCGGCTGGTCTCCGGCAGACTGCGAAACAGCCGTGGCGAAGGCGAGCGCGTGCGGGTTCGACGTCATCGAGATCCCCGTGTTCGAACCAGAAAATCTATCCGCCACCGCAACCCTGCAAGCGCTGCAGCGGTACAAGATCGAGGCTACATGCTCACTCGGGCTGCCCTTCGATGCGGATCTGGCCGCCCAGGACGCCTCGGTCAGCGCCGCGGGTGAGCGGTACCTCACAGCCGCGCTGGACTTCGCCGCGACGATCGGGAGCTCCTACCTCGGCGGCGTGATCTACGGAGCCTTCGGCAAACACGACAAGCCGGTCTCACCCGCCGGCCGGCGTAACGCGGTTGCCGCCATCCGGCGGGTGGCCGCCCGCGCCGCCGACCATGGTGTCACGCTCGGCCTGGAAACAGTGAACAGGTACGAATCAAACCTGCTCAACACCGCCGAGCAGACGCGAGCGTTCATCGAAGAGGTCGATGCTGCCAACGTCCGACTGCACCTGGACACCTATCACATGAACATCGAGGAGCATGACGCTGCGGATGCGATCCTGCAGAGCAACCATCTCCTGGGGTATGTGCACATCGGTGAAAGCCACCGCGGGCCGCTGGGGACGGGGACGGTCGACTTCTCTTCGATCTTTGAGGCGCTTCGTGAAATCCACTATGAGGAGATTGTGACCTTTGAGAGCTTCTCCTCACGGGTCGTCTCTCCCGCGCTCTCCAGCACTCTGGCGATCTGGCGTGACACATGGGACGACCCCGACGAGACCGCCATGGCGGCCCGTGACTTCATCGCCGAAGCGCTGAAGGGTTGACCCTGGGCGAGACTGGCATGAGAGCCGTCTTGATCGGCGGCTCCCATGCCGGCAGATACATGCCGATCCGCTACCAGCGGCTTTACTGACTGAGCCGGGTGTCCTCCTCGCATCCGCACCCCGCCATCGCGGCCACGCGGGCTGCTGGGCGTCTCGCGGAGTCGGAGCTTCACTGAAAGAGTGGAGATGGCGATGTGCGGCAGGTCCGTCCAGTGCGTCTCGAGCAGAGCCGAGCCGATCGCCTCCTCACGCTGGACTCCGAACAGATTTCCGATGGCCGCGGCACGGTACCGGCCACCGGCGGCCTCCACCCCGTGCTGGTGGGCAGTGGCTGCGTTTCTCGACCGGAGACCAGGTGAGCACGTCACCGACGAGGGGCAGTGTAGGACGACGTTCTTTCCGAGCACGTAGGGCCTGATGGGCGACATGGACGATGTCCAGGATCTTCAGGGCTGGTCTTGGGGTTGGCCTGGTTCGTGCCCTGCGACAACGTGAGCGTCAAACGTTCAAGATCGGCCTTCCCCGCTCTGTCTGGAAACACCGGGGAGGGCCGTTAACGGTGTGGAGGTCACACCGCGTGCTCACGGTAGGCGATCACCGGGCCTTGGTCGAGTCTGCGCTGGTTGAAGGCGCTCTGGCGTGTCCTGGGTGTGATGGGATGCTGGCCGGGTGGGGGCATGCCCGGCGCCGGTTGATCCGCACGCTGCGTTCGAGGGTGCGGCTGGTGTTGCGGCCCTGGCGGGCGCGGTGCCGCGGGTGCGGGGTTACTCACGTGCTGCTGCCTGCGCGGCTGCTGACCCGGCGGGCCGATGATGCCGAGACGATTGGGGCCGCACTGGAGTTGGCCGCGCTGGGGCATGGGGTGCGGCGGATCGCGTGGGTGCCGGGCCGGTCGGCCTGGACGGTGCGGGGGTGGGTGCGCCGGGCGCGGTGCCGGGCCGGGGCGTTGCGGGCCGGCTTGGCCGGGTGGGTGGTGGCGTTGGATCCGGATCCGCCTCCGATCGCCGCGTCGGGCTCGGCGTGGGGGGATGCGCTCAGCATGCTGGTGGCGGTGCACCGGGCGGCGGTGGTGCGGTGGGCGGAGTTGGCGGACAGGCTGTCGTTGTGGCGGCCGGCCGCGGTGCTGACCGATGGCAGCCTGCTGGCTGTGGTGCCGGTGGTCCGGGCGATCAACACCAGCCGCCCTCTGGTGATGTGCGGTGACTGATCGGGTCCTTTGAGGTGACTGTGTGTCGTCAGCTCGGAGGGGGACAGCTGGGCGATGTCCTCGGCGCCCACTTCCCAGTCTTCGGCGATGGCCCTCCGGTCCCGAAGCTGGCCCAGCCCCAAAGTGGCTATATGTTCCCAGGGCTACTGAAGCTGCGGCCAGGACGGAGTGGCGTCGTGGCCTCTGGTAGAGCCTGGTCAGCTCGTGTGGGTTCGGTGGGCTCTGACAGCGAGGATCCAGGGGGATTCAGTTCTGTCAGGTCACGGCCGACAGACGCTGTCCCTTCTCAGGTTCTGGCTCAAACCTCGTGACGATCATCAACCAACGCTCCTGCTCGGACCAGCAAGGGAAGCACCTGGTTGCGAACCGCTGGGGCCAGGCGAGGTCCAAAGCGATCACGCCCGTCGGTCCGTCCCAGGGCGGCAAGCTCAGCGGCAGGCTTTGGGCGTCCGGCCAGTCTGGCTGTGTAAACGGTCATGCGCATCGGCACACCCTCAAGCGCAGCCATGTCCTCGATTTGGCCAAGCAGGTCCATGTCGCGCGGCGCAACGCCGAGTTCCTCGCCCAGCTCCCGAACCAAGGTCTCCTCCGGGCTCTCCCCTGCCTCAGGCTTTCCTCCGGGCAGGTAGAACACCTCCGGCGCCGCCTTCTTACTCACGACGAGCAAGCGTCCTCGATCGACGATGGCCGCAGCCACCACCTTCATCACACCGTCACAAAGCATGCCTATCAGCATCCCGGATCGGATGAAACCAGCCGCATTGGAAGGCTCACCAGCCTCCCGTGCACACGGATTTGAGGACCGACGGAGGAGGCAATTCGTAGATGCGGTCTTCTTGCTGTTCACGCCTGTCCGCGCTTGCCGCACCCGGGGAACTCTGGCGAGAGAAGCGCCTATTCACGTTTCGTCCATGTCTGATGGAGTTTCGGGCGTGCAGGTGTGGGCAACGACAAGTGACATTCAGCGGCGAATCGTCCCCACGCGTAGGTGACGATGAGGCAGTCTTCGGATGTGAACCTCACGGCCGAGACCTCGTGTAGGCGGTCGGCGCGGTCATCGACCAGATGCACCGACACCTCGGGCTGATGTGGAAAGTCCGTGTGCGCGTTCACCCACCCGCGCGGCGACGGGACAAGACCAGACCCGCTGACATTCACCAGAATCGTCACCCACAAGTCGCCGGCAACGGCCAGCCTCGGAGGATGGATATACCGTTCGACCCAGGCGACCCGACCCCGCCCGCGGTCCACGGCTCCGGCCAATACCGTCACCGAGGGCCCGCCGGGTGGCTCTGGCTCCCGGGCCTCGCCAGATGGTTCTCCCCACCATCCAGCGGGCGCCGGCCATTCCTGATATGAGCCATCCAGTCCGAGGGCTTGGCCGATGGCGGCCAGCAGTTCGGCATGGCTCGTATGAGTGATTTCATTGCTTGACATCCAAGAATGATTCCACATGGTGCGACATAAGGTCAGCATCACTGAGATGCCCAGCAGATTCCGGATAGTCGGTTACATAAGCTGGCAGAAGTCTGGAAGAGGTAGGTACGTGACGAGGTGTCGCAGGCAGTGGTCACGTCCGAGATGCGGTGTAAAAGTCTTCTGTGCCCTGTTGTGACGCCCGGCGGGACGTGAAAATTGAGTAGCTGCTCGCCGACGTCGGGTTCTCTTTGGTGCCTGGTTGAGGCCGCGTAAAAGTCTGACGCTGGGAGCTGGCCAGGGGCCCCGCATTGTGCTTCGAGCACGAGAGTCCGATTCCGTTCCGCCCCGCAGCTTCCCGCGAGCAGCTGTTCAGATATACCGAGCGGCACAGGCGGTGGTCATGGAAGAGGTCAGCGAGGAGCCGGTGGACCTGGTCGAGCGGATCTGCGCGATCGACATCGGCAAGACCACGGTAGTGGCCTGCGTGCGCGTCCCGCACGAGGTCAAGCCTGGCAGGCGAGTGCAGGAAGTGCGCGAATTCAGCACACTGCCCTCATCGCTGATAGAACTGTCCGACTGGCTGCGCTGCCAGCAGGTGAACAAGGTGGCGATGGAGTCCACTTCCACCTACTGGAAGCCGGTCTACTACCTGCTGGAGGCCGAAGGGTTCGACTGCGAACTGTTCAACGCCAGACACGTCAAGAACGTCCCGGGCCGCCCCAAGACCGACAAACTGGATGCGATCTGGCTGGCCAAGGTCATCGAGCGGGGCATGTGTCGGCCCAGCCTGGTCATCCCCGGCCGATCCGCCAGCTGCGTGACCTGACCCGCTATCGGCGCACCCTGGTGCGTGAACGCACTCGCGAGAAGCAACGGATGGAAAAGCTGCTGGAAGACGTGCAGATCAAGCTGTCCAGCGTGATCGACGACATCTTCGGCGTCTCCGGCCGCGACATGCTGCAGGCGATGATCAACGGTGAACGCAGCCCGCACGTGCTGGCCGAGATGGCCCGAGGCTCCATGCGCAACAAGATCCCGCTGTTGCGCCAGGCGCTCGTTCCCACAGCGCCTGCTGGGCCGCGGTCAACCCGCCCCGGCCCGCAGGAGTCCACGAACAGACCACCCGCGAGCGGTGGCAGCAGATCCACGACCTGCTGGACAAGGGCGTCGGCCTCCTGGAGTGCGCTCGCCGTCTGAACCTGTCTCTGAACACCGTCAAGCGTTACGCCCGCACCCGCGAACCCGGGGCTTTGCGGCGCGCTCCGCGCGCTACCGGCCCACCCTCGTCGATCCTTACCGTGATCACCTGCGAGAGCGGCGCGCCGCCGACCCTGCCGTGGCGGTCCTGCAGTTGTTCCGCGAGATCAAAGAGCTCGGCTACACGAGCAGCCTCAACCTGCTCTACCGCTACATCACCCAAGGCCGAGCCGAAGGAGAGCGTTCTATCATCACCCCACGGCGCCTGACCCGCCTCCTGCTCACCCACCCCGACCGGCTGCGTGACAGCGACACCCAACTGTTGCAGGAGCTCACGGCCGCCTGCCCCGAACTGGCTGAACTCGCCCGCCATGTCCGCGGATTCGCCGAACTCCTCACCCCAGCCGAAGGCAACGACGCCAAGCTCATCGCCTGGATCACCACCATCCGAGCCGCTGACCTGCCCCACCTGCACGGCTTCGCCAACGGCCTCGAACTCGACCGCGACGCCGTGAACGCCGCCCTCACCCTCCGGCACCACAACGGCCGAACCGAAGGCGTCAACACCCGCACGAAGAGAATCATGCGACAGATGCACGGCCGCGCCGGGTTCGACCTCTTGCGCCACCGCATCCTGCTGCGATGAAGATCACCCAGCGCTACCACCGATTACGGGACAGAGCCGTTAACTGGACACACCCCGTCCGTGGACGTGACTCGAGGACGAGCAGAGCGCGGTGGTCCGCCGCATCGCCACGGTGATGCCTGGCCACGCCGACAGCTCAGTGGCGCCGACGGCTGGATCACCTCGGGCCGGTATCCGGCGTGCAGGTCGGCGATCGCCGCCCCGCTCCGCGGCGGCACGAGCAAGACCCTGACGCGCGGCGCAGAGATCACCACGGCGCAGGACGCCACGCTGCCACGCGAGGTGGCCGCGCTGGAGATCCGAGAGGAGCTCCCACCGGGCGTTGTTCATCTGGGAAGGCGGGCCCAGCATCTGGGGCGCGGTCGCCTCGGAAGGCGGGGCGCATGGCTGGCCTTCGGCTCGACGCCGAAGAGCCTCCAGGCTCATCTCGGCCCGCGCTCCAGACGCGCCAACTGGTCCTCACCCAGTTTGCATGCCGCTCCGCCCACCCCTTTGGAGGCCAGCGCCTGACGGCCGCCCGTCTCCAGCGCCCGCCGCCATCGATTGGCCGAAGTCCGCGACGCCCGAAACTCCCGCACTACCTGCGCATCGATCGCGCCCTCGACGAAGCGGTCGGCCGCCCGCATCCGCACCTGCCCCCGGCGTAACCACTGCTCAGCGGTCAGACGACCATCATCGGGATACCTCATACATGGGAGGTAGCTCCGCAACGACCGCCTGCCAGCTCACGTCCAGGCCAGGCCACATAACCCTCGCTTTTGAAGGTTTCTAGTCGATCGGGCGGGCCGAACTACCCGAAGGGCCTGTTGAGCAGCTTCTCTGGAAACGCATAGCGTATGTATTGGTTCAATTGACGGCCATCGCGCGTGCCGGATTTCGTATCATCAATAAGCTGGAGTACACCATATGTCCGAGATTTCCGCGGCTGTCGCGGTCGCATACCACAGCGGGTTCGGCCATACAGGCAGGCTTGCAGAGGCGGTCTGCGAAGGCGCCGCCTCTGTGTCGGGCACAACTACCAATATCATTACCGTCGACACGATCACCGAGGAGCAATGGGGCCTGCTCGACGCGGCCGACGCGATCATCTTCGGATCTCCGACCTACATGGGTGCAGCAAGCCCGGCGTTCCACACGTTCGCATATGATTCCAGCAAACGTTGGGTCGGACAGCGCTGGGCGGGCAAGCTAGCCGCCGGTTTCACCAACTCCGGCTCCAAGAGTGGCGACAAGCTGCACACCCTGCATTACTTTACTCTGCTGGCCGCCCAGCACGGCATGCATTGGATCAGCTTGGGACTCATGCCAGGCTGGAACGAGAGCACCGGGTCGGAGAGTGATCTCAACCGCCTTGGCTTCTGGTTGGGTGCCGCGGCCCAGTCCAACGGTGACGAAGGGCCCGAGGCGATGTGCAAGGCTGACTTGCTCACTGGGTCCCACCTGGGCAGGCGAGTGGCCGAGCATGCGCAGCTGTTGCGTAGGGCTCAGCAGGTCGCTTGACTGGCGCGTGCGCCCGTGGGCCCGCCACCCCGAGCTAACCAGGTGGTAGGCCCAGAAGGCCGTCAAGTCCACGCTGGAGTGAAGGGATGGAAAGCCTGCGGGCAGTCTGCGGTCCGAATGGACGCGCCTTGCTCGGGCGTCGCACCGACAGGTCACTTGAGCAGCGCCTGGACTAGCTGATGGCGCTTGATTCCAGCATCGTGGGCGCGCACCGGCGTGCAGCTGACGCACGGAAAGGCTGCGGCCGATGCTGAGACGGTCGATAGGTTGGCCGATCAGCAAGATCAATCTGATTTGCGATGGTGTCGGCGTCCCCTGGCGGCGGTGGTGACCACTGCGACCGTCAATGACTGCGCCCCCAGTCACTGCCATGAGGCTGCGATCCGGGTGTGCGCTGACGGGTTGTCCACGACCACATAGATCGGAGCGCCGTTCGGGCGGGCAGTCCGATTCGCCCGACGCGGCCCAGGCCGAGCCGACGATGGGGCGGATGCCCAACGGGCGAGGGGTGGGTTCGAGGCCCGGGCGGAGATGATCCACCGAATACGGGCCAAAGAGATGGCCAGCATGATCATGCGTCCGAGTACCGGGGTTCCACAGCCTTCAACTGAAGACAAGCGGGCGCCTGACCGCCGTCGGCAGTTGCCTGACCCACAGCGATAGAGGAGAAGTTACTTTTCCATGCGATGGATAAACAGAGGTGCCGCAGCGGCAGCGGCAAGCGTGCTGGCACTCTGCGTCGCGACGCCTGCGCATGCCTCGCAGAACAGCGGCTGGGTATGGACGTCGACGCGCAGCGGAGCCGTGTACTTCGATGCTGACCTGAACGGCCGCCGAGACTGGGAAAAGATCACGATCTGCCTCAACAAACCCGGCCACCCGATCCAGGCCAGGGTCCACGACGGTAGGCACATGCGCGCGCTCGTGGACACGACCGCTGATGGGCGCTGCGTCTCGCGAGCAGGCGATTTCTTCCCCGAGGAAAGGGACATCACCGTATACGTGCACGAGATCTGGGACAACCGGGAAAAGGCAGACACCCTTGGTGAAGGCAGCGCCAGGTCGTAGCTGTGCGTCTGCCGGGACTGGTCACATCTGGGTCTGGGTCTGGGTCTTGAGTGCTGAGCGAGTTTCGTACCCAGGTGGCCGAGCACGGCTTGGAGGAGAGGCCCCTGGATCCGCTCCATGCCGCGTCGACGGAGGAGGGGCTGGTAAAAACACCGGGTAAGCAGCGGAACGACTCGACTCATGTGCTGGTCGCCGCGCGGGATTGTTCCGCCTGGAGTTATGGCCTGTATCAAAGTCGGGTTTGGGCGCACCCTGTAGATCTTGACCTTTGGGTCCTGTAGACCTTCCGCCTGGATGTTGATGAACGACTGAAGCGTCATGATCTGACGGATGAGGAGTGGGAGTTGCTGGCGCCGCTCCTGCCCGCACATCTGCGGCGAGGACATCGCTGGAACGATAATCGGACCATGATCAACGGGGTGGTGTTCCGGAGCTGGGCGGGCTGTACCTCATCAACCGGGACAACCTGCGGGCCGCTCTTTCGCGACGGAGCCCTGATCCTGTCAATATTCGAGGTCGATCCAAGATCGCTCTAATAGTCAGCGAGGTAGCAGCATGAGACGGTGGCACGGCACGGCTATGGTCCTGGCGGCCGCCAGCGCGCTGGTCCTGGGAGGCACCACCCCTTCCCACGCCAGCCAGAACAGCGGCTGGGTGTACGTGGGCCAAGGTACGGCGAGCAGCAACACCGGTGGTGCGTATTTCGACGCCGATTTCAACGGTTACCCGAACTGGGAGAAGATCACCGTCTGCGACAACTCGTCCAATGGATGGGGCGTAGGGGTAGACATCAGTCCCTACTATCCCTCCGGCGTTAAGACGGTGAAGGACGGATCCGACGACGGTCATTGCGCGGACGAGCAAAACGACTTCTGGCCCGAGGAGAAAAACGTCACCATCTGCGTTTACGAGTACCGGTACGGCAGTGAGCGAGGGCGGCGCTGCGTGGGTGGTGTCGCCTGACCGACCGGGCTCCGGCGACTCGCGGGCTCCCGCCAGGGCGGCGAGCGGCGCGGCCCGGGCCGCACCTCACTCTGAGATGCCCAGCAGATTCCGGACAGTCGGCTACATAAGCTGACAGAAGTCTGGAAGAGGTAGGTACGTGACGAGGCGTCGCAGGCAGTTCTCGCCGGAGTTCAAGGAAGAAGCCATCCGCATGGTGCTGGAGGGCGATCGGACGGTCGCGTCCGTGGCACGCGAGTTCGATATCAACGCCAGCACCCTGGGCAGCTGGGTGAACCGGCACCGGATCACGAGTGCCCAGGAGGAGCAGCAGCCGGTCCCCGGGCCGGACCGGGCCAGGATCCGGGAGTTGGAGCGGGAGAACGCCGAACTGCGCGAGAAGTTGATCTTCCTGAAAAAAAACGGCCGCCTTCTTCGCGTCCGAGACTCGATGACGCTCGCCAAGTACAAGCTGATCGACGCGGAGAAGGCTCACCATGCGATCGCCCGGATGTGTGTCTGGCTGGGCGTATCCCGCTCGGGCTTCTACGAATGGCGGGAGCGACGGCCTCGGCCACCGCGCAACGCCGGACGCTGCTTGCCGCTGTCATCGCAGAGATCTTCGCCAGCTCGCACGAGACCTACGGCTACCGGCGGGTGCACGCCCGCCCTGCTGCGCCGCGGCGAGCACTGCTCGGCCGAACTGGTGCGCGAGCAGGGCCTGGTCCCGGCCCAGGTCCGGGCGTTCCGGCCGACAACTACCGTCCAAGGCAACTTTCGCGGTATTTCCGACCTGGTGGGCCGCGACTTCACCGCCGCCCGGCCGGGCATCAAGCTGGTCGGCGACATCACTTACATCCGCACTTGGGAGGGCTTTCTGTATCTGGCCACCGTGATCGACTGTCACAGCAAGGCGGTGCTGGGCTGGGCGATGGCCGATCACTACGCACCGAGCTGATCAAGGACGCGATCCGGATGGCCGCCGGCACCGGCCTGCTCCAGCCCGGCGCCGTGTTCCACACCGACCGCGGCTCGAACTACACCAGCGACGAGTTCGGCCGCTACCTGACCGGCCTGAACATCCGCCGCTCGGTTGGCCGCACCGGGGTCTGCTACGACTGTGAGAATGGGATCACCGTCACCGGGGCGGCTTGACTCGTGTTACGACTGACCCTTCGGGTGTCCTTGCTGTTGATCTGTCGGTCGCCTCGGGGACGGTTGGATGCGAGCCGTCGGCCGTGCGGATGGTGACCCAATAGGAGCCTGCTGCCTTGTGACAAGGCGCTCGTCACAGTCCTGTCCCTCTCGCGCGGCTGACGGTGGTGTGCTCATCACCGCCGGGCGAAGGGAGCAGCACAGTCATGACGAGCATTCTGCAGGCCGAGCCGATCGGCAAAGTCGTGGTCGGCGTGGACACGCACAAGTATGTGCACACCGCGGCCGTGGTCGATGTCGTGGGCGGCCTGCAGGCCAGCATCAGCGTCGCCGCCGATCGGGGTGGCTATGAGCAGCTCATCTCCTGGGCCGCCGGGTTCGGGCAGGTGCTGGGCTTCGGCGTCGAGGGGACCGGTTCCTACGGCGCTGGGCTGGCTTCCCACCTGCGTCGGCACGGGCACAAGGTGGTTGAGGTCAACCGGCCCGACCGGCGCGTCCGCCGTCAGCGAGGCAAGTCCGATCCGATCGACGCCGAGAACGCCGCCCGCGCCGTCCTGGCGGGCACGGCCACCGCCACGCCGAAGAGCGCCGAGGGCGTGGTGGAGATGATCCGCCACACCAAGATCGCCCGTGACACAGCGGTGAAGGCCCGCACCCAAGCCATGGTCACGCTCAAGGCGCTGCTCGTCACCGTTCCCGACGAGCTACGTCAGCAACTGGCCAACCTGTCGAAAATGGTCCTCCTGGACCGCTGCGCTGGCCTGCGGCCCGGCCCGGTGACCAGCACCTTAGCCTCGGCCAAGCGTGCCGTGCGCGCGCTCGCCCGGCGGTGGCTGCAACTGAACGAAGAGATCAAAGAGCACGACGCGATCCTCGAGCAGCTGACCACCCAGCAAGCCCCCGACCTCGTCAATGCCTTTGGTATCGGTGCCGACACCGCCGCCGAGGTGCTGGTCGTGGTCGGTGACAACCCTGAACGGATCCGCTCCCAGGCCGCCTTCGCCAAACTCGCCGGCGTCGCTCCGATCCCGGCTTCCTCCGGCACCACCATCCGACACCGCCTCAACCGGGGCGGCCACCGCCAGCTCAACGCAGCGCTCTATCGCGTGGTCATTGTCCGCATGCGCTTCCACCAACCCACCATCGACTACGTCGCGCGGCGCACCGTGGACGGCAAGACCAAACAAGAGATCATCCGCTGTCTGAAGCGCTACCTCGCTCGCGAGATCTACCAGGCCATCAAAGCCCGCCCACACCCGCCCGCGACCACTTGACGAACTATAGGAGCGTCAACGCGATGGCCGAGTCGTTCTTCTCCGCGCTCAAGGACGAATGGCTGCACCGCTTCGTCTTCACCGCCCGAGCCAAGGCAAGACGGCAGGTCATCCGCTACATCGAAGGGTTCTACAACCACCGGCGCCTGCACTCGGCACTGGGCTATCGGCCACCCTTCGAAGTTCTCAACGAGTCCCTTTCAACCCCACCGGCCGCATAGGCTACGCCCGCAAGGCGACTGTCCGGAATCACCGTGGCGCCTCACTCGACCTATCCCGGGGCGCGATGGGCTCTTCACAGATCAGGGCGTAAAAGGAGGGCCGCAGACCGGCCCGTCCCCGGTCGATCGCGCCCGGGCCGGCAGCACGCACTCCTGATCACTAACGCCACCGGTATCCCACTGGCCGTCATCGCCACCGGCGCCAACCGCAACGACGTCATCCAGCTCATCCCGCTCCTGCAGGCCATCGCGAAGGTTCGCGGTAAACGCGGCTATCCCCGCCAGGCCCCGACCTCGTACTCGCCGATCGAGGCTATGACCACGCCACGTACCGCCCCCTGGTCCGCACTCTGCAGATCCGGCCACTCATCGCCCGCCGTGGCACCGCACACGGCTCCGGCCTGGGCAAACACCGCTACGTCGTCGAACAGGCCCTCGCCCTACAACACGCATTCCGACGCCTGCGCATTCCCCTGGGAAGTCCGCGCTGACATCCACTAGGCCTTCCTCAGCCTGGCCTGCGCCCTCATCTGCTGGCGACACCTCGCCTCATTGCATCAGGTAGAACCTCTAAGCCTTCCGCCGCTTGTGGGCGGCTGTCTGCCGTGGTTGCTTAGGCGTCATCCCTAACCTTGCCGATCATGTGGAGAGTTTCGTCGCCGAGAACCGAGATGGCAGTCCCGCGTCCCGCGCGACGGCCGCCGCCTCCCCGCGGGACTCTACTTGGAGCTTGCTAAGGATGTTCGCGACATGAAACTTCACGGTGTGTTCGCTGATATGCAAGTGCGTGGCGATCTGGCGGTTGCGCCATCCTAGGATGAGCAGTTCCAACACGTCCAACTCTCGTGGATTGAGCACGCTCAGCGGGTGTGCGTCAGGTACCTCGGGTGGCGTGAGCGGCAAGACCGCTGTGACCGCTGTTCCCCAGTTCGGCACCGGGTCGACATCCAGTGCCCCGTTGAGTCCGAGCACTCGGTCTGAGATGCGGCGCACGGCAGGCGTGTCGAGGGACAGTCTGCCCGGTCCGTCATCTCGGACGCTGACTTGCAGACTGCTTTCTTCCACCCGCCATGCGACCCGCACCCGGCCGACCCCTCCGTGGTCTAGCAAGAGCAGCACCGCGTCGCGTACCGTCGCCCTCGCTGCCTGGGCAACATCGGCGGGCAGGACACGCATACTGCGCTCAGGCCCGGCCAGCTCCAATTCCACATTGCTGTACCGGGTGAGCAAGCTTAGGGAGTCAGCCAGGCACGCGAATGCTTCGGGAGCGGTCTCTTCGACTGCTGCCAGGTCCTGGTTTGCCGCCGACTGCAGCTCGATGAGTGCCGCCGCCGCCAAGTCGATTGCTGTCCGTCGGGCTGTGGCGTCATCCATGGTTATGGACCGCAATGCCCCCAGCTGCGCGGTCAGCATGCTGGCGTACTGGGCGTTCAACTCCATAATCAACCGGGTCCGCTCATTGGCCGCAGCCCAGCTTGCTGCCAGGTGCACCGGCACAGCCTCTGTTAAAAGACCGACCACGTGTGCAGTGGCGATGTCCCACAACTGTTGAACAAGATGCTGCCGCATCTCGTCGGGATCCTCATCACCAGCAAGCACTACGATCAACAACGCTCCCGCTGAACCTGGGGGTGCCGACGCTACGGCTAGTATCGACCGACTGACACCACCGAGCGGGACCTGCCCGCCCCACGGTCGCCCCACATCGGCCGACTTCGCGAGTCCTGCGATGTCCCCACTGGTGACCCCCTGGGTCACGGCGGGCTCTCCATAGGTCATGAGCGGAAATCGGGGACAGTCACCGGTCAACATCAACAACGCCCGGTGCGGCACCACGTCCGCCACTACCTCGGATAGACGTTCTAGCATCTCGGGCAGCGGTGCCTGGACAATCTTGCTCGCCATCCGCAGAGTCAGTCGGGGATCATCCCACCTGTCCAGCACCATGTCGTCATGGTAGTCCTGAGGGTAACGACGCGGCACCCGCTCTGGCGGCTAGGGCGTCTTATAGATCTTGGCGGATCCGTGCTGACTTAGATCATCGCGGTGGTCGGATTGACGGTCAGGCGCTCGCCGTCTGCCTCATCAGGTCCAGCAGAAAGAGGACTTTTGATGCGGTGACATCGTCGGGGTCGAGGCACGTTCAAGGACCAAATCATACTTTGGCCCCTGTGTGATGGAAGTCGCTCTCGACGTGAAGTCAGGCACCGACCTCACCCGCGATCGACCATCGCGTTCATGGTCAGCCTCAACACGCCGCACCGTACTCGTACTGCACGATGCGTGATCCGCTGCAGCTTCTGCCCTTCCTGATCGGTCAGTCTGCGCACTCTGCCCGGCTCTGCCACCGCGCCTCCTCACACCGTTCAAAGCCTGCTGACGAAGGCTCAAGTGCTCGTGGGCATGGGGCTGTAGAGGGCTGGTCCGATCCTGTTGACGTAACCCTGGTGGGACCACTGGGACAGCTGGACGCGGAAGCTGTTGACGTTCTCGATTCCGAGGATGGCGGCCAGCTCGGCCCCTCTCCAAGCCCGCCAGGGCCGGCCGGCCAGGAGTTCCAGGACCTTGCCGCGCCGGTCGGGGCTGGACAGCTGGGGAAGCGGTGGCGGGTCGGCCCAGCGGCCCGGAGGGGGTTGGCCTGCCAGTTCGCGGGTCAGGCAGCGGGTCATCTGGTGCACCGTGGCCCACCAGATCAGGGCTTCGTGGTGTTCGGGCTTGCGTTCGTAGATCCGCACCAGCCGGCGGTAGCGGGTCAGCCAGGCGAAGGTCCGTTCTGCCACCCACCTGCGCGGCAGCACGACGAAGCCGCGGACGTCGTCGGAGCGCTTGACGATCGTGACGGTCAGGTGGAGCACGTCATGCGCCCAGGTGAGCAGGCGTCCGGCGTAGCCGCCGTCCGCCCAGACCAGCGCGATGGTGGAGAACTTCTCCCGCAGCCGGGCCAGCAGCGGGTGGGCGCCGTCACGGTCTTGGACCGACGCAGCGGTGACGATCACGCACAACAGCAGCCCGAGCGTGTCGACCGCGATATGCCGCTTTTGCCCCTTGATCTTCTTGCCTGCGTCATACCCGCAGGCCGCAGCCCCGGCGGTCTCGGCCGCCTTGACCGTCTGGGAGTCGATGCACCCGGCCGTGGGCAGCTCGCCGCGTCCGGCCATGACGCGCAGACGGCCGTGTAAGCGTCCGGCGAGCCGTTCGGGCAGGCCACGCCGGGACCACCGCAGGAAGAAGGCGTACACCGCCTCGTGCGGCGGGAAGTCCACCGGCAGGGCACGCCATTCGATCCCGTACCTGGTCACGTAGTGGATGGCGTCGAATGTCGCGCGCAGATCATGCACCATCGGCCTGCCGGTGACCTGGACCAGCTCGGCCATCACCGCCCGCGCCCCGCCTTGCATCACCGTCCACTCGGCATCGGTCAGATCCGACGGATATGACCGATGCCGGTCATGACATCGGCATCCCGGTGAGGCGCAACCCCTGGCCGCTCAGGGACGCGGGCGTGTAAACAGCCAACCACGGGCTCCTGGTTGCCGAGTTGCGTAGACAACACCTCAGCTATCAGGAGCCCGCTCCTGTCCGCAGGCGTATCGCTCGAAGATGCCTCGACCAGGGCATCCCTGACCCTGGCTGCAGCGACCAAATCCTTCGTCAGCAGGCTCTTAGGGTGACGGGGCTTCGTCGTTCTGGGCGCCCTCGCGGTGGTGACCCATTGACCGGCTGCTATTCGCCGTTCGCCATCAGGGGGTCAGAAAATTCTCGAATACAGGGAGGCTCCGAGCATGGAGCTACGGTTCCTCGGCACCACGAGCACGTCACCCCCGAGGCCATGCGGCTGCTCAAGCGCTACGTGGCCAACGACAACCTGATCATCGGCGCCCAGTCGGGCTCCCGACAAGGTGCTGGCCGCCTCCGGGCGCGGCCACGACACCTCACCGGTGCGCGACGCCATCAGGATCGCGGTCGAGCACGGCTTCCGGCCGAACGTCGACTTCATCTTCGGCATGCCGGGCGAGACCGAGGAGGACCAGGCCGCCTCCGTCAGGCTCGCCTCCGACCTGGCCGAGCTGGGCGCCCGCATCCACACCCACACGTTCATGCCGCTGCCCGGCACGCCGTGGCGGGACGCCGAGCCGGCCTTCATCCCGCTGGCGACCATGAGCGAGCTGGACCGGCTGGCACAGCGCGGCGACGCCTACGGGCACTGGCGCAAGCAGGCCGAGCACGCCGTACGGCTGGCCGAGACGGCCAAGGCGTACCCGCGCTGGACGCCTCGGCGCCGCACCACCGGCTAGTCGTCCTCGTCGAAGGTGTGCAGCACCCGCTCGAACGCGTCGCTGACGGGCCGCAGCGCCTGCGCGAAGGCGTTGACCAGCGGGCCGAAGATCTCCGTCATCTCGGCCATGAAGTCGGGACTCTTGCTCTCGGGAGGCGCCCAGCGCATGGCGTCCGCGCTCAGCGTCTCCCACTCGTCGACGACGCCGTCGATGGCGTCGAGCACGTGGTCAGGATCGCTTGGCATGACCGTTCTCCGTGGAAGAAGGGCCGTATACCACCCACGGTACTTCAGACCGGGATCGAGACCCCCACCCCGCCACGGGTCTGCCCGCCGAACCGCTCCTTGTCGGCGTTCAGGTCGAGCGGGCGGATGCCGGCACGCGAGGCGAGGATCTCCTCGGTGAGCAGCGAGGCCGGCACCAGCCACGACACCTCGAACTCCAGCCCGTCCGGGTCCCTGGCGTACACCGCCTTCGTCGTGCCGTGGTCGGATGCGCCCACCATCGCGCCCAGCTCGGTCAGCTTGACCGCGACGCGCTCCAGCTCGTCGAGGGTGTCGACCTCCCACGCCAAGTGGTAGAGGCCGACCGCCGTGCGCCCGGCCGGCGAGGGGGCCGCGTTCGCGCCGATCTCGAACAGGCCCAGGTCATGGTCGTTCGTCGAGCCGGGGGCCTGCAGGAAGGCCGCGCCCCGCATGCTCATCACGACCTCGAAGCCGAGGGCCTCGCGGTAGAAGGCGACGCTGCGCTCCACGTCACGGACGTAGAGGACCGCGTGGTTGAGCCGCTGGACAGGCATGGTTCTCCCCTTTCTGCCGAGTCCTGGAGCAAGTATATGAGAGTTCAACTAAATTGGCCCCATGACGAGATGGCTGGACGCGGACGAGCAGCACACCTGGCGCAACTTCCTGGCGGCGACCCAGCTCATCGACGAGGCACTCGACCGCCAGCTCCAGCGGGACGCGGGCATGCCGCACACGTACTACATGATCCTCGTGGCGCTCTCCGAGGCGCCCGGACGCTCGATGCGGATGAGCGAGCTGGCCGCCAGGGCGCAGAGCTCCCAGAGCGGTCTCTCGCACGCCGTGGCCCGCCTGGAGGAGCGCGGGTGGGTCCGTCGCGAGCGCTGCCCGGCCGACCGGCGTGGCAATCTCGCCGTGCTCACGGACGACGGGTTCGCCGCGCTGGCCGCCGCCGCGCCGGGGCATGTGGAGGAGGTACGGCGGAGCCTGTTCGACGCGCTGACGCCCGAGCAGGTGCGGCAGCTCGACGGGATCTGCGTCGCTGTCCGCAGGACGCTGGAGGGGTGATCTCCGGCGGGACACGCGGGGAGGGGGAGCGAGAAATCTGTCGTGCGGAGGCCGTACCGTTCTCCGGGTACCCGACGAAGGAGAGGCCGATGCACGACACCGAAGAGGCGCTGTTCAGGGCGGTCCACGGCATTGCCGGGCAGTTCGCCGGCCAGCCCGTGCCCGTGGTGATGGAGGCGCTGCTGCGCCACCTCCCCAAGGCGCCCGGCCTCGAGGTGACGGAGATCCGCAAGATCGCCGAGGAGATCAGCGTCGGGCGCGACCCCTCGGGCTTGTGAACAACTGATCGGCAGGGGAGCATCGAGACAGGTGCGAGCCAACCCCGTGCTCGCCGTCCATCCCCATCGCAGTTTTCCGGAAAGCGCTTGCCGTGACGAGGGCGGATACCATTTGCCCCATCTCAACCAGCTTGCGCTGGAGCACTTGTTAGGAGTTCGTGGGTGACGCTGGTCGCTGGGGTCGATTCGTCGACGCAAAGTTGCAAGGTCGTCATTCGTGACGCGGAGACGGGCGCGCTGGTGCGGCAGGGCCGCGCGCCGCATCCCGGCGGCACGGAGGTGCATCCGTCGCACTGGTGGGCCGCGCTGCTGCGGGCCGTCGAGGAGGCCGGTGGGCTCTCCGACGTACGGGCCATCAGCGTGGCGGGGCAGCAGCACGGCATGGTCTGCCTGGACGAGTCCGGAAATGTCGTACGTGACGCCCTGCTGTGGAACGACACCCGCTCCGCTCAGGCCGCCACCGACCTGGTCGCGGAGCTGGGCGGGCCGGAGGCGTGGGCCTCCGCGGTGGGGTCGGTGCCGGTCGCCTCGTTCACGGTGACCAAGCTGCGCTGGCTGGCCGAGAACGAGCCCGACAACGCCGCCCGTACCGCCGCCGTGTGCCTGCCGCACGACTGGCTCACGTGGCGCCTGGCCGGGGCGCTCGCCTCGGGAGACTTCTCCCTCGACGCGCCCGTGCCGCCGATCGACCAGCTCACCACGGACCGCGGGGACGCCTCGGGGACGGGCTACTGGTCACCGGCGACGGGGGCGTACCGCACGGACCTGCTGAAGCTGGCGTTCGGGGCGGTCCCGGCACTCCCCCGGGTGCTGGGTCCGGCGGACGCGGCCTTCGAGGGCGGCGCGGTCTTGATCGCACCGGGGACGGGCGACAACATGGCGGCCGCGCTCGGAGTGGGCGCCCGGCCGGGTGACGTCGTGGTGTCGCTCGGCACCTCCGGCACCGCGTTCGCGGTCGCGGAGTCGCCCAGCGCCGACGCCACCGGCGCGGTCGCCGGCTTCGCCGACGCCACGGGCCGCTTCCTTCCCCTTGTGTGCACGCTCAACGCCGCCCGGGTCATGGACGCCGCCGCCCGCATCGCCGGGGTCGGCCTGGACGAGCTGAGCGACCTCGCGCTCCAGGCCCCGCCGGGGTCGGACGGGCTGACGCTCGTGCCGTACCTGGAGGGCGAGCGCACCCCCAACCGCCCCACCGCGACGGGCTCCATCCACGGGCTGACCCTGGCCACCTCCACGCCCGCCCACCTGGCCCGGGCGGCCATCGAGGGCATGCTGTGCGGCCTCGCCGACGCCCTCGACGCGCTGGGCATGACGCCCGAGCGGGTGCTGCTGATCGGCGGCGCGGCCCGTTCGGAGGCGGTCCGCCGCATCGCCCCCACGATCTTCGGCGTCCCGATCACGGTGCCGCCGCCGGCCGAGTACGTCGCCGACGGCGCCGCCCACCAGGCCGCCACCCTGGTCACTTCGCCGGATTGGCGGTCGGAGGAGACGGAGACGTACGAGGGGGAGGCGATCCCCTCGATCCGCGAGCGCTACGCCCGCGCCACCACCCACATCCTCGACTGACGGGGACGAGCACCGGGAGCATGACGATGGCCGCCCTGCCCGGCTGATGCGGGGCGGAGGCGGCCATGAGGGAGGGACGGATCGTCAGCCGGCCAGCCACGCCGGCTCCGGGGTCCCGGCGGGCTTCTCCTGGGAGACAGCGTGCTTCTCCTGGGGGAAACCAGGCTTTTCCTGGGGGACGGCGCGGGTGAGCAGCACCTGCGCCACGCCCGCCTTGAGCAGGGCGGCCATCCGGACCACCGGCACCAGGGTCAGCGCGAACAGGACGCCCACGGCCGTGGTGGCGACCACGTACATCGTGGGGGTGTCAGGCAGCCCCAGCCACTGGAGGACCACCCCGTGCTCGGCGCCGGGGATCCGGGCGACGGCCCAGCCGTAGATGGGGAAGGTGAGACCGGCGACGGTCCCGGCCCACCACACCGTGGTGAGCACGAAGGCGAGCAGCGAGAACGGGAACGCGATGATCCCGTACAGCAGGTCCATCCACGCCTGGCCGCTGGTCAGCGGGTTCATCACGCGGCGGAACCAGCCCGCTCCCTCGGGGGCGGGCGCGTACGGCGGGCGGGCGACCGGGTGGCCGAGCACGCCCGGGAGCGCGACGCGCTCGAGATCGGCGAGGTGGCGGGAGGCGGCGGCGGTCGCGGCGAGCACGGGCAGGCCGACGAAGGCGACGGCGCTGCCGAGTCCCGCCGAGACCCCGACGGTGGTGACGGCGAAGGAGGCGACGGCCAGGGGGAGGCCGAGCAACGTGTAGCGGGTGTCGGTGGCGAGGCGGCGCTGGAGGGCTCTCATGGGGAAAACGCTACGAGCCGGGGCCCGCGGCCATCGACCCTGCGTACGGGCCTGTACGTGGTAGGGAAAGCCCTACCACGTACGTGTCAGGGCGGCCCCACTCTCTCTCGGGCCGCTCCGGGACAGGGGCGATGGCGAGGTGGGGCGATCCTTCAGGCGGCGATGTCGCGACGGATGCCCTCCCGGCAGCCGGGCAGGCCGGGCGTCCGGCCGAGCTCGGCCTTGGCCTTGGCGTTCGACACGCGCATGGAGGTGTCGATCATCAGTGCGGCGAGGTACGGCGCGGCCGGCCTGATGACCCAGTCGGGCAGCGCGCGTGGCGGCTTGGTGCCGGCGGCGCGGGCATGCTCGGCGATCATTTCGCCCCAGGTGACCGGGACGTCGTCGACGATGTTGTGGGCCTGCCCGCCTGCAGCGCCGCGACAAGCCCCTCCGAACCGGACAGGCCGTAGAACGCGCGGTAGCGCAGGGCGATGCCGTCGATCCCATCGGCGTTGAACGCCTGCTGCTCGGTGGAGCGCATGGCCGCCACGATCGCTGTACGGAGGGAAGTTGACGTAGTCGATGACCGACCTGGGCTATATCAGCGCCAGACGCCGAAGACCAGCATCGCTGATAAAGGTGAAATGCTGCACGACAACAGATTGATGTGCTGCGACGACCGCCGGAAAGCGCCATCAGTGGTTCAACCTCGGCCAACGGCCGTGGGCCCTAGCTCGGGGGGGTCGAAGACCTCGATCTCGCCATAACAGGCGACCGGCTCGTTGTAGTGCGCGGCCCAGATCTGGTTACCGAAATCGAAATGCCACCACTCATCGGCGTCAATGCGGAAGCCGGCGCCCGTCATCGCGTCCCGGAGTATCCGCCGGTTGTTCCTGGCAGTCGTGTTCCAGGCGTTGTCCTCGAAGTAGAGCGCGGCCGACTCCGGCCCGAAGTGATCATACGGCGTGCCCATGTCGAGTTCGCGCCCGTACGCGTCGACCAGGGTCAGGTCCACGGCTCCCCCGGTGGCGTGCGGAGGGATGCGCCGCGAGCTGCCCGGGTCCGTGACGAAGACCTCCGCCCTCTTCTGCAACTCGTCCTCGCTCATATCCGGATGGTCGGCCCGCAAGGTGGCCAGATAATCCTCGAAGATGTTCCGCTGCACAAGCCGGGGGCGGTAACCGTCCCAGATCTTGAAGGCCAGCGGCGCCAGCGCCCGCTGGATGTCCACCAGCATCTCGGCGACTGTCAGCCGCAGGTACATCGCGCTGGTCGGCGACAGGCCCCGGCGGAAGTACGAGGGATCGCACGCGAGCGGGTGGGACATCAGATCCGTCAGCGGATCCCCGTTCTCCCGTATGGTGACGTGCTCGAACTCGGCCGCCGTCACGAACGCACCGCCAGCCGGCAGATGCACTCGCACAGCTCGGGGAAGGAGATCCCGGCCGCCTGCGCCGATTGTGGAAAGAGGCTGGTGGCGGTCATCCCGGGAAGGGTGTTCGCCTCAAGGCACCAGATCCCGCCCTTGTCGTCCATCCGGAAATCCACCCTGCTGTACGAGCCCAGCCTGAGGCTTTCGTGGGCCCGGACGGCCAGCGAGCGCAGTTCGTCCTCCAGAGCGGCGGGAATGTCCGCGGGGAAGATCTCCAGCGCCCCGCCGACCTGGTACTTGGCCTCGTAGTCGAAGATCTCCTGGCCTTCCGTCCTGATCTCGCCGACGGCCAGCGGGTCGCCGTCCAGCACGCCGACCACGAACTCGCGGCCCGGCACGAAACGCTCGATCAGCACATCCGTGTCACGCCTGCGTGCCGCCCGTACGGCGTCGCTCAGATCCTCCTGGCCCTTGACGAGGGTCAGGCCGATCGAGGAGCCCTGGGCGTTGGGCTTGACGATGACCGGGCCGTCGAAGGGAAGGTCCTCGAGATCGTCGCCAGGCCGTAGGAGAACCCATTCAGGCGTGGGGACCCCTGAGGTGCTCAACAGCCGCTTGGCGATGTCCTTGTCCATGGCGACGGCACTCGCGAGGTGCCCGCTGCCGGTGTAGGGCAGTCCGGCCGAGTCGAGGACGGCCTGCACAGCGCCGTTCTCACCGACTCCGCCGTGCAGCGCGAGGAAGACGACGTCCACGCCCAGCATCTCCTCCACCAGTCTGGGGGCGATCGCCACGGTGGGCAGCCTGACCGGATCGGGAGGCGTGGGCGCGACCTTCGCCCGCAGCACGCCTTCGGCGTCGGCCGGGCTGAGCCTGCCCTTCGCGAGGTCGAAAGCCTCCACCCGATGCCCGAGCGCCCGCAGGGCAGACATCACCTGCGCCGCACTCGCAACCGAAACGTCCCGCTCCGCGCTCGCCCCACCGAAGAGCAACGCCACCCGCATCGGCTTCCTGGGCGGAATCATCGACGCACCCCACGCTCGAACGCTCGTATGATCGTGTCAATGTCGTGATAGAAACGCATGGCGTCCTCCAAGATGAGCACCTCCGTCTGAACGGGCACCGCGTCCGCCCGTGCCTTCGCCATGCACGCATGGATCGGCCGAACGAGATCATCGGGCACCAACCCCGGATCACCGACCACCGCCGTCATCCCGGCATTACGCAAATGCAGCGCGGCGATGATCGCCTGCTCACCGAAGATCGGGTGGGGATCCACAAGGGCGACATGAGCAGCCGTGGCCAGACGACCCTCGCAGCGGATCACCGTCTCGGGCGTGACCCTCTCCACGATGTCGAATGCCCGGCACTCAGGCGGCGGTCCATGGCTCACCAGAACAAGCGGAACAGGGGTCAATGCCCGACAGTCCTTCCTTCGCGCAGCCGCCGGTCAGCCGAGTTGCGTCGGGTCGTGCACCGGAACGCACGGCTTGACCGGGCCCTCAATCACCGACGCATTGAGCTGCGACTTGAACGGCCCCTTCGGGTTTTCGGTGAACTCCAGCAGCACCGTCTGCCCCTTCCGGACATAGCGGGGATCGATGATGAAGCCCTTCGGCCCCGGCCTGGCGACCTTGTAATGCACGGACTCCCTCCACTCCTCCGGAGTGTCGTATTCGCCGCCGACGAGCGCGCCCCGGTCGTCCTGGCACTTCGTGTAGGGCTTGAGGTACGTGACGTCGGCGGCGGGCACGCCAAGATCTCTGAGGTCCTGCTCCAGCTTGGCGGCGTCCCTGAACTCCTTGAGCTCCACCGTGATGGTGCCGTTGGCGTTCTTGCTCACCGCATACGCCGGCTCAGCCCCGGTCAGCAGCGGAACCGCCACCGCCGCCACAGCCGCCAGCCCGGCCACCGCCGCCCCCGCAAGCAGGCGGCGGCCGATGCGGCGGCTGCGTTCGTTCCGAGCGGTCATCTCGGTTTTGAGGTCCATCAGCAACTGCTCCTCGAATCTCATCGTGGGATTCCTTCCATGACGAAGGGCAGGTCGCGAAGTGTCTTGCGGGCGCGGTGCAGCCGCACCATGGCGGTCCCCGGCCGGATCCCGAGCGCTACCGCCGCCTCCGACGGCGTGAGCTGCTCCAGAACCACCAGTTCCAGGACAGCGCGCTCCCCGTCGGGCAATCCGGCCATGGCCTCGAAGGCCGCCCTGGCGGGCCGTTCCGCGTCTATCTGCTCTTCCAACCGGGACACGTCATCGCCGTCGAGCGGACGTCGCCCGCTCACCCGATGGGTGAGCTCGGACTGCCGCAATGCCCGCCGCCGCTCGGCCGACAGCGTGTTGCGCGCGACGCCGTACAGCCACGCGATCTCGCTGCCTTTGCCCGGGCGGTACGTGTGCGCCGAGTCGAACACCGCAAGGAACACATCGGCCGCCAGGTCGGCGACCGTGTGCGGGTCGTCGACCCGGCGTGACAGGAAACGCGTGACCGCGTCGATGTGCCGCCGGTAGAAGGCTTCGAACGCCACGGGGTCTGTGGCGAGCTTCCCCCGCTTGAGACGCACCGGCCTTGCTCCCTTCGTCGATCTACACCCGTACTTGGTAAGAACCGGCTGAAGGCTTACAAATCAACGGGTTAGGCCATTCGGGCTGCGATGGTGCGGCGGTGCGGCAACCCCGGTCGGCGCGTTCGGTGGGTATGGCGAGGGTGGCATGCGGTGCCCAGCCCGGTATCCCGCGCCGTCCGGGACCAACTCCAAGGCCCCATGCCCGAACGGCGGGCGCTCTCTGGGGAATCCAGCCGTTGCAACCACGACGCCCTTGAAGATCAAAAGGCCCCCGCGCGGACGCGCGCGCCTCGCCTTCCGCGCATCCCGTATGCCGTCGACCCACCGCGAAGCGGCAGCGGGCCGGCGACGGAGGGGCAAGCCCGTCTTCGTGTGTACGTTAGCCGGTCGCCGTTCCTCGGCCATTGGACGCCAAGGGTCACAGAGGGGGCTTGAGCCGTAGGAGTCGGCCTGCTGGGCTTGCCTGGATCGATGGCAGGAGGGATGCGCGGCTCCTACCTCAGCCCCCTCCTGGCCCTCGCTTCCAGCTCCGCGGCGTCCCGGAACCGGAGCCCTTGCCGGAGGCGCCTTAACCTGAATTGGAGGGCGGTTCAGTGTCGGCGCCAGATGCGGTGGATCTCGAGCGCGTCGGAGAGTTTCTGGGCCGCTTCCGGTGAGCTGGCGGAGAAGAATCCGCGCTCCAGGAGCGTCGCAGGTGCTGGCCCCCTGATCCAATTGTCCAGGAGCGCATACCACTCGGTGTCGTGGGCGGCGCTGACGGTGAAGATGTGCATGAGCCACGCCATGTGACGGGCCGCCGCCTCGGTGGTGTTCGATTCCCACTCGGCCAGATAGGGAGCTAGGTCCAGCTCCAGACTGTCAGCGATGATTTCGATCATCGTCATGGCGTCGACGTCGCGCGGGTAGTGGTTCAGGGTCTGCCGCCACCATGCGTCGAGGGCGGCGATGATGGCTTCCTGCTCGGTCTTTCTCCAGTTGGGCCACCTGACGCCGAGTCGCAGCATCAAGGAGGGGGCGTGCAGGCCGTCGAGCTCTTCGAGGATGAGCAGCTCCATTAACCGGGGGAGGTAGTGCTTGAACTCCTCGACGTCTCCCCATGTGTACAGGCCATTCCAGGCGTAGGGCTCCAGCGTGGATGCGGTGAGCGCCCGGAGTGGTGCGGCACGCGCCGCGCGAACCCGCTCAGCTGACACGCAGTGGTCACACACGTCGGTCTTGGCTGGAATCGGGTACCGGGAAAAGGCCGCGTAGAGAGCGTCCAATGCACGGTCGAGATCAGGCGGTGTGTCCATGCTCGGATGCTATTGCGCGGCTGCTGCGGGGCTGGGAGCTGCTTTTCGCTCGTTGAGTGGAGCGGTAGGCATGTCCGTACGTAGGGGGATGCGCTAACGGGTCAGCAGGTACGTGACGGGTACGCGGCCCGAGCTGCTGGCGGCCGGGACCGGCCCCCAGGCCGCAGGCCCGGCCGCCGAGCGGGCGCGGGGCCGCGAGGCAGCGCGCAGCGTTCTTTGGAAAGCTCACGCGAAATAGGGCCCCACTGAAATGACGGATTGCCGCAAAGGATGTGATGGGATATTCCCACAGAGTGGTTCAGCAGGTCCTCGGCCACACCAGAGTGACGACCACCGAGCGATACACCCACGTATCCATACCCCTGATGCGCGACGCAGGGGAGCGGCTCGCCTCCGCGCTCTGGGGAAATCCTTAGCCATTGCAACCAGCCCTGCAACTACGACGCCCTCAAAGTCCAAGAAGGCCCGCTCCCAAGATCTGGGAGAGGGCCTTCCACCTGCGGCGGATCGGGGATTTGAACCCCGGATGGGCGGTAAACCCAAACCGCATCAGCAGCTCGGAGGGCCATCGTTCAGGAAACTCCCACCTGGACCAACGCCCATCGCCGGTCTTTCCGGAACGACCTGATACGGCAGTGAACTGCAACCCAAACCGCAACCCGACGGCGGCCACGCCCCGACAGTCTCCTAGGAGTAGAAGCCTCGCCCGTACTCCTCGCGGGACTTCGTGAAGTCATCGGGCCGCACCTCCCGGAGGTACTCGTAGCGCTCGGCGAACCTGTCGATAGCCTCATGGATCGTGTCACCGAACCGTTCCTGCATGATCAGGACCGGAAGGATACGCCCCCGGAGGATGTGATCATCAATGGCATCCCAGAGATCTCCCACAAGAGCATCTTCCCGCGCTATCAGCTTGGGAAGTATTCAACATCATGCGGTCCGAGCTGCGGAAACACTGACCTGGACGTATGCCGGTCGGGTGACCGTGAGTCCCCGTGATTCCCCGCTGCCTGCCGACCGTACGAGCACGCAGCGGGCACGCCGACATCTCGGCTGCCGCAGTAGAGCTCGAACTCTCACCTGCTCTTCCCCACCTGCGCCGATGACACCGAGTGGGCTTTGACCAGGCAATACAGCTCTCAATGTGTCCCGTCTACTTCTCGGGCTGAGCCGCGCTGATCTACCAGCACCGCGACGGAGCGCGACCGGCCATCGCAGACGCTCTCGGCAAGCTCGCCAAGGAGGCGGGCGGCTGAGAGCTAAGCGAGTTATCCACAGATCAACTCTCGGGCTGCGCACATGTGAACAAGTTTTGTAGATGTCAGCCCCCCAAGATCCCGACCATCACATCATGTCGGAGCAGCTGAGTAGCAAATCAGGCGGTGGCGTGCCGACGGCCGGTGCAGCGCCTTGGTACGGCGCGCCTGGATGCCTTAAAGCCCTGGCTCAAGGAATCGGCGCAGGCTGCGCCGACGGTCTTACAGCGGGCTGGTAATTGAGGCCTCGGAGCAGGTCCGAACTGGTGCTACGGCTTTAGCTCGCTCACCGGCGCACGAGATCATCCCGCGTATATCCCGGATCTTCTTCGAGTCATGGGCCCCCAAACGATCTCCAACGTTCAGACGAGTCCCCGGCAGGTCGCTGAGGACTGGGGCGGGTGTGTCCAGCAGCTAACGGCTCTGTCGCAGAGAAAGATGTTTTCTTACACTCCCGCCTCAGACCCGAACCCCGGGCCGGGCTCACTGGCGAGTCCCGGCCCGGCTGGGTTCTGTGTCTCATCTCGGGTTTTCGGCCGTCGACGACTGGTTTCGGATATTTGGGCGTCGGCGACATCATTGTGACTCGGCTTGGACGGTGGTCGCGGATGCCGGTTGGGCCGCTGGTCAAGCTTCAGGATCTGGCGTTGTTCCAGGTTGCGCTGTTGAGAAAGTAGGTGTCGTAGAGCTCCTGGACTTCCAGCAGGCTTTCTGGGGGCACCTTGCCGTAAGCGATGCGTTCGAGGTGGCGGAAGTACTCGAACCGTTCCACCCCTGGAGTAATGACGATGAGGATGTCGGCGTCTTCACCCGGTGCGGCGGCGAAGGCGTGGGCGAGGCCTGGCGGGACGATGACGAGATCGCCGCGTTCGGCGGTGACAACCTGTTCGCCGGACAGCAGTTGGGCTGTGCCATCGAGCATGTAGAACAGCTCGGCCGAGTTGGAGTGGTGGTGCGGGCTGGCACCGTTGGCGCCGTTGGTCAGGCTGACCCGTTGGGTGGACAGCGCACCGCCAGTCGAGCTGCTGTCGGCCAGCAGTCGGATCGTGGTTGGTGCGTGGCCGATGATTTCGGCTTCGGCGGAGCGGACGATCACGGACTCGTCGAAGTGGTTCGGCATGACCAGCGACATTTCTAGGACTCCTTGCGTGATGACGATCGATGACTCGTGCGGTGACTGGATGGCGTCGGCAATGTTCGGGATACGGTCGCGCACGTGATCGGGGGCGCGGTGTGAGATTGGCGAGTTTGCGGGCCCCACGCCGTTGCAGGTCGTCCTCATGTCAAGGCGGCGTGGGGGCGAGCGCTGCCGTAGGTCCTACGCAATCGCGGGGACGGTACGGGATCGAGGGTTGGTGCGGAGGAGAAGCGCTCCGGTGAGTGCGACCACGACCGCGGTGGCGAGGTGGATGCCCAGTGCCGCGGCCACCTGACCGCCCTGCGACAGCACGATGATCATGTCGCTGAAGGGCACGAATGCCCCCGCGAGCATCGCCCAGCCGAGCGTCCGGCGCTGGCCGGCCAGCAAGAGGGCGAATATGACGAGCCCCTGTCCAATGTCACGTACGCCCTTGACGGCGAAGTAGCCGCCGGCGTTGCCAGTCGGCGGGTGAGGCACACCGAAACTGGAGGCCATAGCCTGCCCGTCCAGGAGATAGCTGATACCGACGTAGGTGATGAAGAGTCCACCGATGACGGCGAGGGCAGTGGCGAGGTTCTTCATGATGTCTCCCTGAGATGTCCGTGTTGCCAGGAAATCTACGGCTACGCCTGGTCGCTTGGCAAGTGTTTGCCAAAATAATTTGCCAGATACCTTCTCATGCCCTGCCCCGGGCTGTCCCGGACAACCTCCCTACCAGCTCGTACCCCCCTGCTTGTCCATCTGAGCTGCATCTCCTACCCAAAGTGAGCGCATGCTCAGATGGCAAAGATTTGTCAAGCTTCGTAGCGGATTGGCCAAGATCGGGCTGGACGGCTCAGGCACATTTGGCACAGCGATGGCAAGGTGGCCTGCTAGGACTCGTCTTCAGTGGATACGTTTGGAGGCAAGTGCGTGCTTGCACAGCCGCAATTCGGCCGCCGGCTCAAGCAATTGAGGGCCGAGCGAGGCCTCGCGCAGAGCGCACTCGCCGGCGACGACATGTCGACCGGGTAACTCTCGCTCTTGGAGTCTGGAGCCCGCCAGCCCACTGAGCGTGCCGTGGCGCACCTGGCCAGCCACGCACACATCTCTCCCGGCGCTGGGCTTGATCCGGTTTGACGGACATCCGAGATCAGGGGCTCGTCCCCGGAAGGATGTCCATGATGGAGAGCATGGGGAAGAAGAAGCCGCGTCCTCGCCGCTCCTTCACACCGGGGTTCAAAGCCGAGATCGTCGAGCTGTGCCAGCGTGGTGACCGCTCGGTCGGGCAGGTGGCCAAGGACTTCGATCTGACCGAGACCGCGGTGCGCCAGTGGATCCGCCAGGCCGAGGTCGACGCCGGGCAGCGGGAAGGGCTGACCAGCAGCGAACGCCAGGAACTGGAGGCGTTGCGGCGGGAGAATCGGCGGCTGCGCGAGGATGTCGACGTCCTCAAGCGAGTGACGGCTTAATTCGCCAAGGAGACCCGGTGAGCGTGCACCCGTTCATCGAGGCGGAAAAGCAGGGCGGCCACAGCGTCAAACGGGCGTGTGAGCTGCTGGGAGTCTCCCGTGCCGCCTTCTACGCCCGCCGCAGTGGCGTGCCCGGGCCCCGCGCGATGCGCGACGCGCAGCTGGCCGAGCGCATCGCCGAGGTGCACGCGCTCACGAGGCAGCTACGGCGCGCCGCGCGTGCACGCCCAGCTGCAGCGGGACGGGCAGCAGTGTGGCCGGCGGCGGGTGGCCCGGCTGATGCGCGGCCTCGGCCTGACCGGGCGGCATCGGCGCCGCCGCTCGGCGGCCCGATCGAGCGCACGGAGGACTGGAAGCAGTGGAAGTCGATCCTCAAGCAGGCCGGCGTGCGGGACGCCAGGGTTCACGACGCGAGGCGCACCGCGGCGACCCTGTTGATAGAGCAGGGCGTCCACATCCGAGTCGTACAGGAGATCCTCGGCCACACCCGCGTCACCACCACAGAGCGCTACACCCACGTAGCGACTCTCCAGATGAAGGACGCCAGCGACCGCATGGACGCTGCCCTCTGGGGCGCTCCCTGAGGGGCAACTGCAACCCAAACTGCAACCCTGGTGCCCGCAGAAGATCAAAGAGGCCCTTCCCCAAACCCGGGGAAGGGCCTCTTGCCTGCGGAGGATCGGGGATTTGAACCCCGGATGGGCGGTAAACCCAAACCGCATTAGCAGCTCGGATCTTGCCCGTCCCGATCGGTTCCACCTGGCCCATCCGACTTCGAAGGTCGGCGTCGGACGACCCTGTACGACACCGGATTGCAACTAGAGCTGCAACTAGCGCCGGGGTGTAGAGCGGTCAAACTACGCTGCGCTTCGGGAAGATGGACGAGCACAGCTGCATGTCCATTCATCGATTTCCCGAGGAGGAGACCGAGGTTGAGGCCCCCAGACGGTCCTGACTGGACCGACATCCTCACTGCCATCGCGGCCCTTGCGGCCTTACTGCTCTCCCTGTTCTCGGTCTGGTACGCCAGACGACAGGCCAGTGCCGCGATCGACCAAGCGGCCGATGCCCAGCGAGCCGCTGACGCGGCAAAGGATCAAGCAGTGTCGGCGCGTGATCAAGCGGAGATTGCCGCCAACCAGCTCGCGCTCGACCGCACGGCGTTCACGGAGTCGCAGCAGCCATACGTGGTCGTCGACATCCGGGCGTCCGACTTCATCTCAGAGGCTATGAATCTCGTGATCGAGAACGTGGGGCCCACAGTTGCCCGCAACGTTCGAATCAAGTTCGAGCCGCCTATTCAGACCTCGATGGATGGGGATGACCGGGAGAGGCTCGCCGATACCCTCATCTTCACTCAAGGCATTCCTCATCTGCCGCCAGGGCGCAAGATCGAGGCGCTCTTCGATATCGGATGGCAGTTCTTCCAAAAAGACCTGCCCCGCCGCTACACCGTGACGGTAGAGGCGGATGGGCCCTATGGTGCTGTCGAGCCACTCACCTACCTCATCGACTTGGAGATCTACCGCAAGCTCCGGCACCTCACGGTCAAGACCCTCCATCAGCAGGTCCAGGAGATCGAGAAGCTCCGCAAGGCGGTCGAGGAAGTCGCAAAAGAACTTGCCCATCCACGCCGAGAAGCGGAGGCGGCGGAATGGCGACGCGGTCGAAGAGCAACGGAGTCAGGATGAGGGCGAGGCTCCATCGAGCGCGCATGAGTCCCTGTCTCCAGGATCAGGAGAAGGGGATGGGGGACGCGAGAGTAGCTAGTGGCGCGGTCAGGCGCTTGGGTGGCGCTGGCTGGCGACGGTTTTACAGCGCGTGACCGTTACGAACGGCAAAAGGCCTTTCACCTGCACCGCAGCCATGTCTCGTTGCCTCAAGCCTCATGATCATTGCACGTATATTGCACGGCAGCCGCTGAGGCAGGACGCCGGGGGCTCGAACCTGGCACCGGGAGAGAACTAGCTAGACACACATCCAGCAATAGATCATCTGATCTTCCTCCTGTGCTCGTTGAGCAAGGCCTCGCAGCCCTGTAAGGACCTCCAGAAGGTATCCATCGGAAGGTGGTAGGTCAGCGAACTCCTCGATCTCCTCCCAGTGCTCAACGAGCTCGTCCAACCTGCTATCCGGGATGCCGGCGAGCGCGTCGCGCACGTCTGCGGGGAGCTCTTCGATTCCCGGCCCTTCCTTGTATGGGGAGTCCTCCGGCAGAGCCTCCCACTCCTCCATCGTCGCCGGAGCGCTCTCGGGTGGCGGATAGACCGTGACCGTCTGCACCAGGTCCAAGCTGAACGGAACGTCTCTGACCAGGGCTATGAGCCGCCCAAGTATCACGTCGGGCCCGATCCACTTGGCGTCCACCGCATCGAACGTCGGTACTCCCGCCATGGGCTTCTCAACGGCACGGGGGCTATCGGGCTTCTCCGCGGCCACCTGCCTGTTCGCCGCCCGGTAGTAGTCGTAGAAGACCCCCATCTGGACCCTCCGGTCTTGATCGCTTGGCTTCCATGCTCGGGACAGATTAGGGGATCGTACGTGTGTACGAAAGACTTCTGACACCGCCAGTGACTCTCCTGCCTGAGTACACCCGACGCGGCGAGCATCCCGGAGCCGGACGCCCCTGCCGGAGGCATAGTTTGCTTCGGCAAGCGAGGCCTGGAAGTCACGCTCTAGGCATGCGATCATCATGGGCATGACTTCGATCAGAAAGGGCCATGCCGCGTAGGCGCCCTTCGGCGGTTCGCACGCGAAGATTCATGTGCGTAACCCACAGACCCTTGATTCATCAGGTTCCTGGTCTCGGGCCGCGCCCTATGGCCGCAGTGATCGCGCTGGAGCACACCCGGATGGGGCCGGGTTATGTGGCGGCGGTGCTGCTGACTTGGACGCGGGAAGTGATTCCGGGCACCTCCACCCAGCTCCGGCCCACCTGCACATGCCCCGCCTGTTGGGAACACGATCCGCGCGGGGAACTGGAACAGGTGCTCATTGCATTGCCTCGCTGGGCGCGACCGTATCTTTACAATCTGGTGCTTCCCATCGACAGAAGCTTTCTCGCCCGAACGTCGCCGGATCCGCTCGCATCGCCTGATTGGCCATGGTGGCGGCAGCGGCGACGCCCGAACTACTGATGGAACACCGACTGACCAAGGGCGTCCGTCTGTGGAGCCGGAGCACCCCACTGGAAGCGCTACCTGCGGCGGCGCAGCATCGTCATGGCAAGCCAGATGATGGTGGGCAGGAGGAGCAGCAGCACTACGAGGCCAGTCGCGACGGCGAGCTCGGCGTCGCTCCATAGCCGGATTGGGAGATCATCGTTGTCCACCCTCTGACGCTATCGGCCACGAGCGTCGGCCGGAATAGCAGTGCCCAGCGCGGCCCGAGCACGGCCGACCTTAAGGCCCGCATGGGGCACGACAGCGACTGCGCCGCGCTGATCTACCAGCACGCCACGCGCGACGCGGACCAGCGAATCGCCGACGCACTGACCGCCCGTGTGGAGGCCGAACAAAAGAAGATCGCCAAAGACCAATGGCACGTTAATGGCACGAACGCCCCGTTCCAAGACCTGGAGCGGGGCGTTTCTCGAGGTGGGGCCTAGGAGATTCGAACTCCTGACATCCTGCTTGCAAAGACGCACGCCGATCTTGCTCCACCAGAGCAGACGGCTCAACGTACGGGTGGCATTCCCCGTGACTCCCCGCGATTGCCCCTACTTCCCCGCCCCATCGGGCACGCAACGAGCACGCCAGCCACATCGCTCGGTGGGCCGGGGCTGAGGAACGAAGCCCTGGACCCTCGATCGCTCCCAGCCGGCGACGGCGGCCAGCCACCGACAGGCGATCGTGAGGGCCGTTCCCGTGCGGCGCGCTTTGCGACCAAACAAGTTTCGATCCGTCGATGGCCCCGACCACGCACGGTGCTCGGCCGCTTCGGGCGATCGTGAGAGCGGTATCTGAACGATAGTGCAGTGTGCACGGTCAGAAATTCCTCCAGGTGAGCGGCCAGCATGATCCAGGCTGGCGGCCTTGGAATTTCCAGGCGGACGGTCATGCAGCGTCTGGGTGGGCGGACAGGCCAGGGTGGTTTCGACGGAGTGAGGTGGAACCTACCCGGCGGAAGTGGTTGGGCATTTGGATTACACGCCGGACAACATCGTGCTCCGGGGCGGAGCCGAGGAGCGGGGTGGTGGCTGGGCGAGGATGTGGGATGAGGGCATCGGCGATGAGATCAAGCGGCGCGAGGCCTGGTTGGATCGGCCATGGCGCGGTCATCGAGACGGTGCTGAGCGCACCGTAACCCCCTGTTTCATCTTGTCGGGTCTCATTTCGGATAAATCGTCACTACGTTCCAGCGTGCTGGCATGCCGTCGCCATGGCACTCCACCGCGGTCGCCGACCTGACGCAATGAGCATGCCGCCATAGGTGACGAGCTCTATGATCAGGTTCGTCCTGATCGTTGAGATTCGGAGAAGATGTCAATCTCATGCGCCGCGCCATGGTCCTTCTGGGGGGCGTTGCTCTCGCTGTCGGCGCGTTCACCCTCTTCTACCGGGGCCCGGGACAACCGT